>JAZRBU010000023.1:0-98072 GCA_045635265.1 Akkermansia sp.
AGCGGTGCGAATGCGGGTACGACGGGCGGAATCATTGCTCTGCGGAGCAATACGGGTGTTGGGTTTTGTATTCATAGTCATTTTTTCTGATTGAATTTTGGCAGAAAGAAAGTTCTGCCGGCTTTTGCTTCTGTTGAAGCGGCGACAGCAACAGATACATGTCTGCGGGCTGCCGATGCGGGCTCATTTCTGAGCCCGCGAAAGGGCTTTCTGCCATGCTGTGCTCTGCCCGCCCCGGCATGGCAGCACATGGGCGGGCAAGGAGCGACAGCGGAGACGGCTCGGGAAGAGATGCAGGCGGATGTTTCGGAGAAAACGCTCTATCCGGGTATGGTTGGTAGGGTAGGATAATAGGCGTTGACTTTAGCGTTTATCCGATTATCCGCGTGCGGGGACTGCCCGGGCCGGGCGCTTTTTTACAGCATGGCAGAAGAAGAGAGTTGAGCCGCCGGGGCGACCGCCGGGGGCATAGGTTGCGCGGACGGCGCCGCCGCATTCCTCATCCGGCGGGTTGGAAGACACTGCCGCATTCTGCAGAATAAGCAGGACGCGGTTCTCAGAGCCGGAGGAAAAGCGGGCGGGAGCCGTGTGGCTGATGCAGATGCATGGGCCGTCCGGGTAGAAGGCGGCACGGAGACGTGAGCGGGAGCCGGAGCACCGCAGCGTCAGGATGGCAGGGTAGGGATGGGAATATTTCATGTGGGTGTTGTAGTATATTGACATGACGGGTGGTTGGTTGCGCCGCAAGGGGAGTATTCCCTGCGAACATGTGTGTACCATAACACGAAATAACGGAAAATGCCACATTTCTTTGGTCGCTCGCATCTCCTTTTCATGCGCAAAATTGGGAAACATGTTTGTAAGTGAAATAGCAGGAAATGATTATAAATATCAAAAAATGTGTTTGAGAGAGCTTTTTTATGATGCAAAAGCCCGGAAAAGACCATTTTTGGGTAGCGGAAAGTGAAAAATAAGCTGCTCCGCGGGTGCCGGAGCGGCTCAGCGGATGACTGCGCCGGGCTCTGTGTGGGAACCGGGCGGAATGACGCGCCCCGGCAGAATGACGGATTTGCAGCCGATGCGGGCGTGCGCGCCGACGGCGCAGCCGAGCTTGTTGCGGCCTGTGGGGGTGAGGACACCCTGCCAGGGCATGCGGATTTCTCCGGCATCATGACGGAAGTTGCTGAAAATGCAGCCGCCGCCTACGTTGATGTCATCTTCCAGGACGGAATCCCCCACGTAGCTGAGGTGGGAGATGAAGACAGAGTTGCCGATGATGCTGCTTTTGATTTCAACAGAGTTGCCGATGACGCAGTCGTCTCCTATTGAGGTTTCGCCCCTGAGGTAGGCATTCGGGCCGATGCGGCAGTTTCTGCCGATGCGCACATGCCCCTCAATGACGGTGCCGGGGCGGATTTCTGAGCCTTCTCCCAGCTGCAGCACGCCCTCCACCACGGCAAGCGGGTGTACCTTGCCGCGGATATCGGGTTGCATGCGGCGCAGTTCCTCTGCCGCGGCATCCAGTTGCAGCCAGGGCGGAAGCATCAGTCGAGCTCTTTCGGCAGTTTTTGCAGATAGGGGGTCAGGATGCGGTAGAGCTCCCTGCGTTGGGGCTCATTCAGATTCAAGTCGTCCATATACACCTGACCGTTGATGACGCGTCCGCCGAGGCACTGAGCATTGTCACCGTAGAGGTAGAAAAGATTGGAAGAAGAATCACCGCGGTTGCCCTCTTCCTCATTCCGGTAGTAGCGGTCAGCCACATGTCGGGTGCTGCCGGAGCGGAGGATAGTCTGAACCTTCTGCAAATCCGCAGCGGAGAGCGGGTGGATGTCCTTCTGCTCACTGAGCCATGCCGGCTGGTGCGGGGTGACAGCCATCTTCCGGCAGGAGAGAGTTTCACGGAGCATTTCTGTGTTCACAGTGCCGGTCTGCTGGCAGGAGGTCCACAGACCGCAGACCAGCAGGGAAAGAGTAAGCAGGTGGCGATACATCTTCATGGAAAGGTGAGGATTTTTTTCTGCGTGCCATTCTACTCCAAATGCAGCCGTATGCAAGAAAAAACTGTCCTGAGCGGAGTTTTGAGGTTCACTGGCGCGAATTTGTCTTGACCTTTTCACCGAAAAGTAGTTTGATAGGCGCCCGTCCGCAAAGAAGTCATGCTTGTTTCTCAGCTTAAATCGAAAATTCATCGTGCCATGGTCACTCGGGGTGATGTGGATTACGAGGGTAGTATCGAGATACCACAGGATTTGGTGGAAGCCGCCGGGCTCTGGCCGGGAGAGAAAGTGCTGGTGGCATCTGTCACGTCCGGGAATCGTTTTGAAACCTACGTTCTGGTAGGCCCTCGCGGCACCGGACAGATTATAGTGAACGGTGCAGCGGCTCATCTCATCAAGAAAGGTGAGCGAATCATTATCATGAGTTTTGCGCTGGATGACAAGCCGATAGAGCCTAAGCGTGTCATTTGCAATGAGCTGAATGAAATAATCGGCTGACCCCCCTTTACAAACCAATCAATTTAAGTTACAATCACCGCCATGTTGAACGCATCCATCTACATTGTTTTCGCTCTGCTTCTCGTCGTATGCTCACTGTTGCTGCTGGTAGTACTGATGCAGCGTCCCAAGCAGGAGGGTCTCGGTGCCGCTTTCGGTGCGCAGATGACAGACCAGGCCTTTGGTGCCCAGACCACGGATGTGCTGAAGAAAGGTACGGTGTTTTTCGGTTCTCTGTTCATGATTCTCTGCTTTGTGCTGGCACTGCTCATGAACATGCGTTTCCAGCAGCAGAAGTCTGATTTGGGTAACAAGGATGCTGCCCCCGCCGCAGTTCAGACCGTGGCCAAGGAGACCCCGGTGGAGGCTCCCGCCGCTCCGGCTGTGGAGAATCTGGAAAATCTTGTGACTCCGGCTCCTGCAGAGCAGCCTGCTCCTGCAGAACAGCCCGCACCTGCTCCGCAGAATTGAGCAGGTAAGTGCAGTAAACCTCATCTGCCCTTCCGCGTATGAACTTCGGCAGTATTCAGCAGCTCACCGCGGACGCTACGGCAGCGGAGGTGCAGGGCACGGTGATGGTGCAGGTGACCAAGAAGCTCACCAAGACCACCAAGACCGGGAAGCCCTATCTGGAAGTGGAACTGGCGGATGCGGCCGGTTCCTTTTCGCTTAAAATCTGGGACAACGCTCCTTGGCATCCGGCGTTTAATGCGCTGCAGTCCAATGATGCCATTGCCGTGACGGGCACATGGAGCGTGAATGAATATGGCTTGAACGGCTCTGCGCTGGATTGCCGCAGACTCACGCCCGAGGAAGAGGAACAGATGCTTTCCGGCAGCCCGGAGCTCTGTGCCCGCCGGAAAGAGGATTGGGCGGGTATCCTTGCCCTCATTGCCTCCATGCGCGACCCGCGTCTGCGCACGCTTTGCGAAACCGTGACAGAGAAATACGGTGCCCGTTTCCGCCGCAGCGGAGCGGCGCGGATGAATCACCATGCCCGCCGCGGCGGTCTGGTGGAACATGTGGCCTCTGTCATGCGTGTGGCAGATGCTCTCTGCGCCGCCTATCCCTCGCTTAATCGCGATTTGGTGCTGGCGGGTGCTCTGCTGCATGACTGCGGCAAGATGTGGGAGAATGTGTATGAGGAGCATAGCTTAGTGATGCCTTATTCCCTGACCGGTGAGCTGCTTGGTCATATTCCCGTGGGGATTGAGCTGGTGAACCGCCTGTGGGGGCTCATGCTCACCGCAGAGCGGCGTGAGGCGTGGCAAACGCTCACGCCCGCCACGGAACAGGTGCGCCTGCATTTGCTGCATCTGATTGCCTCTCACCACGGAACGCTGGAATACGGTTCCCCCGTGGTGCCTAAGACCCCGGAGGCATTGGCCCTGCATCACGCGGATGATATTGATGCCAAGATGGAGATGTACCGCACCGTTTACGCGGAGTCTCAGCCGCTTTCCGAGCATGTGGTGCAGCGCAAGTTCCCTCTGCCGGGCAACGCGGTGGTGCCGTTGCCGTCTTTTGAGGGAGGTGAGGTATGACGGATGCAGTCGTCAGCCTGATAGCTGCTTCTCTGATACTGATTATCTCTCAGCTCAGCCCCGGACCGGATTTATTTTATGTGGTGCGTACTGCGCTGGCGCAGGGTTTTCGCGCCGCCTGCGCCGTGGTAACGGGTATTACCATTGGTATCACCATCCAGCTCTGTATCGTCTGTGTCGCCGGGCCCTGGCTGCTGGAGCAGGAGTGGAGCCGCTGGCTGCTCTATGCTGCGGCGGTCTGGTTTCTGTACCTTGCCTGGAAAATCATGCCGCGGCATTTCCGCGCCACTGCGGAGATTCAGCAGGAAGCCGCCGCCCGTGAGCCACTACTGCGCCTGCTCCGGCAGGGATTCCTTTGCAATATCCTCAACCCCAAATGTACGTTTTTCATCTGCGGGCTTTGTCTGGGGCCCTTGCAGGCATTCGGGGATGCCTACAGCTGGTTTGAGCCGGCGCTGGTGGTCAGTATGGCCTTGGCGGGGCAGGGCGGTTGGATGCTCTGGAGCGGGCTGTTGCAGTGGGCTCCCCTGCGCCGCTTGTATGCCCGCTATTCTGCCTGGGTAGACCTGGTATTTGCCCTGCTGCTGGCCCTCGTGGCACTGCTTTTAATCCTGCAGCCGGGGTTTTGACGGTCATTTTTTGTCTGATACAGGCAGTTGGTGCTTGCATTTTACAGCGGGATGGAGTATGGTTATTCCCGCAAAGACGTTATTGCACTTATGAACGACATTATCACGACAGCATGTAAGTTTGTCACGTCCTCCATCGGCCGCAAGATTCTTGTGGCTCTTACCGGGGCGTGCCTCCTCCTGTTCCTCGTGGGACACCTTGCCGGTAACATGACCATCTACGGTGGAAATCCCGGTGCCGGTGAGCCCTCCTGGATTGACGCATACGCGACCGGTCTGCACACCATGCCTGCCTGGCTGCTCATGGCTATCCGCCTGGGTCTGCTTGCCATTCTGCTGGTGCATGTGGTGCTCACGCTGGTGCTCAAGTACGAAAACGTGACCGCCCGCACCCACTACCAGAAGGAGGGTACGCTCAAGGCTACGCTTTCTTCCCGCACAATGGTGCTGACGGGTGTGATGATTTTCTGCTTCCTGGTGTTCCACCTGTGGCAGCTGACCGTCAACGGTGATCCGCACGATTGCTACAACCACATCATTGCTGCGTTCTCCAACGAGTGGTGCTCTCTCTTCTACATTGTGGCCATCTGCTGCCTTTTCATGCACGTGCGCCACGGCCTGCAGTCCATCCTGCAGACGCTGGGCCTTGCCACCCGCAAGGTGCGCCCGCTCTATAACCTGGTTGCCGTTCTGTTCGCCATTGTGGTATGCGGCGGTTTCATCTCCATCCCGGTGGCAGTGCTCACGGGTATCCTCAAGTAATTTTCTCACCTGAAAGACACTTATGAACGACATCAAGTTTCCCGTAAGCGACTACATGCCGGATTCCTGCATTCCGGACGGTCCCATTGAGCAGAAGTGGACCAAGTACAAGCGCGAGGCCAAGCTCATTAACCCGAACAACCGCCGTAAGTACACCGTACTGGTGGTGGGTACCGGTCTGGCCGGCGGTTCCGCCGCTGCTACGCTGGCAGAGCAGGGCTACAACGTGAAGTGCTTCTGCTACCAGGACAGCCCCCGTCGCGCACACTCCATTGCCGCTCAGGGCGGTGTGAACGCTGCTCACAACTATCAGAACGACGGTGACTCCGTATACCGTCTGTTCTATGATACCGTGAAGGGCGGCGACTTCCGCGCCCGTGAGGCCAACGTATACCGCTTGGCTGAGGTGTCCTGCGACATCATCAACCAGTGCGTGGCTCAGGGTGTTCCCTTTGGTCGTGAATACGGCGGTCTGCTGGACAATCGCTCCTTCGGCGGTTCTCAGCTCAAGCGTACCTTCTACAGCCGCGGTCAGACCGGTCAGCAGCTCCTGCTGGGTTGCTACCAGGCAATGGAGAAGGAAATCGGCAAGGGCCACATTGAGATGCACCCCCGCACCGAAATGCTCGACCTCGTGGTCGTGGACGGTCATGCCAAGGGTATTGTAGTGCGCGACATGGTGACCGGCGAAATCAAGAGCTATGCCGGTGATACCGTGCTGCTGGCTACCGGTGGTTACGGCCGCGTGTTCTTCCTTTCCACCAACGCCATGGGCTGCAACGTGGGTGCTGCCTGCGCCTGCTGGAAGAAGGGTGCCTACTTTGCCAACCCCTGCTTCACGCAGATTCACCCCACCTGCATTCCGGTGAAGGGTGACTACCAGTCCAAGCTCACGCTCATGTCCGAATCCCTGCGTAACGACGGTCGTATTTGGGTGCCCAAGAGCCGTGAGGTGGCAGAGAAGATTCGTAAGGGTGAGATGAAGCCCTCCGATGTGGCCGAGAATGATCGCGACTACTACCTGGAGCGCAAGTACCCGTCTTTCGGTAACCTTGCCCCGCGTGACATTTCCTCCCGCGCCGCTAAGGAAGCCTGTGATGATGAGCGCGGTGTGGCCGCTACCGGCCGCGGCGTGTTCCTGGACTTCAAGGACGCCATTGCCCGCATGGGTAAGGAGTGGATTGACGGCCAGTACGGCAACCTCTTCGAGATGTACGAGGAAATCACCGCCGTTGACCCGCACGAGCAGCCCATGATGATTTACCCCGCCTCCCACTACACCATGGGTGGTCTGTGGGTGGACTACAACCTGATGTCCTCCATCCCCGGTCTGCATGTTCTGGGTGAAGCCAACTTCTCCGACCACGGTGCCAACCGTCTCGGCGCTTCCGCTCTGATGCAGGGCCTCTCCGACGGTTACTTCGTCATTGCCTCCACGCTGCCCACCTATCTCACCACGCAGAAGCCCGGCAGCGTCACCACCGCCGCCCCCGAGTTCAAGGAGGCAGAGGACGCCGTGAAGGAGCGCATCAACAAGATGATGAATGTGAAGGGTAAGCGCACGCCGGACGAAATCCACCGCGAGCTCGGTCAGCTTGTGTGGGATAAGGTTGGCATGGGCCGTACCAAGGAATCCCTCATGGAAGCCATTGAGAAGATTCCGGGCATCCGCGATGAGTTCTGGAGCAACGTGAAGGTTGCCGGTTCCACCGAGGGTATGAACATGGAGCTGGAGAAAGCCTGGCGCGTGGCCGCCTTCCTCGACTTTGCCGAGGTGCTGTGCTATGACGCTCTGAACCGTGAGGAATCCTGCGGCGCTCACTTCCGTCTTGAGCACCAGATGGCCGACGGCGAAGCCAAGCGCGATGACGCCAACTTTGCCTACGTTGCCTGCTGGGAGTACAAGGGCACGGGCGAGCTGCCGGTTCTTCACAAGGAGAATCTGACCTTCGAAAATGTCCACCTGGCCATTCGTTCCTACAAGTAATCGAATTCTAACCTTTTAGCATATATTTTATTATGGCAAATCTTAATCTTACGCTCAAGGTTTGGCGCCAGGAGAACGCACAGGCTCAGGGCCGCATCGAAACCTACAAAGCAACCAACATCCCGGAGGAAGCCTCCTTCCTGGAGATGCTGGACATCGTGAACGAGGGGCTGGTGAAGGACGGCATTGAGCCGATTCACTTTGACCATGACTGCCGCGAGGGTATCTGCGGTATGTGCTCCCTGACCATCAACGGTGTGCCTCACGGCGGCAAGCACGTGACCACCTGCCAGCTGCACATGCGCCAGTTCAAGGATGGTGATACCATCTGGATTGAACCTTTCCGCGCCCGTGCATTCCCCCTGCTGCGTGACCTTGTGGTAGACCGTACCGCTCTGGATAACATCATCGCTGCCGGTGGTTTCGTGGACGTGCGTACGGGTTCCGCCCCGAACGCCAACAACATGCCTGTGCGCAAGAAGACGGCAGACGCCGCTTTCGACGCCGCTGCATGCATCGGCTGCGGTGCCTGTGTGGCCAGCTGCAAGAACAGCTCCGCCATGCTCTTCACCTCCGCCAAGGCTGCTCACCTTAATCTGCTTCCCCAGGGTCACCCGGAGAAGAACAAGCGTGTGCTCGCCATGGTGCGCCAGATGGATGCCATGGGCTTCGGCAACTGCACCAACCAGTACGAGTGCGAGGCCGCCTGCCCGAAGGGTATCTCTGTGGACAACATCGCCAAGCTGAACCGCGACTACATGATTGCCTGCGCTTCCGAGGCAGTGGGCGTGTTCGCCTGATAGTCCCGCGCTACAACGCTACTTTGCACCGCCCGGCAGGTATTCCTGCCGGGCGTTTTATGTCAGCAGGCAGTGCTAATTCTTGCAACCGGAGCATGAATGTGCTACTGTTCGTCGCGTTGCATGAATACCTCTCTTATAAAGCCGGTTGTGATGGTGCGGGATGAAGAACTGCCCGGTTTGTCCTCTGTAGAGATGGTGAGTCTGCTTGCCGGTGAGGTGGCGGCTCTTGCAGGGTATGATGCTGCCGCTGTTGCAGAATCCGCTCTCTTGCGGGAGTTGAGCGAGCCCACCTATGTGGGGCGGGGCATGGCGGTGCCGCACGCGCGTGTGGCCGGGCTCCCCGGGGCGGCTGTCTATGTGGCGCGCAGTCGTGTCGGAATAAGCTGGGGAGACGGAGCGGCGCATCTGGTGGTGTTTACTGCCGCGCCGGAGGAGCAGCCGGAGCTTTATTTGCAAATGCTGGCGGCTGCTATGCGCTGGCGGCTTCGTTTCCCGGGCGGTGAGGAGTCTTTGCTGGCGGCTTCTCCTGCGGAGCTGCAGAGTGGCTTGCAGGCTGTTTTTGCGTGACGCAGAGCGTTTTGTCCGAAGAGCTTCGCCTGTAAGGTTTGAAACGGGAGGAAGCTGAAAATGTCAGACGGCGGTTTCGCGGGCGTGTTGTTTTGCTGAGCCTCCGGAACGCATAAACCCCGCTGCGGCAGTGACCACAGCGGGGCGTGTGTGAAAAACAGTAAACAGAGCTTATCAGAAGCTGTCTTCCTCAGAGGTCTCGTCCTCTGAGGAGCTTTCCTCATCGGAGGAAGAATCGCTCTCCTCATCGGAAGAATCGCTCTCCTCATCGGAGGAATCGCTGCTGCTGTCGTCATCAGAAGAGGAGTCGCTGTCCTCATCCACATTGTCCACATCTGCGGGCGGCGGCTCCGTGGTGCTGTCGGCGTCGGAAGTGGTGGTATCGCTCTCCGTCTCGTCGGAATTTTCCTCAGCAGGCTTGTTGCTTTCAGCTTCCTCGGCGCGCTTGATAGCTTCGATGCGAGCCTTCTCAGCACCGGTGAGCGGCTTGGAAATCAGGTACTGCTCGCTCTGCAGACCGCTGGCCTTGCGGGTGTTGATGCGGTATGCATCGTAACCGGCGTCTGCCAGGTATTCCATCACGGAATCACTAATGGCGGTGCGGTCCTTGGTATCGCAGACATACATTTTGTAATTGCCGACGTAGGGGAGGTCCCAAGCGGCCACGCCATCACGGGGGATGAGCACACCGGTCATGTTGCCCTGACCATCGGAGCAGATACCCCAGGTGAGCTGCTTGCCGGTGCGGGGATGCACCATGGCCACATAGTACTGCGGGTATGCGTAGGAAACGGTCTTGATGACAGACTTGCGCAGCCACATGTTCAGCGCGCGCTCCACATTGTCGGGCAGGGGACCGGCTTCCTGGCAGGTGCGGCTGCGGGGAGAGCAGGAATCGTTGTGGCTGAATACGGTGGGATTCAGACTGTCAACCAGCTGCTTGGCCTTGAGCTGGGGCATGGTGACGTTGGAGCAGGAGCTGGCGGCAGAAGCCAAGGCAATGGCTCCGCAGGTCAGCGCAATGTTTTTGAGGAGGGAAAGATGTTTCATGTCGTTCGGTGTTCTTTATTCTAGCCAATTCAAGAGGGAAAAGACAAGCAAAAAGTGATTTCTATGCCTAAAAAATGCTATTTTTTGTGAATAACAGAGAGGTGAAGGAGTCAGAGAGGCATTACAGACGCAGAAACGGCAGAAAATGAGCTTGACGCAGAACAATGAAAAGTACAGAATAGGGGCGTATGAAGTTTTCGTTATTGAATAAGGGACACCGTGTTTTCTGTGCTGCCGTTCTCGGTTCCGCAGCCGTGGTGCTGAGCAGCTGTGACGAGGAGCAGCCCGCGGAGACGAAAGCGGCAGAGGTGCCGACCGTGCAGCCCGCCGCTGAGCCTGAGCAGAAGCCCGCAGAGCCGGAAACAAAGATTTCTGATTTTGACAGCAGCCGTGATGCATTGTTTGACCACGCCGTGTTTGTTCTTTCCCAGAAGCTTGGCAACGCGGAGCTGTACCCGGAGGTGAATAATGAAGTGAAAGAGATGCTGGCGCTGCTCAATAATTATGCGGCGGCATTGGAGAACGAAAAAGACATGAAGGAGGAGCGTGCCCGTGTGGCACTGCTGGTGGCCGGCCTTACCTGTGATTTGGGAGCGTTTGATAAGGCCTATGCTGCATACGAGAAAGCCATGCGCTGCGTAGATGAGTTGCCGGAGGATATCCGCAACGGACGGGATGCGAACCGCTCCCGCAGCACCATTGAATCCGGACTGGGAGCCTGCCTGCTTTACCGCGGACGCTCAGCCGATGCTCTGCCGCATTTCCGCAAGTCTCTGGAGCTGGATGAAGCCATTTTTGCCGAGCTGCATCCGGAAACGGACAAGCCGCTGCCGGAGGGTCCGATTGAGCCGGAGACTGCGCTGGCCGCTGCTTCCGTGCTTGATTCCTACCGCTGTCTGGGTGACTGCATGAACGTGAGCGGCGATACGGAAGAAGCTCTTGCCACCTATAAAAAAGGATTGGAGAAAGTTTCCGCCTGGCGCCAGTCGACTCCCAAGATGGCAATAGCCTATATTAAGCTTTTGATAGCAGCCGGTGATTTGGAGAACTCCAACGGCAACACCAAGGGGGCCTATGCCATGTGGTATCAGGCTGCCGGGCTCAGCAAACAGATTGCACAGGGGCGTTTCCCGCTGAATATACAGTCAGAGGCCAAACGGCTCAACATCGCGCTGACGCAGCCGTTGCTCCGCGCGGAGAGCGTTTTGAAGGAAGAGCTGCGCCAACAGCAGGAGGCTGCCGCAGCCGCTCAGCAACCCGAGGCGGTGACGGAACCTATCAATCCTGTGCCTCCGCCTGCAGAAGTTGCACCTGCACCGGTGGTAACTCCGGAGGCAGAGGCTTCCACGCCTCAGCCGGAAAAGAGCCGCCAGCAGCAACGCCGTAACCGCCGCAACCGCTGACCCGCACTGAGCAAGTGGCTACCTTTCTCATTTCCGAATCCGCATTAGAGCGCAATGCCCGTATTCTGCGTGAGGTAGCCGCTGCCTCCGGTGCCCGCATGCTGGTGGCGCTCAAGGCATGCTCCACCACATCCTGTTTTGACACCCTGCGGCCGTATGCCGCGGGGTGCTGTGCATCCGGGTTGTATGAGGCCAAGCTGGCAGCACGGCACATGGGCGGCCACGTGGCGGTCTATTCACCGGCATACCGTGAGCAGGAGTTGGCAGAGCTGCTCAACTTTGCTCACCATATTGATTTTAACAGCGTGCCGCAGTGGTTGAGCCGCCGGGAGATGTGCCTGGCACACCCCCGTGTGCAGAGCGGTGAGCTGCAGCTTGGACTGCGCATCAATCCCTGTTTTTCCACGGGGCACACCCCGCTGTATGACCCCTGTGTGCCCGGCTCCCGCCTGGGTATCCCGGCGGAGCAGCTGGAGGGGGTAGACCTTACCGGTATATCCGGCCTGCACATTCACACCCTCTGTGAGCAGGGGGCTCAGGAGCTGGTGGATACCTTCCGCGCGTTTGAAAAACAGTTTGCCCGTCTGCTGGCTTCCCCGCATATTACCTACCTTAACCTGGGCGGCGGTCACTGGATAACTAAGCCGGATTATGACCGGGAGATGCTGGCGGAGCTGGTAAGGGAGATCCGTGAGCTGTACCGTGTGGAGGTGTTCCTGGAACCCGGTGAAGCCTGGTTCATTCATACCGGTGTGCTGCGCGCCCGCGTGTTGGATGTGTTTGAATCCCTGGGGTATCACCATGCCATTCTGGATGTGAGCGCCAGCGCGCACATGCCGGATGTGTTGGAAATGCCCTACCGGCCGGATGTGTTCCGCATCGGTTCCGTGTCGGACGGCACGCCGGCGGTCTGCCTGCCCGGGGAATCCTATGCTGCTGCGGGTGAAGCGGGGCAGAAAGCCTATACCTACCGTCTGGGGGCGCCGACCTGTCTGGCGGGAGATGTGATTGGGGATTATTCATTCGATGCCCCGTTGCAGGTGGGGGATGAGCTGGTGTTGGATGACATGACCCATTACACCATCGTTAAAACCACCCATTTCAACGGCGTCCCTCACCCGGATATTGCTATGCTGCGCGCGTCTTCAGACCGTGTGGAAGTGGTCCGGAGCTTCAATTATGCCGATTTTGAAGGTAGATTGGGCTGAATTTTGTGATTTTTTTCAAAAAAATACAAAAAAAGCTTGACCTTGGCGCGGTTTTTGATATAATAAGCGCACCGCAACACACTGCGGCTCCTGAATAAGGAAAACGCGCCTGTAGCTCAATTGGATAGAGCATCTGACTACGGATCAGAAGGTTTGGGGTTCGAATCCCTACGGGCGTGCTCCTCACAAAAAAGCAGAAAAGCAAAAAAATGCCGGATTTCTTCAACGAAACCGGTTTTTTTGTACACTAAGCCATAAAGTGAGATACAAATTACATGGGGGCGTCCCGGTTTCGACTGAACACTCGAGGCGTCGGCTGCATGTGGAGGTTGATCGGCTGGCCTCCTTAAAAGCCGCTCAAAAGATTAAGTGCCTATTCTGATAACGAATACGCCATGGCTGCGTAACATACGCGCCGGATCTGATTCCTGACGCCTGCTGGGGATGACGATCTTAGCTTAGCAGGCAGGTGCCGCGTGGGGGAACCGCGCGCGGTATGACATCCACAGGTTCCTGGCTTGGTGGAAGGCCGACGCGGAGCGGACCACCGGTGAGATGCAGCAATCCGCGTCTGAACATGGAGATGCTTGCGTCAACGGTGTCCAGGACAGGGGTTCGATTCCCCTCGCCTCCATTCTTACCTCTTTTTTTCATAGTGTTGTTTATGCGGGGCAGGTCTGTATGGGTCTGCCCGGCGTATTTTTACTTGCAAGCGTGGGAGGGATTTGCTAGCATGTCTGCATGAGAAACGCCCTGTTTGTATTGCTGTTTGCCCTGATGACGCCCACGCTTATTTTTGCAGATGAGGCGAAACCGTCCCGTACGGAACGGATTGTAGGCGGTTTGCTGGATTTTGGTTCTGCCGTGGTGAAGCAGCGTGCGGAAAAGCGCAAGGCTCAGGAGCAGGCAGAGCCTGCAGAACCTGCGGCTCAGCAGGGAGATTCCACCATGCAGAAGTTGGGTAAATCCGTGGGCGTGCTGGTGCAGGGGATAACGGATCCTGCCTATCTGGCGGAGCAGCTGGGCGGTGTGCTCAAGGAAACGACGGAGCTGACTCTTCGTAATTATCTGGACCGCTATAAGGAAGAAGGGCGGGAATATGCCCGAGACCTGGCCAATATCATCACGGAGCGAATCGTGAACCATGATAAGGTGGCATCTGTGCTGGATTCCGTGCGGATGCTGTGCTGGGGGGTGATTATTTATCTGAGTGTCATCAGCATTCTTATTTTTGCCATGCTGTGGCGGATGAAATGCGCGAACGAGCGTGTTTTGGCAGCCGTAGAGGAGCTTCGGCGGCAAATAAAGAACTCCTGATGCCCGGCGGACATCAGGAGCCTGTAAGGGGTATTTGCGGCGTTTTGTTACTGGACAAGGCCGGCGAGCAGTTTATTGTGAATGCCGCCGAATCCGCCGTTGCTCATCACCAGCAGAACATCACCGGGGTGAACGTGCGTGACGACATGGGCCACGATTTCGTCCACTGATTCACCCAGATGGCAATCCGTGCCTGCCTTGGTGATTTCCTCACAGAGCAACTGTTCGTCCAGCTGTTCTTCGGGCTTGAGTTTTTTGTGATTTTCCACGCGTGCCACCACGGCGAAATCCGCTTCTGCCAGAGAGCCGGCCAGCTCATGCTGGAAGAGGTTGCGAATGGTGGTGTTGCTGCGCGGCTCAAACAGCACCCAGAGACGGCTCTTGGGGAAACGCTGGCGCAGGCCTGCAATGGCCTGAGAAATGGCCGTGGGATGGTGGGCAAAGTCATCCACCACCGTGACACCGTTGACGGTGCCGCGCACCTCCTGACGGCGTGCTACGCCTTCAAAGGAATTGAGGGCATCGCTGATTTGTTCTGCGGAAAGTCCGGCAATGCGGGCGGCACAGGCGGCCATGGCGGCATTGCGGATGTTGAAATCACCAATCATGGGCACATTCAGCGTGGTGCCGTTGAGGCTATAGGGAGCATCTTCCGCCGTGGTCAGAGAGAAAGAAGAACCATCGGTACGGTGGGCAATATCGCCGATGCGGACATCTGCATCTTCACCCATACCCACGCTGACGATACGCACCGTGCGGAGCTCCTGTGCGGCCGCTTCTCGCACAGCGGCGCAGTTCGGACAATCAGCGTTGATGAACACCAAGCCGTTGGAGGGCACAACGCGGAGCAGACGCTCAAAGGAAAGCTTGATTTCATCCACGTTGGCGTAGATGTCTGCGTGGTCCATCTCAATGTTGTTGATGATGACCACCTCCGGCAGATAGTGCAGGAACTTGGAGCGTTTGTCGAAGAAAGAGGTGTCGTACTCATCACCCTCCAGCACACAGAACTCGGAATCCGTGAAGCGGCCGCCGCGTCCCAGATTGCGGGCAATGCCGCCAATCATGAAACTGGGATTCAGGCCGTTGGCCTCCATGAGCCAAGTGAGCATGGAGGTAGTGGTGGTCTTGCCGTGGGTGCCGGTGACCACAAAGTTGCGGCTGCCCCAGAGGAAGAACTCCTTCATGGTTTCCGGCAGACTCATGTAGCGCAGGCGGCGGTTCAGCACGGCTTCTACCTCGATATTGCCGCGACTCATGGCGTTGCCGATGACAATCAGCTCTGCATCATCCGGGATGTTGGTGGGTTTGTAACCCTGGAAAATCCGGATGCCTTCACTCTCCAGAAAGGTGGACATGGGCGGATAGACATTGGCATCCGTGCCGGTAACGATAAAGCCCTTGCGTGCCATGGCAGAGGCGACTGCGCCCATAGCAGTGCCGCATATTCCGAGGAAGTGGACGTGTTTCATGAATATTCTGGTGATGTGAAGAGAGCTGAAAGGTTATATCATCTCTCCCTGTTTGGCAAGTGTTTTTTATGTTTGCATGCCATGCGTCTTTATTGGTAAGGCATACCGTAGTTGAAACTGCGGTATAAAATATCAGCAAAACTGAAGAAACGGTACTTGCACTCACGGTTTAATCTATGTGGTGTGCTCATGGTGATTTTTTGTTTCATGACATAATCTAATATTGAGGCGCGCGCGTACGCGCGTATAATGAGCGGCACTTATGAGTGATAACACAACGCCCCCGGAGGATACTGAAAAGCTTTCGACCGGGGCTCAGCAGGAGTACGGCGCCGCCCAGATTGATAAGCTGGAGGGCCTGGAAGCCGTGCGTAAGCGTCCGGGTATGTACATTGGTGACCCGGATGAACGTGGTTTGCATCATTGCGTGTTTGAGGTGCTGGATAACTCCATCGACGAGCATCTGGCCGGATATTGCAGCAAAATCATCATCCAGATTCACGAGGGCGGTACCATTTCCGTGATTGACAACGGCCGTGGTATCCCGGTGGACATGCACCCCAAGTTCGGCATTCCCGCCGTGGAGCTGGTGCTCACCAATTTGCATGCCGGCGGTAAGTTCGGCCAGGGTGCCTACAAGTACTCCGGCGGTCTGCACGGTGTGGGTGCCAAGTGCGTGAATGCTCTTTCTGATTTCTTCAAGGCAGAGGTGCGCCGAGACGGCAAACGTCACGTGATTACCTTTGAACGCGGTAAGACGGTGGAGAAACTGCATGTGACCGGCTCCTGTCCGGAATCCCAGACCGGTACGGCCATTACCTTCCTGCCGGATCCGACCATTTTCACGGATACGACAGAGTTCAAGTTTGATTTGCTGGCCCGCCGCCTGCGCGAACTTGCCTTCCTGAACCCCGGACTTGTTATTGAGCTGGCAGATGAGCGCAGCGGTCAGGAACGCACGGAAACCTTCTACTACAAGGACGGTATCAAGGAGTTCGTGAAGCAGCTCGGTGAGAATAAGACGCTCATTACTGCAGAACCCATCGTCATGAGCGGTGTGCGCCACATTGAAGTGGAGTACGACGGCAAGACCATGGAGGACGATGTGATTGTGGACGTGGTGATGCAGTACAACGACAGCGACCGCTACCAGATACAGTGCTACGCTAACTCCATTTTCAATGCGGACGGCGGTACGCACCTGTCCGGTTTCCGCAGCTCGCTCACCCGCGCCATCAACAACTACGCCAAGAGCAACAACCTGCTGAAGGATAAAGATCCCAGCCTGAACGGCGATGACGTGCGCGAAGGTCTGGTGGCGGTCATCTCCGTGAAGATGCCGAACCCGCGCTTCTCTTCCCAGACGAAGGATAAGCTCGTGAACACCGAAATTGAAGGTGTGGTCAGCAGCGTGGTGTACGAAGAGCTCAAGGAATACTTTGAAGAGAACCCCGCCGTGGCCAAGGTCATCATCGACCGCTGCCTCATTGCCTCCCGCGCTCGAGAAGCCGCCCGCAAGGCCCGCGAAAGCGTGCGTAAGAGCGCCATGACTGTAGGCGGCGGCCTGCCCGGCAAGCTGGCAGACTGCTCCTGCCGTGACCCGAAGCTCAGCGAGCTGTTTATTGTGGAGGGTGACTCCGCAGGCGGTTCCGCCAAGATGGGTCGTGACCGCCGCACGCAGGCTATTCTGCCGCTGCGCGGTAAGATTCTCAATGTGGAGAAGGCACGTTTGGACAAGGCACTCGGCAGTGAGACGATTCAGAACATCATCACCGCCATTGGTGCCGGTATCGGTGACGGGGAAGGGGAAGGCTCCTTTGATATCAACAAGGTACGTTACCACAAGATTATTCTGATGGCTGATGCCGACGTGGACGGCTCCCACATCTGCACGCTGCTGCTCACGCTGTTCTGCCGCCACATGCCGCAGTTGGTGCGCGCCGGTTATTTGTACATAGCCCAGCCGCCGCTGTATCGCGTCATTCACCGCAAGGTGGAGCAGTATGTGCAGGATGAAGTGTCCCTGAACCGTAAGCTCATTTCCCTGGGTGCCGGAGATGTGATTCTGCGCACGCCGGATAAGAGTAAGGAGTTTGATGCGGATTCCCTGATGGCCATTCTGGAGACGCTGATCAATATGCAGAAGTATGAGGCAGGTGTTGCCCAGCATGGCGGTGATTTCAAGGATTTGCTGCGCCACCGTGATGAGGAGGGTAATTTCCCGCAGTATCTGGTGAAGGTGCGTTGCGGTAACGATGAGGAAGTGGTCTATTTCCGTAACATGGAAGAGCTTTCCGCCTTCTCGGAAGAGAACCGGGACCTGTTCCTCTTCGGTGAGCCCACGGAGGAAGAATTGGCGGCTAATCCGCTGCCGGTTCGCGAGGGCCCGAGCCGCCGCGCCCTGCTGCATGAGCTGCATGAGGCCAAGGCTATCGGTCGCGTTCTTTCCCGCTTGCAGGAGCTGGGTATTGAGGCCGACTGCCTGCTTTCCGACGGAGCACCTGTTTATGAGCTGGTGGAAAACTCCCGCAACACGGTCACGCCGGTTAACTATGTGGGAGATATCCTTGCCAAGGTGCTGGAAATCGGCGGACGCAGCGTCACAATCACCCGATTCAAAGGTCTGGGTGAAATGGATGCCAAGGACCTGTATGCCACCACCATGGACCCGGAGAAACGCGAGCTTCTGCGTGTGCGCCTGGACGATGACAACGCAGTGCAGGCGGATAAGATGTTCACTATCCTCATGGGTGATTTGGTGGAACCCCGCCGCCGATTCATTGAGGATAACGCCCTCAACGTCCGCAATCTCGATGTGTAACCCCTAACCTTTTTACTGAATATGAGTGAAACAAGAATTCGCCCGGTAGACGTGGCAGAGGAGGTCTCCCGCAGCTTCCTGGACTATTCCATGTCTGTGATTATCTCCCGCGCTCTGCCGGATGCCCGAGACGGCCTCAAGCCTTCTCAGCGCCGAGTACTCTATGCTATGCATGAGCTGGGCCTCGTTCCTACCAAGGGTACCATCAAGTGCGGTAAAATTGTGGGTGATACCATCGGTGACTACCACCCGCACGGTGACCAGTCTGCCTACGGTACGCTGGTGACTATGGCGCAGCCCTGGAACATGCGTGAAATCCTGGTGCATGGTCAGGGTAACTTCGGTACGCCGGAAGGTGACCCTGCCGCAGCCATGCGTTACACGGAAGCCAAGCTCAGCCACCTGGGTGCGGCGCTGATGGATGATTTGGACAAGGATACGGTGGATTTCCAGCCGAACTATGACAATCGTCTGACGGAGCCGGTGGTGTTCCCCTCTGCGTTCCCCAACCTGTTGGTGAACGGCGGTACGGGTATTGCCGTGGGTATGGCCACGAATATGGCCCCGCACAACCTTGGTGAGGTCGTGGATGGTATCTGCGCTTTTATTGATAACCCGCTTATCACGGCAGAGGCCTTGCGCGCCTATATCAAGGGACCGGATTTCCCCACCGGGGGCTATATCCTGGGCTACAAGGGCATTGACAGCTACTTCCGCACCGGGCGCGGCAGTGTCCGTATGCGCGGTAAGGTAGAAGTGGTTTCCAATGAGAATGGGCGTGAGTTCCTGCATATTTCCGACGTGCCGTACGGTGTGAACCGCGCCGTGCTTCAGGAACGCATTGCTGAGCTGGTGCGTGATAAAGTTATCACGGACATTGCCGGCATGCGTGACCTGACGGACTATATTGAGATTGAACTTAAGCGCGATGCCCGCCCGCAGGTGGTTATCAACCAGCTTTACAAGCTCACCAGTCTGGATACCTCTTTCTCCGTAAACATGCTGGCCATTCATGAGGGCCGCCCCAAGGTGCTGACGGTGAAGGATGCTATCAACTTCTATGTGGAGCACCGCCGAGAGGTGATTGTGCGCCGCACGAAGTACCTGCTGCGCAAGGCTGAGGACCGCGCGGAGGTGTTGGAAGCTTACCTGATTGCTTTGGCCAATCTGGATGAGTTCATCCGTATTATCCGTGATTCCAAGAACCGAGAGGATGCCCGTAACCGCCTGATGGCTTTCCGCTTCCCTGTGGCTCTTGCCAAGGGACTGGGTATTCTCATTCACAGCCAGCCCTCCATTCAGGGGGATGACTATGTGTTCACGGAGCGCCAGGTGAACGCTATTCTTGATTTGCGCCTCTACCAGCTCACGGCTCTGGAAAACGACAAGATTTCCGATGAGTACAAGAAGCTGTTGGAGGTGATTGAGGATTATCTGGATATTCTGGCAAACGAGGCCCGCGTGCTGGGTATCGTGAAGGATGAGTTGCGCGCCATCAAGGAGAAGTATGCCACGCCGCGCATGACCCACATCATTCCCTTTGAAGGTGATATGGCCATTGAGGACCTTATCCCCAATGATTCCATGATTGTGACCATCACTCACAGCGGCTACATCAAGCGCACCAACTCGGATGAATACCGCCTGCAGGCCCGCGGCGGCAAGGGTATCAAGGCTGCCACTACCAAGAGCAAGAAGGATGCCAACGACTACGTAGAGCACCTGTTCGCCGCTCAGAATCATGACTATATCATGTTCTTCACCAACACCGGCCGTGTGTATGTGGAGCGCGTGTATGAGATTGACGAGGCGGCACGCAGTGCGCAGGGCCGTTCCATCAAGAATCTGCTGGATCTGCAGAATGAGGAGCGTATTGCCGCTATTCTGCGACTGGAGCGCCGCGTGAGCGAGGATGGCAAGGATATCACCTTCGCGGAGGATTCCGGCAACGTGGTCTTTGCCACGAAGGACGGTACCGTCAAGAAGACAGCTCTCAATGACTTCGTGAACTACCGCAAGGCCGGTATCATCGCCATCAACCTGGAGGAAGGCAATTCTCTGGTGAATGCCATGCTCACCACCGGGGAGCAGGATGTCGTCATCGTGACCCATGCCGGCATGAGTATCCGCTTCAGTGAGAGCGATATGCGCACCCAGGGCCGTAACACCATCGGTGTGCGCGGTATCAAGCTGCGCGAGGGCGACTACGTGGTGGCTCTGGCCGTGGTGCCGAATGATGAGGAGACGCTCCTCGTGGTATCGGAGAACGGTTTGGGCAAGCGCACCAAGTTTGCCGAATATCGCCTGCAGAGCCGCGGCGGTATCGGTATCAAGACGATGAACTGCACGGACAAGACCGGCCTTGTTGTCTCCGCCACCACGGTGACGGATGAGGATGAGCTGATGATTATGACCAACGGCGGTCAGTCCGTCCGTATGAAGGTCAACACCGTTCGTGAGACCGGTCGCGCCACTCAGGGCGTGAAGCTCATCACCCTCAACGAGAAGGAGACCATTCAGGAAATCACCCTCGTCATCCCGGATGATGAGGATGAAGCCGAAGCGGAATCCGCTGAAGAGGGCGCGCCGGAAACAGATGAACCGGTTGCCCCTGAAACTCAGGAGTAAGCTCCGCTGAAAATCACTCATGTGTATCCCTTCCTCCCGGACACCGCGGAGGAAGGGATTTTTTTTTCTGTTTGAGCATCCGCGATGCCCCAGCGAGAGAAAAGATGTGAATTGACTGCGCGAGATGGGCAAATTTCTTGACAAACTCCGCTGTTTGGTTTAGTCTGTATACACGCTTAAATAGGTGGCGGGATTTGCGGTGTCCGCAGACACAGCACCCTGCGACAAAACAACGAACATATACCGGCATGTCGTCCTCCAATCTTTCTGCGATTATCGATCAGTTCTGCAATTGTCACATCCTGTGCATTGGTGATGTGATGCTGGATCAGTTTGTGTACGGAAAAGTATCCCGTATTTCCCCGGAGGCACCTGTTCCGGTGATTCGGGAGCGTACGGAAAAGATGACGCTGGGCGGTGCCGGTAACGTGGTGGCGAACTTGTGCTCTCTTTCCTGCCGTACCAGCTTCCTCGGTGCCGTGGGGCAGGATGAAAACGCACAGAAGGTACGCAATTTCCTGAACGAGCTGGGGCTGGAGAACATCTATCTGCAGAATATCAAGGATTATACCACCACCATCAAGACCCGCTATGTGGCGGGCGGGCATCATCTGTTGCGTGTGGACCGTGAGATGCCGCTGCAAATTTCTGATGATGAACTGGCCGTGATGCTGGAGCAGGTGGAGAATCTGGTTCAGAAAGTGGATTTGGTCCTGCTTTCGGACTACGGTAAGGGCTTGTTTGATGAACGCTTCACGCCGCAGGTTGTCAAGCTGTGCCGCCATTACGGAAAACCCGTGATTGTGGACCCCAAGAGATTTGATTACACCATTTACCGCGGTGTGACGCTGGTGAAGCCCAATCTGAAGGAATTTTCCGGTGCTGCCGGTCGCACATTTGATGCCAAGGTGCCCGGCTTTGCGGCGGAAGTGGCCCGAGCGGGTCGCGAGCTGTGTGAAAAATACGAGGTGGAGAACCTGCTGGTGACACTCAGTGAGCACGGCATGCTTTATGTTCCCTCTGCTGCCGGCAAAAAACACCGCTGGATTCCCACGGAGGCCCGAGATGTGTACGACGTGGTGGGCGCGGGTGATACAACTCTGGCCACGCTCGGTGCCGCCATGGCTACCGGGGCAGATTTCGGCAAGTGTATGAGAATTGCCAATGCTGCGGCCGGTGTGGTGGTGTCCAAGTTCGGTACGGCCTGTGTCACCTGCAGTGAGCTCAAGAACAAGTTGGCTTACCACAAGGAAGCCGGTGTGGTGACGCTGGAGGAAGCGGTGGAGATAGCCGCTGCGCTGAAAGCTCAGGGCAAGGTGGTGGGGTTCACCAACGGTTGCTTTGATATTCTGCATCCCGGTCATATTCAGTCTTTTACCAAGGCCCGAGCGCTGTGTGATGCCCTGTTTGTGGGGCTGAACAGTGATGATTCCGTGCGCCGTCTCAAGGGACCGAGCCGCCCGGTCAATAATCAGGATAACCGCGCCACCATGGTGGCGGCGCTCAGCTCCGTGGATTATGTGATTGTGTTTGATGAGGATTCCCCGCTGCCGCTGCTGGAAAAACTGCGCCCGGATGTCATTGCCAAGGAAGGCTATGCCATGGATAACTGGCGCAGCGGTCGTTTTGTGGAATCATACGGCGGTCAGGCGGTCATTTTGCCGCGCGTGGAGGGCTGCTCCACTACCGGAATTATTGAAAAATTAGGGAAATAATATGAGTACGGAATGGATTCAGGCAGAGCTTGCCGCCGTGGCTTCCTACATGGAAGAGCTGGCAAAACAGGCTTCGGTGATTGAACGGATAGCAGAGTGCTGTGCGCAGACGCTGCAGGCCGGCGGTAAAATCATGTTCTGTGGCAACGGCGGTTCCGCCGCAGATTCCCAGCACCTGGCCGCTGAGTTTGTGGGCCGTTATAAGATGGAGCGTAAGGCGCTCAATTCCGTGGCACTCACGGTGGATACATCCATTCTGACGGCCGTAGGGAATGATTACGGCTATGATGATGTGTTCCGCCGTCAGGTGGAAGGCATCGGCAGGGCAGGAGACGTGTTAATCGGGCTTTCTACCAGCGGCAACAGCACCAATGTTCTCAAAGCCTTTGAGCAGGCTGCGGTCATGGGTATCACCACGGTGGCCTTTACCGGTGCAGGCGGCGGTATGATGCAGCAGAAGGCAGATATCTGCCTGGCTGTACCGGCCTCCGTCACTAATCACATTCAGGAAATGCATATCACGGCAGGGCATCTGATTTGTGAGCTTACCGAGAAAAAAGTCTGCGCGTAATCCCGAATTGAGCGGTTATGGAAAAAGAGCGTGTTCTGATTATCAAACTGGGGGCACTGGGCGATTTCGTCATCAGTGTCGGTGGTATGCTGTCTCTGCGTAAAAAGCATCCCAATGCCAGATTTACGTTGATGACCGGCAGTCTCTATGTGAATATCGCGCGTCACATGGGGTTGTTTGATGATTATATCATTGATAACCGCAACAGCTACTGGGATTTTGCGGATAAACTCCGCCTGGCCAGACAGCTCAAAAAAGGAAAATTTGATTATATATACGATTTTCAGTGTACCTCCCGCACGGAGAATCGATATTTTACGCTGATAAAGCATCTGTACACCAAGCCCTTCATCTGGCATGACCAGCGCAAGGCTCTGGAGCGCGTGGTTACACCCCGCAGCTGCTTCCGTCCCTCCAAAGTGGAGATGCGGGAGGCAACGCCGCTGCCTGTGGAGCGCGACCGCCTGGAGTTCATGCACGCTGCTCCCGGGCTGGTGGAATCTCTGCCCCGCCCGTATGTGCTGATGATTCCCGGGTGCTCACCGACGCATCCTCACAAGCGTTGGCCGGCCGCCAGCTATGGTGCGCTTGCCCGCCGTCTGGCGGAGCACGGTATTTATACGGTGGCTATCGGTACTCGGGATGAGGCGGCGGAGGTGCGCTGCGTAGCGGCGGCTTCTGACAAGGTGGTGAGCCTGCTCAATAAGATTTCTTTGGCAGATATTCCGGATTTGGCGCGCCATGCCCTGGCAGCCGTGGGTAATGATACCGGCCCCTCTCACATGGCTGCGGTCACCGGTTCTCCGCTCATCGGGCTTTTTGCCACACGCACGAAGAAATGCTCCCTGCAGGGGCGGCAGACTCACAATATCATCTCCCCCGGAACCATTGATTTGATATCACCGGACACTGTTTGGGATGCGTTGCTGCCTTTCATCGGTCCTCATCTCAAGAAATAAGCCTGAAATTTTACCATGATTCGTATTAAGTACATTACCTGCGGGCGTAATGATGAGAAAAAAGTGTTTGAGCGGGATGGCTGCCTGTTTATTGAGGATCCCGACTGCACGGAGTATGACTGGCTGGTAGTGTATGATGATATGCCGAAGTTCCGGAATGTCGGCACCATTCGAAATGAGACGGAGGTGCTGGCCTGCCCGGCATCGCACACCATTTTTGTCTCTCAGGAGCCTCCTACCATCAAGATTTACCCCCGCTGCTTCACTCGGCAGTTTGGGCATGTGATTACCACGCACCTGCCGGAGACTATGCCGCATCCCAATCACCACCAGGGGCGCGGTTCTCTGCACTGGATAGCAGGGTATGACCTGTCAGAGGCATTTTCGGAGCCGGAGTATCCCAAGAGCAAACTTATCTCTACGGTATGCTCCGCCAAGCAGATGACTCATACCGCGCATTCCGCCCGCTATAATCTGACCCGCTACATTGCAGACCGGATGGAGGAGCTGGAGTGGTTCGGCTGGGGTGTGCGGGATTTGCCGAAGAAAGGCAAGTATCTTGCGCTCAATGATTATAAATATCATATCGCGTCGGAGAATTATATTCATCCTAAGCACTGGACGGACAAAATTTCCGATCCTCTGCTGGCGCTCTGTCTGACTTTCTATGCCGGTGATCCGGAGTTGGGGGAGGTGCTGCCGCCGGATTGTTATATCCCCATCCCTCTGGATAATCCGGAGGAAGCCCTGCGTATCATCCGGGAGGCCATTGAGAACAACGAGTATGAGAAACGCCTGCCGGCCATTCGCGAGGCCCGTCATTTGCTGGTGACCAAGTATAACTTCTATAACCAGGTGACCTCCGTTATTCATGAGCATGAAGCAGCGGAACGCGAAGGGCGGATACCGAAGGATACCACCATCGGCAAGAAGATTGTGGGACGCCATGTGCTGCGGCATAATCCCCTGAATGCCCTTTCTGAGGCATGGGAGTTGCTGCGTTACCGCTGGTTTGTCAAAAAATAAGTTTGCTGCGGCAGATAAGGAAAAGCGCCGACTGAGGGTTGAGCTCAGTCGGCGCTTTTGTCATTGAAATTCGGTGCTGTTTACCAGAATATCGGCTGCGGACCGTAGGGAGGCCAGCCGTAGGGGCGTACGGGAATCACGCGGCGTACGGGGTAGGTCGGAGCCTGCTCATGCACCTGACCGCAATCCGGGCACACGCGGGAATTGTTGCCGGTGGTAGGCTTGCGGCGGGCTGCTGCGCGCTTGCGGGCACGGGCGGCAGCTGCTTTTTTGGCGGCGGCAAGTTTGCGGGCTTTTTCCTTTGCTGCTTTGCGAGCCAAAGCGGCCTTGCGGGCTTTTTCCGCGAGCGCTTTTGCCTCTGCCTCTTTGCGGGCCTTTTCTGCGGCGGCGCGGGCAGCGGCTGCCTTGCGTATTTTCTCTGCAGCAGCCTTAGCTTCTGCGTCCTTGCGGGCTTTTTCTGCGGCGGCTTTTTCCTCTGCTTCACGGCGAGCTTTTTCCTCCGCGGCTTTGCGCTCTTCCTCAAGCCGGGCAGCTTCCTCTGCCTCTGCTTGAGTTCGTGCGGTTTCCTGAGCTTCCAGGCTGTTCAGGCGGAGCTGGAGAGACTCAATAACCTGAGCCTGTTTCTGGGTGTAGAGGTAGACGGCGGTACCTGCTGCGCCTGCTACGGCGATGATGAGGACAATCAGAATCCACTTAAGCCATTTGAAACGCTTGCGCGGGGTAACTGCCGGGGGATTGGTTGCGGTTGTATCAGACATGGTTGGAAAATAGACGCACTACACTAACACGTTGATTTGTCGCTTGTCAATTATTTTTCGTGTATTAATGATTATGAATATGAAATAAAATCCCCCATGCTCCGTTCAGGAGCAAGGGGGTGGAAATTCGGTGTTTCTGCCTGTCAGGCAGGGTCTACCCAGCGGCCGTGGTCCTTGATGAGCTGAACCAGGTGCTCTACAGCCTCTTCCTGCGGGATATTCATCACCACCGGGGTGTGACCCACATAGAGGTTAATCTTGTTCGGGGCACCGCCCACGTAGCCGAAGTCGGCATCGCTCATTTCACCCGGGCCGTTGACGATACAGCCCATGATGGCGATTTTCACGCCCTTGAGGTGGCCGGTTGCCTCGCGGATGCGGGCGGCGGCTTCCTGAATGTTGTAATGCGTGCGGCCGCAGGACGGGCAGGAGACGTATTCCGTCTTGCTGAGGCGAACTCCGGCAGCCTGCAGAATGTTAAAGCCGAGGCGGGATGCTTTTTCCGGGTCAGACTCGCGGCGGATGAGGACAGCGTTACCGATGCCGTCGCAGAGCAGGGAGCCGATGTTCACGCCGCCGGCCATGGGAGCGCTGAGGCTTTCCGGGCCGCCGAGCGTGTCTTTCAACAGAATGCTGTGGCGAGCGGGGATGACGGCTGCCAGCAGGCGGAAGGCCTGCATCACCGGCATGTCCACATCATCCTTAACCGTGACCAGTGTGGCAGGCGCATCCTGCAGAGCGGCGGTTTCCGCTGCGTTGCGCGGGTCGACCTCCACGGCGGCGCAGTCCTCTGCGCTGATTTCCGGCATAAAATCTTTCATCTTGGCCGGGTCGAGTGCGCGGCATGCAGCTGCGGGCAGTACCACGCGCACGGGTTCATTCCAGCCCAGCGTGACCCCGCCGCGCGAGATGATATCTGCCTTGCGCTTGGTATAGACAAAGGGATCAAAGGCGTTGGGTGTTTCTGCCGGAACGGGTGCGGAAGCCTTCATGGCGCCGGGCTGGTAGGGTGCGGCCAGTTCAAAGCCGGGAGCAACTTCATAGACCGGGTCTTCCGTGAGGGAGACGCGCAGGGTATCACCAATGCCGTCTGCCAGCAGGGAGCCGATGCCGGTAGCACTCTTGATGCGGGCATCCTCGCCCTCGCCGGCCTCTGTCACGCCCAGGTGGATGGGGTAATTCCAGTCGCTGCCGCATTCTGCCAGCCGTTTTACCAGCAGACGGTAGGCCTGAATCATTACCTTCACGTTGGAGGACTTCATGGAGAACACCAGCTGGTGGTAATTGAGCTCGCGGGCAATGCGGGCAAACTCCAGCGCGCTTTCCACCATGCCTTCCGGGGTATCACCGTAGCGGTTCAGGATGCGGTCGGAGAGAGAGCCATGGTTGGCACCCAGACGCATGGCTCGCCCGTGCTCTTTGCAGAACAGCACCAGCGGGGTGAATGCCTTGCGGATTTTCTCCAGCTCTTCCTCGTACTCCGCATCCGTGTAGTCACGCTCCACAAACTTTTTCTTGTCTACAAAGTTGCCCGGATTCACGCGTATTTTCTCCACCCACTTGGCGGCCTCCATGGCGGCATCCGGCTTGAAGTGGATATCTGCCACCAGGGGTACTTGACAGCCGGCGGCGCGCAGCTCGCGGGCAATGTTCTCCAGATTGGCGGCATAGACCTTGGTCTGAGCTGTCAGGCGGATGATTTCACAGCCGGCTTCGGCCAGTGCAAGTGCCTCCTTCACGCAGCCTGCGGTGTCCAGCGTATCGCTGGTCAGCATGGACTGAATGCGGATGGGGTTGGCTCCGCCCAGCCCCAGGTTGCCCACCGTCACTTCGCGGGTGATTCTGCGTGTGTATTGATACAAACTCGGACAATGAAGAGTGCTCATGACCACACTTTACTCTCCCGGACTCCATATTTCAAGCAATAAACAGCTTCAAGCCGTGTTTTACTGTTGACTTTTCTTCTGATTAGACTTAATTTTATGGCAGATAAAATACACGTTTCCTAACTAATGAGAATTATTTCCAGACTATTGCCGATTGTTGTCGGAGCAGCGTTCAGTTCGTGTATCTATACTCCGCCGGTGCCGGATATGCCCTACCATTCTGCGGCGTTGAATCATTCGTACCCGGATACTTGGGTGGTGCAGCCGCCGGACCCGAACGGAATGCTGCCCGGAGCGGGTACGGCAGCCCCGGCTCAGCCTGTTCCTGCGCAGAATAATGCCCCCATCCCGCCTCCTACCGGTGCAACGGCGGCATCTACTCCGGCACCGGTGATGCCGACACTGGCCGGCAAGCCTGCTGCGCCCTCTAACACCATCACCACCCCGCAAAACGGCAAGCTCACGCCTACCGTGCCCAAGCCGGCATCTCCCGCAGCTGCCGCCAAGCCCACTTCCATGGCGCACCGTCTGGCAACAGACCCCAAGAGCATCACGAACCAGGGGCCCATTCCCGTGGCAACCCGCGTGGAGGGTGACCCCACCCGCGTGTATAATCCGCTGGACCCCAGCAAGACCATTCGCGTGGTGGACAGGAACGGTAAGCCCTATCCCAGCGGCAAGGAGCTGAAGGTGCGCGGAACCAATTTCCATTTCTACGTCCCGTAAATCATGCCGGAGCTCCCTTTCAGGACGGTGGCCGTGTTTGGCCCGGGGCTGCTGGGCGGTTCTATCGCCATGGCGGTGCATGAGCGCATGCCGGACGCAGAGCTGCGGCTCTGGGCCCGGCGTGAGCAGCCGTTGGAATTCGCGCGGGAGCAGGGCATTACCCCGCACACGGGAACCAACCCCGTGGAAATAGCGCGGGGCGCAGACCTCATCATTCTTGCCACACCCATCGGCGTTTTTGAGGATTTGATACGCCGCATGCTGCCCGGTATCAGCAAAACGGCCGTGGTGACGGATATCGGCTCCGTGAAATCCTACGTCCACCGCACCACCGGTGAGCTGCTGGCAGACCGCCGCCGCATTTTTATCGGCTCTCATCCCATGGCCGGCACAGAGAAAAACGGCATTGAAAGTGCCTTTGCGGACCTCCTGCAGGGGGCTACGGTGGCACTGACCAATCCTCATGGTGCCGCAGAGGCGGATGTGAACCGTCTGGCTGCCTTCTGGCAGATGCTCGGATGCTCTACATACCTTATGGACCCCCGAAATCACGACCACACCGTGGCGCGTATCTCTCACATGCCGCACATCATGGCGGCGCTCACGGCGCGCTGTGCGGCCTCCGGCACAGTGCCGATGCAGGATTTGCAACGCCTGGCTGCCACCGGCTTCCGTGATACGACCCGTGTCTGTTCCGGACCGGTCGGGATGTGGGCGGATATCCTGTGGGAAAACGACGTAGCCATCCGCGAAACGCTTCAGGACTGCGTGCAGGATATGCACTACCTCATTGATTTGCTGGAAAATCAGGATAAAGAAGGGGTGCGCCGCTGGCTGGAAGAAGGGAAGGCTGCCCGAGAGACGATACGAAAGGAGCTTTCCTGAGTCAATATTTAACCGATAACTACTTTATGAACCTGATAGACACCGATTTCACGCTTGCAGAGCGCGAACAGATGGAAGCTGCCATGGGCGGCGATAAAACTATTCTTTGGGCCGGGCGTCCGGTGGCGAAGGCTTGGTCGCTCGAGTCCGCTGTGGCCGTATTCAGCGGGGTGGTGGCCTGCGGATTCATGGGCTTTGTGGCACACCAATTTCTGGGGGGTGATAGCGTGGCAAATTGGATCTTCCGCCTTGTTTTCTGCTGTGCTTTGTTACCCTTTGCGGTGACGATTCTGTGGCAGTTGCTGACTCCGTGGCGGCAGTTGCGGCGGTTGCGTAACACGGCGTATCTGCTGACTGCGCAGCAGGCCATGGTGCTGGAGCCCGGGTGGTTCGGCAAGCGAAAACTGAGCACCTATCCCGTGCTGCCCGGCATGGTGAAAGCGCGTGAGGCAGAGCCGGATGGCAGCGGTAGCCTGATTTTTGCTTACAGGGAGGTTCCCGGTAAGCACGGCAGCCGCCGGATTCCGCAGGGCTTCCTGAATATCCCCCAAGTGCAGCCGGTGGCGGACATACTGGACTCTCTTGTGGATGCAGAGGCGCCGGTTCCGACTGAATCTGCCGGTGTTACAACGCAGAAAACCTCCGGCGGCAAGTCTGTCGTAGGGGTGGTTTTCGGGTGCATCTTTGCTCTGGCGGGGGTGGGGGCTCTTGTTTGCTCCGGTGTGACGGCGGTGGATTCCCAGCGGATAGTGGAGGGTGGTATCACCGCGCAGGGCGAGGTTGTTTCCCTGAAGCTCGAACGGAGCAGCGGGCGCAGAGGAGGTTCCACATACCACCCTGTGTTCCGTTTTACGGCACAGGATGGTCAGGTATACCGGGTGAAACACAGTCAGGGTTCTAACCCTCCGGCCTGGAAGAAAGGCGAAAAAGTGGAGCTTATCTACCTGCCGGATAATCCGGAGAAAGCCGTACCCAACACCTTCTGGGGGAAATACGCTGTTCCATTCATTCTCGCCATCTTCGGTACAGCTTTCATCGTCATGGGCTCTTTTGTAGCCTGGCACAGCCGAAAAACGAATTTCGATTGATAAATAGGAGCAATTCACCATAGGGTACTTATGTGGTGCGGCTGCAAGGGGTAGATTCTGCAATAATTGAGGGATGTGCCCAACAGGGAAAAACACCCGGCAGGCTATGCCTTATATGCTGTTAAGTAACTTTCAGAGTACTGAATTTTCCACTCCGATTAGGGAGAGTGATTATCGCTTGTAAGTGGGGATAAAAAAGGAATTTGTATTCTCGTCATATTTCTCTAATAATTAGCTTGCAATATGCTCTGTGCGGGAGTATATTTGCTCGCCGCGTCATTTAGCTGCCTGAACGTCATCAATATATCCTGTAAAAGCTCTATGAAAAAGGTTGAATCATCCTGCTGCTCTTGTAATTTTCGGACATGTGCGATGCCCGGTTGGCTTTTTTATGTTGTTCTGGGGGCAGGTTTGGATGTTGGTCTCGCACAAGATGTAGTGCCCCCCCCCTCAATCCTTAATGAAACACAAGATGTTGAGTTAGATGTAGCTGCTCTTCCCGTTTTGATATGGGACGGCGGGTCGGATGGTTCGTGGCAGAGTCAGGATGCGGCGGCAAGCACGAATTGGCAGGGCGGAACCTATTTGGATGGCAGTCCGGTGCAGTTTGATGACAGCAGTACTCAGCGCAATATTTCTCTGGGTGATACCGTAGCGCCCGGAAGTATTGTTATCAGTGCCGATAATGCACCAGAAACCAGTGGCACCAATAGTGCCGTGCTGAATTACGGCTATGCCTTTGACGGTCCGGGAAGCATCACAGACTATACGGACAGCAACGGGAATATCCACGCAACATCCGTTACCCTGAGCGGCACAGCCACAGCAATTCTCAATACCGCCAACACGTTCAGCGGCGGCATTACCATGGAGGAGAATACATCTCTCTATCTTGGTTGTGACTACGCGGCCGGCACGGGCACCATCAGCATGGGGAACAACTCCACCCTGCTGGTGAATTACCATTCTTCCGATGCTGCGTTCCGTGCACCGGGGCTGAGCAATAAACTGGATGTAGACGGCAGTGTTAGCATCTCAACCGGCACCGGCTCCTACGGTGAGGACAGAGTGCCGACCGATTGGCGTACCCTGAATCTGACCGGCGGTATCAGCGGGAATGGTGAGCTGTTGCTCTATGGCTACTCCTATATGGCCATGCCGACGACGCAGGCCGACTATCTGGCCAATGACAGAGTTGCGTTTAACTATGTTTCCTCTTTTGCCATCAATGAGAAGAATGCCGTTTCTGCACAGGGGGAGGCTTCGGAGCGTTTTACCGGCACGGTACGGCTCTTAAACGAATTCAATCACCGAGAAAAAGGTAACCATGAAGGGGCTGTTGCGGCAGAAAGATTCCTTTGCGGTGCCGTGCAGTTGGTTCTGGAGGATGATGTGTTCTCTGATGCCTGTCTGGATTTAACGCGCGACAATCCGAGAATACGCGATGCCGGCAATAATAAATACAAATATGGTGATGAAGGATGTGCCCTCACGTCAGATAATATTCTGGTATTGAGTGAAAGCTCACGCATCACTATCCAATCTCTGGAAGCAGAATTTCTGGGGAAAGGCTGGAATTTCTCATGGGAAAAAGACAACCAGCAGACCACCACAGCGTTGGGTGAGGGTAAGTTCCCCAAGAATGACCTCATGGCTCAAGCGGATGAGCGCTGGGCTGTCCGAGTGGTGACAGATGGTATCACCAATCTGGTGCTGGAGGATAATTCCACCGAGGAACACATCTTTTCCGGCTCCATGGGCTTTGCGCATTCCTACACCCGCCCCACGGAGGCTTACATTGATTTATCAACCTCTTCCGTTGACCAAGTAAAACCTGCCAACCCCGCCTCAGCCGGTGATGGTTCTCTGGGTGTGGAAATGCTCAGTCTGGAAAAAAGAGGCCTGGCAACTCAGTATATTCATTCTGCCAATCTGGTGAATTTGTCGGTCATGGATGGTATACTCGGTTTCAATAATCTTTCCTTGAGCGGCAATCTGAATCTGGCAGGCTCTTCCGTGCTGAAACTGGGTGTCACCGGAATCGGCTCCGGAGCCAACGAGTGGGACTCCATCTCGGGCATTACCAATTCCGAGCTGACTGTTGGTAGCGGGCATCTGGAGGTAAGTGTCACCAAGCAGCCGGGCAAAAGTACCCTGCCGACTCAGTCAATTGTAGAGGGCAGTCTTACCCTCGGTAAGGATAATTCCGCCATAGTATTTAACATCAGCGGAGTGATGCCTGCTAACACGGTTAATTACACCGCTACCATGCTGAATGTAACCGGAACGCTCAGTATATGGGATTCCACCGCCGTTACACTCAATTTCAGCAAAGTGAACCTCTCCACTCAGTTTTACGGCGGACAGTCATTTTCCTTGGCTTCGGCAGAAGATATTGAGGTGTGGTCCGGCACATCTTTGCTGGAGGATAAGAGTTTCTCTCAGACAATTGCTCTGGAAGCCGGTTATTATGGCCAACTGAAAATAGAAAACTATGACAAAGACACAAAGGATTACCTCGTCATGACTGTGGTGGGTGACCCCCGCCGCACGTGGTCAGGTATGCGGAACGGGGACTACACATGGTCCGATACGAGCACCCCGGCAGCCGCAAATAACAAGTGGAAAGAAAATCTCGACTTTGACAACGGACAGCTGGTGCTCTTCGGTAATCTCTACCAACCGGTAACCTGGGATGGTCAGAAAACAGACCTTGGCAGCGATGAAACGGTAAATGTGACCAGTGAGGTTCTGCATGCCGGCAACGTGGTACAGCAAGGGGAAGTGGGCTTTGCCATTGACGGCGTGGAGGATGCCGCTGTGGGTTACCAGAAGGTGCAGATTGTGGGTGATGTGGCTCCGGTTTCCATCGTTATCGGTGCCAACTATACATTGGACGGGAAGAATACGGAGGATTCCACGAACTATTATTTCTTCGGCAGCGGCTCCATTCGCAATCCCAAAGATAATGAGCGGTACGAGAGCTTCGGCAGCAGTGCCACGAGTCTTCGAAAGATGGGTGACGGCACGGCGGTGCTGGCTACGGATAACAGCTTCTCCGGCGGTACGGTGCTGGAGGGTGGCCGCATCGTGATGCAGCATGAGAATGCTCTGGGCACCGGTGAGATATACATTGTCAATGGTGCGCTGTTGCAGGCGGATTTTGCGGACAACGGGGCAGACTATGCGCATCTGCACGCCTTTGAAGGCGAACAGATGGCAACCACGGTTATTCAGAATGCCGTCAGAACTTCCGTGTATGTGGATCCCAGCAAGCCGGACGATGATACTCTGGTGGATGCCCGCTTGGGCAATTCCCACGACAAAAAAATGGTGTTAACCACGCTGGTGGGCGACTTCAATACGGTGGTGACTCTCTATGGCTTCTCCAATGCAGATGGGCAGTACAGCTACGCTGTTTACAAGGTGCTCAATCCTGACAATTTCAGCGGTACGGTGAGAATGGACGGCAATCTGAGGGGCACCACAAATCCGGATGCCGCCGGCGGTAAGGTGCAGCTGGAAATCATGACTGTAGACAAGGCAGCTGATGCCAGCGGCGGTAACTGGCTCAATGCCAACATTGACCTGACGGTGGAGAATGGCACGAACCGCACGGTGCTGGCGTTGGATGCCTTGGGAACCGCCACTGCCGCCTCCACCCAGATTGCTCAGGTAAACGCCCTGATTGGCAGCAGCAACAACGGGGAACGTATCAATTCCTCCGTTGTTAACATGAGCAGCGAGAAGGCCATCACGCTGCAGATTCTGGGCACGATTCAGGGTAATTATGACGGCGTGCTCGGGTTCGGTGATTTCCAGAAAACGGTGCAGTATGAAGGCACGCCTACGGATATTGGCCATGTCAAACATCATTACGGACGTCACGGCGCAGACGGTGAGCTCAACGTGCTCAAGGAAGGCAATGCCACCCAATCCGTCAACAGTGCCTGGCTGAATGAGTTGTCCATACAGGGCGGGCGTTTTGTTGTGGATGAAGCGTTGGTTACACATGCTCTGGACATGAAGGATGAGACATTCTTGGTCGTGGGCAATGCAGAGCTTGCCTATCCCCACGCGCTGGTGGTGGGCAAAGGAGGTGTGCTGGCCATGGATAATGATGCCGCTGCAGACGCCTTCGCTGGAGTTGGTGCCGGTATCGGCAAGACCAAGCAGGAAGTCACGAATCCTGATGGTTCCATTACGCTTACGGAAATAGCCCCTTCTGCCTTTGTTCTGCTTGCAGATGGTGCCACCATTGCCGGGCATGGCGATTGGTACACAGATTGCAGCCGCAAGGAAACCATCAATGGTCAGGAAATGACACTGGCGGTAAGAACGGATATTGTCTCCGGTGCCACCGTGACCGTCAACACGCACAATTTTACCCCGGATGCCTCCATCAATGAGCAGAACGATGTGTTCAACCGCTATGACCGCAGCCACGCTATCCGCCTGCTGGGCGAAATGGTGGGAACGGATGTTCACCTCATCTTCAATAACGAGCAAATCAGCGCTGCCGCCCAAGCGGAAGGTAAGGCGGTAAAGCGTGCCGATGGCCTGGGCTATGACGGCGAAACGGGAACAATGGTGGGCTACGCTGCCATTCGGGATATCCATCAGTTCACCGGAGATATCAACGTAGAGAGCATGACCGTGCTGCAGGTGAGGGATGCCAACAGCACCGCTTCCGAATCCACGGCGGATATGAAAGTAACCGTAAAAGGCACTCAGGCAGGTATCCAGTTTGCTGATACCGCTACGCAGCAGTACATGAACAGGGTGGACTTGCTGGATGGCGGACATGTGTTACTGGGCGGCTCCATTAAGGAAACAACGGACGGCAGTGCCGTCATGGATAAGACCGGAGTGGATGCCGCGGTAACGAATCGTAAGGGGCTGGCTGCAAGTGTCGATAATCTGCATCTGGAAAACAGCGGGACAATGGTGCGTTTGGGGGGTACGGCAGATTCACCGTCTATGGCGGTAAATGTTGCCGTCTCATCCATGGGTACGACCAGGAATATGGAGCTTCATCACATGAACCTCCAATCCGGCTTGGTGCAGCTGCATGAGGCTTGCGCCCTGAATGTGAAGGATATGGTACACATCGATGCTGGCTCGGTCATTGCCGGTAGTATCGAAGAAGATGCTTTGGAAGTATCTGCCGCAGCGGTACAGAACATAGATAAGCTTTCGGCAACCATACTTGCATCCAACGAATCAGTGACGGTGGGCCGCAACACCACGCTGGAATTGACCCCCACTGCCGCACCGGTTGTTCACACCACAGCCAACGGAACACGAATTGCACATGTATATGTAAACCAGCTGCAAAATGTCAATGTAGGCGGTGACGGTCTTACGCTGGTGCTGTCCGGGGAGGATTGGAAATCCGTTTACAGCGCCAAGACGACCTATATCGGCATTCAGATAAGCGGAGGGTCGGGACGCTTCCTTTTTGAGGAGATGAATGACTTCTCCAATGGTGTGGTGGGCGACGGGGTTCGTTTCAAGCTGCTGGATTCAAATGGAAGGGATATCAGCGACAACTGGGTTGCCTCTACTTACATCAGTGAACACAGCGATTCCTCCGTATCCGAGCACATGCTTTGGTTTGTCGTGCCGGAATCGTCTACTGCAACCCTGAGCCTGCTGGCGCTTACCATGCTCGTATACCGCCGCAGAAGAAAGTAGCAGACATCTTAGGCCCCCATTATTTGGGCTTACTCCTTTTGGGAAAAAGAAGCGCGGCTGCCTGTTTGGGCAGCCGCGCTGAAGTTTTTTGAGGTATTCAGCTCAGCATTAGATCTGGCCGAAGAGGGTCTTGCCGGCGGAGAGCAGGTCATCAGCAGCAACCTGCAGACGCTCGCAGATACCCTGCTCACCCTTCTTGAGGTAGGAACGGGGATCGTAGACCTTCTTGTTGCCCACTTCGCCATCAACCTTGAGCATGCCATCGATGTTCTGGCACATGTGCAGGACGATGGGCTTGGAGAAAGCGTACTGGGTGTCGGTGTCGATGTTCATCTTCACCACGCCGTAGGAGATAGCCTCACGGATGTCGCAGAGGTCGGAACCGGAGCCGCCGTGGAACACGAGGCGCATGTCGTTACCGTGCTTCTCCTTCACCACGGCCTGACCGTCGCGCAGGATGGTGGGCTTGAGCTGAACGGCACCCGGCTTGTACACGCCGTGCACGTTGCCGAAGGTAGCGGCGAGCATGAACTCACCCACGCCGTTGAGGGTCTCGTAGGTCTGCAGCATGTCCTCGGGGGAGGTGTAGAGCTTCTCCTTGGGAGCGCCGCTGGTGTCAACGCCGTCTTCCTCACCGCCCACAACGCCGATCTCGATTTCGAGAACGATGCCCAGCTCGGCGCATTCGGCCAGAAGCTGCTTGGAGAGCTCGAGGTTCTGAGCCATCGGCAGAGCGGAGGCGTCGAGCATGTGAGAGTTGAACAGGGGGCCTTTGCCCTCGGCGATGCGCTTCTTGCTCTCGGCAAGCAGGGGACGCAGGAAGCTGTCCACCTTGTCAGCCTGGCAGTGGTCGGTGTGCAGGGCAACCAGCACATCATACTTCTCGGCAAGGCGGTGTGTGGCCTCTGCCAGCACGATAGCGCCGATGGCGGAATCCTTCACGGCAGTGCCGGAAGCGAACTGACCGCCGCCCAGGGAAACCTGGATGATACCGTCGGACTTGGCCTCAGCAAAAGCCTTGAGGGCACCGTTGATCACTTCGATGGTGGTGACGTTGACGGCGGGATAGGCGTAGCCCTTCTCCTTGGCCGTATCGAGCATCTTGATGTACTGTTCTTGTGTAGGTACAGGCATGGTACTTGATGTTGTTGGTTAATATGAGATTGTTTGTTGGTTGCGCACGCGCGGTGCGCACCGTGCACGGGCGTTATTCTAGCGCAAAAATGCTCAATCGTCAACCGCCAATTTGCCGAAGTGTCAATAAAAAACTCCCGAGTTGCATGGCAACCGGGAGCGAGATGGGAAATGGATACGGGGGATAGGACTCGAACCTACGACCTCCACCATGTCAAGGTGTTGCTCTACCAACTGAGCTACCTCCGCATTAGTGGGATGGGCAGGGATGGATTCGAACCATCGAAAGCAAACGCTAGCAGATTTACAGTCTGCCCCCTTTGACCGCTCGGGAACCTACCCACTTGTTTTGCAGGCTGCGGATGCAGCGTGCGCCGAGACTTTACACGATTTTTTGTGCTATTGCAAGTCTTTTTTTTAATTTTTCTGCAATTTTTTTGTTTTAAGGTTGCGGATAGCGGGGATGAGGAAGAAAATTCCGAGCAGAATAACGCCGAAAGAGAGGTATTGCCCCTGTGTGATACCATGCCAGACATCGGCATCCGGCTCCTTGAAGCATTCGGAGGTGATGCGGGCTGCGGCATACAGAAAGCAGAACAGGGAGGCAAAGATGCCGTCCGGAGCGTTTTTCCACTTCAGGCGCAGCGTGATGAGAATCACGAAAATGATGAGACCTTCTCCCACTGCTTCAAAAAGCTGGGAGGGGTAGCGAGGGGTGAGGAATTGTCCCACGGCTTCCCGGACCGGCTCACTCTCACGCATGAGGCGCAGGACGGTGTCATAGAAGCCTTCATTGGGTTGAGCCAGGAAGCTGAAAGGAGCCCCGGTGGTTTCTACGATGGCCTGCAGGGCGGCTCTCTGCTGTTCTGCGGGCAGGGTAGCCAGCTCCATGGGGAACTTCATAGCGATGGGGTTGTCTGCCGTGGTGACTCTGCCGAAGAGCTCGCCGTTGATGAAGTTGGCAACGCGGCCGCAGAACAGGCCGATGGTGCAGACGATGGCCAGGCCGTCTGAGATGGCGCAGATGCTGTGTTTGTTTTTGACGGCGTACCATATTGCAACGCAAAGGACTGCCAGAATGCCGCCGTGAGAAGCCATGCCGCCTTCCCATACGCGCAGCACCCACAGCGGGTCTGCGCACAGGCCGCTCCATCCTTCTTTGGGCAGCCAGTAGAAGAAGAATTCACCCAAACGCCCGCCCATCAGCACGCCGAAGATACATACTATCGTGATGAAATCACCGAGTTTTTCCGGCTCTACACAATAGAGTTTTCGCTTGGAAAGCTGCAGCAGTACCAGGTATCCCAATACAAAACCGGCCACATAGGCCAGCCCGTACCAGCGAAGTGCCAGCGGGGTGCCGGGAATTTCCAACAAAACGGGGTCGAGATTGTGAATATAAGTTGCCAGAGTGTTCATTCCTGTAAGATTATATAGCACAGATAAGGGGGTGGTAACAAGGCAAAATTCTGACCGCAGCAGGCTTTTGTGCGCGTGTGCAATACGCCTGCGTTGCGGAGATATTTCAAAAAAATAGAGGTAAGAGCAAGATTCTTCTCGCCAAGCGGGATTGATTTGTGTATAAGTATAGGCGCATCTGATGTTTTTTTACCATGATTAAAAAGCTTTTTACCTCTCTGTTGGTGGCAGCTCTCTGTGGGCTGCCTGTGGTGAGCGCACAGTCTGCGGAGTCTGTTCGCGTGTCTCTCAAGAAGGGCCTGAATGCCTCTGATATGGAGATTGCCCGAGTGACGCCTCCCGGTGCAACCGGTAGCTTCTATAACTCCAAGGATGTGAAACTGATGAAGAATGATGCCGCCTACGCCTGGCATTTGGTGCGTATTCCTCTGCAGGTTGCAGCCCGCGGCGGCTCCGGTAAGCCCCAGTTTGTGGATGAGCTTGACGTGAAGGTTCACGTGGTGGTGATGGGCGGCAAGGGTGCTGACAAGCCGCTGATGCTGACCAAGGATATCACCTATGTGGATATTCCCCTGGACCCGCAGGCTAATGATGACGGCACTGTGGTGAACGTGGGTGTGTTCCTGTCTCCCACGGATGCCATGCGCATTTGCGGCCCGGATGTGAAGAATCCCGAGCTTTCCAAGCGTTTGGGTGCTGTGGCGGTGACGGCCAAATTCAAGGGCTCTGCCTGCAACAATACCTCTGCAAACCCCGGCCTGGTGGTTTCCCGTGACCTCAAGGACAAGCTCACCGGCTCCTGGTGGAAGAAGGAAAATGCCGATACGGCAGGCGCCACGCTGAAGAGCATTGCCGAGACTCCCTTTGCTCCCTACTACAGCCCCGTGTTCCCTGCCACCCGCCCCATGTACGGTGAGGAATTCTCTCCCGCTGCTGCCGGTATCTCCGCTCTGGGAACTTCTACGATTCCCGGTGGCTCCGCTACCTCATCCGACACGACGGATACGTCTGCTTCTACTGATACTACCGCTGATGCTCCGACTTCCGAGACGGACGACAGCACCTCTTCTTCTACCGGCGGTAAGAGGAAGAAAGGCAAGAAGGGCAAGCGCAATCGCTGATAGCCCCTCTGCCGGAAACTCACTTTTCAATTGAACCAAAGAATAGGTATTTGATATGGCTGATTACAAGAAAACGGTAGCCCTGGAAATCGGCGCTCAGAGCGTCACGATGGGCGTCTTTACTCCGGCCGGTCGTGGCTTTGCGCTGTCGCGCTATGCCCGCAGAGATATTCTTCTCGACCCGGTAGAGGAAGGCATGCGCATGGATTATGTGAGCAACGCCATCGGCGAAATGGTGGCGGAGCTGAAGGTGAAGGGAAGCGATGTGCGCAACGTCGTTTCCGGTCAGCAGGTGTTCATGCGCTTCATTAAGCTGCCTGCCATCGATATGGAAAATATCGCAGAGCAGGTGGAAATGGAAGCGCAGCAGCACATTCCCTTCCCGATGGAGGATATCATATACTCCTATCAGGAGCTGGCCGACCGCGATGACGGCGAACGCGAGGTGCTGCTGGTGGCCATCAAGAAGGACGTGCTGGATAACCTGAACTCTCAGGTAGAAGGCAATACGCTCAAGACGGTGGCTGTGGACTGCTCCATTACCTCTCTCTTCAATGCTTTCTGTGTGAACTATCCGGAGGAGACGGAGCCGGTCATGCTGCTGGATATCGGTGCCAAGACCACGGATATCATCTTTGCGGAAGACGGCCGCTTCTTCACGCGTTCCGTGACGGCTGCCGGTGCCTTCGTTACCAACAGCATTGCCCGTGAGTTCCGCCTCAGCTTCCGTGAGGCAGAAAAACTCAAGCTGGAAAACGGTGTTGTATCTCTCGGTAACGGTCATACGGATGATATGGATGAGCAGGATGCCGCGCTGGCTACCACCATTCGCAACGCCATGAGCCGTCTCAGCTCTGAAATTCAGCGTACCATCAACCACTATCGTGCCCAGTACCAGGGCAATCCGCCCACCAAGGCCTATATCTGCGGCGGCGGTGCCCGTCTGGCCTATGCGCTGGAATACCTGCAGTCCGCCCTTAATATCCCGGTGGAATACTTCAACCCGCTGCAGGCATTCAGCATCGGTCCCAAGGTGGATGAGGAAGAGCTTGACCAGGACGCCATTTGCCTGGGTGCCGTGGCCGGTGCTGCCGTGAGTGGTGCGAAGGTGGGTCAGTTCAATATCGACCTTGTTCCCACGAGCGTGGGTAAGAACCGTGCAGAGAAGGCTCTGCTGCCCAAGGTGGCCGTTGCCGGCGTGCTTGCGCTGGCCGGTGCCGGTTTCTATGCCTACGCTGCCGGAGCAGCTGCGGATGATGCCGCTCAGGCTCTGAAGAAGGCAGAACCCGCTGACCGCAAGGTGGCCCAGATAAGCAATCAGATCAGCGCCACGCATGACAAGTACAAGGCAGAGGTGAAGAAACTGCGAGAATACAATGCGCTGTACTCCACCCGTTTTGCGTATGCAGACGTGCTCAAGCAGCTTTCCGCCAAGAGTGCTTCCATTAAGTTCTGGGTGAGCGAGTTCTCCCCGCTCATTAACTATGATGTGCAGAACTCCGCCCTGACCGACGCCACGGACGTGAAGGGCGTGAAGCTCATTGATATGAACCGCAGCCGCAGCGGCAGTGGGGAAAGCGCCATCAACAAGGCTCCGGAGCAGGTGGGCAAAAAGCGCAATGCCGGTCCTGCCGTGACGGCTATCTATGTGAGCGGCTTCACCATCAAATCCCCCGGTGATGAACGCAGCCTGAACCACCGTCAGGCCATCTATGACCTGGTGGCTCACAACTACGATGAGCGCAGCGTCGACTCTCTCTTTGCGTATGAAGATGCCAAGGTGAAGAGCAACCTCAACCACTACTTCCAGTTTGTGGATTCCAAGGCCACGAAGGGCAAGATGCCTGACTACGTGGAGAAGTTCATGATGGTCATGCCGCTCAAGAATCCCATTCCCATTCCCGAGCTTTCCGTTGAAGGTGCACGCAAATAACTCAAACCTACTTTCTACATTATGAATATCAGTGAAAACAAGCGAGTAGTGGCTCTTTCTGCTGTATTTGCCCTTGCATTCGGCGGTATCCTGTACCATGGCTTCTGCAAGCAGCAGGAGTACTCTGAAACAATGGCTAAGCTGGATGAAATCAAGAATCGCTTCGAGGGGTATGATGCTGCAGAGTTCTCCCCCACTCAGGCTACCCTCAAAGAGCTGCAGAAAGCTACCGATGAGGTGAAGGCTGTGAACAAGGAGATGCAGGAGGACCTGAACCGCTATGCCTCATTCTGCTTCGGCGACGGTAAGCAGATTTCCGCTCAGGATTTCCAGAACCAGCTGCGCGGTGCCATTGACAGGATTCGCCAGCTCGGTGATAGCAAGGGCCGTAAGTGCGTGAGCGATGCCGCCGCCGATTTGGGCCTGGCTGCATTCAAGAACGCCGCTCCCGTGCAGGAGGATGTGCCGTTCCGCAGCTTCCAGCTCAAGGCTGTGGAGCGTGTGGCGCAGATTGCTCTCAACGCCGGTGATGTGGTGCTGGATAAAGTATACTGCGCACCGCTGCCTCCTGAGGCTGCAGAAGCCGCCAAGGCCAACAGCCGCAAGGCTAAGGCCTACTTCCCGCTTTCCTTTGAGGTCGCGCTGGAGGTGAAGCGCGGTGCCATCCCCGCCATCATCAATTCCGTGGTAGCAGATAAGGATTTCATGTTCTCCATCACCGGTATTGCTGTTAAGGGCATGGAAACGCTGCCCCACATCTCTCCGTATGTGGCCCCGGGTGCTCCGGCGGCTCAGGGTGATGACTTGGGTGGCTCCGCTGAGACAGCTGCTACTCCCGGCCGTAAGGTTGCGGAACGTAAGACCGGTTCCCCGGATGAAACGGCTCGTGTGCACTTCAATATCCAGGTGCAGTATTTCAATCCTGCCAAGACCAAGTAAATTTTAACCTGATTTTTTCTGAAAATGGCTGATAATTCCAATTCCGGCAAGCAGGCGCTGATTATCGGTGCCGTACTTGGTATCGCAGCTGCTGCATACGGTGGCTACGTCATGAGCTCCAGCAAGGTGGAGCGCCCCAGCACTTCTGTCAGCGTCAGCAAGACGGATGAAAAGCTGACGGCAGAGGCTCAGGCTCTGCGCGACAGCCTCAAGCAGGAACGTACCGTGAAGGATTGCGCCCCTGAGGGTGCCCTTATCAACGGTAAGCCCCGCATGGCTCCGCTCTTCTTCTCTACTGAGCTCTGGCAGATTACGCTCGATAATGCAAAGAAGAACACCATTATCGATATCTATGACCCCAAGGCCGCCAATATCCATGGTGATGTGCCCAACAGCTGGTTCCTTTCCAACGGTTTGGCAGATGTGCTGGGTGACCCGGCTGCGCTGAGCCTGGATTCTGACTCCGACGGTTTCACCAATGCAGAGGAGTTTGCCTCCAAGACCAAACCCGCAGATGTTTCCAGTTATCCCAATCTGGTGCAGCAGAGCGGCGCTCCCAAGCTGGTGGCTGACAAGGTTGAGACGGCTCATGCCTTCCTGATGGTTGACAACATGTTTGCCTCTGATCCCAAGCCGGAGACCGTGGGTGTCCGTGTCTATGCTACGGCAAAGGACACCACGCCGCTGGTTAAGGTGACGCTCAAGCCGGGTGACTCCTTCGGCCTTACCGCCAAGGGGCCGCAGACCCGCTTCACGGTGGTCGGCTTCGAGAAAAAAGATTTCCCGGATTTCACCGGTGCCATGGCTTCTGAAAATGTGGTGCGCATTCGTGATAATGAAACGGCCGCCGCACAGAAAGAATTCGTGGTGCGCGCCGGTAAGTCCACTTCTCCCAAGGAAAAGGGAACCCCCAACGAAAAGGGCCATAAGATTAATGATACGACAGTTACACTGCGCGTGACGGCCGGTTCCGCCCTCGGCAAGCCGGAAGGTACCGTCAAGGTGCAGCTCAATGCCACTTTCGATATCCCCGGTGGTATCTGCACCGGTGAGAAGATGTCGGCTACTTTGGAGACGGTAGATGCTTCCGGAAGCGTCAATATCCGCCTCAATGGTGCCGAAAGTCCCGTAAATGTGCCCGCAGCACCGAAAAAATAAGTGAAAAATCCGTTTCTTTCAAAAAAAAGAGACATAAACCCGCGAAAAATAAAAAGCAGACTTTACAACGGAATAGTTTTCTGTCATAAATATAGCATTACCATGAACCACGCACCTCTCATTAACTCCAAAAGTATGTTGGCTTTGATGGCTGTTGCTGCTTCCTGCCCGTTTGTGCAGGCTAGCACCGTCGGCTATCTTCGTACGACATCGGCTGTTGCTCCGTCAAACGCACAGCCTGCTGTGCAGCAGAATGTGCAGCCTGTTGCTCCCGCTGCTATCCCCGAGCAGGGTTATCTGACCGCTTCCACCGCCGCCGGTACCAGCGAAGTTGGTCCGACCGCCGTGTATGCCGGTGGACAGGACAGCATCAACAGCCGTGAGACGGCTCGCCGCAAGGCTGAAGTACAGCGCGCCATGCAGCTCCTGCAGGACGGTCGTACCGCCTACGCTGAGAAGAAGTATCAGGACGCTCTTGATAAGTACAAGGAAGCCTGGAAGGTTCTTCCCAAGGCTCCGGCTACTCAGACTCTGCAGGAATTCATCGTTGCCAGCATTGGTGATGCCTCCATCGCCGTGGCCATTGAGTGCGCCCGCGTAGGCCGCTACGATGATGCCGAACAGCTTCTTCTTGAAGTGCTCAGCCGTGACCCCAACAACAAGCGTGCCCGTAAGGAGCTTTCTCTCCTGCGTGACCCCGTCCGCAACAATCCCGCCCTTACTCCTGAGCACGTCAAAAACGTGGAAGAGGTGCAGCGTTTGCTGAACCTTGGTTATGGCCAGCTTGACCTTGGCCAGTTTGACCAGGCCTATGAGACTTTCAATTCCGTCCTGCGTATCGACCCCTACAACAGCGCCGCCCGTCGTGGTCAGGAAGCTGTGAGCCGCCGTCGTTCCGCTCACTATCGTACTGCCTACAACTCCTATCGTGCCAAGGCTCTGGCAGAGGTGGATGCCCTGTGGCAGGAAGATCTCCCCACCGAGCTGCCTGAGATTGAACTGGGCGGTTCTGTTTCCGCTCCCGTTTCCGAGGGCGTGATTCGCAACACGGAGAACCTGAACAACCTCAAGATTGCCCGTGCCAGCTTTGAGGAGACCCCTGTGGAGGATGCTCTGGACTTCCTGCGTGCTGAGGCTCGCAAGTCCGGTATGCAGATGAACTTCATTTTCGAGAAGCCCCAGCAGGCTCCGACTCCTGCCGCAGCTCCTGCTGCCGCTTCTTCTTCCTCTGATGACGAGGATGAGGAGGAAGATGAGGATGAGGAGGAGGAAGAGACCGCAGCTCCCGTGGCTGTGGTGCAGCAGCTGCCTCCCGCCATCATCTCCAAGCTTGAACTGGAGAACCTGACCGCTTCCGAACTCCTGAACCGTATCTGCAACGCCACCGGTTGCGCCTTCCGCGTGGAAGAAAACGCCGTGGTCGTGTACCAGAAGGGTGCTTCCAACCATCGCATGGTTCGTCGCTCCTGGCCGGTTCGTCCCTCCTTCCTGAACAGCAGCTCCGGCGATGAAGAGGGTGATGAGGAGAGCGATGACGATTGGGGTGGTGGCAGCAGCGGTGGCAGCAGCCGTCTCAAGATTGACCCCAAGGCTGCTCTTATCGCCATGGGTGTGAACTTCCCGCAGGGTGCTACTGCTACTTACTCCCGCGCTACCGGTCAGCTGACGGTGTACAACACCGAGGATGAGCTGGATGCCGTTGAGGAAGCCATCAACATCTTCCGTCAGGATATGCCCAAGATGGTGAAGGTGAGCGCCAAGTTCGTGGAAATCTCCCAGCAGAACGATGAGGAGCTCAGCTTCGACTGGGTCATCAATCCCTTCTCCATCAATGATGCCGGTTCCGCATTCCTTGGCGGCGTGAGCGGTCAGAATGCTACGACCCCCCGCAGCTTCAGCGATTTCGTGACCAGCGGTGGTTCTGCTTACTCTGCCAACCACGGCAACGGCGGTACCTGGCCCATCAGCTCCAACGGCTCTCTGTCTTCCGCTACGGATACGCTCACCAATGGTCTGATGACCGGCGGTCTTCGTTCCGGTTCCGGTGCCATCAACAGCAGCGCCATCCAGAATCTGGTTGCTTCCGGTTCTGCCGGTGCTTCCGCCACGGCTAACCCCGCTCCCGGCATCCTGTCCCTCTCCGGTATCTATGATTCCGGTTCCTTCCAGGGCATCATGCGCGGTCTGTCCCAGAAGAAGGGCGTAGACATCATGTCTGCTCCGAGCCTCGTCATCAGCAGCGATGCTGAGATGGAGTACGCTCCGACCCCCGATCCTCTGGCCTCTGACCAGAACGACGAAACGGGTTGCGCCAAGATTGAAGTGATTCGTCGCTTCATCTATCCGGTGGCCTATGATGAACCCCAGATTACTTCCAACAGCAGCAACAACAATAACAATAATAACGATAACGGTTATTCCGGCTCCATGCCCGTTGCTGCTCCCGCCAACCCCTCCGAATGGGGTGTGGAAGAAGTGGGTATCATGATGCGCTTCCAGATTGAACCCTTCCAGAAGGGTGACGGCGATATCGTCCGTTTCAAGCGCTTCGAGATTCGCGTGGTGGACTTCGAAGGTTTCGTGAACTACGGTTCTCCGATTACCGCCGGTGTTGCCAACGAGAACGAGATTGAGCACATCACGCTGACCGATAACCGCATCGATATGCCCATCTTCAGCCGCCGTTACATCAACTCCAACCCCTGCGTGTATGATGGTCACACCATCGCCATCGGTGGTTTGATTGAGGACGAGGTACAGAAGGTTGAGGACAAGGTGCCCGTATTCGGTGACCTGCCGCTCATCGGTCGCTTCTTCCGCAGCAATGCTGAGTCTCATGTCCGTAAGAACCTCATGATCTTCGTGACTGCAGACGTGATCGATCCCTTCGGCAAGCCGCTCCGCCAGCGCCAGACCGGCCGCGGTGAGGATGCAGCTGCCTCCGCCGGTGCTCTGCCCGGTCTGTTCCCGGATGACGGTGTGGCTCAGCCCTAATCATCCAAGGTTCATTGGTAAGTTTGCCCGCTCTGCCTCCCTGGCAGAGCGGGTTTTTTTTCAAAAAATGCTTTTTTTTCAAAAAAATGCAAAAAAAGTCAGAATAAAGCTTGCCATGAGTGATGTGATGTGGTAAATTGTGTGCACGCCGTTGGCGAAACAACGTCTGGATCGTCTAGAGGCCTAGGACTCGCGCCTTTCACGCGCGCAACACGGGTTCGAATCCCGTTCCAGATGTTAACAGAGGTCGGTTCCTGATAGGAACCGACCTTTTTTTCCGATAAGGGTAGCTCGACTACGAAAATGGCAGAGGAATTGCGAAAATCACAGTGGTTTGATATGGGGGAGCTCAAAAAGCTGCTCATCATCATGGTACCGCTGTATATAGCCAATCTCATGCACATGGGGATGGGTGTTGTGGATACCATTGTGGCAGGGCAGGCAGGAACGGGAGAGTTGGCGGCAGTTGCGCTCGGTGTATCCGTTGCATTACCCATCACGGTGGCGGTCAGCATGGTGCTGTCCATTGTCGGTCCCATTATTTCGCGATATCGTGGTGCGGGGTATGAATCCAAGGTGGGCTTATTGCTCAATAACAGCCGCTATGCGGCCATTGTGCTGCTGGTGGTCATGTTGCTGGCATTGTATGCGGCCTCCGGCTCATTTGATTATGTAACGGATGATGCGCAGCTGGCGCAGAAGGCGCGCCATTATGTGTATTATATCATGCTGGGTGCACCTGCCGTGCTGCTGATGCGTGCGGCACAGGGCAATTTTGAAGGCTACGGGCAGACCCGCCCTGCCATGATTATTTCTCTGCTGGGACTGCTGGTGAATATACCGCTGGACTTTGCATTTGTTTACGGGTGGGGGTGTATACCTTCTCTGGGCGGTCCCGGCTGTGGGTTGGCAACGTCTGTGATTCAGTGGCTGATGTGTCTGGGGATGTATCTGTTGCTGTTTTTCTCCAGGCACCGGGTGCGGACGCGTCAGATGTGGAGTTGGCGGGCTCCGGAGTGGGGGATGGTACGGGCTGTTTTCAAGCTGGGTATACCGCTTGGAGTGGCCTCCCTGTGTGAGATGACTTTTTTCAGCGCGGTGGTTCTGGTGATTGCACCGCTGGGCGAGCTGATGGTAAGTGCGCAGCAGGTAGCCATCAATGTGTCCGGTGTTATTTTCATGCTGCCGCTCAGTTTGGGTATAGCCGGTTCTATCCGTGCATCATATCACTTGGGGGCGCGGGATAGGGTGGCGTTTGATACTATGGTACGTACGCTTCTGGTGCTGTCGCTCACGCTGGTGTTTGCCGGGATGGTTGCCACTCTGTTCCTGAGACATGAGATTGTTTCTCTTTATACGGAATCCGCGCCGGTGGAGGCACTGGCCTCCGTGCTGCTGTTTTACTGTGCGGTGTACCAGATTCCGGATGCCCTGCAGGTCATCATGAGCGGTCTGCTGCGCGGCTGCCATGATACCACGGTCATTACCTGGGTCAGCCTTACCAGCTATTGGTTGATAGGTTTCCCCCTGGCCTGTATTCTGATACGCACGGATTGGATTGTGCCTGCCATGGGGCCGGCAGGTGCGTGGGTCAGTTTCATTGTTTCGCTGACCATTGCGGCTGTGTTTTTTACGGTTCGCTTTGTGTATACCTGCCGGCGCGTGTTTGGCAAATGATGCTCAAATTGGCTTGCCAAAAGGCGTGGGCCATGTATAATGTGTCGAGATGAATCCTGATGCCGCACAGCGCACGAACAATAAGCCGCAGACATTCTGCAGCTATTATTATTATTCGCAGTTGTAACGCATCAGGAAGCTCCCTCACATGCGCGCGTCTGCGCGTTCGTTCAATTCCCGCCGGGCTTCCTCAAGCCCGGTTTTTTTATTACATACACCAACCAAAAAATACTATCATGATGACCTATTCTTATCGATACACCGGATTCTGCACCGCCGCATTCACCTTCAACCATGTCTGCACTCCCCTATCAAACCTTCTTCTGCAACCATGACCATACATTCTCACGATATCCTTTCTGCAGCGGGAAGCCCGTTCATTGCCGTCGGCGGGGTTACCTGCCAGAGTGAGGCGGACAGAGCTGTTTCTTTGGGCGCGCGCGGCCTTATATTTGATTTTGTGCCCGGTCATCTTCATCACATTTCTGCGGAGCATGCCGCTCGTATTTCCTCTGTTAATGTGGCTCGTATGGGCCGCTTCGTTGCAGGAGACTTTGCCGGTATACGGACTGCAATGAAACGGGCGCGGCTTGATTTTGCCGTTTTGTACGGTATTTGTAACCCCGTAGAGGCATCATGGGAGCTGGGACGGGAGCGTATCGTGCGGGCGTTTTCTGCGGCAACTGTGACGCAAGTGGAGGCGAATGACTGGACGCCGCATAGCGCAGCGTTTATTATAGGTATCGAATCTGAGCAGGATGCGGCACGTTTGGCGGGGCTGGAGATGGCTCACCCACGGATTATTTCACCCGCCAAGGGTGTGTGTGCGGAAAAAGTGAGCCGCTCGGGAGGAATCGAGTTGCTATGCGCTGACCTCGTGACGCTGCTGCGGGATATTCCGGAGTTGCTACGCGGGCTGAAGCAGCGTGGGATTCGCTGAGTTCATGCGGTATTGCTTGTCGTTAATCATTTCTATTGCGTTAATTTAAGCAGTAATTAAAGGCTAAATGTCAGCGAGCGTAGCGAGTCGGCATTTAGCCCCTTAATTGTATATGTTGCTGCCGGATTGGTGGGGAGATACGGCTGTGGCAAACGCAGTGACCATTTGTTTTTACTTGCTGATTCAGGAGCTGTTGTGTATACTGCAACCGAATCCTGAGTATGAAATTTTTTCTCATTTGTTGGTTGAGTGTATTGCTTTCCGTTGTGTACGCAAAGCAGCATACCTGTATTCTGGATTATGAGTTCAATCCGGTTCCGAATCCCAAGGATAAATTCCTCCGTGAAATGGGTATTCGTTCGTTTATAGAGGAAAGATGGAAGAAGGAGAAGAACAAATATGATAAAAGCATGGTTTTGCAGGCCGTGAGAGACGCCAAAAAATCATCTAACAAGCCGGATGAGCGTGTCCTTGATATAGTTGTTCGCAACAAGAATAACTATTTTTGCTGTGACCCATATAACGGAGGTGTGTTAGCGTATTGGAATGAGCAGAAAGGGGTAGCTATTACGTGTGTAGATGCTTATTCCTCCCCATTCTTTGTAGGGAGAACCAAAATCAACGGTCCGGAAGATTATCTGTTTCCCCTGGTACGCACGCCTTTTTTACATTGGCGTACGAAGCTCCCGTATTTTCGGGTGACAGAAGCAGAACTCCGTTCTCTGGAAACGCAAACCGGTACGCAGCTGACGGATGATGAGAGAGACTGGCTTTGCGCCTTTGCCGAAATTCTGAATGAAAACTTTCACTATTTTTACGGCAGTAAGTTGTATGATGTGAGCTATTTCAAGTCATTCGGGTGGATAAACTATTTTATGGGGAGGCTGGTGCCGACCCGTGTGTTGCTTCAGACAGATTCCGACCGGGTGATATATAACAGAAATCAGGAATATGTCAGCACTTATCTGCAGCTGTTATCCGTATTACAGCCGGCAGAGCAGAAGTCTGTGGTGTATAAGTATGCCAAGCTCCCGGATGACCCAAAAATCAGAAACGCCGTGCTTGATGATACTGAGATGAAGCTGCTGCTGACCCTGCCGAAGCGTACCGAGCGAGCGGTGGAACGTTTGGTGAATAATCTGAAAGAGGACCGGGTACATGATAAGGTGCTGAGCGGGGAGTTCAGAAAATTGCTTGATTTTATAATGGAGTCGGAATGTCGGGGTGATATTTTGGTCCATTATATGCCTCCGGAATCTGTTGCAGCGGAGGAGATGTCTGCGCTTGTTGATGAGAAAGATCAGGATTTTTTGAGAGAGGTGCAGCGCAAGCTGACCCGGATGCAGACCATCTACGGGCATAAATGCGGGATCGGAAAAATATTGGGCCGCCCTGTTTATGATATAGATAAAGCCTTGAGCAGCAGAAAAACAGGAGCAATTCAAGTAAGTGGATTTGATTGCTTGCCTGCCAAAATGGGGTGTATACCTGCCATTATGAGCCTGATGGAAGGTCGGAAAGTTTCGATGATGGTGTATGTAATGCCGGGTCAGCGTTTTTGCCAAGGGTATTACCAAACGAACTTCAAGAAATTCCAGGTGGGTTATATCAATGACTTGCTGTACATGAACAATTTTATCCTCAAGCATCTGTTCCCGTCCCGGGGAATCAAAACAGTAGAGAAAGAAAACAAGACGGCATTTGCCCGGGCTGCCTATTCCCTGACTCTGCAATATCAAGTGGCTGTTCTTGGGCTGGCGGATAAGGGAGTGCAAATGGGTAATATGAATGATGGTAAAAACATGTCTCTGAGTGAGTATCAGCGCTCGGAAGATCTGCAGAAAGCTATGAAGAAGTTTACCAAAAATAATGGGAATAAGGCTTCTTTGAAATTGTTTCCGGTGAGAAACGCCTCCGCGGCAAAAGGTAGGTTTCCTGCAAGCTGGGACGCCGCAGAACACTGAGCCGTACTCCAAGCCGGCCGCTGCTGCGGTCAATAACTTGGCGGCGGCTCCTCTGTGGGGGGCAGCAGTTGGCTCAGTGAGACAGCCCGGCATGAGCCAGAATATCCTGAATCTGCAGGCGGGGTTTTTCCGGCCAGTGTTTGTTGGCAATGGGGCTGGCGGGGCTGGGATGGAGGATGGTGCCCAGGGTAAAGCTCATGTGCGGCAGGGCAGCAGCGGCAAGCTCCAGCTGTTTGAGGGCGTAGCCGCCCACGCCGATGAGGCAGCGTGGCTGCAGGATTTCAATGATTCTGCAGAGGTGGCGCTGACAGGCGGCATCTATCTGTGCCACTTGCTCCTTGGGCAGCTGTGTGGGGGGAATGTTGGCTCCGCTCTCTCCCATCCAGATGAGCGGGCAGTAGTTTGCCACATAAGCGCGGCTGAAAAAGTTTTCCGCGCTGCCGTACATCTCCTCAAAAAGTCCCCAGAGACGGCGTCCGCTCACTTCTGAGCGGGGGCAGTTGAAGCCCTGTACCGGCCGCTTGGGGTGGGTGGCCGGCGGCTGACCGATTGAGGCGGTGATGCCCATCCACAGGGTGACCGCTGCAATCTCTCCGAAGGGAACCCCGGTTTGTGCCATACCGAAAGGACCGGGATTCATACCCAGGTACAGGACGTCCTTTTTGCCCTCCCCAAAGCGGCGGATGTATGCCTCATGACCTTCCCATGCGTAATCCAGGGGATTGTAGGTGTAGGCCACCGGCGGCGCGAAGCTCAGGGCATTCATATCGGCACTCAGTTGACGTGCTGCGGAGATAAGCTCATCTGTCTGCATGACAGAAGCATACCACATATCTGTGTGTCTGCCAACCATTATCGGCTTGAAAAATAAGAGATGCTCAGGTAGAATCCCCCGCGTGAAGATTATTGCCATTGCCAACCAGAAAGGCGGCGTGGGTAAAACCACGACGGCTGTGAACCTGTCTGCTGCGCTCGCTGCACGCGGTAAGCGTGTGCTGCTCATTGATATGGATTCCCAGGCAAATGCCAGCTCGATGCTGGGTGTTGAGGTGGAAACCAGTGATGAGAGCCTCTACCCGGCGCTGATTGGTAATGCCCTGATGGAAGACCTGGTGATGCCGACGCATCGCCGCAACCTTTCGCTCGTCCCCGCCCACATGGACCTGTCCGGCGTGGAGGTGGAGCTGACGGTGAACGGCACCCATCTTTCCTGCATGAAGGACGCCATGGCCGGGTTGCGTGAAAGCAATTTCTACGATTACGTTTTCCTGGATACGCCGCCGTCTCTGGGTGTGCTCATGACCTCTTCTCTCTGCGCCTGTGATGAGGTGCTGACCCCGATGCAGTGTGAGTCTCTTTCCTTGGAAGGTTTGGCGAAGATTCTCTATGTGATGGAGCAGATCCGCGACAGCGGTGCCAATCCCAATCTGACGCATGAGGGCGTCATCATGACCATGTTCAGCAATACCAAGCTGGCCAATGAGGTGATTCGCCAGGTGCGGGAAAATCTGCCGGATAAGATTTACAATGCCGTTATTCCCCGTTCTGTGCGTGTGGCAGAGGCTCCCAGCTTCGGCAAGACCATCATGGAGCATGACCCCTACGGCAGTGCTTCTCTGGCCTACCAGGCCGCTGCCAAGGAGTTTATTGCGCGCCACCGCCGCTGATTAAAATTATAATAGCCGCCGCTATGCTCCGCTGGCTGTACCCGAACACATGTGAGCGTTGCGGGGAGCCGTGTCAATCCACCATCTGTCCGGATTGTTTGGCGGCGTTGGAGCGTGTGCCGCGCCCCATCTGCCTGTACTGCGGAGCTCCCACATACGGGCGTGCGGAGCAGGCCGGGCGCTGTGATGCCTGCAAGGCGTTCCCGCGGAGCTATGATTTTGCGCGTTCGGCGCTGTTGCGTACGCCCGAAAGCATGGAGCTGGTGCATACGCTCAAATATGGGCGTGCCAACCATTTGGCTGTTTCTCTGGCACCCCTACTGTCAGAAATGTGGGAGTCTACCCCGGAACTGAAGGCGCATGATGACTGGTGTCTGGTGCCGGTGCCCGTGACGCGTGCACGATTGTTTCTGCGCGGATTCAACCAGGCGGAGGAACTGGCGCGCCCGCTTGCACATCTGCGTGGGCTCCGCCTTCAGCAGCCGTTGCTGAGAGTGCCGACGGAGAATGCCACGCAAACGCGCCTGAGTGCGCGTGAAAGACGCTTGAATGCGCAGAAGGCATACCGACTGCATCCGGCGTGGGCGGCGGGCCGTAAAACGGCAGCAGCGCATTTGCTGCTGGTGGATGATGTCTACACCACCGGGGCCACGACCCGTGCCTGCGCTGCTTTGCTGCGGCAGTTGCCCGGGGTAAGCAAAATCGGCGTACTTACCCTGCTGCGTGCAGAATAGGGACGCCGATTGGGGCATGCGTGCATGCCTGAATATAGCCGGGGCTTTACTGCTTGTTCTGTTCTTCCTCACTGCGGCTCTTCACCAGCTTGCGGCAGCAGATGATGAAGAGAGTCCACGCGAATCCGATGGAAAGAACCATGGTGATGATACCTGCGAGTGTCATGATATGGGAAGTCTGTTGTTAGGTTGAGAATGTTTGAACTTTCTGTTGTGGAAGCGGGTGGATGTGTGCGCAACCAGCATGCAGAAGACGGCGAAGATGCCCACCCAGCTCAGCGGTATGAGGGCGCCTAATTTTCCATCCAGGACATTGGAAACCTGGGGGCTGAGCTCCACAAAGATGTTTTTGTAGAGCCAGGAGCCGAACACGCACATCAGAATGCCGGGAGTGACCCAGCGGATGATGAACTTCATCACTCTGGGCGGGGTGTAAAGGGCGCCTTTCCCCAGCTCGTTGAGGGCATTATCCGAGCGCCAGACGATGTTGAACAGAGCCAGATACAAGAAGGAGGTGATGTAGAGGGAAAGCGTGCCAATCCAGAAATCCATGGTGTCCAGCGCAATGAGATTGTCGCCGGTAAACCATGCTACCAGCATGGCACCCACGCACATGAAGACGGCCACCACGGTGACGCTCTGGACGCGGCGCAGCCCCCAGAACTCTTCCATGAAGGCCGTGGCCGGCTGCAGCAGGGAGATGGAACTGGTGATGGCTGCCAGGAAGAGCAGGAAGAAGAACAGGGTGCCGAAAAGCTGCCCCAGCGGCATGGCGGCGAATACCTGCGGCAGGACGTTGAAGCCCAGCCCGAAGGTGCTGGCACCGGCCGCGGCTACCACGCCCAGCAGAGACACGGCGGCAGGCACAATCATCATGCCGGCTATGCCCACTTCCACCACCTCATTGGCAGAATTGGCTGTGATGGACGCAAGAGCAATGTCCTTGCGGCGGTTCACATAGCTTGCATAGGTGCAGATGGTGCCGAAGCCGAGGGAAAGTGAGTAGAAAATCTGCCCTGCGGCGGCAATCCAGAGCTCCGGATTCATGAGCCCCTCCAGAAGCGTAATGGTGCGGGTAAAGACCTTCTGCCCCGGGTATTCCGCCTGAGTGCGGCGGAGAAGGGCATCTGCCTCTTCGGGGGTGGCGGAGGCAGGTATCATGTTGACCACTTTCTGCACAGGACCTTTCTCCGTTTGAGCTTCAGCCACAATTTCCACCTTATTCGGGTTCCACATGTAGCCCAGCCCCTCATTGACATTGCGTTCCGGGTGGGCGGCATCCGGCGTGCCCAGCGTGAGCACGCGGATCAGCACCAGCACGGCGGTGATGAGCAGGATGGGCATGCTCAGCTTGCAGAACCACTCAATGCCCTTGGAAACGCCTCTGTAAATGAGATAGAAATTGCACAGCAGAGCAATGCCGAAGAAGAGCATCAGACTGCTTTCTCCGGTGAAAATGGCGCCATTGTCGCCGGCTCCCACGAAATTACCGAAGAATGCCCCGAACTCTTCACTGCTGCTCAGGGAAAGATCACCCGCAGCTGTGTGCCAGGCGTAGCCCAGTGTCCAGCCTTCCAGATACATGTAATACATGGCAATGGAGAGCGGTGCCACCACGCCGACCAGTCCCAGATACTTCCACCAGGGAGAGCGGGCAATAAGCATGAAAATGGAGGCGGTGGAGTGGCCGCCCATGCGCCCGCCGCGGCGACCGATGGTCCATTCTACCCAGCTGAGCGGAATACCCAGCAGCAGGAAAGCCGTGAAATAGGCAATCATGAAAGCGCCGCCGCCGTACTGTGCCGCCAGCCCGGGGAAGCGGAGGAAGTTACCGAAGCCGATGGCACTGCCGGCCACGGCCAGAACTGCCCCGAGGTTGGAGTTCCAGGATTCTTTTTTGTCTGTTTTGCTCATGTAAGTTGTTCTTTATTATTCAGCAGTAGGTGTTGTTATTTGTGCCGGAAACGGTTGGAGGTATACGCCACACCTGCACAGAAAATGACCAGCAGGGCCAGCCATGCCAGCGGGAAGATGGCTCCGGGATTGCCTTCCAGCACGTTGGATACCTGCGGGCTGAGTTGTACAAAGATGTTTTTGTAGAGCCAGGAGCCGAATACGCACAGCAGAATGGCCGGGGTAATCCAACGGATGATGAAGCCGACGATGCGCGGCGGGACGATGAGTGCACCGCGTCCCAGCTCGCGGAGGGCGTTCTCCGGGTGCCATACCACGTTGAACAGCACCAGGAACAGCGCCGTGATGAGGTAGAGCGACAGAGTGCCTACCCAGAAGTCCATGGTATCCAAGGCAATGAGGTTGTCACCGGTGAACCATGCCACCAGAATGGAGCCTACGGTCATGAATAAGGCTACAATGGTGACGCTCTGCACGCGGCGCATGCCCCAGAACTCTTCCAGGAATGCCGTGGCGGGCTGAATCATGGAGAGGGAGCTGGTGATGGCTGCCAGGAAGAGCAGGAAGAAGAAGAGCGTGCCGAAGAACTGGCCCATGGGCATGGAGGCAAATACCTGCGGCAGGACGTTGAAGCCCAGTCCGAAAGTGCCGGCACCGGCGGCAGCCACTACACCCAGCAGGGAGACGGCGGCAGGCACAATCATCATGCCGGCAATACCTACTTCCACCACCTCATTGGCGGCATTGGCCGTGAGAGACGCCAGCGCAATATCCCTGTTTTTCCTCACATAACTGGCGTAGGTGCAGACTGCACCGAAACCGATGGAGAGGGAGAAGAAAATCTGACCGGCAGCCGTAATCCACAAATCCGGATTCATCAGGCCGTCAAGCAGAGTGATGCGCCGGAGGGTTACTTTCTCTCCCGGGTGCTCAGCCTGAGTGCGCTGCAGAAGCTCCTGCTCCTGTTCCGGGGTGGCAGAGGCGGGAACCATGTTGAGCGTTTTACCGCTTTCTGTCACCAGCATGGTTTTGTCCGGGTTCCACATGTAGCCCAGACCTTCGCTCACGTTGCGTTCCGGGTGGGCGGCATCCGGTGTGCCCAAGGTGAGCACACGCACCAAAACGATGACGGCGGTGATGAGCAGAATGGGCATGCTGAGTTTGCAGAACCATTCTATGCCCTTGGAGACACCTCTGAAAATGAGGTAGAAGTTGCACAGCAGGGCAATGAGGAAGAAAATGGGCAGCGTGCTCTGGCCGGAGAAGATGGCTCCGTGGCCGTTGGCCCCCACAAAATTGCCGAAGAAGTTGCCGAAATCACTGCCGTTTGAAAAGGAAAGGTCGCCCATGGCGGTGTGCCAGGCGTAGCCCAGTGTCCAACCCTCCAGGTACATGTAGTACATGGAAATGCCGAGCGGCGCCATCACGCCGGCCAGTCCCAGATATTTCCAGGCGGAGGAACGTGCTATCAGTGAGAAGATTGAGGCAGTGGAGTGACCGCCCATTCGCCCGCCGCGGCGGCCGATGGTCCATTCTACCCAACTGAGCGGAATGCCCAACAGGAGAAAGGCCGTGAAATAGGCAATCATGAAGGCACCGCCGCCGTATTGTGCGGCCAGCCCGGGGAAACGGAGAAAGTTGCCGAATCCGACAGCGCTGCCTGCCACGGCCAGCACTACGCCGAGATTCGAGTTCCAGTGTTCGCGTTTGGGAGAGCTACTCATGCAAGTCTGCGTATCATACGCAAGAGTCCCCCTCCTGTCAAGGCAAATCGGCGGTTCTATTCGTCAGAGCCTGACGCGGTAATGCCCGGTGAGGGGAAAGAAGAAGAGCCCCTCTTCCTCCTGAGTTCCTGCGCCGATATTGTGAATGATGCAGGGCGTGCCGTCAGAGGCTTTGCGGTCACTCACAATCATGATGTGGTGCAGGGCCACGTCTATTCTGCAGGTAACAATATCACCCGGTTTGTAGTCCTCTGCCTTATCCGTGAGCGGCAGCTCCCATCCTCTGCGGCGGAAATAGGTCTGAAGATTGGGTACGCGGCGGTGGTCAATGTTGCGGTCCGGGCGCTTGAGCCCCCAGAGTTTCGGGTATGCGGAGAAGTGCCCGCGCATGTCTTCATGCACGGCTTTCTGTAAGTCCAGCCCCAGTTCCCGCAGGGCGCGGATGACCACATCCGTGCAGACGCCTCTATCCGGCGGCACATCTCCGCCCGGGTAGGGCAGGACGGTGTAATCCGGGTCATAGGTGACGGTGACCCCGATTTGTTTGCGCGCCAACTCAGGCAGCCGTGAATCCGCGAGTGTCGGCAGAGCAAACCCCGTCGCAAGCAGGAGGGTGAACCAAGGGCGGAGAGAAAACGGGTTCATGCGGAATCAGACGTGGTTGAGTTGAGAAATAGTGCTTTTGACCGGCGGTTTATCGGTGTCCAGTGCCAGGGTAATGGGGTGGTTGCCGGGGAGCAGACGGAAGATGGCATGGTGTTTTACACTGACGCCGGGGAGGATTTCTCGCTCTTCACAGCAGGCGGGTGTGCCCTCCCAGAAGAGCGTTTTATCCGCCGCTTCATCCTGCAACTCCAGTTCCAGCAGGTAAAGTCCCTTTGCGGGGGCGTGCAGGGTGAAGTGTGCCGTGTAGAGCGTGTCGCTCGCTGCTTCCCAGTGCAGAACCTTTTCCCAAGGTGCTACAAGGCCTTCTTTTTCATCGCTGTCCGGTTTCTGCCAGCGGCGGGCTTTACGCCAACTGCTCAGACCAATCAGAAAAAGAATGAGCTGCCAGAGTGCCCAGACCGCCGCGCTCCAGATGCCCCAGAAAATCAGCAGGCGTTCCGTCCAGACCCCGGCATCCCACAGCCATGTGGCCAGTAGGGTGGCCAGCAGCGCAACGGTGATGCCGATGGCTCGGCTCTGCCCCAATACTATGCCGGGGAAAAGCAGACACACCACCGCAGTGCCCAACATGTGCGGTATGTTGAACGGAGGACAGGAAAAAAGAGTTTTTCGGGCTTCTTTGCCGACAAACCGGCTCAGTTGCTCCGGAGTCATTGTGCTGACGCTATCCACAATGAGCACCAATACCACATTTTTCTCTGTATTTCAAGGTAAAATGACAGTTGCCGCGGGATTAACGGCAGTTTTGAGCCGTTATCAGTCAGTTTTGACGGTTGCAACGCGCTCTTGGAAGTAATGCAGCATCTCCAGACGGGCGTTGGCCAGCACGGAATCATGGCTGAGACGGAGTCTGCAGGAGGTGGCGGCCTCCAGAGTGGTGGCAGTCGCGGCGATATCTCGCACAAATACCCCTTCTGCCGCCAGCGCGCTGAAACGGTTCTCAAATTCCTCTCTGCTTTCCACGATGATGCTGACTCCCAGCGGTTCCAGGGCGCGCGGCATCCAAGCACGCAGATTGGCCGTGCTGAGCTGAACATCGCACCCGGCTTTGAGGGAAGCCATGAGCAGAATGCTCAAATCGACATCCGTCATGATTTTTTCTGCGCGCAGACAGATAGAGAGCGGCCTGTAACTGAGCGTGGCGACCATGGTGGGGGTGCGCAGAAGCTCGTGCTCAATGCCGAACTCCTTTTCCCACCAGTAGGCAATGGAGTCTGCCGCCGCTGCCAGTCTTGTTGTTTCATCCGGCGTGGGTTTCGGGGAAAGTGATTCCCATGGGGCAAAGGGGATATTGCGCTGGGAGGCTCGGTTCTGCGGGCGGGCGTTTTCCTGCCAGGTGCACAGAGCGGTAATGAAGTTGCGCCCGCAGGGCTTGGGTGAGGCCGTATGCCAGCCCCCTACGGGGAGCACGCCGGGCTGCGCCTCCGGGCAGCAGTTGACGGCAATGTTGCCGGCCTGAATCTGTTTGCTCCAGGAGGAGATTTCTGCTTCATCTCGGGAGAAAATGCCGGCGGCGAATCGGCCGCACAGCTCTGCCTGCAATGTTGTGGCCTCTGCGGTGTTTTCCACCCGAATCATGCCGATGACGGGTACATTGTGAGCCTCCAGCGTGTAGATGCTGCCCGGTCTGACGCCGGAACGCAGCCCCGGATGCCAGATGTGGGAGCCGAACTCTTCCGTATGCGGCTGTACCATCCAGGTTTCATTTTCTTCCGTGCGGGTAAGCATCTGCTCCTGAGCCGCGGTGGGGCGGTTGGTCAGCGGGCCTACCTGTGCGCCTTCCAGGAAACCCGGTTTGGCGGAAAGGGATTTGACGGCATCCTTGAATGCGTTGATGAATGCCTGATTATCATAGACGGAGGCGTGCACCAGAACGATGTTCGGCGTAGCCGGACTTTGGCCTGCGCGGGTGAAGGCAGCGGCTGTCAATTCCGGGATGGCTTTCTGCCAGTCTGCGGAAGAGGCAAGGTAGACGATGTTGCTGCCGGTGGTGCCGCCAAGCACGGGACGGTGCCCCGCTCGGCTCTGCAGGGCCGCTACGATTCTGCGGTTGCCGTTGAAGATGACGCCGTTAACCCGTTCGTCGTTCATCAGCGCGTCCGCTATCTGGTTATCGGGGCAGGGTACCATCTGCAGGCGCGGCTCACAGAAGCCGGCCTCCTGCAGGAGAGCCTTCAGCCGGTTAGCCAGCAGGATATTGTGGAATGAGGGTTTGTAGATGACGGCGTTGCCGGTCACCCATGCGGCGGCGATGCCGGAGACGGCGGAAACGAGCGGGTGTACCCTGTCCGCCGCTACTACAATCACGCCGAGCGGAGTCGGAATGGTGCCGTCCTGCCAGCCGTTGGAGATGATGTTCTGCTCATAGAAACGGCAGGCATCTATGGCGTTGCGGAGCTCCGTGTCTGCTTCCTGCAGGGTGCAGCCCGCATCCCGTATCAGGACAGAGATAAGTTCTGCTTCATTCTTTTCCAGTGCGCGGGCTGCTTTCAGCAAATCCATGCGCAGGTCATCCCGTTGGGGCATCATCTGCACCGCTGCGGCAGCCGCCGTGTCCAATACTTTATCGACAACGGAAAAATCTGCACTGGTGAACGAGTAGTCCACCATGCCCGGCGCAGAAAGAGAACGGCTGATACCGCGGATGGGGGTGTTGATTTCCTGTCCGTCGAGGAAGAGCGGGAGGTGCTCTGCCGGACGCTCCGATTCAGCCGCTGCCGCCGCCAGCAGAGATTCCGTGCGCACGCTGTCCGTCAGTTTGTCGAGCGGAGTCGGAACAAAGGTATCTGCTTTCCGCCGCTGTTGAGAGCTGCTGTCGGATTCTTCCCGCCCGCTCAGAGAGGCCATGAACTGCTGGCGCAGGCGTCCCCATTCCATGGAGTTTGCCGCCGGGGTGGGGCCGGCGGAGATGACTCCGTCCGGACGTGCCAATTCACCTACCAGGCTCATGAGGAAAGCCTCAAAGCCGCCCTCTTGGTTGTCTTCCGTGAGGGCTGTAGAGAGGGTAACTCTGGCACCGGAGCGGCTCAGCAGGCGGCCTACATGGTCTGCAAGCCCGCAGATGAAGCAGAACTCCGGCATGCCGTTGCGGCCGGAGCGCCCCCAGTCCAGCAGGGCATAGGATAAATCAAAAAGATTGTGGGTGCCGATAACCGGTGTTATAGCCTTGGGAGCGGCGGAAATGGCAGTGTGAATGAGCTTCTTGTAGCGAGCCTCTGTTTCTGCCTTGTTTTTGCTCACATGGACGGCATCTCCGTGCAGGGCCTGGAGCTCCTGTTCCCTTGTCAGTCTGGAGCCCTTTACCAGTAGAACGCGTAAGGGGGTGCCGCCCTTGGCGCTGCGGGCCGTTGCCCATTCCGTGAGATCTCGCAGAATCGCCGGGCTCTTCTTGAGATAGGCCGGAATCTCCAGTGTAAGGTCCGCCTTGTGCGCCGCGGTTCCGTCCAGCGCCAGCTTGACGCCTTCTGCCACTACACTCATGGTAATGGAATCTCCGTATTTGACCAGAATGGAACGCTGGGAAGGAGATTTCTGCGCTGATTTGATTAAGCTTTTCAATTTCTCTGCCAGTGCTTTGGCACCGACTTTCGGCGCGTAGGGAGATAATCCCGGGCAGAGACGGAGGGGCTCCACGACTATGCCCACACCTTCCGGTCGACCGAGGATGGTTTCCAAGCGGTTTTGGTAACGCTCGGCGCTCTTGTTGCCGAAGACGATGGGGGTAAGCGGATTAAGGGCTAAGAGCAGTTTGTCTTTGGTGCAATCTTTAACCCGTTTGGTGATTTTGTCCAGCTGGGTGGGCAGGGAGAGCCCGCCGAACGTGGAGCGGAAAATGCGGTGAACCTCTGCAATGGAAGCGGCCTGCATGCCGTGAGAAGCCATGGAAGCAGCCTTGAGGCGCAGCTTGCCCATGGTGCTGAATACGCCCGGAATACCGCCGTGCGCGGTGATGATGTGGCGAAGATTGGCGGATTGTTCAGCGGCATCCGAAAGATGAAGAACGCGGGTGCAGAGCTGCCGGATGAACTCACAACTTTTTGGCTCTGTGGCCATGCGGTGCAGGGCAGAGAGCAGGGAGCGCTCATCGGAGCGCAGCTCTTTCTGGGTTGCCTGCAGGAGCTCCTGAGCCAGCGTTGCAGCCTGTTGTACCAGAGTACGGTCGTCCGGCTTGCGTTTTTTTGCGTTGGCAAGTTGTGCTGTGATATCGAGAGCCCCCATGTTCGCTGTATATTATCGTGCGTGATGCGCTCTTGCAAGAGTAAAGTTTGGCTTGTTCAACTGCGGCGCGTCAGTTTTTTTGCTTCATCTCATTGCGGTGGTTTCCATTACAGCCGATCGATGATTTTTTTACACATCAAATCAATGGCGCTTTTCGGGGCATCAATTTCTTCCCATTTTATTTGCACCGGGAGGAGACTGCAGATGAGTTTCTGAAGCATTTGGTCTGCTTCTTGCTCAGAGGTGTGCAGATAGGGAGACCAGTAGGTGCCAATCTGGAAATAGGCCCAGCGCTGGACATCGCCGCCGAGTATGCGGTCTTTGATATCGATTGCCGTGCGCTGCAAATGCGTGTGGCAGAGATTGCCGTGCCCCACAAAGACGTAGTAGTGAATGAAGTTGAGCTTTTTGTCGGGAAGCGCTTCGGAGGGAAGGTGGGAGGCGAGTCTGGTCAGGGTAATTGCTCTGCCGTCGTTCAGATGGAGCGTTTGAACGCTTGAGCGCAGGTTAACGTGCCCCTGTGAGGGCAGACATCGCTCAGGACGATGAATGGAGTTGTTGAGGTCATTGCCGGAAAAGACCAGAGACACATGCAGAGTCGGAAGCTTTTTTTCGCCCGGCAGCCTCTCCAGTAGTTCGTAATCCGCTTTGCTGAAGATGGTATCTTTGGAGAGCAGAATGCGCTCTCCTTTGCTTTCCTGTTTTTTTGTGGCCCACCAGCCGGGCAGGTCTCCGCGCAGGGGGAGCTCCTGTTTCATGCTGGAATCTGCCAGTGTGCCGCTTTCCGGAAACAAGAAGGAAAGGGAAAGAATACAGCCAAGTACGACGGCCGGTGCCAGTGCTTTGAATATACGCATGATGCCTTTTACTGGTTATTGGTGCGAATAATGGTTTTGCGCCGACGGAAGAAAAGGATTTCTCCATTCAGGATGCTGTGGATAATGAAGAGGCCGAGCATGCTTGCCGGAAAAAACAGTGTCAGACCGGACCAATCATGCCAAGTGGCCTTGGCAAAGTTCGGGCTGACATATTCTGCCAGAACAAAAATGCTGATCAGACGGAAAGCGTTGCTGATAATGGCCAGAGGGATGCTGCAGATAACCAGTACCAGTTTTTTCCACGGCTTCAGGTTGGCTGACAGATAAGCCCAGGGGAGGGCTATCATGATAAGCGTTTTAAGGGAGTTCATGCCGGAGCAGCCGCCTGCAATGCTGAAAGTACCCCATTTGCCCGATTGGGAGACGATGGAGGTGCCTTCTACCAACGTGTCTACGCCGCAAAGACTTGCTCCGTGATGAGCTATTTCGGTTGACAGGATTTGCATCCAGACCGTGGATTGCTCGAAAGCGGGCGGTATAGCGGCCATAATCAGGAAGAAAGCCGGGAAGGCGCATCGCCATGCGTGCTTGCCGCCCCAGTAGCACCAGATGATTCCCGTTATCAGGAAGGGAAGGGAATATATGGCTATGCGCGGCTGGTGGCTTCGCATGGCTATCAGGGCTACAAAGGCTCCCACTGCCAGTATCCAGAGCCCGTGGAGACTTTTGTATAAATTGTAGTCGCGTCTCTTTTTCCAGGCGTGAACCATAAGAAAACCGGAAATGAGGGGGACGAAACTCGTGACAGAATAAGCTATAACTTGTATATGCGTCCACCAGTGCAGGGCTGATTCAGTATTGTTGGTGTAGTCCCGCGAGAAACAGAAAAAGTAGATGATGAACGCCAGGCAGATTCCCAAACCAATCCATTCCCACAGGCCCAAAACGCCCCCGGTACGTTGCTTAGTTGTGTCTTCAGAACCCGGCATATGTTAAAAAAAATGGTGTAAAACTGCTTTTAGTATTGCAATTTTTGGAAAAATGTCAAGAATAGTTGCGCACACGCACATACATATACCATGAAAATCATCAGCGGTACCGCACATCCCAAGTTAGCATCGGACATCGCAAAGGTTCTGGGACTCCCCCTTTGTGATGCTAAGGTGAACACCTTCCCCGATGGTGAGAGCTTTGTTCAGATTGAGGAGTCTATTCGTGGCACAGATGTCTTCGTTGTCCAGCCGACCTGCCCGCCCACTAACCACAATCTCATGGAGCTGTTGGTGATGGTGGACGCTATTCGCCGTGCCAGTGCCAGCCGTATCACGGCGGTGATGCCGTTCTACGGTTATGCCCGTCAGGACCGTAAGGATAAGCCCAGAGTGCCCATTACCTCCAAGCTTGTGGCCAATCTGCTTACCGCCGCCGGCGTGGACCGCGTGCTGACTATGGACTTGCACGCAGCTCAGATTCAGGGCTTCTTTGAGATTCCGGTGGATCATCTGTACTCTGTGCCGGTGCTGATTAAGCACCTCAAGAACACCTACGTCAAGGACATGAAGAACCTGGTGGTTGTTTCTCCCGACATCGGCGGTGTGAAGAATGCCAAGAGCTACGCCAATATCCTGGGTACGGAGCTGGCCATTGTTGCCAAGCAGCGTATCTCTGCCACAGAGGTGAATGCCCATGCCGTTATCGGTGATGTGCAGGGTAAGGACGTTCTGATGGTGGACGATATGACGGAATCCGGCGGTACGCTCTGCGCTGCTGCAGAGGTGCTCAAGCAGCATGGTGCAGCCCGTATCTTTGCCGCTGTTTCCCACGGTGTTCTCAATGAGAAGGCCCGCACGCGTCTGGCTTCCAGCCCGATTGAGCGCCTGCTTACCTCTGACTCCGTGCCGATGGCATACGGTGACCAGGTGGATACGGTGAGTATTGCTCCGCTGCTGGCTCAGGCTATTTACAATATCCACAACAACGCCTCCGTCACGCACCTTTTTGACGTGTAAGGGCAGGGCAACAGTACCATTTATCACACAAAAACACCCGGCTTCTGCGGAAGACCGGGTGTTTTTTCAGTATCAGTTCTGCTGTTGCATGTTATCCGTAATCGGGAAACGGTGTACATGGCAGATGCCGCAGGGTGACAGAAAATAGTGCCACCATTCCTTGGAATAATTGCGCATGCCGACGCGGTTCATAACGCTGCGCAGCTTTTCGCGGTTGGCTCTGCATTGCGGGGAAATACCATCGTAGGCCGTGGCTGACGAGGGATCAAGCAAATCCACATGTCCCCCCATATCCAGCTCTCTGCCGGTGGACAAATCAATGAGGGTAACATCCACGGCAATGCCCCAGGTGTGTTCTGAGGTGGTGCCGATGTATTTTCCCTCATAAATCCCTTTTTTGGTGATGTTGGGGTAGTATTTGTCCTTCATTTTTTGGTCCGGAGTCTTGGACCAGGCGTAGAAATCCTCCATGGCACCGGCGGGGCGGTAGGCGTCTTTGACCAGGAGGGCCAGTCCTTCCTGTGCCAGAATACTGTTGGCGCGGGCAACGGCTTTGGCGGCATCCTTCCGCAGGATGGCTCTCTTGCCGTTGTAACCGTTCAGCGGGCGTCCCACAAAGTTGTCATATCCGGCATACATGAGATCCACCCGTATCCCCGGGGCTACGGTATCCAGGTAGCACATGTCCCGGGGGAGGGTTTCGGTTTGTACTTGGCGGTGCAGCGGGGTGCAGTGGGAGAGGGTGAACAGCATTCCACCAAGCAGAATGCGTGATAGGAGTTGTTTCATGCGCGGATTATCAAAGGCCGAGGAGACAGCCAAGCGTGAAGGGGATTTTACGGACACTGCCGGGTGGGGTCATGATTTCGCCGTCCGGGACACATGCTATCAATTGATCGGAGGGGTGAATCAACACAGCTTTGCGGCAGATGGAGAGCATGGGGAGGTCTGCTGTGCTGTCTGTGTAGCCGATGTCTGCCTGAGTGATGCCGATATCTGCCAATCTCAGCAATTTGTTGGCTCCTTTGTTGTTGCCGGGTGCAGAGATGGCGGGGAAGAGGGGAACCCTGTCCGTGAGTGGTATCGGGGTGCCGATGGTGTGGGTGAAGCCGAGGGCTTCCCCATAGAATTGCACCCACCAATGGGGGGAGGCAGAGCAGAGTACCGTTGTGTCCCCTGCCTGCTGATGAGCCCGCAGTCGTTCCAGTACCGGGGAAAAACTTTCCGGCAGCAGCTCCTGTTCGACGAAGAGTCGGCACTCCTGCAACAGCTCCTCCTTTTTCATTCCCCATGCGTAGGAAAGGAAGGCGCGCTTCATGAGCGGGGTGTTGAAAATGCGCAGCCCGCGCAGAATGCCGCAGGGTATCAGCAGAAACAGGTAGAGCCGCCGCAGACCGTGCCTCCGCAGAATCCACCGCGCAAAACGCAGCTGGGAATCCCCGGAAAACAGCGTGCCGTCCATGTCAAAAAGGACTGTCATGGTAAACTATTGCGGTTGTGGGGCTTGCAAATGAACATGATGAGGGCGCCCATGATGGCACCGCCCAGATGCCCGGCTTCACCGCCGGCGTTGCTCAGATTGAACAGAATGGTGACGGCGGCAATGCCCACCACACACAGAGCAAGGGTGCGCAGTTTCATCCTGACCGGCGGAATAAGCAGGGCGATATATGTCTCCGGGTACATGTAGGCCGTGGCGATGAGAATACCGTATATCGAGGCAGATGCACCGACGAGCGGTATCATCTGCCATACCTCCACCATGCCGCTGTAGCCGGCGTAGGCGGCCAGTTCATTGCAGGCCGGAAGCAGAGCGTTGCCCGGGCTGTAAAAGCCGAGCCCGGAGAGTAATGAGGAGAAAAGAGCACCGGCCACCCCGCAGAGCAGGTAGAATGCCAGGTAGCGCCGAGGCCCCAAGCTTTCTTCCACTGCTGCGCCGAAAAAGTAAAGCGCCCACATATTGAAAACCAGATGTCCCAAATTTGCATGGACGAACTGGTAGCTGATGAGCCGCCAGATTTCACCTTGCATGAAGCAGGTGAACCAGGAGTATGCCCCCAGTACATCAAAGACGGAGGTGGGGTGCCCGCCCGGGAATGAGATGTTGAAAACGGCCGGACGCTGAGCCAGCAGCCCGGCGGTGAAGACAACGGCGTTGATGATGATGAGCGAGTTGGTGACGCTGAGACGGCGTTCGTTCATGATGCGGAAAGTGTGTTATTGCCAATCAGACCCTTAATCGGTGCAGATAGGTTCAAAATTTCCTTCCGAGAGCCTTTTTTCGATATTGGCCACTTCATCAGTAGTGAGAATATGCTCAATCAGGCAGGCCACCGTTTCGGCGCGTTCCGGGGAGAGCCCGGCAACCTGCTCCATAAAACGGTGCAGGATGTGGTGGGCATTCATGACGCTGTTGGCGTACAGAAGACCTTTCTCTGTGAGCTGGATGGGGCAGTACGGCTCGTAGTGCACCATGCCCAGCTGCGCCAGATTGCGCATGGCTACGGTCACGCTGGGTTTTTTGACTCCCAACATGTTTGCCAGCTCGCTCACCTGCGCCTGTCCGTTTTTTTTGCAGAGTTCCCCGACTGCTTCCAGATAGTCTTCTGCACTTCTGCTGAGTCGTTTGGAAATAGGTTTCTCGTTCATGATTTTTTGCGGAGGGTGGCTACGCATTCCAGATGTTTGGTCTGCGGGAAGAGGTCAAAGGGCTGGACCTCCTCCACCTCATAACCGGCTTTGTCAAACTCTGCCAGATCGCGTATTTGTGTGGCGGGGTTGCAGGAGACGTAGACAACGCGGGCCGGCCCGAATGCGAAAAGCTGGGAGAGAAAGGCCATGTCGCAGCCTTTGCGAGGGGGGTCGATGACGACGGCTGTCTCCTCTGCGGGGAAGTCCACCTGCTCAAAGATGGCCTCTGCGCTTGCTGCCAAGAAGGTGGCGTGGTTGATGCCGTTGCTGCGGGCGTTGGCGCGTGCCCAGTCGGCGCTGGTTTCACTGACTTCTACGCCGAGTACCTTTTCAAAATGCGGTGCGAGGGTGAGCGCAAAGAGACCGCTGCCGCAGTAGGCATCCACCAGATAGCGGGCACCGTTAGCGCAGGCCTGGCGGGCAACATAACCGGTGAATGCCGGCAGGATATAAGGATTGTTCTGGAAGAAATCGCCGGCCAGGAAATTGAAGGTAAGCTCTCCCACATGCTCGGTGCAGACGGCGTTGTTGTTGGTGATAACACTGCCCTCGCTTACTCGCATCAGCAGGGTTGCACCGCGCTTGTACTGTGCCGCTGCCTGCTGCACGGCCTTTCTCAGGGGGGGCAGAGCCTCATTGATAGCCTCCATGGCAATGGGGCATTGCTTCACATCACACACCTCTGTGCGGGAGCCCACGCGCAGGAAGCCGATATTGCCCATCTTTGCTTCTTTGGGCTTGTGGAAATGCGGCGTGATTTTTGAGCGGTAATTATATACGCGGGGGGATGCAATGGCGGGTCTGACCTCTTTGTCCAGTCCTGCCTGCAGACGGAGCAGGTCTGCCACCTGTGCCGTTTTCCATTCCAGTTGGTCGGCGTAGTTCAGATGCTGGTACTGGCAGCCGCCGCAGTATCCGTATACGGGGCACTTAGGTTCTACCCGGCGGGGGGAAGGCACCAGTATCTCCACCAAGTCTGCCATGGAGCAGTTTTTCTCATTGCGGTAGACTCGGGCGCGCACCTTTTCCCCGGGAAGGGTGTAGGGCACAAATACCACCCAGTTATCTACGCGTCCGACACCATGCCCCATGTTGGACAGGCTGTCGATGGTCAGCTCAATTTCCTGGTGGTAGGCAAAGGGCTCCGGAACAAATTTGCGGGGGGGGATGGCAGTGCTCATTATTCGGGCGTGTTAAGCTTTCCGTTGATGTTCATGGGCAGTTTGCCGCCTTTCATGCCGGGGGAACGGAGCCCGTGCAGTTCCACGGAGTTGGGGACGGGCTCTGTGTTGCCTTCGCTGCTCACGGCTTCTTCCGGCGGGGCAAAACGCCCCATGCGCAGTCCTCCCGGTACGGCTTCAGTCCCGGCGGTGTCATTCACGACCGGAGCGGGGGGCGGAGTGTCACTTGCTTCTACCGGGGCGCTGTCTTCTTCTGTCCCTGCGGTCTGCATGGCCTCATGGGCAGACTGTTGTTGCTCCGGGGTGGGCACCACTTCCTCGCCGGGAGTGTTGTTTCTGTTCTTTTTGGTCTTTTTGCGTTCAGAAGTCTGAGGCGTGCTTTCCTCAGACGACTGTTGCTGAACGAGAGAGCAGGAACTCAGCGCAAACAGAGCGCAGGCTGCAAGTATGGTGCCGGTGTATCTCATGTGTTCCATACTATCACGCGCGCACGCGGATGACAAGCCATAAACCTGCCATTTTTAGGCCAAAACACTGCAAATATAGGCGTTTTGGTCGCAGAAAAGGACCCCGCAGCCGGGAACGGCGGGCGGCTCACATGCCCAGAAACTCCAGCAGTACCTCCTGCAAGGCTTCGGAGCCGTAGCAGTCTGCTTCGTGGAGTTCGCGTATAACGGCTTCATCCTCAGGAGATAAATCAGCCTCAATGGTCTGTAGATAGGGCAGAAGACTGCGCCCGGAGCGGGATATGAGCACGTCCAGGGCATCATGCTTCTTGAGAAGGACATTGAGGATAGCCTGTACCTGCGGGGCAGCGGCATCTGCCGTGCTGCGGTTGTGTACTGTCCGGAAAATGCGCACGCAATCCGCCATCAGCGTGTTGATGTCCTTGGAAACATAGGCGGCGTATGCCTTTGTTTTGTCGTTGACCGGTTTGGTTTCGCTCAGCTGCATGTTGGCCAACATGCGGTACATGAGATTGGAGTAGATGGTGTTTTCCACGATGATGTGGAGGGCGGCACCGTCTTTGCCTACCAGCATGACATACTCCTGCCCCTGCGCGCCGCTGGGGTGGCTGTAAGTCCAGCCGCTGACTTTCTGGCCGGAAATGTTAGCCACGCAGGCCTTGCCCTTTTCTCCCACATGGGGATTGTGACCGGAGTAGATGGTCATCAAAATCTTGTTGCTCTGGTCAACGAACTGGAAGACGTAGGCATCTGCATCCATCTGCGGAATCATGCGCACGGTCGGTTCCGGCACGCGGATGGCGAAGGGAGACCAGCATTTCATCTGTATAACCGTGGCCGTGTTCAAATCCACCCGATCCGGGGATGACGGCGCCGGAGTGGGCGTGGGCGTGGCGGCTGCAGCCGCATCTACGGCAGCCGTGGCTGCATTGGTAACTTTTTTCGGGTTGTTAGTAGGAACCTCGACCGCCGCATGCGGTGCAACTGTTCGGACAGCAGCGGTCTCCGTCCGCGTTGCCTGCTGTGCAAGACAGGGCAGAGCGGTGGCCGCTAATGCTATGGAAACAGTTGCTTTCATCATTGTTCATTCTAGCCCCTTTTCTCATGTTGTCAATCTCAAAACAACTGAAAACGCCTGAAATGGCGACTTTTGACGATAAATGCTCGGAAAAGAACTTGTCTGAGTCCCGATATCCGCTTTTTTAAGAGGATACCGGCTTTTTTGTAGCCTCCGAGGAAAAGTAACGATGTATCTCCGTTGCGGTTGTTGACGTCATAGTTATTGGTAAAGTTTTCGATGAGCATAATCTCGTGCTTGACAATAGTTTAATTGTCTGTAGAATCTCGCGCGGAGGTGTGCCTCCGTTTCATCCCAAGAGCCGGTGTTCGGCTCCTGGGGGTAGGTGTATCTCTCTTCGTTGCTCTGCGACTTTTCTGCTGCGGTACCGAAAATTAACTATACAATCAACTGATATGAAAATTCGATTTGTGTCTCGAACGATGGCAGCGCTTGCGCTGGTTTCTTTGGCACTGAACAGCTGCTATTTTAATTCTGCCGGTTATATTACGGATGCTGCTTCGCATCAGGCGATGATGTCTACCGGTGATTTGGCTCATGGGCAGTACGTTTATACAAACGGCACTGATTACTATGTGGAAATGCCTCATTGTCGCTATGATTCTCCCGTCCGCCTGCAATACAAGTGGCTTTGGGATAAAATAAACCGAGATTTCTACAATATCCACACAAACTATGATACATCTGCCAAGCTTGAGAAGATGAGCGGTACAGTCATGATTCAGGTGCCTGCGGATTTTGGCCGCTACCTGACCGGTGAAAGTACAGCCCCGTTTGCACTGGATGGTCAAATCAAAATGGCAGAAAATCCGGATGCCGTCAGAAATATGACTCGTAAGGCAATTGTGCAGCTTCCTGCCCTTCAAACCGCTAGGTATGATTACACCAGCTCGAATGCCGGTTGGTTATATACGGCAGCTGCTTTTGACTGGCTTGTGGTGGACTTGCCGATTACCCTGACTCAGAATGCTCTGATGTCTGTTGCTTTCTGTTTGGCTCTGTTTTCTAAAGGAATGGATGGTGTAGAGCCGCCCAGCGGTAATTATTCGTCGTATGATGATTCCGAGAATCAACGGCGTATGGACATTCTGTCCACCTGGTCAGACAACGAAAGTAGGGGCCTTCCCCGATAAAACTGCTGACAGCCTGCACGCCGCATTGCTTAAAGTATTAGGCTGTGAGCGCTGTTAAACCGGGATTGGCTGACGGAGTGAATCCAAACGCTGCTCGGTCCTCAAATGCGAAGGATTTTCACATGCGTTGATGTTATCCCTGATGATGTCAACGCGTGTGCTTTTTTGCTTTTTGCCTTTACGCTTATCAGAAATCTTTTTGTTCTGTGATGCGTGAAATGGCGGATGTACGGAAAATAGGATTGCATTTGCTGCGCTTTCAGGCATAATATGGGCAGCGGGTGCGCGATGTCCGGTTGCCGCCTGTGTACATTTCAACGTAATCCTGAACAACAACGATGAAAACACTCAAGCGATTCGTACTTGTCGGCGCCCCTGCCTCCGGTAAGGGTACTCAGTCCTCTTTCCTGTCCGAAACCTATGACCTGAAGCCCCTGAGCACGGGTGCTCTGCTGCGTGCGGAGATTGCCGCCGGCTCTGAGCTGGGTCTGGAGGCCAAGAAGTACATGGATGCAGCCATGTTCGTGCCGGATGAAGTGGTGAACGGTATTGTGGCCAAGTGGCTGGGTGAGAACAAGGACTGCGGCTGCCTGCTGGATGGGTATCCCCGCACCGTTTCCCAGGCTGAGACGCTGGATACCAACCTCACTGCCATGGGGCTGGAAGTTGATATTGTGGTATACCTCAACGTGTCTGCTGAGCTGATTGAGGCCCGCATGCTCAAGCGCAAGGCTTGCCCCGCCTGCGGTGAGACCACCCGCAATGGTGAGGAAATCTGCCCGAAGTGCGGTGGTGCCATGATTGTGCGCTCCGATGACAACCCCGAGGCTTTCGCCAAGCGTCGTAAGGACTACGAGACGCTGACCGTGCCGGTGGTAGAGCACTACCGCGCTCAGGGTAAGGTGGTGCAGATTGACGTGACGGAGGAAGGTGAGCCGGAGGATGTTTCCGCCCGTATTGCCGCGGCTATCCGCACATACTGCGAGAAGTAAAACCTGCTGTAACAGCTTTTTCTGAAACGGGTTGCCTCTCTACAGAGGGGCAGCCCGTTTCATTTGCCGTAAAATATAGGGGGGGACGCCGAAGAAAAATCTTTACCTGAGCGGCAGACGTGTTACAATGAGCGCGTTATGAAGACAAGTACCCTTTTGTTGTTGGCGGCCGGAGTACTTCCGGTGTATGGGCAGGCACCTGCTTCTGTTACGATGCCTGATGCGGAAGTAGCGATGCTGCTGGCTCCTCCCCCCTGCGGTAAGGCGGATTTGATGAATCGTGCCGCAGTGTTGCCTGCTGCGGCTCTGTTGCCGGCAGATGTGGATTCCTTTCTGGTGTTGACGCATGTGGGTGATACCCTGCTGCGCCTTGCCGGAAAAAATGCAGCCCCGGAACTGGCGGCGGTGAGCGGTATTGAGAGCATTGCGCTGGGTGTTTCTGCTGACGGTGTGCAGATGCTTAAGACGGTTTCCGATTCTGTGGGAGCGGCCGGTTTGACGGATGGTGTTTCCGGCCTGGGGGCAAAATGGGTTTCCAGAGCTTCTGAATCCGTGGCACCGGTTATTCGTGCAGAGCTGGAGACTCTGACGACGCAGGCAAAGCAGCAGGCGGAAGCGGCTTTCGATAAAGTTGCCGTTAAGCCGGTGTACCTGGCTGTCACCGTCAAGCCGGAGGCTGTCTCTACCATGCAGCTGATGGTGGGGCTGGCTGTAGGTAAGTTATCCGGCGGAGACCTCCGGGGTATTGTGGAGGTTAATGGCTTTAAGGGAGTATGTATTTCTGAGCAGTGTCCCATTCAGAAGCCGAACGGAAAGCCGATGGATGCCTGGCTCATGTACCGCATGCAGGGGAACTCTCTTCTGCTGGTGCTTTGCGGAGACCCGTCAGAAGCAAAGGCTCCGGCATCTCCCGCAGAGTCCGTTCTTGCAGAAGCAGAGCTTCAGGATTCCCGCATCAATAAGAAAACGGTGATGGTGACATCTGCTTCTCCCGGGTTTGTCAACATGATGGCTGATATGCCGTCCTCTCCGGAGGTGATGGCAGCGTTTGCCGGCGGTGTATTCCGTAAGCTGGCGTCTTCCGACCCGGCGTTCAAGACCTCCGGAGTGGATGCCGTAAACGGGATTGACTACCTGATGCAGCAGTTCAGGAAGCTCAGCGTAGCTGTCACCTCTCCCTCGCAGTGTTATGTGTGGGCAGATGATGATGTGCACATGGAACTGGTTCAGGATGCCTGCGGCGCTGAATATGCGCCTGCCACAATGAAGCAGCCCGTTCTGCTGACTAACCCGGATGTGGCGTTTTATCTGGAGTCTGCTCCCAATACCGGTGGCCCCTCCGTGGATTTATCCGGCATGATGGGAGTTGCCGGCACCATTGCCAATGCCGTCGTGCAGACCTTCGGTGAGCCGTATCGCTCCAAGCGACAGGCAGAGGTGAACCGTGCCATGAGCTATGTTCCTGAGATTCAGGCTTTGGAGAAGATAGCTACCACGATTTCTGACGGCCTCACCGGCAGCAGCACGGTGGTGGTGACCGTGCCGGCAGCTACCCGCAGCGTGGAAGCGGCGTGGTATTCCCCCGTGCGCAATCGCGCTGCGCTGGAATCTGCCGGACAGCAGATACAGACGCTCGTTGAGCACCTGCAGACCCGTTTCGGCAGCACCCGTAAAAGCCATCTGTCCGCTGCTGTGGCTCAGGGAGATGTGACGACATATACGCTGGAGGTTCCTGCCGACTGCCAATGCCCGCTGGCAGGCTCTGAGCCCGGCGTGATGGTGAGCTCTGCGGATTTTGCGGTGGGTACTACCGCTGCGCTCAACCGTTACCTGATGGCTTCTGCCACCGGCACCATGCCGTTGCCCGGCTGCGTTGTACAGCTGCGTATGGAACCTGTCTCCCGCATTTTTGAGCGTATTGCGGCGGACTCCGAACGCAACGGTAAACATGAGGAAGCCCGCGATATCCTTGAAGCTGCACAGATGCTGCGTTCTGCATCGGAGCATGTGGAGCGTGTCACCGGCGGTATCATCATCAAGGATAACCGTGTCCACACGCGAGTGGATGTGATTTTGAATAAGTAACGCTATGCTCCGGCACCTGTACCGGTAGCGGTACAGGTGCCGCTGTTTTTCTCATCTGCCTGTTATGATTGTTTTTCGTAATCTTTTTCTGTATGCTCTGTCTCTGGTTCTGACAGCCTTTGTGAGTGTGATGCTGTTGGCTCCGGAAAGTCTGCTTCCCGTGCAGTGCGGGACGGAAGTGCCGATGAAGCTTCGCCTGGCCCTGGCACTGGGGGCGGATCCGGCCCGTGGTGACAAGGGAAAGCGGCTACTGAGTCGCGCGGCTATGCTGGGGAATGCGGAGGTGGTGCAGTTGTTGCTGCAGCATGGTGTGAAAATTCAGAATATTGAGCGGGATGAGGATGATGAACCATTGATTACGGGTGTCGCTGAACGATGCGGGGAGCTGTCGATGGTCCGCCTTCTGGTGGAAAATGGGGCCCCGTTACCCCCGTTGTGCGGTTTCGGTGCACCGGAGTGGGATGAAATCCCGGCTGAGGTGATGGAATATCTGCTCCTTTGCGGATTGCAGTTTCCGGAAGATGAGGGTGAGGTTTATTCCCTCTTTGCCGGCCTGATGAAGCATTATGAAGGACGGGAGCAGAAGCTGGCCGAGTTCCTGAAAGCAGAAAAAATACATCCTAAGCTGCGGCCGATGGTGTTGCGCCGGGCGATTGCGAGCAATAACACGAATCTGGTCAGAGTGTTGCTTCAGGATGGGGTCTCGTTGGAAGAGGCAGATGTGGGTGCGGGCACCATTGTTCATGCCGGGTGCGGTGAAAAGAAAACGGATATCACGGAATTGGTGCAGGTGTTGAAGGATGCCGGATTCCCGTTGAATAAGGAGGACGAAAACGGTGAGACTCCGTTGATGGTGGCATTTAATTCTGCCCACCTGGACGTCTACCGGGTGTTGGTAGCTGCCGGGGCAGATGAAAGTGCTTTGCGGCAGAGTGTGGGAGAGGCTTCATATCTGGCGATGTTCGGCACGCCGGAGGAACTGGCGGCGGTGCTTCCTGCCGCCGGTGAGGAGCAAAAGCAAAAGGCCTTGAGAGTGGCGTTGGCTGCTGAGCGTGCTGAAGCGGTAAAGGCCATTCTGGCATCCGGTGTGCCGTTGAACAAGCTTAAACTTTCTCAAGTGGCTTTTGATACGGAGCTTCTGAGGGAGAGGTTAAAGTGCGTTTCCGAAGAAACTGCTGAGCTGCGTGAAGATATTTCCAATGCTTTTAACCGCGCGGATAAGGAAGCGTATCCCATGCTGTTGGAGGCGTATGGAGATATCAATGCCAAACTGTCGGACAACGGGTTCAGTCGCAGTCTGCTTAGTGAGGCTTTATGGAGTCATGATTCGGAGCTTATTCGCTTTCTGTTGAAGAACGGCGCGCATCTGATTCCCGAAACCGTATACATGTGCAGCTCTCCTGCCGATTTGGCATTGCTGTTGGAAGCCGGGTGGGATATCAATATGCGTGATGAGGTTGGACGTACTCTGCTGCACCGTCAGCGCAGTAATCGGGAGATGGTGGCAGCGCTCCTGAAGCTTGGGGTAGATGTCAATGCTCAGGATGAAGATGGAGATACCGTTTTACATGATGCGGTGATTGCGAATGAGCCTGAAATCGTGCAAATGTTGCTGGAAGCAGGCGCAGATGTCTCTATCCGTAATGTGGAGGGGCAGACACCTGAGGATATTGCCTTGGAGATTCCTCTCGGTCGCGTCCTCCGCGTGTTGCAGGAGCATCGCAAATAATTCCCATCAGTTTTGACGGAGCGCCTCTGCAAAGTCTCGGGGCAGGGAAACATTCGGCAGCTCCAAGGCGGCGCGGAAGAGCGGGGCAATATCCCCGGCGCTGAATCCGGCAATGCCGCAGCCCAGTCGCGTGACCCAAAAATGCAGCTCCGGGTGTTCAGCGGCATAGCGGATGAATTTGTCCACATAGGGTGCGATGGCCTCCGGCCCTCCATGCATGGTGGGAATGGCGTAACTGCGGCCCTGGCGACCGCTCCCTTTGAAAAGGATGGCACCGAACTTCCGCAGGGCCGTCAGCGCGGCGCCCCCGGCATGTATCCCGGCTAGGTTGCTGCCGAAGACAAAGATTTCATGGGGTGCCAGTTGGGTGATATGGTCGGGAGTGTGGGGTTTGCCGTTCATGGGAGGGATTAAAAAAGCCCCCGTCGGTATGTTACCCGACGGGGGCTGCTGTCAGATGATTTTTAGTTGGCCACGATGTTGACCAGACGTCCGGGCACCACGATGACCTTGCGGACGGTCTTGCCGGCGGTGTGCTCCTGCACGCGGGGGGAGGCCAGTGCAGCGGCTTCGACTTCTTCCTTGGGTGCATCTGCCGCAACGGTAATCTTGTCGCGCAGCTTGCCGTTTACCTGAATGACGATTTCCTTCGTGTTTTCCACCAGGTATTCGGGATTCCAGGTCGGCCAGGTCTGTTGGCAGAGCTGGCAGGCGGGCAGGGAGGCAAAGCGCTGCTGCAGGATGCTGTAGAGCTCTTCCGTGAGGTGCGGCGCATAGGGATTGAGCACATGCAGCAGGCTCACATAGTCTGCCAGACAGATGCCGGCATTGTCCTTGAGCGCCGTGTACATGGCATTCACACACTCCATCATCTTGGAGATGGCGGTGTTGAAGCTCATGCTCTCAATATCCTCCGTCACCTTCTTGACGGTCTTATGGACTTCCTTGCGGACAGGAGTTACCCCCTTGTCTTCTGCGCAGATGTTGTCGGAAAGTACCCACTCACCTTCCTGGTTTTCCACCATGGCGAGACGCCACACGCGAGCCAGGAAGCGGCTGATGCCCTCCACACCCTTGGTCTGCCAGGGCTTCACTTCTTTAAGCGGGCCCATGAACATCTCGTACATGCGCAGGGAGTCTGCACCGTATTCGCGCACGATGTCGTCCGGGTTCACCACGTTGCCGCGGCTCTTGGACATCTTTTGGCTGTCCTCGCCCAGAATGAGGCCCTGGTTGACGAGCTTGTTGAAGGGTTCATTGGTGGTGACCAAGCCGTAGTCATAGAGCACCTTGTGCCAGAAACGGGCGTAGAGCAGGTGCAGTACCGCGTGTTCCGTGCCGCCCACATACAGGTCCACACCGCCGGGGTTGTTGCCGCCCATCCAGTATTTCTCCACTTCCGGGTCAACGAAGGCGTTGTCGTTGGTGGGATCCAGATAGCGCAGGTAGTACCAGCAGGAGCCGGCCCACTGCGGCATGGTGTTGGTTTCACGGGTGAACTTGTCGGAGTACTGAATCCAGGAGGTGGCTTTCACGAGCGGGCCGCGGGGGTCGCCGCTGGGCTTGAAGTCCTCCATCTCCGGTTGGAGCAGGGGAAGCTCACTCTCCGGGATGGCGTAGTGGTTGCCGTCCTCGCTGTTCCAGATGATGGGGAAGGGCTCGCCCCAGTAACGCTGGCGGCTGAACAGCCAGTCACGCAGCTTGTAGTTTACCTTGCCGCAACCGTAGCCCATTTCTTCCAGCCAGGCAATCATCTTGGCCTTGGCCTCCGGCACGGTCAGCCCGTTGAAGTGGGCAGAGTTGACCATGGTGCCGTCATACCCGCAGAAGTCCTGCCAGGGGGTATCGGCATTGTCCGGCTGCACCACTTGGATGATGGGCAGGTTGAACTTGGTGGCGAACTCGAAATCTCGGCTATCGTGTGCCGGCACGGCCATGATGGCACCGGTGCCGTATCCCGTCAGCACATAGTCTGCAATCCAGATAGGCACCTGATTGCCGTTCACGGGGTTGGTGGCATAGGCGCCGGTGAACACGCCCGTCTTTTCTTTGGAGAGGTCCGTGCGCTCCAAGTCACTCTTGGCGGCGCATTCTGCCTGGTAGGCTTCCACGGCGGCTTTCTGCTCCGGGGTGGTAATCTGAGCCACGAGGTCATGCTCCGGGGACAGCACCATGTAGGTGGCACCGAAGAGGGTGTCCGGGCGGGTGGTGTAGACGGTGATGGTATGCTCTCCACAGGTGAAGTTCACTTCTGCGCCGGTGGATTTGCCAATCCAGTTGCGCTGCAGTAGCTTGATGCTTTCCGGCCAGTCCAGCGGCTCCAGCTCATCAATGAGACGCTCTGCATAGGCCGTGATGCGCAGCATCCACTGGCGCAGCCTGCGGCGTTCCACAATGTGGCCTTTGCTCTTCCATTCCTCTGCTTCCTCATTGGCCAGCACCGTGCCCATATCCGGGCTCCAGTTTACCATGCCTTCCGCCACATAGGCCAGACGCACGTTGTCAATCTGTTCGCGGGTCCAACCCTTTTCCTCCAGCTCGCTCACCGGGCGGGCCTTCTTGAGCTCCGTGTTGTAGTAGGAGTGGTAGAGACGCAGGAAAATCCACTGCGTCCAGCGCACATAGTGAGGGTCGGTTGTGGCAATCTCGCGGTCCCAGTCGTAGGAGAAGCCCAGCATCTTGAGCTGGCGGCGGAAGTTGTCGATGTTGGCGTAAGTGGTGATGGAGGGGTGCTGACCGGTCTTGATGGCGTACTGCTCTGCCGGCAGGCCGAAGGAGTCCCAGCCCATGGGGTGCAGCACGTTGAAGCCGTTCATGCGCTTGTAGCGGCTCACGATGTCCGTGGCGGTATAGCCCTCCGGGTGTCCCACGTGCAGACCTGCACCGCTGGGGTAGGGGAACATGTCCAGGATGTAGCACTTCGGCTTAGAGGTATCGAAACCGGCTTCTCCGGGATTCAGGGTCTTGAAAGTTTTCTCATTGTCCCAGATGCCTTGCCACTTGGGTTCAAATACATCAAAAGGATACGGATTCTTGCGTTCTGACATAACGCGCGCGAATATAGAGCATTTACCGCTTATTTGCAAGCCTTTTGTCCGTTCGTTATGCTGCATGACGGCGTAATTGTGAGAGTTTTTCGCAGAAAGGGGCAACGGAAACTATTATTTGGGCTCATCATTTATTTTATGCGTGACAATTGCTTGCCGATGATGCATAGTATCATTATGAGCTCTCCCGAATTTCTTGCAGCGCGTGATTTGAACAGCCGTGCCGAGCGTCCGGCGGCGGTTTCCATTCCGGTGAATACGGGAAATCCCGTGTTGGATGCGAATCTGTATGACCTTTCCAGACGCTTCTGCGGGACGCATGATCCGGATACGGTGCTGCAGATGCTGTCTACGGTGATGAATGCCGCAGCCAGTGAGCTGGGTGAACACGAGCTGGAAATCATGAACACCTCTCTGGATGAGTTGTTTGTGGCAGATAAGATGTTCCATCCCTACCGCAATGTCCGCAAGATTACCTGCTTTGGTTCTGCCCGTATCAAACCGGAGGAAGCCAGCTACAGATTGGCGGTGGATTTTGCCCGTCTGGCTGCGGAACACGGCTATATGATTATCACCGGCGGCGGTCCCGGTATCATGCAGGCTGCCAATGAGGGCGCCGGACGCGAGAAATCGTTCGGACTCAATATTACGCTTCCCTTTGAGCAACACCCCAACCCGGTGGTGGAAGGCAGTGATAAAATGATGAATTTCTATTATTTCTTCACCCGAAAGCTCAATTTGCTGAAACAGACGCATGCGCTCGTGGCCTTCCCGGGCGGATTCGGCACCATGGATGAGATTTTTGAGACGGTAACGCTGATGCAGACCGGCAAGTGCTCCATCTTCCCGGTGGTGTTGCTGGATCCGCCCGGGGAGACGTTCTGGGCGCGCTGGGTGCGCTTTGCCAACAAGGAATTGCTGGCGGATAAGCTCATCTCCCCGGAGGATATGAGCCTGTTGTACGTGAGCAAGAGTGCGGAGGACGCCTACAACTACATTGCCCGCTTCTACAGCCGCTTCCATTCCTATTATTTTGACGGGAAGAAGGTGCAGCTGCGCATGAATACCGCCGCCCCACAGGAGACGTTGGAGTGGATAAGCAAGGACTTTGCGGATATCCTGCCGGAGAATGATGTGAAGCAGCAGCTCGGGGATTCCTCAGACCCCGAACCTCTTCTGGCTCACATGCCGCATATTTCGTTCACCTTCAAGCCGGGAGCATACGCGCGGCTCAAGGAGCTCATTGATGTGGTCAATGATTTCTGATGCCCCGGCCGTGAGACGGTACCACTTTCGCGTTGAGCAGCGTGTGCGCGACATGCTTTGCGCTTGCCATGAGTGCCGGAAACAGGTACAATGCAGCGTATGAAGAAGTTTATCAAGATGCTCTGTGCAGGTGCTGCGCTGGTGCTGGCGGGTGTGATGCCGGCTCCCGGGCAGAGTGTGAACCTGACGGAGAGCGGTGATATGGTGCGTGTGATGCGTCATCCGGATGGTTCCCGCTCCATTTACCAGCGCCAGGCCGGCTGGCGCGGGATGCTCTGCTCTACCTATTCTCCCAGTGGGCGTCTGGCTGCCGTGAATGATTACAAGGAAGGTAAGTACGGCCAGCTTGTGGCCTGTATTATCTACGATAGTACCAAGAAGAATATCATCTACAAGGTGTCATACGGTTATGACAGCCGTGCCCGCTTGGTGGAGGAACGCATGTTCTCCCATCCCGGTAAAAAACTGGTGCAGCGCGTTATTTACAAGTACGACAGCCAGGGGAACCGCTCCAAACCCCTCATTATTTCCCTGAACACAGGCGGTAACAATGTGCAGGAGATTACCCCCACGATGCGTGATGACGTGAACCGCATCAACCGTGAGCTGGGTGGCGGTCGCCCCGGTCGTTAATGTTGAACAGATTGTTTCGTTATGGAAAAATTCTCCTGGCAGGATAAGGATGAGGCCGGCAATAAGGTGATTTATGAGGCGCAGCACTTCGGCGGCTGGTGGCAGCTGATGGTGGCTCCCAAGGTGGGACGCAGTATGCGCGATGAGGTGGAGTTTACCCCGGCGGATTTTACCACGGAAATCTGGCAGGCTCTGCGGGATTTGCTGTGGCGCAAGTACCAGCGCCGCCGTGTGGCCTGGAGCATGGTGGAGCATATTGATGATATTTTGGCCGGCAGAGCGTCTAATGAGCGCAAGGAGTGCCCGGCACAGATTTCCAAGTCCAAACCGGCCAATCATACCCGCGGTTTGCGTACCAGTAACCCCCGCATCGGAAGATTGGAAAAATGATGACGGATGAGGAGATGATAAACTGCCGCGAACCGGAGCGGCAGATTGAGCGTGCCATTGCCGTCATGCACCGTTTGCGCTGCCCCGGCGGTTGCCCGTGGGATGCGGAGCAGACGCATGATTCCATCATCAGCAATCTGTTGGAGGAGTGCTATGAGTGCATAGATGCTATTCGCTCCCGCGATTGGGCGCACATGCGTGAGGAGTTGGGAGATGTGCTGCTGCAGGTGATTTTTCACGCCGAAATGGCGCAGGAAAATCCGGAAGCCGGATTCGGCATGGCTGAAATTGCCGGTGAGCTGGCAGAGAAGCTGGTGCGGCGTCACCCGCATGTCTTCGGTCAATCCCAAGTGAGTGATACGGAGGGTGTGTTGACCCAGTGGGATGCCATTAAGCGCCGTGAGCACGCCATTGAGGATAAACCCTATCTCCAGGATTGCGGGAAGGGGCTGCCCTCTATGCTGCGCACCTGGAAAATTACCAAAAAGGTGGCCAAAGTGGGTTTTGACTGGCCGGACCATGCCGGTGTGGTGGAAAAGATTCGTGAAGAGACGGCCGAAGTGGAGGAAACGCTTGCTCTGCCGGATGATGACCCGCATGTGCAGGAGGAACTGGGAGATTTGCTCTTTGTCATTGTGAATCTTTGCCGCCGCCGCGGTATCGACCCGGAGTTGGCGCTGGATGCCGCCAATCGGAAGTTTGAACGCCGCTTCAATGCGCTGGAACGACTCCTGAAACAGGAGGGCTGCAGCCTTACGGAGGCTTCTGCCGAGCGTATGGAAGAGGCATGGCAGGCGGTGAAACGTACGGAGCCCGGCGCATGAGACTATTCCGCATAGCAGTGTTGCTGAGTGTGCTCCCGCTCCTGCTCGCTTCCTGTTCTCTCTGGCAGCAGAAGGAAAAGGAAAAACCGCAGGAGAAAAGACGCCCGCTGATGGGGTTTGAAGACGCCATGGGAGCAGGGGGAAATCCACTTGTGCCCGGTGTGAGAGACCCCAACGCCGTCAATTACAATGTCAGAACCTCTGAAGAGTTGGCCCGGATTGACAACGGCGCGGAAGGGGAGGTCTTTTTTACCGACCCGGATAACCCGGACAGAGAAATTGAGGGTATTACCAATGCTTTTGAAAACAGACGCAACGGTAACGGATGGATGGAGGATTATGGCCGCGCTATCCGTTATGCCCACCGGGAGTGCCGCCCGATGATTATCTGGTTTCATGATTCTGTTATCAGCCCCAAGAGTAAGGAGCTGGGTGAGGCGCTGCTGGATTCTCCCGCCTTTAACGAGTGGTGCAAGGACCGTGTGGTGAGGGTGAAGCTGGACAGCGGTGCCAGTATAGATGATGCGGCTCGCCAGCGGGCGCGTTATTCCCGCAGTGCCATCAATCGCCTTTCTCTGCGTTACGGTCTTACCCGCAAGCCTGCCATGGCCGTGGTTTCTCCCTCCGGCAAGCTGATGGTGGGCATTGATGGCTATAACGGCTTTGTGCAGGAGGTGGAAACAATCCTGAAAAAAGGCGTGGAAGACTGTGAAAAAGATATCGACGCTATGCGCGTGCGGTTGGAGCAGAAGGGATACCGCACTTGGTGCTCTGCAGTAGGCAATATGACCCTTTTCGCTAAATTGCAACGCTACGATGAGAAGAACAGCATGGTTTACCTCCGGGAGTACGGCGGCAAAATCACCCGCACGAAGCTGAAACGCTTCTGCTCAGATGATCGTTCCTATATTCTGAACCGAAAAACGAAATAAGACGGGTAAGGCATGAGCAAATCCGATGAAACCAAGGCGCAGATTATGCGTGCAGCGGTGCAGCTGTTTTCTGAGCTGGGCTATGAGGGGACCGGTGTGCGCCCCATTGCCAATGAGGCAGGCGTGAATATGGGGCTCATTCGCTACCACTTCGGGCACAAGGCAGACGTGTACCGAGATACGCTGGCTTATGTCTCAGAGCAATATAATGAAGTCTGCCTAGCGGCTCTCCGGGAGGTGAAGGAGTCCGGCAGCGCGGAAGAAATCATTTACTCCTGGCTGGCTGCTCCCATCACGCGGTGGCGGGATGATACGGTTGCCTCCGGGGTAGATGTGCTGCGCTTTCTCAATCGCATGGGGTATGAGGCCCCGGAGCTTACCCGCGGTGTATATGAGTCTCACTATTCCGGAGCCCTTCTGGAATGGCAGCAAGCCGTGAAAAAGCATTTTCCCGGCATAGAGAACAGCGCGTGGCTCTGGTGTCTGACCTGCCTGCGGGGTATGTACTTCAATATCGTCGCGCATGATGATTTTACCCTTTGGGGGTTGCCCTCTGTGCGGGATAAAGATGCTGCTATTCAGTGGCTTGCAAAGGATGCGGTGGCCCTGCTGCGAACTTATACGCCGTCTGCCGAACAATGACCGCCGTGGGGGAGGGTGTGCTTTATTGCTTGCCTATATAAGGCTTTTGTGGCAGAATGTGCGTGAGCATACTGTCTCTCAGATAACAAATTGTACTGACGCACTTATGAAACTCAAGAAACTGATGACTGCACTGGTCGCCGGTTTGATGGCTTTGCCTGCCTTGGCAGCTGAGCCGTTTAACTGGACGGAGTATTATTTCCTGCTTCCCACGAATGAGGATTCCCCCTCATACAAGCGGTACATGGATGAAAAATACGGTACCCAGTGGAACCTGAATATGGCATACAACCTGTGGAACACCGAGGGTGCCATGCCCGGCGTGAACAACCACAACAATCTTCTCATGGCTTCTCTGCAGCTGCAGCAGCGCCTTATTGAGGACACGACCGGCGGCGGTACCTGGTTCCGCCTGGAGGTGGACAGCTGCTGGGGTCTTGACCGTGAGTCCGCCCAGAGTGATACCTATTACACAAGCTTTTTCGGTATTCCCCACAGCGTGCACAACAACGCCAAGGGCCCGCACAACATGATGGTGGCAGAAGCCATGCTCATGCACTTCCGTAACAACAAGCGTACGGTCTTTACCGCCGGTATTGTGGACCTTTCCAACTACATTGACTGTGTGAGCATTGCGGCCAGCGGTTACCATGGCTTCAACAACACCGGCTTTGTGGGGCCGTTCACCAACCCGGTGACTCTCTACAACCTGGGTGCCATTGCCATGCACCAGTTTGATGATAACAATTACCTCATCGGCGGTATCTCCCGCAACAACGCAGGCCCTGGTGACAACCCCTTCGGCGGCAGCATCTCCGATGGTTTCCTCGCTACGGCGGAGTACGGTCATATCTGCAATGACGGTAAGACCATTCTGCGTTTCTCTCCGTTCGTGCACCGTTCCTCCGACAGTGCCTCCGGTAAGCACGCCAGCGGCGGCTTCTCCTGCAGCGTGGAGTACAAACAGTCGGATACGCTCACTCTTTACAGCCGTGCCGGTTATGGCTTCCGCGATGAGGTGACGGCTCCCTTCGGTATTGCCGTGGGTGCTCAGGCAAAACTTTGCCCCAGCCGTCCCAAGGATTACTGCGGTGTTTCCTACGGCCTCTTCAAGGGCACCCGCAGCGGTCATGAGTCCTACTACGAAGGACGCCAGCACCAGGTGGAAGCTCTTTACAGCTTCCAGATTAACGATTACATGAAGGTTGTTCCCCACTTCCAGGCTATCATGAACCCGACGTACTATGATACGGATGCCGAGTTCATCTGGGGCTTCATGACCGTGTTTGTCTTCTGATGCGCTGACGAACAGCTTTTTCTCAGGCTCCCTGCACTGCGGCGCAGGGAGCTTTTTTTTGTCAAAATAGTACTTGCGGAGCAATTGTATTGTGTGTAGAATGCGGGCGTTATGGCAAGAATGATTCCGGCAGAATTTCCGCTCGTGAAACCGGGGGATACAGGGACGCTCGGTGAGCAGATGGTATATGAGGCCTTGCGGAGTATGCCGGAGGAGTGGATTGTGATTCACAATTCTGATTCCGGGCAGCGGCTTTACGCGCAGGCCGGGCAGCTGCCGGAGCTGCCCGTGCGGCTGAAGTTGCGGCACAATCTGCGCAATACGCAATCAATCGCCGCCTTCGGTTCTGCTGCTCTTGCGGGCAAACGCGCGGAGACAGAGTTCCTGCCCCTCATCGGACCGGAGGTGGAGGTCATGGCGGCATCTGATTCCCCCGCAGAGCGTGCAGCATCCGTGCGGGCTGCCATCGAACAGTTTCGGAAGGAGGGCTTTGCGATGAACGATATCGTGGCGCTGACTCCCTGGCGCAAAAATACCTCGCTCAAGGAGGACTTGCTGGCAGATGTGGTGGATTTCCCCGCAGACGGAGAGACGCGTGAAAAGGCAGACAAACGTCTGAAAAACTGCGCTTCCGACAAAGCCACCCGTATTTTGGGAGAAACGGTAAAAGCCTTCAAGGGCATGGAAAGCCCCGCCGTTATCCTGACGGATATCAGCGCCCCGCGTGATACGGAGAACTCCGGCTTTACCTCTGCGGAATTTTATGTGGCCTGCACCCGTGCCCGCTACCGTCTCATCATCATCCCCACCTCTTCCGGTGCGCAATATGTAAGAGAATTAGTGTGATTAAATATCAAAACGCTATTTTGTCTTGAGTTTGTTTCTTAATTTGATAGTATGTGCCCCGAACCTATGAACACCCCCTCCCTTCATTTCCTCGGCTGGGACCGCCCGGCCATTGAACTGGTAGCAGAAAAGCTGGAAAAACTCCATGCTACCGCTCCCGACACCTTCCGCCGAGCCATCGTGGTGGTGCCTACCTCCGAAAGCGGCCGCCGCCTGCGAGAATATATGGCCGAGCGTGCCGGCAAACCTATTTTGATGCCGCGGATTATTCTCACCAATAACCTTATCCCCGATGGGGGAGAAGATGTTGCCTCAGAAATGGAAACTCTGGTTGCCTGGCTGCAGGTGCTTGGGGCAGAGGGGGCGGACCCTGTGGCTCAGTACGCTCCGCTTATTCCCCGCCGCCCGGATACGCACCGTGAGCGCTGGGCAGTGGGAGTAGCGCACAAGTTGATGGCTCTGCGCACTCGCCTGGAACAAGAAGAAGTTGGTATTGATGCCGTGACCGGCTTGCTTTGCAAGCGGGAGCAGGCTGTGCAGGCGGAATTGGACAATCTTACGCCAAAAGATGTATCTGCCCGCAAGACTTTGCTTGCTCGCAAGGCTGTGTTTGCGAATGAACAGGTGCGATGGCGCCGATTGGGTGAGCTGTTTAACAGGGTAGATGCTATTCTGAAGGGGAACACGCTTACAAATTTTCAGGCTGATTGGCTGGAGGCTCCGGCCCTGCCGGGGAACAGCAAGCTGCTTATTATAGCTTGCGTGCCGGAGTTTTCCACGCAGATTAAGACCTGCCTGCGCCAATTGCGCAGTAAAGCCGGAGTCCGAGTGGAAATCTGGGTACATGCACCGGAGGAGGAAGCGGCTCATTTCGATGCCTATGGTCTGCCGTTGGAGGATTCCTGGTGTTCGCGAGAGATAGACATACCGGATGCACTGGCCTTCACCGACGAGAAGAAGGAGGTGGTGGATAATGCTCGCTCCTCCATTCATTTGACGGATGATGCCGAAGCCATGGCTGAGGAAGCTGTGCGGTTGGCCGGAGGCTTCCGTTCGGATGAGGTCGTTCTGTCCACAGGTAGCACGGATTTCAGCCCGGCCCTGTTGAATGCCTTTGCAGCTCCTGAAGTTGGTATGGGGTGGCAAATGAATGCACCCGAGGGGCGCTCGCTCCGTACGACAGAGCTTGGCAACCTGCCGGAGCAACTGGCAGATTTTTGCTCTGCAAGAAATAGAGATGGAATTGTTACCGACAAACAGGGCGGCATGCTGGAGCTGAATGCCTTTGTTGCCTTGCTTTGCAACAGAACCTTACAGCAGGTGCTGTATGCGGATGCCGAGGCGATGGCTAATTTACAGAGCCATGTGGAGCAGTTACGCGCCGTGCTGTTGCCGGCGTCCGTACAGTCGCTCTGTGATTTGCTGAATCCGGATTTTGAATTGCCTGTCAAAGCGTATCGCAGCCTGCAGAATGTTGCCGCCGAGCGGAATGTAACCTATTGGAAATTTGCCCGCCGGGTTCGGGATTTTGCCGTGGAATGCTGTCAGATTCAACTCATACCGGATAAATTGAAGGAGCTGGTATCGAGAGTGACAGAAATATATGCCGACTCTGCCTTGAAGCCTTTTGCTGACAAGTGTTGCAAGAGTGTTCGTTCCCTGTTGGATAAGAAGCTTTCGGGCAAAATCAATAATCCGGTCATGCTGCTGGAGGTGCTGCGCTACGAGGTGCAGAATCTCAATGGCGCGCAGTCACGCCATGAGTCATTTGTCGGTAACGTGATAGGCTGGAGAGAACTTACATATACCCGGGGAAAGAGGGTGATTATATGTGCCATGCATGACGGCTGTATCCCCGAACCTGTGGGGGATGATGAGTTTCTGCCGGAATCTCTGTGCCGGGAATTGAATATCAGACATGAGCCTTTCCGAATTGCACGCGATTCTTATCTTCTGACGGCATTGCTGAAAAGTCATCCGGACGGTGAGGTTCACTTTGTGACAGCGCGGCAGAATCCGGACGGCAGCAGTTCGGCGCCCTCCGGGCTGCTCCTCCGCTGTGGGGCACAACTGCCTTACCGAGCCCGTGCCTTCTTTGCAGAATCTTCCGGAGTGAGAGCCTTCCCGCCGACGCCGATTTATTCCTTACGGACGACACAGTCCCCGGAACTGACGGATGGGAAGTTACAGCCCGGAATGATGGAGAGTATTGAGCAGATAGCCCCGGGGAAAGCAAATCCTTTCCTCAATCCTGCTAAAACTTACTCACCGTCCTCTCTGGAGCTATTCCTTCAGTGTCCGTTTACGTTCTGGCTGAAACATCTCTACAAACTGGATGCCGGGGAGGTGTATGATGATGAAAAGAGCGAACTGGAGAGCAATGAATACGGTACGCTCGTTCATGCTGTTCTGGAATCCGCAGTGAAACAATATCCGACGGAAGAAAAACTCAGAGCCGCATTCCCGGAGGCCATCTCTGCGAACGAGCTGACAGAGGCTCTGAATCAGCGCATGATAGCCATTGCCCGGAATGAGTGGGAGCGAGTGTATCTTCAGTTCACCGAGCGAGGTGTTCAGCCCCTGCCTATGGAGGTGCTGTTGCGAAATGTCGAGGGCACCATGGCAGCATTTGCCCGCCAACATGTGGAGGATTTGCTCGGCGGTTGGGAGAACATTACGTGTGAATACACGCTTAAGCCGACATTGGTTCTTTCCAACGGCGAAACTGTCAAATTCCGAATGGTGGCAGACCGCATTGACCGCCACCGCAGCGGGCACTGGCGAATTATTGATTACAAGACCTCTGCTGATGATAAAAAACCGCTTAAAGTGCATTTTGAATTGCTGGAGGAGGGGGAGGACTCTCCCTACTACAGGTTCATGAATGCGGCCGGTTACCGTTTCCCCCTGGTGGAAGCTGCGTTTAAGAACAATAAGGAGGTACGGTGCTACAGATGGAAAAATGTGCAGTTGATGCTGTATGCTTATGGCCTGCGGCAGCTCAATGCAAAGGATATTCGCAACGACCTGAAGCCGGAATCACTGGCCGGGGTTATGCCTGATTTGATTTATTATAATTTGCAGAGCACCAATCGGAGCATGCCCTGTTATCCGCTTCTTCAGTCAGGACGGCTGGAGCAGTTCAATGTCCGCAACTCCAAGGGAACGTTCAGGTATACACCGGAAGAATTGCTGGAGAACGCCATGGTGACGGTGGATTCTGCCATCCGCATGATTCGGGACGGAAAATGTCTGTTCTCTGCAGAATCGCTGAGGCTGAAGACCCGGCCTTTTTCCCGCCTGACCGGCGACACCTGGGACAAGAATGCGCCTCGATTCGGGGCAGTTTCTCCTACGGCAGACCCCCGCTCCATGTTCAACCTCTCGGAGCTTAACATCTAATCCTCTTTTATCCCATGCCCGAAACGAATCAAAACTCTCTCATTTATCACACCACCAGTTCCCTTATCTCGGCCTCTGCCGGAACGGGAAAAACCTACCAGCTGGCTTCCCGTTACATCGCCCTGCTGATGTTGGGAGTTGCCCCGGAGAAAATCATAGCCCTGACTTTCACCAAAAAAGCCGCCGGTGAGTTCCGCAGCCGAATCCTGCATGCTCTGGCGGAAGGTGCCTGTTGGCAGCCGGCGAAAGATGATAAGGATGCCCGCAATCCCTTGGCTGTCCGAGTCTGGGAAATCTGGAGCGGACATACGCAGAAATCGCGCTATGAGTGTGAACCTCTGGCCAATGATACCCCGCTGTTGCCTGCGACTGTGGCCTTGGTGAAACGCGCTGCGGCAGAAGGAAAGTACCCGGAGGTGCTGTACGCCGATCCGCAGGAAAAGGAGTTACGGGATTACCTCCAGCTGCCGGTACAGAGTGCTGCTGAGTTTGGCAAACTATTGCAGAAGGTGATTCAGGTGATGTCTAAACTGGAACTTTCTACGATTGACAGCTTTTTCAACACACTGGTTACTTCCAACAGCCTGGAATTGGGAGTCAACTCCGTCACTGCGCTAGACCCGGCGGATGCCACGAAAGCCCAGCGAGCCACGATAGATGACTATCTGGATGCCCGGACCACAGAACAGGATAAGCGTGAGGAGTTCCTGAAGCTTTTTGCTGACCTGACCGGCGGAAAGGGAACAAAAACCATTTCCCATTTAGAAAAGGAGCTTGAGCATCATCTTTCCCTGTACCGTGAAAATCCATCGGTAGATGCGTGGACTGATGTTTCTTATTTCGAGGAGCAGTGCCTGGGTGAGTTTGACGTGCTGTCAGCAGAAGAGGCGGCCGAATGGCAAAAAAGGGCTAAGGAACTGAACCTATTGCTGCGGGATTTTAACGAAAAGGACTTCCCCCGTTTCATTTATTCCGGGCTGGGCAAACTTTCCCGGCAGGAGGTACCGCTTTCTGCCACCATGGAGAAATGGCTGCCCAATCTGGCACTAGTGGAGGAATATGAACACTTGTCCGGCATTACGAGGGTTGAGGCTCTTGCCGCTTGGTTGAGAAAGAAGCTGCCCGCCAAGTGCCTGTACGATGCGCAGGCTCGCACACGCAGTCTTTTCTCCCTGCTTCGTGATTATGCAGATGCGTATGAGAAGCGTATCTCTGTTTCCGGGGAGTTCTCGTTCGATGACATTGCACGCAATGCCCGCAGGCTCATGTCGCTGGAAAGTGTGGATGATTATGTGGATGATTCAGCATACTGCCGGGAGCATCTGGCTATCCGTACCGGAAAAAAATACCAGCACTGGATGCTGGATGAGTTCCAGGATACCTCAGATGACCAGTTTGCCACCCTATCTCCGGTGCTGGAGGTGATTGCCAATGATGCCGCGGCAGGGGCGGTCAACTTCTCCGCTTCTTATCCCCGACCGCTGCCGACTTCTCTCATTCCTTACCATGAGGACACAAGTTACTGCGTGACAGATGGCAGCCTCTTTGTAGTGGGCGATGACAAACAGGAGATTTACGGTTTCCGTACGGGGGAAACGAAGGCCTTTGATGAGCTCAAAAACGACACGCAATGGAATGTCCCCGTAAAGGAGAAAAAACTCGTCAAGAGCTATCGCTCCTCCCCTGTCATCATGGGTGAAAATGGCTTTGTCAATCAGCTGTTCCGGATGTTACAGCCCGTTGAGCTTCAGGACGCCGGGGCGAACGCCGTTGATTTGGAGTCTTTCACCGCACATGAGACGGCAAAGGAGATTCCCGGCTATGTGGAGGTGCAGGTTATTGCACAGAAGGAGGATGAAAGCGGAGAGGAAAAGAGCATGAAAGCCTGTGCTTACGATGCCGTGTGCCGGGTCATGCGCCGTTTGACCGTTAACGACAAGACGCCCATCAACGGAATGAGCATTGCCGTGCTGACCCGCTCCAACAGCGATGCAGAGGCCGTTGTGAACCAGCTCCGAAATGATATGCCGAAACTTCCGGTGCTGCTGGTGAAAGAGACGTTGGCTGCCACTTTCTGTCCTCTGGGAGAAATGCTCAGCTTCTTCTTCCGCTGGCTGTTGCATCCGCATGAAAAGGTGGCTCTCAATGTCGTGAAAGCTTCGTTTATGAGCTATATGTTCGACAACGCTGAGAGCGATAATGCTGTGTGGTCTGATAGGAGACAAATGCTTGATGAACAGGGATACACCCGCATGTTACAGGGCATTTTCCACAAGCTTGGAGAACAAGCCGACTACCAGGCGTTGTCGTCGGAGCAACTGCATGCCCACCGGAAGCTGATGCGTACATGGTTAGATGCCGCGCGTGCATTTGATGCTACGGGGGGAGCTCTTGCCGAATGGGTGCGGCGGATTTCCTCTCTCAGTACGCAAGGGATGGCTTCTTCCCGCTATGTGCAGGTCATGACCATGCATAAGAGCAAGGGGCTGGAGTTTGATGCCGTCATTCTTCCTTTCCTTTCCTCAGATGCTATCGATAACGAAAGCGATATGGACTATTTCCGCTCGTCGGACGGACGTTCCCTGCTGCTTGCTCCTGCTAACAAGGAAGCTCGGGCTCAGTATTGGCCCGGGGCTTTCACCGGACTGATTAATACATGGAAACAGCGCAGCAGCCGTGAGGCGTATAACCTGCTGTATGTGGCCGTTTCTCGCGCCAAACATGCCAACTACATCATTTGCCACGGATCGGAGCTGCAGGACTCGAAAAAAGGAGAGTTGAAGTCCGCCGCGCGTTCCGTTGGCGGTCTTATTCGCCGGGCTTTCGGCGGTTCCCCGGGCAAACTGACAGAGGATGAGTTATTGTCCCCCATGGGAACGGAAAACTGGTACGAGACCCTGAAAGACACAGCTGCCGTTATCAAGGAACCCGAGCCTCCGGTTCCCCTCGGCCCCGCCATCCCCCGCCGCAAGCGTTCCAATCCCTCCAAACTGGCCAAGGCTGAGGACAAACAGACAAAAGAACCGGAAGACGCACCCAAAGCAAAATCCACAACCATGTCTTACACCGGCACAAAAGGTGCGGACTTCGGCACCATGGTGCATGAATGCTGGGAGACTATCGAGTGGAAGTCGGATGCTGCGGATGCATGGTACAACACCATCGCTACATCCCCCCTCTCAGCCAAAGATGCCGAACGCGCCCGCCAAGTTGTAGCCGCCGCCCTGCAGCAGCCGGAGGTGGCAGCGCTCTTCACCCGTCAGCCGGGGCAGGTGGTTTACAATGAGCAGCCCATCGAAGCCATTACCGTGGACAACGAATGGCTCTCCGGCACCATCGACCGCCTTGTCATTACGTACGACGAATCCGGCAAGGTAAGCGCCGCCCATATCATCGACTTCAAAACCAACCGCCCGGGTCCGAAAGAAGGGTACGACGATTTCTACTCCTGGCTGCGGGACCACTATGAAGCCCAGATGACGGACTACCGTGAGCATGTGTCCAAAGCTCTCGGTATTCCCGAACCCGCCATCGCCGTTTCCCTCCTCTCCTGCCCCGGGGACTACACCAACCACCCGGCCGAGGTTGTGCATTACGCGGCAGCTGAGAAATAAATATCTCCATTCTATATCCCTCCGCAGCGTGATTTTCCACCATGCTGCGGAGGCGTAAATCCGGCGTCCCTGAAAAAAGTCGTTGACTTGAATCATGTCGGTGAGGTATAAGAATTCCCGTACACGGCACAAGCCTGTGCATCTGTCTATCAAATCAAATCCAACTGTTTATCATCGTTATGAATACTACTCTTTTTGCGGTTGAGGCCGCATTGTCGTTGTTGCCCGGGTATTGTTGTTCCGTGCAGTGCGAGTGTTACGCGTGATGCGTGTTTGAATTTTATCTGCTTTGGCGATAGCTCTGCCCCTATGGTGCGGTGAATGCTGCTTTGTCTGCGGTGTATGCTGCGGTTGTGCTGCCGTGGTGCCGGGGTGGAAAAATTGTGTATCTCTTTTAATTGGTTTGTCTTATGAATAAAATGAATGATAAGGAACGAATGGCACTGAGCCTCAGTAGCTCGGTGAAAGTCACCGCGGGTGTATGGGATGCGGAAACGCAAACCTGGTTCGGAAGCCGTACGAAGCATCCGCTGCAGGAGCGGCGTGCCGCCGTCCCGGGCTCTATGCGGTATCTGGAGCAGGCTCCGAAAGGTGGGTGGCGCAGCGTGGAGGTGCCGCTGGTGGAAGATGCGCCTATTCTCTGCTCGGTTTGTCATCTGGCGGGGATGCTGCAGGAGCATCCGGAGCTGGAGTTGGCAGTAGAGACTACCTCCGGTGAGATGGTGCGGGTGCTGAGTTGCAGCCCCGTGACAGATGAACGCAGGGCGTATATTCCGGTGGCATTGGATGCGGAGTCGGACTTTACGGATGCGGAGAGTGTGGAGCGCTATTTGCGGGAGAGGGAAGAAACGCCCTTGGTGCAGGATTTTCCTTGGTATGCGGCGCAGTATTGGCACAGCTCTGTGGGGGGAGAGACGCTGTTCTTTCTGCCCGATGAAGAGACGGCACAGCGTGCGGATGCGTTGGAGTACCCACAGTATGTGAAGTGCCGTGGCAGTTATATCACTACGATGCGGGAGCGCTCTTACTGCGAAGCCGAAACGGTGGATGGTGAGGTGTACACCTGTTTGCACCATGCGCCTCTGTATGAACTGGTGCTGGAACGTGTCTGCCGTGTTGGTGTCATTGCCGGAAAAGAGGGTGAAAAATTGAAGCTGGCTGTCGGGACAAAGTAAGCGGTATGCGGCTTGTTGTCTGAAATAATTTAACATAACTAGTTGATAAAAAATGAAAAAATACCGAAACAAAGATGATGTGCGGCGTGCCGTGCAGGAATGGCGGCGGCAGGTGGAGCAGGCCGCAGCAGGGGAACGGGCGTTGCATGCGCTGTATCGTTCTTTCATTCAGCGAGCGCTGGATGTAGAGGCTCCGGAGGAGGCGCGAAAGCTGCTGCAGGAGGTCTGGTGCCGGCGCCATGAGTCGCCTGCCGCCGTGTCTCATGTCTATAAAATTCTGGTAGCCAGAAACTTGGCAGGGCATCGCCCATAACATTATCATGAACGATACTTCAATTACTCTTTCCGCCGGGCGGTACAATGGCTGCCGCATGCTTACTTTCCTGATTCCGTTGAATGCTCCGACTACCGCTCCGGGGCGGCAGCGGAATCTGAAACTGCGGCATCTGCTGCGTTGGTTTGCCTACGGGTTTTGTCGTGGCGGGTGGTACTATTACCGCATGAAGCCTAAAACCGCTGCCGGTTTGCGGTATGGGGCGCTCTGCGTGAGCTGTAAACGGTTTTGTAAGGCAGAGGAGGTGGTAAATCAGGCAATGGTGCAGGAACTCGTACGCTGTCTGTGTGCGGAAAAGCTTTGCTCTGCCCTGTATATTCTGGATGATAGTGGCGTGGGCGAGGTATCGCTCATCACCGGCATCTCTGTCGCGGAAAAAGCGGGGGCTCTGGCCGTCAAGGCTGCGGAGCTGAAAGGGGAAGAGATGTTCGGAGGCGCGCACGTGCCTTATTTTGCCGGACAGTGTCTGCGCAATATGGCAGACAGGCCTGTGGAGGACTATTCCGATGCTCTCGGCGATTACGAAGAGCTGTTTGGTCGATGAATCTGTCCCCATGTGCCGGTTGTCGGTGGTGTGCGGCAGTCTGCAAACGGTGCAGGTGCTGACAGCGGTGGGGGCGGATCCGAATGCTTTTGGCTGGATTTCTCTTCAATTTCTGCATGAGAATGCCTGTTATTTCCTGCGTAGTGAGTTGAAGAGAGTGCGTGTGTTTGACAATCCCTGCGATTTGACGCAGCAGGTGCGCTGTACGGCTCTGCATCTGGCGGTGCTGAGAGGGCACGCGGAAATGGTGGCGCAGCTGGTGCATTACGGAGGGAATCCGGAGTTGGAGATGGAGAGTGAGCTGTCCATACTTAGGGGCAATTGCCGTTCTTTGGTGCAGGAGTTCTGTTTTGAGACGCAGGATGAGTGCCGTTATGCCTTGCGTGGCAAGGGTGACCTTTGCCTCAGTAAAGCCGGATTTGCCGCTTTTATGTATAAAGTGGGGATTGACCGTATGTCAACGATAGATGCGTATGTCTCCCATATCAACAATCTTGGACCGATGATGGCCTCCCGGCATCAAGTTTTCGGCGTGCAGGTAAGTGCAAAATTGGTCGACGCCGTAAAGAAGGCTTGCCGGACTCCCCAATTTGCGGAGAGAAATACAAGGTACAGGGGGGCCTGTCTGGCGGCGGTCAGGAATTATCTGCAATATGTCGAATCTTTCTGTAAGTTACAGATAAGTAATTACCTAAAAAATTAGATTTTCTTTTTCTTTTCGTGTATAATAGGTGCATGGACACACACTATCAGGCACAGAAAACCGATTTATCCATGGAAATGATGTCCCGTACCCTGTGGTCCGGGTTGATGGTGGGGGACGCCCTAGGCGCTCCCGCAGAGTTTAATTACCATGGCGATGTGATGCATCGATTCCCGGATGGCCTGGACCGCATGGTGGCCGGGTTCGGCATCTGCCCGGACCGCAAGGCGGGCGAGGTGACGGACGACACGCAGATGTCCTGGTGCCTGCACCAATCCCTGTTGGATGCCGATGGGTGGTCTCCGGCGGCAGCCATGAGCCGCTATCAGGAGTGGCTGGACTCCGACCCTCCGGATGCCGGGTATGCCACCAAGATGGCGCTGCTGGGTAACCCGCTGCCGGATGCTCAAGGCAACGGCGCGCTCATGCGCGTGATGCCGCTGGCGCTCTGGGCTGCACAGCACCCCGGCTTTGATTGGCAGACCGCCGTGCGTGAGGATGCCGCGCTCACGCATCCGCACCCGGTGAACGGGGAGTGCAATGTGGTGTATGTCTACGCCCTGCTGCTGGCGATGCAGGGCGGCATGGGCCCGCAGGCTATTTACGAATCTACCCTCTCTTGGGCAGAGGAGCAGGAAATCATGCCGGAGGTTATCGAAACCCTGCGCCGTGCTGCTACAGAACGTCCGGACTACGACGGTGAGCACATCGGCTGGGTGCATGTGGCTTTGCAGAGCGCGTTCTACCAGCTTCTGCATGCGCGGGATTTCCGCTCCGCGCTGGTGGATATCGTCTCCTCGGGAGGCGATACGGATACCAACGCCGCCATTGCAGGGCCGCTGCTTGCTGCCGCCTTCGGCCCACAGAGCATCCCGAGTGAATGGCTGGTCTGCGTGCGTGTGGCAAATGAACCGCGCTACGCTGAACTGGTGCTGCGCCGGAAGGATTTGCGTGCCTTGGGGTGGGCATCCCCCAAGGCGTAAGCCGATGCGCCGGCGCATTTGAAAAACGGCCGGAAAAGCCCCGCCGCGTGGTGGCGGCGGGGAGATGTGCCGTTCATCTCTCCGGCACCATTTTTGCCTGTAAGATTGTTATATTTTATAAAATAATTTATTATCAATGGATTAGGATAATTGAAGTTTGTTTATGATGAGAAAAGACTATCCTTATAACAAAATGACCGTGAATCGAGACAGATTACGGATATATACACAGATGAAAAAGCCGGCAGGACTGAAACAGAAGGTAGCAGAGCTGCTGAGGCTTATTGAGCGCGGAGAAATTGTCTCGGAGGTGTACATTGACGGTGAGTAGATGGATTCAGCCGCGGACGAGGGGCTCATATATATACAGAACACCTGCCGGAACGCCGGAAATAGGCGCAGCGGGTAGATGTCGGGCGTCCGCCAGTGCCTGTTTTGAACCCGAAAGCACACGTTTTAGCTCCAAGTTTGCCCGAGAAATGCCCTTTTTCCTCCGTTCAGAATAAAAAACAGATTTTTTTTCATTTAGCGTAACACAGGCACATTTCAATGCCTTGTAGGGTGATTTTTGGGGTGCTGAAAAAGAAAATGTGAAAATTTCTTCAAAATATGCTTGACGTGAGCAGTGGTTTCATGTATACTTTGCCCCGCACCCACTACGGGGCAGCTCGAAAGAGCAAGCCGACGGTGAAAGTCACCGAGGCAGGTTCAGCCGGGCAAGGCAGTTTTCAATGCACGGACTTTCCGAGGTGTCGGGACCGCAGAGATGCGGAACCAATGGTAAACCTACCATGAGGGACGCCGGAGAGGCTAAAGAGAGGGAAGAAAAAGGTCGTGACGCGTGCCGTGGTCTTCTGCGAGGACGAAGTTCTGAGGAACTTCCGAGCGGGGTAATACACGGCACTGGTGAATCTAAAAAGGTTCATCGGTCCAGCAATTTCTTAATTATATTATGGAGAGTTTGATTCTGGCTCAGAACGAACGCTGGCGGCGTGGATAAGACATGCAAGTCGAACGGAGTGACTTCGGTCACTGAGTGGCGCACGGGTGAGTAA
>JAZRBU010000024.1:0-170717 GCA_045635265.1 Akkermansia sp.
GATTTCCGGAGGTTACGCTGCCGGGGCAGCTCCACCTCCGGCTACTTTCTGTCGTCCTGCGGACTCTGAATTTCGCTCGCTACGCTCGCCGAGTCTTCAACAAATCTCATTATCCGAAAAAAAGGGGCTTCCTTTAAAATCGGATTCATCATTCAATGCCTCACGAAATCTTTGGGACACATGTGGCTAGATGGGTATTTTTGTTGTTTGTGCTTTATTTTTTCTATACTATTTGGTATACTCTTCACTGTCAGCATAGGTATTATGAAAAAGCTAGGCTACAAAATCATTAAGACTGCATTGTGTTTCTTGCTTGTGGGAGGTGGTATTTATTGGTGGAAATTCTCCCCTGTTGATGCTCAAATTAAGCAGGTCACGCGTATGCCTCTGCAACAGACAGTTTTCGGTACCGGCACGCTGGAGGCAAAAACGCGCGTGGCTATCAGCCCGTATGCCACCGGGCTGGTGCAAACCCTGCATGCAGACCAGGGTGATACGGTTAAAAGCGGGGAGCTGCTGGTGGAAATGAATGCTGAGGATATTACCCAGCAACTGGCAGTAGCGGAAGCTGATCTAGCCATCGCCAAGGCTTCAATCCAACGCAATGAGGCGGAAATAGCAGCTGCCAGGGCGACACTTGACTACGCAAAGGTCACGTTTGAGCGAATGGATAATTTGCGGCAATCAAATTCTGTATCTCAGACAGATGTTGACAAAAGCAGACAGGCATACCAAGTTGCTGTGGCTCACTTGGAACAGGCAGAAAAACAAAAGCTCGAAATTGAAGCCGAAATTGTGCGCCATGAAGCACAAATTAAGTACTTTCGCTCCAAACTGGCAGAAACTCAGTTAAAAGCGCCCTTCGATGCTTTGGTTATCCGACGCAACAGAGAGCAAGGCAGCATTGTCAATCCCGGTGTATCCATCATGGATGTGGTAGATACGGGGCAAATTTGGGCAAGCGTGTGGGTGGATGAAACCGCTATGTCCTCCATTACCCCGGGATTGCCGGTTGACATAGTCTTCCGCGCTATGCCCGATAAGAAGTTTTCCGGCAAAGTAACCCGCACATCACGCGAGACTGACCGCGAAACACGCGAATACCGGGTCGATATAACACCGGATACCTTGCCCGCCAACTGGGTACTGGGACAGCGTTTGGAGGTTTACATCCATATCGGCAAGACGGATAATTGCTTGGCTGTGCCCAATAATATGATTTGCCGTGACAAGCAACGCACCTTTGTGCTGGTGGAGGAAGATGGGTGTATTGTGGAGCGAGATGTAAAAATCGGAATACAGACCCGCCAGCAAACCCAGATTCTCTCCGGGTTGGATGAATCAGACCGCCTCATACTTCACCCCCTGCAACACAGGGAGCATATCAACCGCCGTATTGCGCAATGATAAATCTTGCCTTCAAAGATATACGCCACAATCTGGGGCGTTTCCTGCTCACCACGGCAGGCATCAGCTTGCTGCTCATTGTGGTGATGGGAATGGGGGGTATCTATCGGGGGCTGATTCAGGAAGCAACGCTCATCATTGACCGAGCCGGAGCTGACATCTGGGTGGTGCAAAGAGATACCAAAGGTCCCTTTGCTGAGGTATCTAAGCTGCCACGTAATTTGGAGAATCGCATTGAAGCTATCTCCGGCGTTGCCTCGGCTGAGCCCTTTGTTTCTCACACCGTACAACGCAACAAGGATGAGCGGGTTTTGCGGCTCACCATCCAAGGAGTGCCGGATGATGGCTCCTGGCTACCCATTATCCAAGGTAGAGCCTTGCAGGCCGGGCATTTTGAAATGCTGGCCGATAAATCTGCCAAGCTTCCACTGGGCAGTACGCTCAAACTGGGTAAGGATACTTACACTGTAGTGGGTATTACAGGACGCATGAACTCCCCCTCCGGTGATGCCATGGTATTTCTATCTCTGAATGATGCCATGGCCATTCAGGCGGATACCCCGGCAGAGGCTATTCGACTGGAGCGCCATGCCCGCCTGCAACGCTTTGATGCCCTTCCTTACGGCAGCACGTCTGTAGACCACGCGGACATGCTGATGAGCGAAACCTCGCGCCCGGCAGCATTACCCGGTCGGCAAATCAGCGCGGTGTTGGTCAAGGTGTTACCCGGGCACAGTATGGAAGCCGTGTTAGCCAAACTCTGCACCATGCCGGACGTGACCGCCTACACAGCTGATGCGCAGAGAGAAATCATGCTTAGCGGCTTCGTTGCCCGTTCCCGCAAGCAACTTTTGTTGTTCCGAACCATTCTGATTATTGTATCTACGGTCGTGATGACGCTTATTCTCTACACCCTCACACTCGATAAATTGCACGACATCGCCATGTTGAAACTCATTGGTGCACGCAATGGTGTTATTGTAAGCATGATTATGCAGCAGTCGCTTCTCATCGGCGTACTGGCATTCGGTATTGCCAGATTTTGCGGTGAATGGGTATACCCCTTCTTCCCCCGGCGAGTGGTTCTGGTCAGTTTTGACCTGTGGGTACTGTTCGGCATCGTCATCGGCATCTCGGTATTGGCTAGTTGTGCCGGAATAATTAAAGCCATGCGTACCAATGCAGGAGAAATATTATCATGAATACTGTTGCTTTATCTGCTGAGCATCTTTTCAAAACCTACGGCGAGGGGGATACGGCGGTTCATGCCCTCAATGATGTTTCTTTTTCCATGAATGTGGGGGAGATTGTGGCCTTGCTCGGTCCTTCCGGTGCAGGTAAATCAACATTGCTGACCACGCTGGGGCTTATTCAGCCGCCAAGTTCGGGAACAATATCCATTGCCGGTACGAGGGTTTTCGATAACGGCTATCAAGTCAATATACGAGATTTTCGCCGCAATAACATCGGGTTCGTTTTTCAGAAAGCAAACCTGCTGCCCTTCCTGACAGCCGAAGAAAACATCCGCATAGCGATGGAGGTAAATGACGCCTCTTCCCGAGAATCAAAACAATACGCCGCAGAGTTGTTGGAGCACTTTGAATTGTCTGCTCGCAGGGCATTCCTGCCCAAGCAGCTTTCCGGTGGTCAGCAACAGCGCGTGGCTATTGCAAGAGCCTTGGCCAATAAACCCAGCCTGCTACTGGCAGATGAACCTACTGCCGCTCTCGATAGCCACATGGGGCGTAAGGTGATGGAACTGCTCAAAAATGTAGCGCATACACACCATACTGCAGTTTTAGTCGTCACTCATGACCACCGCGCTATCGATGTATTTGACCGCATCTGGATGATGGAAGACGGAAAACTCAGTGAGAAAAACCGGCAAGATTGAATATATGAGCATCCAATTACAGATTTTACCGGAGCAAGCCCTCCCGGCATTCAAGCGAGACATGCAGGAGGCATTTCAGAAAGGAGCGGAGGCTGAATACGGCTCCATTTCGGAAGTGATTCTCCCGGAAAGCCACATCAATGCATCCTTGTCTAAGCCCGGGAGTGTGGCTTATGCTGCGATGGAAAATGGCTGTATGGTGGGTGGTGCCATCGTGCAAATAGATGAGAAAACCCGACACAACCATTTGGATTTCTTGTATGTGAAGCATGGTGTTCAAAGCAAGGGTGTAGGTCAGACCATTTGGTCTGAGATAGAAAGACTTCACCCTGAAACGGAAGTTTGGGAGACTGGTACTCCGTATTTTGAAAAGCGGAACATCCACTTCTATGTCAACAAGTGCGGATTTCATATTGTTGAGTATTACAACGAGAAGCATCCAGACCCACACCAGCCGGAAGAAGAACAGCTCCGTACCGATGATACGCCCGGCTTTGAACACGGCTTCTTCCGTTTCGAGAAACGCACAAAAACACCTTGCCAAGCGTAGGCCGCATCCGTTGGGGGGCGTTGCTCCCGGGAGTGCCCCGGTCATGCTGATATCCTTGTCCCGGACCACGAGGAAATAGCGATGCCCCGGCCCGGCTTGTTCCTGGCTCATTTTAACCGAGAAAAGGTGGGGCTCGTTTGCATTTACTGCATCCCTGTCGGTATCTATTACACCGCACTGCAAATGTAATCAGATATGAAAGGATATAAACCATTAACGCTCTGATATGGGGGTAAGAAGCCATCGGCAGTGTTATTCTCGTTCCAGTCATGCAGTTGCTACAGTCCGGCTCATGCCGAGAGGGAATGAGCCGTGGTTCCGGAACACCATGCGATCATCATAAATAGCCATACTGGGGGTGAGCTTATCCGCATTTCAAGAGCACTGGCACAGCATGTTGATGGCAGCCACTTTGATAGCGGTGTAGGGCACGGTTAGCGTGTCCTGACGGAACTTTCTATCCGTACGCCCGGCAAGGTTGAGGTGCTTGAGGCAGAAGTCGATAACGGTATCGTATTGCTTGAACAGGTTGCCCTCGCACGCCGTCTGGTCGCGGAATACGAGCTTATTCGTCCCCTCAAAACGAGCAAAGCGCACTTTGCATGGGATGTGGTACATGGTGGGGGCTATGCCAAATATATTTGATGTCACATCTAGAAAAAATGGATAAAAGTGCATTATTTTCAGCAAAATTCTACTTTTTTGCTTGCGGCGGTATTCTGAATGCTGTACACTTGCGTTAGCAGATTGTTACTGGTCTGTATTGTCCTCATTGCGCAAGGGGATGGTCAGCTTGAACAGGAGGCATAGAACCTTAAATCAAATCTTACTAATCATGAAAAAGACGCTTATAGCTCTTATGGCTCTGGCCGGTGTGGCTTCTGCCGCCTCCATCGGTTATGACGAAATGACTGATGAGCAGAAGAATGGCGTGAATGCATACTGGACGGAGGCTCAGACGTTCACTTCTGAAAGTGATGTGTGGCGCAACCTCAACACCGGTACATCATTCACGATTTCCTTCGATATTACAAACATCAATGTCGTTAGCACGGGGGCAACCATTATCAGCTTTGGCGGCAGTCATAGCGCGGCTGGATGGGATGATGGCAAGTTGTTGGTCCGATTGTCAGATTCGGGAAGTCTTACACTCAGCAATTCCCACGGAACCAGTACGAATGCCTGGTCCGAGTATTTTGATGGTTCCACATTCGGAAATGCCACGGTCAGTGCATACACTTCTGACTTGGGCTTAACTGCTGCAGAAAGCCTTACTACATCTACCACCTTCACATTTGTTTCCGATACGGCAAACAAGACTTTCACCATTTACAAGAATGGCAGTCAGATTGATCAGTGGACCAATTGGAATACTGATACCGGACTGACAGGTGTTCAGTTTGGTCGCAGATGGCAGGGTGGTGCTACACTGGGCGAAGGTGAGACGGTAGATTTTGATAATGTTACAATCTGGAGCAAAGCTTTGAACGCCTCCGATGTAAGCGCTCTTATCGTCCCTGAGCCCACCACGGCTACGCTTTCTCTGCTGGCTCTGGCCGGTTTGGCAGCCCGTCGCCGTCGCAAGTAAATTACCTTTTTCATTGAGTTAAAACAAAGCCGTTGCTTCATTCGAGGCAACGGCTTTTTTCTGCCTCAATACAACACCCGTATGGGCACATCTGCTCGCGGTAGACGTCTGCCTCATGCTCTGGCGGGCACATGTGTCCCAAAGATTCTGCCCGATGGGGATTGCTCGAAAAGCAAACGCGCTTCAGAGGGGAAGATGGAGATAACGTTTGTTCTGCGTTTGAGTTGTCTGTTAATACTTTCCATGATGTTGGACGTTCTGAGCCGTCACTGTACCACGGGAGGGCAATCAATGCCGGTGAGGCATTCTTCTACGTTTTCTTCAAACCAATCAGCCAGTTTGTGTTGATTGCCCGCCCTGAAAATAGATAAGGCGTTCTGAATCATCAGCCCGGCAGATACCCGGTTCCCGGCGTTGAACCCATTTCGAATATGCGCAGCCGCGATACTGCGGTATCTCACGCGCGTCACATGAGCCTGTGCATTCTGTTGGAAATGGAATTGACAACGTTGCCAAGGGCCTCCTGTTAGCGTTTCGGCAAGGACTGTAAGGCTCCCCTTGTGAGCATCGCCGGTGATGCAGTTAGTCCTGTTCATGGCCTTCATTAAAAGGCTCTGACAGCACAATCACTTACGATGGCATTCCTTCGCACCTTGGTATAGGTGGCATCGAGGAAAAGATGGGGGTAAAGGGTGTTTGCGAGTTTCTTACCTGCGGGACATCCAGAGTAATATTACGAAGAAAAGGCTAGATTAATGCGTCGAAAATAGTAATTTTGTCATGTTCGGTCATTGTTGTTGAGTTAGTTATGAGAAAACAATGCAATAATTGACCGAACACTTCAAGTTTTCATCAAAACATGCCGATGCACGGCAATCATTCACCCCCCCCCCCCACAGGATGGGGGCAGAAGAGGAAAACATAATGCCCATTTGATTTTACAGAAAGAAGTTTACACTAGCGATGGAGGGATAGAAAACTCTTCGATGTATTGTAGCCCCGCACTTTATGATGAGGTGCCGAATAATGAAAACGGCGTATCCGGGGAGGGATACGCCGTTTCGGTTTCTGCAGAATGTGATGGGAGTATGGCGTTTCAGCGGCGGCGTCTGGCGGCCAGTCCGAGCAAGGCTGCAATTCCCAGCAAAGCTGTTGCGGGTTCGGGGATGACAATCGGAGCAGTGCGGAGCCCTGCAACTGCAGTGAATGTGGCCCCCATGTTTTCATCAAATGCTACGCTGCCGGTTCCCCCGTTTTTCTCAGAGTATGAGCAGATGACATCTTTGCGGAACAGCTCGGGCTCGTTATTGATATCGTCAGAATTGGTGAGCCATACGGCGGTAAGTTCGTAGCCCTTGGCGGTGATATCGTATTCTGCCCCCCAGAGGGTGTAGGCATGAGCCACCCCGGAGTTTTCGACAGACAGCGTAAGGGCATAACCGCTGCTCAGAGCATTAACCACTGCCTCACTGTAGGAGTAAGGATTATTGGAGCTCGTGGCTATGGTGATGGGGTAAAGCGATGTATCATACACATTGCTGAGGAATCCACCATTGGCGTATGAGGTGTATTTTTGCGGCATGCCTTTGTCGATGCCGGCCCAACCGGAGCCTGATGGGGCGCTCCAGTTGCCGTTCACCCACCATTCGTAGGCGTAGTAGGCCTTGCCGCCTCCATTGGTGTAAATCCCGCGGAAAGTATCAAAAATTTCCTCGTTTTGGGGAACTGTGGAGGTAATGCGGGAAATGTTAAGATTCTGCCACCAGGAGATGACATTGCTGGCAGACGCTGCCCAGCACATGGCGGTATCTGCCATGACTCCGTCATTGCTGCCTGTCTTGTGGTAATCATACCATCCCCCTTCTTGGGAGACTCCGGGGGCCCAAACTTCTGCGGCCGGTGCGGCAAGACCGCCGGCAAGGAGTGCTATTGCGGAGAAAATGACTTGTTTCATCGGTTTATTTACCTAGTGTATCAGCTTTGCATCCTGAATCAAGAAATTTATGGCCCTTTTCCCGGTTTTTAGTGCCGGACGTGAGGTGAAGCGTGCTGAGCGATACGAAAAACTCTACAATGAGGGGCGCAGGTTACGGCACGAGGCCGAAAAGTAATGCGTCTCCTGCAAGTTTGTGCAATGGACTAATGAGGCGTTCATAGATAAATGCTCAGAACGAGAACGGGGGGGGATCAGCAGGTTCCCCGCTGTTTATGCGAGTCTCCGCCAATACTTAGTGACCAGTATTAAATAAGACTCTGCGCTTACCTGACTTGCTTAAAAGTTTGCTTGTGAATTGCAGGGATAATTCGGCTCCGAAGAGTAAAATATGGGATTAAACCAACATTTTGTCAGAACGGAAGGATTACACATGGCGAAACTGCCGGTCAGATAGCCTGTTGTAGTGATGCATCCAATGGAGAAACGTGGAAGTTGCATGACTTGGTGTTAGTTTATGATGAATTTCGGCGGAATCCTGACACCTTCACAGAAAAATAGGAGTGGTATGTGAGTGATGCCGTCGCAGAAAATGGTGAATGAGTAGGTGTTTTTTTTACAAAAATGTGGTTCAACGGATGTTTCGCGAAGCGTAATCTAAAAGACTTGACGGAATCTGCTGCGCATGGCGCGCAATGTGCTTGACTTGAGCCGCACGGATGCTAAGATGCACACACTATGACTCAAGATGCTCTTCTTAAATTGCTGGAGGCGGATGCCCGGTTGAGCGATCAACAGATAGCGGAACGCCTGGGTGTGAGTGCTGAATCTGTTGCCGCACGTCGAGCTGCGCTGGAGCAGGAGGGGCGTATCGTCGGCTATCGCACTATCGTGAATGATGATGAGGATGGTGTGTCTGCTTTTATTGAGGTGCGGTGTACGCCGGAGCGCGGCGGCGGTTTTGATAAGCTGGCCCGCCGTATTTCTCGTTTTCCGGAGGTGCGGCATTGCTATCTGATTTCCGGTGGCTTTGATTTGCTGGTAATGGTGGAGGCCCGAACTCTGCTGGATGTGGCGCGTTTTGTGAGTGAGAAGCTGTCCGGTGCGGATGGCGTGATTTCTACGGCTACGCATTTCCGCCTCAAGACGTATAAGAATAACGGTCTTCTCTTTGAGGAAGAGAAGATGCATGAACGCCTCATTGTTGCCCCCTGAACCCTTTCCCTAATTTTGCCATGAACTGGAACCGCATGCTTTCCAAACAGGTGACGGATTTACCCCGCTCGGGTATCCGTGAGTTCTTTGACCTTGTTACCGGTAGCAAGGATATCATCTCTCTCGGTGTGGGAGAACCGGATTTTGTGACGCCCTGGAATATCCGTGAGGCAGCCATCACCTCTCTGGAAAAGGGACACACTACCTATACGAGTAACTATGGCCTGGAGTCTCTCCGCCGCGCTATTGCCACGTACGTGGAGGGGTTCTTCAACGTCTCCTATAATCCTTTGTGTGAAATTCTGCCCACGGTGGGTGTGAGTGAGGCGATTGACTTGGCGCTCCGCTGTCTCATTAATCCCGGAGACGAGGTGTTGTACCATGAACCCTGCTATGTGAGCTATGCGCCCTCTGTCTCCCTGTGCTACGGTGTGCCGAAGGTGGTAGAAACCAGTATAGATGACCTTTTTGCGCTCAATCCCGCACGACTTGAAGAGGCAATTACGCCCAAAACCAAGGTGCTGATGCTCAACTTCCCGACCAATCCCACGGGTTCTATTGCGCCGTTGGAAACGCTGAAGGCTATAGCTGAGATTTGCGTGAAGCATGACTTGTTTGTGCTGACGGATGAGATTTACTCTGAACTGCGCTATGATGGGGTGAAACATGTCTCCATTGCCTCTCTTCCGGGGATGAAGGAGCGCACGCTTCTGCTGCATGGCTTCTCTAAGGCCTTTGCTATGACGGGGTTCCGCTTGGGATACGCCTGCGGCCCGCACGAGCTCATTGAGCAGATGATGAAGATTCATTCCTATACGATGATTTGCCCGACCATTACTTCTCAGGAGGCCGGTATTGAGGCTCTGAAGAATGGCGTATCTGCCATGCAAGAGATGCGTGACAGTTATCACATGCGCCGTGACTACGTGGTGGGCCGTTTTAATGACATGGGGCTGGATTGCCACATGCCCGGCGGTGCCTTCTACACCTTCCCCAGCGTGCAGCGCTTCGGAATTTCATCCAAGGATTTTGCCATGAGGCTGCTCAATGAGTACCGCGTGGCTGCGGTGCCGGGAACAGCGTTCGGCCCCTGCGGCGAGGGGTATCTCCGCTGTTGTTATGCCACCGCATACAGCCTGCTGGAAGAGGCTTGCGATAAGATGGCCCGCTTCTGTGAGAAGCTTGCCGCTGAGTAAAGTCACATGACTCCGGAAATCCAGAAAACGGCTCCTGCAGAAGAGGCGGTGTTGTTCCGCGCCTGCGTGGGGCCGTTTCTTGTCTTCCTGTTGTTCAGTTTATTGCTGTTTGTTGTTGACGGCGCGTGGTCGTGGAATCATCCGTCTGCACCGTGGTATCGGCGCGCTCCTGAAATGCTGCTTTATCCGCTGCAGGTGTTGGCCTGTGCAGGGTATATCTGGCATATCCGTCGCAGTGTGTCTTGGGAGGCTCCCCTGGCGCATTGCCTGCTGGGTGTCCTGGCCGGAGTGTTGGGGATTGCATTCTGGCTGATTCCGTATTTCCTTGGGTGGGTGCCGAATAACGGCGGTTTTGACCCGGTGTCGGTATTTGGGGATAATCAGACGGCTGTTTGGGTGGAATATGGCTTTCGGTTTGCCCGGGCTGCGTTAATTGTGCCGATTGTGGAGGAGTTTTTCTGGAGAGGTTACCTCATGCGGTGGTGTATCAACCGTGATTTTCCGCAAAATGTCCCGCTGGGGCAGGGGAGTCTGCTTTCTTACGTAGTGGTGACTGCTGCATTCATGTTTGCTCACAACCCAGTGGATTACGCCGGCGCGTTTGTGTACGGAACAATCGCCTATCTTATCGTGTTGAGAACAAAAAGGCTGTTGCCGGTTGTAATTATGCATGCCGTTGCAAATCTTATCATGGGCATGTGTGCTATAGGCTTTAATCTGCCGCAGTTGTGGTAAAAAAAAGAGCAGCCGATGGGCTGCTCTTTTCAGTACGGGCGACGGGAATCGAACCCGTGTCTCATGCTTGGGAAGCACGCGTCCTACCATTGAACGACGCCCGCAGATAACGCCGCACATATTACATAAATCTGCGAGGATTGTCAAGAGAAGATGAAAAACATGACACGAAGATAAAAAAATGCGTTGCGAAGAAAAAATATGCTTGTCTTTTTGCATGGCGTATGCTAATTTCTCCCTGTACTGAGCGCGGGTATAGCTTAATGGCAAAGCTCCAGCCTTCCAAGCTGGCCATGCGGGTTCGATTCCCGCTACCCGCTTCCACACCAACCTCACGGTCATGAAACTGCTCCGATATATCGCACTTGTACTTTGTTTTGGCGTCTTGGCTCCCATGCAGCAGGCTTATGCTGGCAGTCCCAAGGCTGGTTCTATTTTCCCTGCCGGCCTTTCTGTGGAGAGAGTTGCTGCAATGTTGTATGAAGCTGCAAAGAAGGATCCGGAGAATGCGCCGCTTCTTCTTATGGATGCCATCAATAGCCGTGCATCGTGGACCGTGAGTGAGTTGCAGTTGGTGACCGAAGCTTTGTTGCTTGCTGTTCCTACTCTGACTGTTGGTGATTTGGCTTCCATCTTCGGGAATACCTCTGTTCCTGAAAATGTCGTTCAGGGTGTTGTGGAGCAGATTAAGCGCAATGACGGTGCTTCTCCCAATCATTTGATTGAAGCTCTTCCTCCTCTGACTCCCATGTTCCCGCTGATTCCGACTCCCGGTCCTGTCAGTGGTGTGAGATAAACTTTTAAATAGAGAGTGTACGTATGAAATCTGCTTTTTTTAAGGTTCTTTTGCTCAGTGGGGTGTTGACGTCTGCTGTAAGCGCATTTTCTCTGTATGATGCGGCTCCCGCTGTGGGTTTGCCTGAGTCGTACAAGGTTAAGTACAGTGCTTCCGTGCGTGCCGGTTATGATTCCAACGTGGGGTGGTACATGAACGATGAAGACGCATCTACGTTCGTTAATGCGACTGTCTCTGCGAAATACGCAGATATGGAGTCTGTCAATAAGATATCGTATGATTTGCGCCTGGGTGCAAGCCACTACTTCGATTTGGAAAAAGATAACAATCTGACCGAAACCCGCGGTGATTGTTCCTTGCGGGCTTCCATGGTGCACGCGTTCAATAATGAGGAAAGTCTCTCCTCTGCTCTTAATGTGACCTACAGTCCGCAGGCTGAATACGCGAATGGCATTTCTCCGATTTATTCCAGCGGAGATATGCTTACCACCAGCATTACGAATGTCTATACACATGCTCTTGACTCTCGGTGGAGCTACAACATTTCCTGCTCATTCCAGTCTGTGAGCTATGTGGAAGCTGTCGAACAGGTTGATGATCGCTACTACCTTGATGGTGCCGTAGGCCTCAGTTACCGTGAGTCCTCTCTGATGACGTACACGGGGAGAGTGTCTTATCGACGTGAGTTGCGTGAATATGGTAACGATACCGATCTTGTAACTGCTACGGTAGGCTTCCAGCGATCTCTTGATCCGTTCTCATCCTGCGGCATGCAGGTTGGTGTGTCTGCCCGCTTCTTCTCTGATGAGACCATCGCCAGCCCTTATGTGAATCTGTCCTATCGTCGTAAACTGACGGAGGGCTTGAGCATGCGCGCCTATACGTCTTATTCAAACGAGAACGTAGGTACTTACCAGTCTGCCTATTATAGCAGCTATCGCTCCAATCTTTCTTGGCGTTCCGGTATGCAGGGTGAGTACGCGCTCTCTCCTGACGTGACCTACAAGTTCGGTGCGAGCCTCATCTGCCAGTTCTACAGAGATGGCGAGGGAAATCTTAAGGGCCGCGACTACGACCGTCTCATGTATCAGGTGAATGCCGGTATGCGCTATTTCTTCAGCAAGGAGTTGGTCGGTGACATCGATGCATCCTACGCTTGGTTCCAGAATGATCATTCGAACGGAACCTCGGATGCGAACAGATGGATGGTATCGGCCGGGTTGACGTACAACTTCTAAAGAGTTCATTTTTTAATGGTGGGAGTGCGTATGCGTGCTCCCACCCTCATTGTATAGACACATAGGCAAAATATATGAGCGAATTGAATCGAGTGCGGCAGATGCAGCAGGAGTCGAGTCTGCACGTGCAGGACTTTTTCCAGATTTTTAAGAATTATTGGAAGGTGGCAGTTTTGGTGTTTCTGCTGATTGTTGGCAGCAGTGCTATTATTACCAAATTGCAGAGACCCGAATTCAAGAGCAACATGACTATTGAGATTATCTCTCCTAAGGACATCATCAACGTGGCGTCCACACAGGAGAGAAACCCGATTTTCAATGTCATGAGTGATTCCGGGTCATATATGCAGACGCAGTTCGAAATCCTGGTTGCTCAGCAGAATCTAATTGCTGTTGCCAACAAGTTGGATCTTCCTAAGGAATGGGGATGCGATGAAGCGAGTGCTGCTGCGCGTCTGAGTCATATGATAGAGATATCCCCGCGCAGCATGACGAATCTTGTGGACATTATTGTGGAGAATCCTGATCCCTTGGTGGCCAAGCAGATTTGCTCTGCTGTCGTGGAGTGCTATAAGGAAATACGCGACGAAAAGGAAAGAGCGGTTATTTCTGAGGCTATCAATAAGCGTTATGAAGTGTTGCGTTCCCGTCAGGATGAACTCGAGCGCAAGGCTGATGTTGTTCGCCAGTATATTCGCTCCGGTAAATATATTCAGCACATGTGGTCTCAGGATGGTGCATCGACTCCTGTATCTGCCGGCTCTGAGGAACAGAGCTATTCCTCTCTGGTAATGCAGCGTGAAAAGCTGGAGTCCGAAATCGCTCAGATGCGCGTTCATGTTTCCAAGTTGCAGAACCTTAAGGATGAAGAGCTTCGTGATTATGTGACCAGAACCGGTTTGTTAACCGCAGAGTCTTATTGCTCAGATCGCGTACGCCAGCTCAATGAGCAGTACCTCAAAGAAAGTGATGATCGTTCTCAGATGCTGCTGGCTGGGTATGGTGAACGTCATCCCAATGTACTGCGTCTTGATGAGCAGCATAAGAATACTCTGAAGCAACTCAATGATGAGTTGGTAGGTATGCGTGATGCCATGATGGACCAGATGGAGGTAAAACAGTCTGAGATGCAGGACCTGCAGGGCCGCTGCGAGCAGGCCAAGGATCGTCTTCGCAATAAGAGTCTTGAGGACCAGAAGGTCAAGAATGCGCTGCAGGAGTATGCTGCTGAAAAAGCTCGCTATGACAAGCTGGAAAATGACTACATTGCAGACAAGATGCGCATGATGGCACCCCGTACCAGTGTGGAGATTTATAGCCAGCCCTCAGTGGCAACGGTGCCGTCCAGTCCGAACTTCCGTCTTAATCTGCTGGTTGGTATTGTGCTCGGCCTTGCTGCCGGTATTGGTATTGCCTTCGTATTCAATTATTTCGATACATCCATCAAGACGCTTGAGGATGCTGAGCGCAGCCTTGGTTTGCCCGTGCTCGGTGTTATCCCGCAGGATGCCGGCGTGCTTCTGCTCCAGGGGGCAGCCGGTCCGGATGCGGAAGCATACCGCATTCTCCGTGCCAATATCGAGCTTAAGCGAGAGATGTATAAGGCCTCTACCTTTGCGGTGACCTCTGCCAATGCCGGTGAAGGTAAGACGCTCACGCTTTTGAATCTCGCTTACGTTTTCGCTCAGGCTGGTTACAGTACGCTCATGATTGATGCCGATATGCGCCGTCCTCGACTTTCCCGCTATGCTGAGCTTAAGGCAGACGTGGGTCTGTCTGACTACCTTGCCGGCAATAGCGAGCTGACGGATGTTGTGTTCCGTACCGGTGACAGTAATCTGTATCTTCTTCCTGCAGGCAAAACGCCTATTGACCCCAGCGGTCTTATCAGTTCTCAGCACATGGAGCAGTTGCTGTCTGAAACCACGAAGCGCTTTGATGTTGTGCTGATAGATACGCCGCCTGTTCTGGGTGTGAGTGATACGTCTCTGCTGGTTAACCGGGCAGATTGCACGTTGTTCGTGCTTCAGCCGCGCAAGATGCCGCTGAACGCCCTTGTCCGTGCCCGTAATGCCGTGCAGGCCGCAGGCGGACACCTGATGGGACTTGTGCTGAACAATGTGGATATTAATCACGATTCTCAGTACCAGTATTATACCACATATTACAGCTACTATTCCCAGGAAGACCGCGATGGAGAGAAGAGCAGGAAGCAGAGCTCCGCAAAATCCGAGAAGGAGAAGGAAGTTCCGGTTGCTGCTGCGCCTACGCAGGATACGCAGGATTCCGGTGACCTTTACTAATGTGAATCTGACTATATAATTACATATGAGACAATATATACAGACGATGTTGATGCTTTTGGCGGGGCTTATGTGCTTCTGTCCGGCCTCTGCGCAGGATGCATCTACGGAGCCCAAAGTAATCCGTGGTTCAAAGGTAGTATTGGTTTTCAGGAATCTTCCCAGCGGTGAAGCCGCCAATGTGGATGGCGAATATCAGGTTAGCCGTGCGGATGGTACCATTCTTCTGCCGTTCCTTTCCAAACGCCTTAATGTTCTTGGAAAAACGGCTCGTCAGGTAGAGGATCTTGTGCGCTCCCAGTATATTTCTCAGAAGATTTATACGGATCCCATCGTCATTGCTCGAGTCGGTCACAAGGGTGAAGAGCTTGAAGCACGTTATATTCAGGTGACCGGTTATGTGGTTGCTAAGAAGAATCTGCCGTATCGTGAAGGTATCACGCTGATTCAGGCACTTGTTGATTGCGGTGATATTTCCGACTATGGTTCCCGCAAGATTCAGGTGACGCGCGGCACAGTAACGCGTGTGTATGATTACTTCAGCGCACGTGACCGCAGTATCAAGCTGATGCCCAACGATGTTATCTTCGTTCCGCGCCGTCCTCCCTTTGAAGGAAGACCCCGTACTATCGGGCCGTAATGATTACTTAATAATGTTTAAGGCTCCGGGATGGCGTATGCTGGCCGGAGCTTTATTTTTTATGAAAAAGTTTTCAAAAGTATTGCTGTTGACTGTGGCTTATGGACAGGGCCACCGTTCGGCAGCAGCTGCTCTCGCGGAGGAATTTGAACTCAGGGGGTGCAAGGTTCGGGTTGTTGACCCCTTTGAGGCGGATACCAGCGGTTTGTATGCCTTAACGAAGTCATATTATACTTTGTGTGTTCGGCGTGCACCTTGGTTATGGGGCGTGACATATTCGCAGACGGATACGGCCGATTGGAGTACCAAGGCTACATGGCCCGGGATTCGAAATGCAACGCGCGAATTAGAAGATATCCTCGTTTCCTGGCGGCCGGATGTTGTAGTCTGTACCTATCCTTTGTTAGGGTACATGATGGATTATCTGAGGGAATATAAGTGCTGTAAGGTCCCTTATGTGGTCGTTGTGACAGATGCGCTCGAAATCAGTAAGCCATGGTTGAAGACCCGCACTCCATTACTCTTTGTGCCGGATGAGTATTCACAGGAGTTAATTTGTGAGCAACATGGACTTTCTCATTCCGTTGTGCATGCCTGCGGGTTCCCGGTGAGCCGCAAGTTCAGAAAAGTGGTGCAGAAGTCACTTCCGTCACGACAGCGAATCAATGTCCTGTATGGTGCCTATCTGAGTACACACAGGACCCTGCATCAGGTTCACCAGCTGTTGCAGACATTTCCCGGGATTCATTTGGTGGTACTGGCCGGCAACCGCGCACGCGTCATACGCCGTTTCTTTAAATCAGCCATAGCATCCGGCAGACTGCGTGTAGAGGAGTATACTACCTGTATGGAGGAGGAATTGGCACAGGCTCATCTTTACATCGGAAAAACAGGTGCAGCGACGATGTTTGAGGCGTATGCCGCCGGTGTACCTGTTATTGCAAACTTTGCTTTGCCAGGTCAGGAGCAGGGGAACCTTGAGCTGCTCTTGAGAGATGCGGCAGGTTGCAGTGCCTCCAGCGCGCGCGAGTTGTGCCGCGTTATTGAGCAATTGTTGGAGAATGATTCGGCAGGATGGCAGAAGCTGCGACATAATATGCTTTCTAAATCACATAGGGCAGCCGGTGCTGTGGCAATAGCAGATAAAATGATTCAATACTTTTTATCATGATGTCATCCTCTTCTGTATTGCTGATTGATAATTCAAACAGCAGAACAAAGGCCCGACTGCTGGAGAACGGCGTCATCACCGGCGAATCCCGTTGGATGCCGACTGCCGATATTACTCCTGAGTCTATACGGCAGCTTGTGGCCGGCTGGGCGTTTGAGTCCGTTTGTGTGGCGTCTGTGGTTCCCGCTGCTGCTGAGGTTTTATCCGCCGCGTTTGAGTGTCCCGTCCGCTTTGTGTCGGTTACTCACTCTTTGCCCGTCAATTTCTCTGCTTATCCCGGGGTGGCTACATTGGGGGCTGACCGTGTTGCCAATGTTCTGGCGTTAGCGGAAAAAGGGAAGTACCCCGCACTTGCAATTGATCTTGGTACAGCCATTACATTTGATGTGTTGACCGGAAGTGTTGAGTCCCCGGTCTTTGGCGGTGGGGTTATTGCTCCCGGTTTGAGTGCGCTTAGGAATTATCTGGGTAGACATACGGCACTTCTGCCGCAGGTGGAACTCACTACGGATTGCCCCGTGATTGGAACAAATACCCGCGAAGCTATATTATCCGGTATTTCAGGCGGATTCGCAGGATTGGTCAAGGAGCATATTTGTCGCATCAGGGCTCAATTAGAGGCTCCTCTGTATGTTGTTGCCACCGGCGGTGATGCCGCGCTTGCTGCATCTCTTGTCCCGGAAATTACTGAAATTGACCCGCTTTTAACTTTTAAAGGGATTGTCAGCTGGCTCCAATTTGAGAGCTGACTCTATTTTTTTTGCGGTTTGCAAAGTTTTTTGTTGCAACAGGTGCGTGAACGCGCTACAATGAGGGCACCTAAAAACAGTCACAACTTATGTCTGATAACATCGAAACCCAAGTTAAGGAAATCATCGCTGAGCAGCTCAGCGTTGACATCGAAAAAGTTACTTCCGATGCCAAGTTCATCGAGGACCTCGGTGCCGACTCCCTCGACACTGTTGAGCTCGTGATGGCTTTCGAGGATAAGTTCTCCATCGAGGTGCCGGATGAAAAGGCCGAGACGCTCAAGTCTGTGGCTGACGTGGTTGCCTACATCAAGGAGAACCAGGCCTGATTCGGCTGCCTAGCTTTTTGACGGGCGGTTCCTCTTGTTAAGTGAGGAACCGCTTTTTTCTCTTTTATCGGTGAAATAAAGCAGTGGTATGCCGGGAGCTTCTGAAATAGACTATGCGCTGGCGCAGACGAAGGTGTTGTATGTGCCGGACCGGCGTATAGACACATTCGGTGATACCCGTTTTAATTTCCGACTTATATCTGAGCCGATGGATTCTGTCGGCTGCTGCCGGATACGGAGTGGCTGGGTAGAGGCTTCCCGCCCCAGAATACTACGCCCGGCAGATTTGCAGGGAATCGAGATAGAGGGATTCAGTGCCGAAGCTTCCCGTTTTTTTGAGTGGATGAAGGCCCATGGGGCTTCCTTGCCTGCTTTGTTTCGATATGGGTTTCGTTTTAGCCGCACAGAGGTTTCAGAAGAACTGGTTCACTGTGATGTGCGGGAGGTTGCAGACCGCGTTGTTCAGGAAGCCTTATCTTCCGGGGATAGTTACCGAGCGGTAGTTTTAGCGGTAGATGATGCCTGGGAGGTATCTCTTCTGCGTTTTACAATTGAAATGATTCAACAGTCTCATGAAATTAACATCTTTGATTTTAAGCGCCGCGGCATGCTATAGCGGAATCCTGTGTGCCGGGGCTCAGGAAAACTTCTCACTGTGGCCCCGTCGGCCGGATGAGCTTGAGCAGGCCAGAAAATTGCTGGCACGCCAGCAGTGGGGTGAGGCTGTTCATCTGTTACAGCCGTTTGTTCATGATGCCGGCGTCGCTGGCAGGGAGGCCCGTAATATGACCGGACGTGTGAATGTGGTGCGCTACCTGACACGCATGCACCCGGATGCTGCCGTCTATACCGTGCGCAGGGGAGATTCCCTTCCCAAGATTGCCGCTTCTACGAAATGTCCGGTGGACATGCTGATGCTGTACAATGGTTTGGTAAAACCCTCTGACCTCAAAATTGACCAGAAGATAGTGTATGTCTCGCTGCAGCTGCGGATTGAGATTTATCCGGCAATGAGGGAACTTGCCGTATGGGATAATAATTCTCTTGTGGCTTCATATAAAATTACAGCACTGGAGGGGATTTCTGAGAAAGCGCAGAACCTGCCTGCCACTACGGTGAAGGGGAGAGAATCCTACCTGCACGGGTCGCGTATTCCCGGGAACTCTGCCCAGACTGCAACAGCGGATAAGGTGCTGACTCTGGAGGACGGCACCGTTATCTCCGGTCGCAGAGGCGGTGCCGGTAAAGTGGTTCGTCTTGCGGATAAAGACATGAATGAGCTGGCCCAATTAGTGCGGGAAAGCAATAAGGTGTTGTGGCTTTCTGAGCCTCATCTGGTTACTCCATCGGATTCTGAGTAGGCGGAAGGTGAGGGTAACATTTTCACCGTGTTTATCTATATTAACTCAAAAGTCTTCAAAAGCGTCAGTTTGGCTTAAAAAATCGTTGCAATGCAGCATCTTTCTGTTATAATGCTGGGCGCGCAGGTGTAAAAATTACCTGCACATGCATACACGACAGGATAACCTACAACAATAATTCAGAACTATGAGTGATACTACATCTACAACCGCAGTCGATAAAACGATGTCCGGCGCCGAAGCATTGGTGCAGAGTCTCGTACGCGAGGGGGTAGACGTAGTATTTGCCTATCCCGGCGGCGCCAGTATGCCCATTCACCAGGCACTGAGCCACGAGCCCTCCATTCGCACGATTCTTCCTCGCCATGAGCAGGGCGGGGCCTTTGCGGCAGAAGGATATGGCCGAGCAACGGGTAAGGTGGGTGTCTGTATGTCTACCTCCGGTCCCGGTGCAACCAATATGATTACCGGTATCGCAGACGCGTTCCTGGATTCTATTCCGATGGTTGCCTTCACGGCTCAGGTGGGAACGGGAATGATTGGTACGTCTGCTTTCCAGGAAACGGACGTGTTCGGTATGACGGCCCCCATCGTCAAACACAGCTATCTTGTTACCAATCCTCTTGATATTCCCCGTATCGTCAAAGAGGCTTTCTATATTGCCCGTACCGGTCGTCCCGGTCCCGTAGTGATTGATGTGCCGAAAAACTGTCAGGAGGCACGCTTTGTACCAGATTTTGATGTGGAGATGGATTTGCCCGGTTATCAGCCGGAAATCCCGCTCAATACGGCTGCGCTGGATGCCATTATCCCGATGCTTAAGGCTGCCCGCCGCCCTGCCGTTTATGCCGGCGGCGGTGTGGTGATGTCTGAGGCTTCTTCTCTGCTTGTAGAATTTGCTGAGCGTGCTCAGATACCCGTTGCAACTACTCTTATGGGTTTGGGTGCCATGCCGGAAGATCACCCGCTTTCCGTTCGCTGGCTGGGTATGCACGGTGCCGTGTACGCCAACAATACGGTCAATGAAGCCGATTTTGTGCTTGCCATCGGTGCTCGTTTCGATGACCGCGTGACCGGTGCAGTCAGCACCTTCTGCCCGCGGGCTCGTATCGTCCACATTGATCTTGATGCGGCAGAGCTGAACAAGAACAAGCGTGTGGAACTCGCTATCAAGGCAGATGCCGGCGCCGCGCTCGCCTATCTTAACAGCCGCCTGGCAGAGGAGGGAATGGAGCGTCGCGAGTATGCCGTGTCCAATCGTCCGGAGTGGTTTGGTATTATTGAAACCTGGAAGAAGGAGTACCCCATGAAGCATGAGCTGCGGGAAAATCAGATTATGCCCCAGCAGATTATGGAGGAACTGTACAATCAGGTGGCTGATCAGGACCCCATCATTTGCACCGGGGTGGGACAGCACCAGATGTTTGCCGCTCAGTTCTTCAAGTTCAACAAGCCGCGTCGCTTCTCATCTTCCGGCGGGCTTGGTTCCATGGGCTATGGTCTTCCTGCTGCAATGGGTGCTCATGTTGCGTTCCCGGATAAGCCCGTTATTCATATCGACGGTGACGGTTCCATGCTCATGAATATTCAGGAGCTGGCTACAATTCATATTGAGAAGATGCCCATTAAGTGCATTATCATGAATAATCAGCACTTGGGCATGGTGGTGCAGTGGGAAGACCTGAAATATGATTCCAACCGTGCCAATACTTTCCTGGCTGATCCTACGGTGCAGTATGACCCCACTCACCATACCACTTCCGCCCTTTATCCGGATTTCACGACTATCTGTGCCGGCTTCGGAGTGAAATGTGAGCGCGTCATTGAACCGTCAGAGCTTGCTCCGGCAATTGCCCGTATGTTGGCATCTCCGGAAGCCTATGTGCTTGATATCATGGTTCCGTATGATATCCATGTGCTTCCCATGATTCCCGGCGGTATGTCCTACCGTGACGTATTGCTCGAGCGAATTGCAGGAGATGGAAAAGGACGACGAGCCTCCGACCTCGGCAAGGAAATTCCCTCTGCTTTGTAAGTGCCCATGCCGCGCATAGCGCGGCATGTTGCTATATGCGAAGTTTCGGTATCGGAGATTTAAGTAAGAAATGGGCAGTTCTATTGTAAAGACGGTTTTAGGCCTGTTGGCGCTGATTATAGCTTCCTTCCTGATAGGTATTATGGCGGCGGACAGTGCCAAGACTGCTGCGATGTTGGTCTTTGGCCTGGGTGCCTTGTTCTTCATCGTAGCTATGGGTAGAAAGGTATGGATGTGCCTTTTTCTATTGGTCCCGGTTTGTTTGGCTCTACCGCCGATTGCAGAAATCCCCGTGGCTTATATTGCGCTGTCCGGTATTCTTTTTTACTGGCTGGTTCTTAGTTTGTTAGGTTATGCAAAATTAATCTGGCGAAAACTTTTCTGGGCGGACATCTTATTAGTGCTATTCATCTTGCTGATGATGATTTCTTACTTTAGGAATCCCGTTGGCATTATGGCGTTGACTCGCGTTTTTAACATTAAATTTGATGTAGTAGGCGGTAAGGAATATGTTGTCCTGTTATTTTCGGTATTGTCCTATGTAACTTATAGCTGTATTCCCTTTGAGAAAGAGCGGTTGCTGAAGGTCCTCAAGTGGTTTGTTATTTTCCGCTTGTCTTCGGCGTTTATTTTTGGTCTTATTTCGTTACGCAGCAGTATGGCGGTCATGTCTACAACAGAAGATGGAGGCATGTCCCGTCCCTCGATGTTTGTAACATTTTCATTCCTGTTGTTTACGCTTATTTATGCTTCATCATCCTTTAAGAAACTTCTAACCTCTCCGTTACGCCTGTTTGGAATTCTTTTCAGTTGCCTTCTGGCTTTGGTGTCCGGCTTCCGTTCTTTGCTGGCGTCATTTGCCTTAGTCGCAATTTCCTGTTCTATCATACGAAAAGAAATTTTATCCCTTCTACTGGCTGCTTTTGTCGGATTGTTCGGAGTTTACGTTTTGGGTGCGAGTAATTCGCTTAACATGCTGCCGCTTTCCATGCAGCGTGCTTTGTGTGTGTTGCCTGGCTTAAAAGTAGCCAGTGCAGCTCGTATGGATGCCAATGCTTCAGTCGAGTGGCGTGTTCAGATGTGGAAATGGGCGTTGGATTCGCGAACGGGATATATTAAGAACTATACATGGGGTGATGGCTTTGGCCTTAATGTGGCAGAATACCAGCGTCAGGGAATGGCTCAGTCCCGAGGCTTGATAAGGAACGGTGATCAGACCGTGTATGCGCAAAGAGGCATGTGGCACAGCGGGTTTATCACCTCTATTTCAAAGTTAGGTATTTGCGGACTCGTGTTTACTTTTGTTGTTTTCCTGTATGGTGTTTACATGATGTTTCGCGTTAATTGGGCGCTGCGAGGAACCAAATATGCCAACTATTGCATGTTTTTTACCTGCACCCAGCTCAATTCTTTCCTGATGTTTTATATTTCTGCGGGAACAATACTTGGCTTCATGGAGCAGTTTCAGTATTTTGCCTATATCAAAGTCTTTTATAATATAGCGGTGGACGAGGGTGCCATTGTGCCGGGGCTGCGTCGTCGGAAGTATACCCCCATGCTTATTCGTGAAGATTCAGAAACCCGAATGATGCCAGATGGTAGTTTCCGTAGAAAAGTTGCATGAGGTGTGCTTATTATAGCCGCAGGTAGATTTTTTATGGCAAGTATGGAGCGTCCATACGCAACACAAAAACGCGCATTTGCTCACAGTATGTGGCAAATGCGCGTTTTTTAAGGAATAGGGGGCAGGGGATTAATCGCCGCTCTTAAGCACGTTGATGAAGGCCTCCTGCGGGATGTTGACCTTGCCGATGGCTTTCATGCGCTTCTTACCTTCCTTCTGCTTTTCCAGTAGTTTTCGCTTTCGGGTCACGTCACCGCCATAGCATTTGGCCGTCACGTTCTTGCGCATGGGAGAAATGCTTTCTCGGGCAATGATTTTGCCGCCGATGCAGGCCTGAATGGCCACGGTGAAGAGCTGTCTTGGGATAACCTCCTTGAGCTTGAGGGCAATCTCACGCCCCTGAGACTCTGCGCGGTCGCGGTGGACAATCATAGAGAAGGCATCCACCGGCTCGCCGGCAATCATCATATCCATTTTCACGAGATGTGCCGCCTGATAGCCGTCATACTCGTAGTCCATGGAGCCGTAGCCTCGGGTAGAGCTTTTGAGCTTGTCATTGAAATCCACCAGGATTTCTGCCATGGGCAGGCGGCAGGTGAGCATGACTCGGGTGTCGTCAATCGTTTCCGTGTGCACCACTTCGCCGCGTTTTTCCATGACAATGCGCATGATATCACCAATATAGTCACTGGGAATCATGATGAACACCTTGACCATAGGCTCACGGATTTCCTGAATCTCCTGCGTTTCCGGCAGCATGCTGGGGTTATCCACCAGAAGCTCCGTTCCGTCGGTTTTGGTCACTTCATAGATAACCGAGGGGTAGGTGGAGATGACGTCCATGTTGAACTCACGGCGCAGGCGTTCCTGAATGATTTCCATGTGCAGCAGCCCCAGGAAGCCGCAGCGGAAACCGAACCCGAGTGCGATGGAGCTTTCACCCATGTAGCTGAAGGCTGCATCGTTAATCTGAAGTTTGGCCATGGCTGCCTTCAGGCTCTCATAATCGGCAGAATCCACGGGGTAGATACCGGAGAATACCATGGGGCGTATTTCCTTAAAGCCGGGCAGGGGCTCAGGGCAGGGGGCTGCCAGGTTGGTGTAGGTGTCACCAATCTTGACGTCCGCCGCAGATTTCATGTTGGCGATGATGTAGCCCACATCACCGGTTTCCAGCTGTTCCGCAGCCTGCATTTTCGGCGTGAAAATACCCACTTCCTTCACTTCGTAGGTTTCTTCCGTGGCAAAGAGCTTCACTTTCATGCCGCGGCGTACGCTGCCGCTCACCAGACGCACATAGGAGACAACGCCTCGGTAGGCATCGTAAACGGAGTCGAACACCAGAGCCCGCAGCAAATCATCCTGCGGCTCGGCGGGGGGAGGAACGCGTTTGACCACGGCTTCCAGCACATCTTCAATGCCTATCCCGGCTTTGGCTGAGCAGTGAATAGCCTCCTCGTGCGGAATGCAGACGACGTCTTCAAGCTGGCGGTACACCTTGGGAAGATTGGCGCTCGGCAGGTCAATCTTATTGATAACCGGGATAATTTCCAGCTGCTGGTCGAGAGCCAGGTGCATGTTGGCCAGGGTTTGTGCCTCCACGCCCTGTGCGGCATCTACAATCAGCACAGCGCCGTCACATGCGGCAAGAGAGCGGGATACCTCGTAGGAAAAGTCAACGTGGCCGGGGGTGTCCAGCAGGTTCAAATCGTAGGTGTTGCCGTCCTTGGCCTTGTAGCTCATGGTCACCGGATGGGATTTGATGGTGATGCCTTTCTCACGTTCCAAATCCATTGCGTCCAGGAGCTGATCCTGCTTGTCGCGTTCACCGATGGTGTTGGTAAACTCCAGCAGTCGGTCAGACAGCGTAGTCTTACCGTGGTCAATGTGAGCAATGATGGAAAAATTGCGTTTGAAGCGGATATCCGTAGCCATGCGCGCGCAAGGATACGCTTCTTCATTTCAGATGTCAAGCAAAATCAACAGCCTGAGCTCCCGCTGAATAAAAATGAACTTTTTCTGGCATTTTATTGCGGATTTTCGTGACTCGCAGATTTATATGTGTAAAATACCATCAATCAGTATGGCTTATGTCAATCAAAATGAAATCCTGATGCAAATGCTGCTGCCCATGGTTGCCGTTGCTGCTGTGGTGCTGCGTTTGGTCAGCGAACAAGTGCCGCGTGGGGCGCTGTCGGCAGTCCTGACGGCGGCGTCTCTGGAGATGTGCGGTATATGTGTGTTTGCCGCAACTCGGCTTTTAGCGGATAACCTGTTGGTGAAGGCAGTGTGTGTGTTGCTGTTTGTCTTTGCCGTCACGGGGATGCGAATGTACCGGCAAGTTTGGCGGAATATCTTGTGTGCCCCCAAAAGACGTTGGTTGCACCGCGGGCTGCTTTACCTGTCGGCCGCTTTGCTGCGCGCTCCCTGGGGCGTAGCTTGCGCCTTTAGCATGGTAGGGTCGCTCATCGTTATCAGATGGGGAGCTGCAGAGGATTGGCTTAGTTGGGTGAATGCCGTTATTGCGGCGGGGTTGCTGTTTTGTCTGAGCCGGTTGTTTTTCCGGAAGCAACGGGCGGCTGCGCAGAGAGCCTGCATCATTTCCATCCCGGTATTGTTGAATCTTGTATGCTGACTTTGCCATGAAAAGCAATCTTGTTTATCTTCTTTATTGTGTCGCTCTTGTTGTCGGAGCCGTTATGACGGTGGTCTGTGTTATTTGCCTTGTTTCGCTTGGTATGATGCAGAAGGCAGTGTCAACGAACCCGGCGGTACCGATTATGGTGGAGTATCCGGGGAATCCCTCCCCGGGCCAGGAGGATGCGTTGCTGGAAATGCATGGCTTGCTGAAGTGTGATGAGGTATTGGAAATCCCGGAATATGGTATCAGCCTGAAAGCCGGTGCTGTGTTGGTTGATGCTCGGGTTGCTTGCCGTGATGCGTCTCACCCGAGCGGGATGCTTCTCTATCCTCCGGAGTATGCTGCACCCGGTGCGGCGGCAGAAGCGGCGCAGTGTCCCACACGGTCTCTATGGGCTCAGACCATGCGTATGGGGAATTATGGGGTAGATTCAGCGTTGCTGAAATCCATACTACGGAGCAGACTCCCGGCCTCTGAACTTTGCAAACGCTGTTTCCTGCCACTGCCGGTGGAGGAAATTAAGCTGCCGGAGCCTTTGCAAAGCATGGCTCGTGTTTTGCCGGAAACGGTGCGAGCGGAGCACCCGGATTGTACCATCATTCATTTGTCTGCCCGCTATCGGGATCCGTCCGTGCCGGTTTTGCCCATGCAGGAAGGGGATATTGAGCTGTGTTTCAGTTATTTGCCTGCGGAGTTTGCCGCATCTCTGCGGGGGCATTATTCCCAGGGCCGCATCACCTGCCGCAATGTTCGTGACTGTTGTTTTGCTGCTGAGGGCACGAAGCTTCCGTCCGTAAAAAAATCCGATCCTGCAATCTCTTGGCTGTCTTCTGCCATGATTCACTTATGGGCGCAGTTATATCTTTTCCTCCTTGCCGGTATACTGCTGTTCCGGTTGTCGTTGCGGCATCTGAACGGGAAGTCTGTGCCCCTGAGGGTAATCCCGTCCGCTGTGTCCGCTTTTGCGCTGCAGCTGCTGGCCGTTATTTTTGGGTATTTCTTTTCTTTCTAAACAGTTATATATATGAAACATGAAACTAAACTCGTTTTGACCGCAGCTTCCGGGTTGTTGGTCTCTCTGGTTTCCCTGCCGGCTGCTATTGGACCGCTTATTTGCATGTTGGTATGGAAAGAGGATCCGGACGTTGAGAGCTTTGCTCGGCGGTGCATCAATGTGCAGCTTTCCTGGCTCATCTGGATTCTGCTGGCGGGTTTATCCTGTTTGGCGTTTGTCGGGATTATCCTTTTACCTCTGACAATTATCATGTGGCTGGTATGCAGCGTTATTGATGTCGTTAAAACAGCTTACGGTGATACATCGTTCCGTTTCCCGTTTACTATCGATTTCCTGGGCATCAACCGCCGCGGGTGACAATAAGACGCCCCCGCAGCACCGTCGGAAAAGGTTGCGGGGGCGGGCTGTGTTCCTGTAACAAGCTCTTTAACTGTTGCGCTGGATGTGCAGAATGGAGTCTGCCATGTTGCGCACCGTTTCTTCCAGTATATTGGAGAGGTGACTGCCCGGCGTGAAGTCTGCCGGCGCGAAGAAGTCCACGCGTTTTTGGGTGGCTTTGAGGGAATAACATTTGCAGAAGCTGGCCCGCGTGGAATCGTCCGGGTCATAGACTGCAATGCTGGTGCCGCCCTGCTGCCGCATAACGGTAAAACAGGGAACATCCGTCGGGCCGTCGCCGATGTAAATCATGTGCTCAAACGGAATCGGTCGTAAATCCCCATCCATGTGGTCATTCACGTCCTCGGTGTATTTCAGCATGCCCTTGTTGATGCGGAAGAGGTATTGCGTTTTGGTGGTGTGGGAAATCACTCGCTTGGGGAAGTCAATGCAGCCGTTACGCTCACTGAACTCACAGGCAAACACCTCCCGCATGTAGGGGCGGATGACAGAGCCGTCGATAATGCTCTTGATGCCGCTGGAGATGATATAGAACTCTACTTTGACCCCGGCATAGCGGTGCTCTCTGGAGAGTGCGCGGTATTGAAAATCTGCAAAGAATTCCGGAATGCCGCGGTAGAAGGTAAGTTTTTTGCCCAGCTCGCGGAGTTGTTCATTGCTGACTCCGTCAATGCTGAGCTCATCCAACAGCTGCTTCATGTAACTGAGCTCGCCGTCCCAGTCTTCCTCTCTGCTGCGGTCGTTGCAGCGTTTCCAAAATCGCTCGGCATCTATGCCGAATTCCGGGAAGATGGTATCTTCCTGCATGTTGTGGGGGCTGAGGGTAAGATCAAAGTCAAAAACAATGGCAATCGTGTTCTGCGGTACCGGCATAAATATGTTATAACGCTTTTGCCTGGGTTCTGCAAGCATAATCAACTTATTTTTCTGGGGTGGGTATTCAGCCGGAGCGCTAATCCTCTTCCGTCAGCAAATCTGAAAAAAGTCCAAAATCCAAGACGAATAACAAATATTACTTGCCATCTCTACGCAGGATGATTATACTCGGCAGGCGGATAAGTCAATATCCCCAAAGCTCACTTGCTATGACGCCGCTTGTTTCAATCATTGTTCCCGTATACAAGGTAGAAGCCTATATTCAGGAATGCATTGACAGCATTCTCAGCCAGGACTTCACCAATTTTGAGCTTATTCTGGTCAACGATGGCAGCCCTGACAATTGTGGTGCCATTTGCGATGCGAATGCGGCTAAGGATTCCCGCATCCGGGTGATTCACCAGGAAAACCAGGGTGTCACTCGGGCTCGAGCCAATGGAGTGACCGCCGCCCGCGGAGAATTTATATCATTTGTTGATGGGGATGATATGTTGCTCCCTCACGCATTAGAAGTTCTGATAGAGCCAATTGCTCCGGACATTGATATCATACTCGGTAAGTTTGAAGGCTATGCCTGCCCCTCTGCTGGAGAAATCTGCAAGGAAGAGTTCCAAAAAATGAGCGCTATCATGACGGCATACCATGTGGGACCCATTGCAAAGCTATACAGAACAACCTTGTTTGGCAATGACGTTTTTGACCTTCCGAGAGAACTCCGAATGGGTGAAGACGCAGTTATGAATATTCGCCTTGCATACAAAATGAAGGGAAAAGCATATAGTACAGATACCGTCATCTATATGTACAGATGCAACCCCGACAGCACGACCCATGTCTTAAGGCGTACGCCTGAATCTGATGCAATGCTTCAGAAATACAGGCTGGGCTCCATACCTCCTGATGACGTGCTGCGTTTTCTCCCTTGTGGCTTAGCCGACAACCTGATTTTGTTCTGGATGTCCTCAACATGCCAAAGCAAGACCATTCCCGCTTCAACACGTGAGCATCATCGGTATTTATTAAGCGTACGAAAATACTCAACATTAAAACTAGGAATATATCCTACCATATTGTTCTATTGCACAAATACATTCCTGAGGTCTATTGTTATTGGTGCCAGAAATCTGTTTCACCTCGTAGTGAAAAGAAAAAGCAGATAAAAGTGCGAATAGCAAGGTTAAATGCGACACGATGAAGAGTACAAAAAAGGTGCTCTCATCGAGTCACATTTAATTTTGCCATTCTCGACATCTTATTTTTCGGTAGAATTGGAGTTGACAAACGGCGCAACTTAGTATTCAATAGAGGCATGAGATTGCGTGCGCTGATTTCCGCTCTGAGTTGCCTGATTGTATTGCCTGCCTGCCAGCAGACCCAGATGGCAGACCTGCCTATTAAGGGCACTGCTTTGCATAGTATGGATTGGGATGTCAGCCCGCTGCGCGCCAATTATCAGTATGCTTTCCATGGGGCTTATTCAAGCAAAGCAATGAAGGAACGAGTGGGTGACCACTATTTCCTGAGTTGGTATGATGATACCCCGGAACAGCCGGTAACCATCGTGATGCAGTATACTCAGGCAGGAACGGCATCTGAGGTGCGCAGCTGCACGGTCAAATATGCGACTCCCCGTGATAGTTCCGGCCGCAGAAAGGTCTCCTTCCTGTTTGTGAAAGAAAAGGGGAAAAATTCCCCCGTGGTGCAATCTGTTGAGGGCGGCCGTCCGCTGGAGTCCGGCTCTGCGCCCCATGTCACGGTGCAGATTCCTGAGGCTACCAAAAACGGCACCACCGTTGTTCGCCTCAATTCCCATGCAGATGCGGGAGATGTCCTCAGCTGGAGAGTAGATATCTACCGCGGGGACTCCAAAACGCCGCGCAAGGGGGATACGCTCAAGTCTTTCCTCTGGAACTGATTTTTCTGCAATATATTTTCTGTAAGAGAAAGCCCCTGTCTCCGTTGGGAAACAGGGGCTTTTTCCGTATGTAGGAATAAGAGCAGAAATCAGTATACGTCTTTCTGGTAACGCTTAGCTGCTTTCATCGCGGCAAGATAGGCAGTTGCCTCTTCCTCGGAGCGATTGCCGTACTTCGCAATGATAGCCAGCAGAGCCTTCTCCACGTCCTTGGCCATGCGGTTGGCATCGCCGCACATGTAGAAAGCGGCGCCCTTTTCCAGCCACTGCCAGATTTCTTCACCGGCTTCCTCCATGAGGTTCTGCACATAAATCTTGTAAGCCTGGTCACGGCTCCATGCCACGGAGAGTTTCAGCTTGCCGCTTTCCACCAGCGGGGCAATTTCGTCTTCGTAACAACCGTCCGTTGCTTTGTAGGGATTTCCGAAGAAAAGCCACATAGGACCGGCGGCATTGTCTGCTACTCGCTGCTGCCAGAAGGCGCGGAACGGGGCAATGCCGGTGCCGGGACCCACCATGATGATGGGCGTGCTGCCGTCTTCCGGCAGGCGGAAGTTCTTGTTGCTGTGCACAAAAACCTTCACTTTGTCGCCGGCCTTCAGGCGGTCTGCCATGAAAGTGGAGCAAACACCCTTGCGGTCGCGCCCGTTGCAGGTGTAGCGCACGGCACCCACGCACAGGGATACCTGTCCGGGTACGGCATCCGGGCTGCTGGCAATGGAGTACAGACGGGCATTCATTTTGCCGAGGATACCGACGAAGGCGGCGGCATCGGTGAATGTGGCCTTCATGTCTTCATCTGTGGCAACATCCAGCAAGTCGCGCCCCCAGATGAAATCCTTGAGTGCATCCTTATCCGCAAGAATGGCAGCCAGCTTTTCGCTGTTGGCTACGGCATTCCACTTGGTCAGGTTGCCTTTCTTCAGGTTGGTGATATCGTAGGTCGAGATGAGGGCATCGCGCAGGGTGGCTGTGCTGCCGTCGGGCAGGGGAACCTCTGCTCCGGCATCCAGAGACAGGGCGGCAATGAGGGCATCCACCAGCTCCGGATCGTTGTTGGGGATGACTCCCAGGGCATCACCCGTGGTGTAGGTGAGTCCGGAGCCTTCCAGACAGTAATCTATATGGATGGTTTCCTTGGCGCTGCCGGGTTTGGTAACGGGGCGGACGTCCACCACGGTGGACGGGAACGGATTTTTGATGCTGTATGGTTCCATGGGATATTGATTTGAGTTTCTGTGAGGTAAAAACCACCGCAGCGTGGCCGTTAACCTTGCTGCGGTGGGGTAAAATTACATATAATGAGAAGATTACAGACGAATGGCGGCAGAACTCCAAGTGAGGCCGGCTCCGAAGGTAACCATCAGGACAATGTCACCCTTCTTGGCCTTGCCGCTGCGGACGGCTTCATCCAGAGCAATGGCGCATGCTGCACCGGAGGTGTTGCCGTACTTCTGGAGGTTGATGAAAACACGATCCACCGGGATGCCCAGTCGCTCAGCCACAGCGTTGATGATGCGCAGGTTTGCCTGGTGCGGGATTACCAGACTCACGTCCTCGGGTTTGATGCCCGTGCGTTGAATCAGTGACAGGGCAGAGTCCTTCATGTGCGCTACTGCATGGCGGAACACTTCATTGCCGCGCATGGCCAGCGTGTAGAGCTTTTCGTGAATGTTGTCCTCCGTGGTCGGGATGGCGGAGCCGCCGCCCGGAACCATCAGAAGGTCTGTCAGCGTGCCGTCTGCGCCGATGTCGGAAGCCAGAATGGCACTGTCGCCCTCAATTCCGGTACCGGTGCGCAGCACGGCTGCACCGGCGCCGTCACCAAAGAGTACGCAGGTGGCGCGGTCTTCCCAGTTCACAATGTGGCTGAGCTTTTCACTGGAGATGATGAGCGCAGTCTTGGCCTGGCCGCAGCCAATGAACTGCACAGCCGTCTTGAGTGCAAAGAGGAAGCTGGAGCAGGCGGCGGAAATATCAAAGGCTGCTGCGTTCTTGGCGCCGATGTTTGCCTGCACATAGCACGCGGTGGAAGGGGTAAACGTGTCGGGCGTTACCGTGCCGACGATGATGAGGTCAATCTCCTCCGGAGTCACTCCGGCGGCTTCCATGGCTCGCAGAGCGGCCTTGGTTGCCATGTCGCTCGTCTTTTCATCGGGAGCGGCAATGCGGCGTTCCTCAATACCTGTGCGGGCAATAATCCACTCATTGGAGGTATCTACCATTTTTTCCAAATCGGAGTTGGTGAGACGGCGTTCCGGCACATAAGACCCCGTACCGATGAGCGCCACCGGCAGGCGTTTGAAAGGTTTGGTCAAGTCGTTCATAATCTAATGAATACTGACAGGTTTATCCCTGTTTCGAGAGTATACTATCACTTTTTTTTCTGATTGGCGAGAAAAAATTGCGCTAGAAAAGGGTATGGCGTGCGGAATTCTACTGTTTTTCTGATATTTAGGCTGTTTCGGAGCCATGGCATTTTATCTGTTTCTCCGCCCTGAGAAAAAAGCCCCGGGGTAATCCGGGGCTTTGAAAGGGGGGGGGCGGCGGGAGGTCTTAATTTCTGGCTGCCTTTTTGGCTTCGATATCCTTTTTGATGGTTTCTTTCCAGTTACCGAAGGCGCCGTGTCCCTTGTCCAGAACATTGCCGTTGCGGTCACAAATCACGACAAAGGGGATACCTTTCCTCATATCGTTGCGGTCAAATCCGGCAAAGTGTTGTACTTCCGGGGCGGTGATATGAATGCCGGGGAAGCCTGCTCCGTACTTTTCCAGATAGGCGGGGACATCACCCTTTCTCTGCTCGCATGCCGTGAGAATAACCTCCACCAGCTTGCCTTCCTTCATGTCTGTCTTGTAGGCTTTCACGATCTGAGGCATCAGGCGGCTGCAGGGACCGCACCAGCTGGCGGAAATCAGGTAGATGTAGTATTTGGCTTTCAGGTTCGGCTTTTTATCCGTGGCCCACTTGACATCTTTCAGGGAGGCGGGGAGGGCGGCAAGCTCTTCAGTTGCGGGGGCTGCGGGTACGTTTTGCTGTGCTGCTGCCATGCCGGGCTGCAACATCCCGGCGGCGCACAGCGTCACAAATAAAGGTTTGATGAACGACATGTCGTCAGGTTAACAACTTCTCGTTTGCCTGTCAATCCTATTTTAACCGGGCAAAAAATGGACGAAATTTGCTGAAAATAGCCCTTTGAGCGCGAAAAGAGGTTTGCTATGTGGTGAAAAATCAGCTATAATATCCGCGCCGGGTGTATGATAACACCTTGATGCATCGTTTACCATCCTCAGATATCACGCAATGGAAACATCGACCATTACCGACTCAGTGGAGGCTCTCGAGGCCCTGTACGGCAGCGATACCTTCGGCGTCAAGACCATGGAGAAGTATCTCTCCAAGAGCGCATTCAAGAAGATGATGCTTACTGTCCGCAAGGGCGGCAAGCTGGACACCAGCATTGCGGATGAGGTGGCGCAGGCGATGAAGCAATGGGCTCTGTCCAAGGGAGCCACGCATTATACCCACTGGTTTCATCCGCTCACGGATGCCACGGCGGAAAAACATGATTCCTTTGTGGAGCCGGACGGCAAGGGTGGCATGATTTGTGAGTTCACCGGCAAGAATTTGATTCAGGCAGAGCCGGACGCTTCCTCTTTCCCCTCCGGCGGTATTCGTGCCACCTTTGAGGCCCGCGGATATACCGCATGGGATCCCACCAGCCCGGCATTCATCAAGCGTACGGCCAACACCGCCACTCTGTGCATTCCGACGGCTTTCTGCTCCTACACCGGAGAGGCTTTGGATAAGAAGACTCCCTTGCTTCGTTCCATGGCAGCCGTCAGTCGTCAGGCGACCCGTCTGCTCAACTGCTTTGGGGTGCATCCCAGCTATGTGGACGTGAATCTGGGGGCAGAGCAGGAGTATTTCCTGGTAGACCGCGACCTGTACCAGCAGCGCATGGATCTCATTGAAACCGGACGCACGCTTTTCGGTTGCCTGCCGCCCAAGCACCAGCAGATGGAGGACCACTACTTCGGCTCCATTAAAGAACGTGTGCTGGAGTTCATGAATGCCGTGGACCACGCTCTCTGGGTGCTGGGCGTCCCGGCTAAGACCCGCCACAATGAGGTGGCTCCCGGTCAGTTTGAGCTGGCACCTCTTTTTGAGCCCAACAATGTGGCCGTGGACCATAATGTGATGATTATGGACATCCTGCAGCGTCAGGCTCTCAAGTATAATCTGGTTTGCCTGCTGCATGAGAAGCCTTACGCCTGTGTAAACGGCTCCGGTAAGCACAACAACTGGTCTCTTTCCACCCCGGAACTTGGCTCTCTGTTCAGCCCGGGCAAGACCCCGCACAGCAATATCCTCTTCCTGACCTTCCTTGCCTGTGTCATTCAGGCTGTGGACCGCCATGCGGCTCTGCTTCGTGCATCCACCGCCAAGGCCGGTAATGACCACCGTCTCGGGGCGCAGGAAGCACCGCCTGCCATCATTTCCATCTTCCTGGGGGATGATCTCACCAATATCATCGAGCAGATTAAGCATGGCGGCGCGAAGAGTTCCTGCAGCAAGACCATGATGGAGTTGGGCGTGGATATCCTGCCGGAGTTGCCGAAGGATACCTCAGATCGCAACCGCACCTCTCCCTTTGCCTTTACCGGCAACAAGTTCGAGTTCCGAGCCGTCGGTTCTTCTCAGACCTGCGCCTGGCCCATGGCGGTGCTTAACACCATGATGGCTGAGACGCTTGATGAAGTGGCCACGTATCTGGAGCCCTACGCCGGTAAGCCGGAATTCAACTCCGTGGTGTCTGCTCTTCTCAAGGATATTGTCACCCGTCATGACCGTGTTATCTTTAACGGTAACGGATATTCCGAAGAATGGGTGGAAGAAGCTGCCCTCCGCGGGCTTCCCAATATCAAGAGCACGCCGGATGCACTGGAGGTTCTTGCCTCTCCTGCAGCCCTGGAGCTTATGGAGAAATACGGCGTTCTTTCCCGTGCGGAGCTGCTTGCCCGGAAGGAAATTCAGATTGAAAATTATGAGAAGATTATCGATATTGAGGCCAAGACCTGCCTCACGATGCTTCAGACCATTTACCTGCCGGCTATTGCCGCTCAGATGACTCAAATCTGCGGTACGGTGGCTGCCATCAAGGCTGCGGGGCTCAATGCCGGACTGAAAGCCGCTACGGATAAAGCAGAAGCCGTCGGTGCGCTTTATGATGAGCTTCCTGATAAGGTGAAGGCTCTGGAAGCAGCCATCTCTGCCGGTAAGACTGCGGATATGTGTGCCGCCATGGAGTCTGCACGCACCACCGTGGATGCCTTGGAGGCCATTGTGGATGCCAATCTCTGGCCGGTTCCCACATACGCGCAGATGCTCAACATTCACAGCAAGTAAAAACAAGTTCGGGCGTCATCTGAGAGGATGACGCCCGAACTGTCTCTGCCGCCGGAGCTTCGGGGCAGGGGAATGGATTATGCAAAGAATCTTCTGCCGCGTATGCAGTAGTTGATACCGCTGCCGGCGGTCAGCAGAACGCTCAGCCAGAGGAAAACGCCGCGGGTAATTTCGCCGCCGAGCCCAATGCTCATGGAACGCAGCGGTTCCGGCAGGTTGCCGCCGTATGCCAGCTGGGTCATGCAGGCGATGCAGAAGGCCAGCTGTGCCCCCGTTTTCCACTTGCCGCACCAGTCTGCGGGGATAACGCAGCCCTTGCTGACGGCAATCTGGCGAAGCCCCGTCACCAGGAACTCACGGAACACGATGATGATGGTGACCCAGAACGGGCACATTCCCACATAGGTCAGGTAAATGAATGCTGCGCATACCAGAATCTTATCCGCAAGCGGGTCCATGAGTTTGCCGAAGTCCGTAATCAGGTTGTACTTGCGGGCAAGATACCCATCCAGAAAATCTGTAATGGCGGCTACCACAAATGCCCACAGTGCAATGCATGCGGTGACGGAAATGGGCGAGAACCAGCCGCCCGTCACGGTGTTTAACCCACTGTGGGGCAGCCCATCAATTGCCAGAACAATCGTGTACAGCACGACCAGTGCAATGCGGCAGAGAGTGAGAATATTCGGCAGGTTCAGCATGGTTGTTACTAGAGTTATATCGCCAGACTCCCGAAGTTGCAAGCGAAAATCAAGCCTGTAAGTGAAAAACAGCTGCTTTTGTGACAGATTCTTTCCTTGAATGCCTGATTTTTTTTGCTATACTTGCGCACATGAACGGTTTTCGCGTGACAATCCTTGTGCTTTTCTGCCTGACGGTGGGATTGATGTTCTATGCAGTGACTGTCGTGCTGCCGCAGCAGCAGGCTCAGTACAATGTTTATCAGACCACGATGAAGAGTAAGGAGTACGAGCAGCGCGATTATGACCACCGTCTCCGCATGGAGCAGCTGAGCCCGGAAACGGATGCCCCCGCCGTGGAATCTGCCCGCACGGAGGCAGAAGAAAGTGAACGCCGCCGCGAGCAGGCCCTCAATGAGGCAGAGGAAAGCAGCCTTATTGCTTCCGCCAAGCGTAAGCAGGAAGAGCGTGAGGCCAAGGCCGCCGCAGAAGCCGCCCGTGAGGAGGCGGAGCAGACCTCTGTGCTTGGCGTGGTGAAGGCTTTTGATGCAGAGTGGAATGTTATCCTTTTCGCTCCGCAGGCAGATACCCCCATCTCCAACGGACTTGTTGTGGCGGTGCGTCGTGGTGAAAACATCCTCTGCGAAGCGGTGGTGGATGGACGTGATGAACAGTCCGGTCAGGTGAGCGCCTCCGTCAAACAGGCAAATTTCGGCGCATCCATGTCCCATATCGAAGTTCCCAAGCCCCAGGAAGGGGATGAGATTATTATTTCTCCCTTCCCCAGCAGCAAGGACCTGCGCTTGCAGGACGGCAACTTCGGTGCGCCCGGGCAGGGTGCCGCTCCCCAACCGTCAGATAATGCTCTGCCGGAAGTGGATACGCCGCTGACGCCCATCAATTAAACTTTCACGCATCTGCAACTCGTCGGTCGTTTCTTCCTCTAGCCGCCATGAGCGCCGCCTCCGCCAAAACTCTTTTCGGTCATACACCGACTTTCTCGTTTGAGTTCTTCCCGCCCAAGACGCAGGAGGGGGCAGCATCTCTTACCAATACTATTCTGGAGCTCCAGGATTTTCGCCCTAGCTTTGTGAGTGTGACCTACGGTGCCGGCGGCGGCTCCCGAACCCTGACGCGTGAGGTGGTGCATAATCTCCAGAACAGGGGCATCCCCACCGTGCCGCACCTTACCTGCGTGGGGCACACGGAAGAGGAAATGGAGGAAATTCTCCATGGCTACATCAATGCCGGAGCCCGCGCCATTCTGGCACTGCGTGGGGACCCTCCCCGCAATGCGCCGGTGAATCAGACCCGCGAGGTGTTCCGTCATGCCGCTGAGCTGGTACGCTTCATTCGTGCATGGGAGGAGCGCCAGCGTCTGCCGTACCGTCTCACCATCGGCGTGGCCGGCTTCCCGGAGGGGCACCCGGATTCCCGGAATCGACTCAAGGAGATGGATTACCTCAAAGCTAAGCTGGATGAAGGCGCAGACTATATCTGCACGCAGCTTTTCTTTGATAATCATGCTTTCTTTGATTATCGCGACCGCTGCCGCCTGATGGGGATAGACGTGCCGATTATTGCCGGTATCATGCCGGTGACAACCATTTCCGGTATGAACCGAATGGCGGAACTTTCTGCCGGGACTAATTTCCCAGCCCGTCTCCTCAAAGCCATGCTGCGAGCCGGCGGCGATAAAGCCTCTATCGAGCGTATCGGTATCAATTATGCCAGTAACCAGTGCGGTGAGCTGCTGGATGCAGAAGTTGACGGCATCCACTTTTACACCCTCAATCGTTCCCGCGCCACGCTGGAAATTTACCGCAACCTCGGTATCAACAACTATTTCGATGTGAACCGCATTCACATGCTCAACGACATTTACAGATCCTGAACCATGGACGACAAAACAAAGAATGATGATGACATCCGGCCGCTGTCTCCCGAAGAAATCAAGGCCATCGGCGAGATTGAAATCGGTCCCTCCAAGCATGAACTGTTCCTCAATGCTCACTATAAGAAGCTCCTGTGGTGCGGTATTGCGCTGAGCCTGGGGGCCGGGTCCGTCATTGCCTGGTTCTCCTATCGCAATGATCATCGGGCTGCAGCATCCGCTCAGGTCATCAATGTGTTCAATACCTCAGCTCCCGGCAGTGCCGCAGCTCCCGGTGCATACAGTAAAGATGCCCTGCAGGCTCTGCAGCAGAACTATTCCGACACCCCGTCTGCTGCCACCGGTAAGTTGCTCGCCGCCCTTTCTGATTTGCAGGGAGATAAGGCAGAAGCCGCTCTCGCAGCCTTGCAGCAGATAGCTGATTCTGCAGAGAGCCCTCTCATTGCCGCTCGCGCACAGGTCGCCGTTGCCAATTACTACATGAACAACAGCAAGGACAAAGAGGCCTCCGCTGCATGGCAGAAACTGGTGCAGATGGGAGACTCTCCCTACTTGGCTTTGGCCTATCTTTCTCTCGGTGACTTGGCCTCTGCCGCCGGAGATAAGAAAGCCGCCCGCACATACTATGAGAGTGCCCGCAGCAAATGCGAGACCAGCTCTCTTGTGGCCGGTTCTGACAAAGTGGTGGAAATGCGACTCCTCCTGTTGGATGTAGATGCACCCAAGCCCGTGGCCCCGGCTCCCAAGGCAGATTCTAAAGCGGGTGACCCGCTGGACCCCTTTGGTGATGCAGCAGAAGCAGAAACGTCTCCCGCGGCTCCCGCTGCAGACCCGTTCGGCCCGGCACCGGCACAGCCCGGAGAAGGACCTCTCGGCCCCGTCACTCCCGCCCTCTGATTTTCTTCTGCAACGGAACGGATATGGGCATTTTTCAGGACAACTTTTCCAGCCTTTCCGAGTTGGAGCGTCTTGCCGCCATGGCTCATGACCCGGTGCGGGTGTATGAGCTGGGCGCGGACCAGTGGCCGCTGGCCATGATGGCCTGTGCTCTCATTGCCAGCAACGATGAAGAGAAACAACAGGCTAATCTTGCCATCTATCCCATCTTTGCAGAGAAGACCACGCCGGCTGCCCGTAAGGCAAGCTTGGCACAGTTCACCCGTTTCATCAGCGCCCGCAAGGGTGAAGGCTGGATGGCTCTCATGCCGTATGCTACAGAGGAGCCTGATGCCGCGCTCAGCCGCCGCGCCGCGCTCAGCATGGCCACTCTGGCGCAGCCCGGGCCGCAGGAAAAGCTGGCAGGCGTCCAGGCTTTGGTGGAGCAGTTGAGAACCAACCAGGAAGCTCCTGTCACCCTGCTGGAGGCCATTCTCAGCATGGGAGACATGCGGGTGCTGCCCTTGCTCAAGCCGCTTGAGCTCTTGGCACCGGAGCGTCTGGAATCCCTCCTGTGCCGTATGAACGTGGCAGCGAATCGTCCGGCCTGCACCTGGGTTCTCTCGCTGATAGCTCTTCATCCCACCGTCCTGGCAGAGCCTGCCACGGCCGCCCTGTGTCGCATGGCTGCTTCGGCATCCTGCGTGCTGGACGTAGTTATGCCGGTGCCCACATGGGCATTTGCCCGTCCGGATGTTCAGCCCCTCCATGGCTGGACCCGCTCGGAATACTTTGCCCGCATGCGCGCTGAGCTGGAACCCCATCTCACGGATGCGCAGATGGCTCGCATTAAAGCCGCCTTTGCCGACTGACCATTTTTTTTCCGGCCCTGTAGTTCAATGGATAGAACGGCCCTCTCCTAAAGGGCAAATGTGGGTTCGATTCCCGCCGGGGCTGCTTTCTTGTTTAGTGCTAATTAGCGCAAGTGCTTATTGCTCTTGCTTTTTGTTGTTCTATGTTGCTAAATTAGCGCAGCGGTTTGAGCGAAATGTGCGCGAATCGTTGAGCGAATATGAGCGAGTTTATCTAATTTAGCAATTTATGAATAAGTATCATGTTGTGAGTGTCGGGCTGGTGGTGGATGCCAAGTCTCCGTTCTGGGTGGCGCAGTGGTCTTTGTCTAATGGCGTGAGGATTAAGAGGTCTACTAAGGTGCCGGTGGCCGGGGGGATGTTCAGGGAGGAACGGTTGTCTAAGGTGCAGGCGAAAAATAGGGCGCTTGTTGTGGCTCAGGCGTTCGCTCAGGAGTCTTTGGCGGAGGCGGTGCGCGCGGATAATTTGTCGGTAAGGGAGTTGTTCGATAAGATGCTGGCGGGGAAGTTGGGGCGTTTGTCGGTTGCTACTTATAATAATGCCAGGACGACGTATGCGCTGTTCTGTGTTTGGTTGGGTAAGCGCGCGCTGGAGCCGGCGCGCTTGGTGACGCGGGCCGATATTAAGCAGTGGGTTGCGGATCGGCGCGCTGAGGTGCGGTGCAAGACGGTGCAGCATGGGCTGTATGTGCTGCGGGCGGCGTTTAATTGGGCGCTGGATGCGGAGTTGATTGCCAGGAATCCTTGTGACCGGGTGCAGGTGCCGCCGGATTCTAAGGAGGAGCGGGTGGTGCATGAGGCGTTCTCGCCGCAGGAGGTGCAGGTGCTGGTGGAGAAGTTGCCGGATGAGTGGGCGGCGGCGGTGCGGTGTTGTCTGGGGACGTTCGGACAGCGCCTGGGGGATATTCGCTCGCTGCGCTGGGAGCAGTTTGATTGGGAGAAGCGGGTGGTGAATATGACTACGGGTAAGACGGGACGCCGGTTGCAGCAGCCTATGCTGGCGGGGTTTTATGAGTGGGCGCGTGCGCGCTACGAATGGGCGCAGGGGCTGGGTGGTGATGCGGCGGTGTGGGTGTTGCCGCGGTTGCGGGTGCATTCAAATCCGAGTCAGGAGTTTACTCAGCTGGTGCGGCTGCATGGTATCGGGCTGCAGTCTGGTGGTGGGCAGGGGAAGCGGCGTACCTGGCATAGTAAGACGTTTCATTGTCTCCGCGCTACGGTGGTGACGATGTTGCATGCGAATGGTGTTTCCCAGGGTATGGCGATGGAGTTGGTGGGGCATGAGTCTGCTGAGGTGCATGCGGTGTATTTGCGGCCTACGGCGGAGCAGTTGCGGGGGGCGGCGATGGGGTTGCCGGAGATTTGAGAAGTACGATTTACGAAGGACGATTTACGAAGTACGAAGGATGAATTGGAAGTTTGGCGGCGTATAGCGGATGTGCGCTATACGCCGCTGTATTATCGGCTAATTTTGAAGCGGATTAGCCGGTTATTCGAGTTGCATTGCTAAGATGGTGCATGGGTGGTTGCCGGTGCATTTGATGCCGATGTAGGGCATGTGTCGCCAGTTGGCGGTGGCGGTGAATTGGTTCCAGCCGGGGGTGATGGTGTGGCGGTCGTTGGGTTTGTAGGCTCCGCCGGTGGAGAGTTGGAGGGCTGATGGGGGTGGGGTTGGCTGCAGGAAGTAGGCTTCGACGGTGGCGGTTTTGGTTTTGCGGTCGTTGTATTCGGGGGAGGAGAATGCGGTGGTTTCGAGGGTGGAGGTGTAGGGGTGTTCTTCGAGTCCGTCGAGGTAGGTTTCTGTGGTGTCGTCGATGATTTCGATGCGGCGTGAGGTGTCGCGGTTGACGATGAGGTAGAGGCGGTCGGAGCCGGTGCCGTTGGGGAGGACTGCGACGGATTGGATGGTCCCTTGCGTGGTGTAGCGGTGCCATGCGTGGACGTTGTGCATGGTGTTGTATGTGCAGAGGAGGAGGTTGCCGGAGGCGGTGGTGAAGATGACGGTGGTGTAGGGTTTTTTGAGGATGGTGCCGCCGGTGATGCCTTGTTCGCCTGTGGCTATGTGGTCTGCGAAGATGGTGAGGTCTGTGGAGGTGTAGGCGTCGGTCTCGTATCTGTAGCCGTATTCATAGACGCGTCCGCCGCCGCGCTCTGTGTAGAGGACGCGGTCTGTGCCGCTGATGGCGGGTATGGGCATGGAGCCGTTGTTGCCCTGGTTGTAGGCGCGTGCGTTGGCTGCGGTGAGTCCTGCGCCGCCGGTGGAGGGTTTGATGATCCATTCGGCGTCCATGGTGCCGAGCATGATGACTTCGTGTCGGGAGTGTATCCAGCAGATGGGGGCTTGGGTGGTGGTTTGCATGGTGAGGTGGATGCCTGAGGTGTCGAGGTCGCCTGTGGTGAAGTTGTTAAGGTTGTCGGATTGGCTGAACCAGATGGTCTGGGGCTGGGTGGTGGTGGCGGCGAGGATGAGGCGTGATTCATGGAGTGCGGCGAGTGATGGGTAGCCGTAGCGGGAGTTGAAGGCGCACCATGACCAGTCTGTGGTGGTGATGGGTGCGGTGAGTGGGGTGACGATGGGTGAGGTGTCTTCCAGTGTGCCGTCGGCAAGGACGGTGAGTTGCATGTTGCGGCGGTAGGATTGAACGATGAGGCGGTTTTTGCAGTAGTCGGGTGGCCAGCCTGCGGCGGGGTTGCCGGGGGTGATGAAGCGGATTTGGGTGAGGAATAGGCGCAGGTAGCTTTCTTCTTCTTCTTCGTTGCCGGTGATGATGTTGTTGGCGGTGGTTCCGATGGAGGAGATGGATTCGCCGAGGTGTTCCCACTGTTCTGTGAGGGCGCCGGTTTCGTGGTTGCGACGGATTTCGTATGTGCCGTACCAGGTGCCGGAGCAGTAGAATTGCCATTTGCCGCCGGCGGGGATGGCGGGCCCGATGGGGATGCCGCGGGTGAAGTGGCGGGGGTAGTCTGCGGGGTTGGTGGAGGTGTCAAAGTGTTTGCTGCCTGTAAAGGTGCGGATGCAGGTGTAGAGGTCGTAGTAGCCGGTGCGGAAGACGATTTTGTCGCCTTTTTTGTAGGTTTTGCCGGAGGAGAGTTCGGTGATGGAGGTGGTGGGGTCGAAGCCTGCGGAGGAGTCTGAGCGGTCGAAGTTGTCGGGGTAGTTGGCTGGGGTGATGTAGCCGGGGGTGAAGTCGTTGGTGCCGGTCCAGTCCTGGGTGCAGATGTAGTATTGGTCGAGGGTGTCTTCGGGGTCTTGCCAGGCGATTTTTTGTCCGGCAGCGATGTTGGAGGAGGTGGTGAGGGCGGAGATGGTGGTTAGGCCTGCGGATGCTTCTGCGGCTTTGGTGAATGCTTCGCGGCGTGGGGTGTAGTAGGAGGCGCGGAGGATGTCGCCGGTGGAGGCTTCTGTGTCTTCGGGGAGGAGTTCTGCGGTTTCTCCGTCATCTGATTCAACGGGGGTGTAGGAGGGGCGGTATATTCCGCTGTCCGGTGTTAAGGTGAGTTCGATGTCTCGGTAGTCTTCTGTCTGCCAGGGTGGGGAGACGAATTCAAAGGGGGAGAATGACCATGCGCCGGAGGCGTCGCACTCCAGTTGCATGATGGGGGTGGCCGGGGAGAGGATGAGGAGGAGGGAGTTTATCTGGAGCCAGGTGATTTTGTTGAGGTCTGGGTATTGCCAGGGTGTTTCTGCAGATGGGGTGAAGGTGGCGATGTTGGCGGCGGAGTCGCTGTCGCGGACGCGGATTTTTTTTGGTGCGATTTCGATGAGGGCGGTTTGTTCTGCGGAGTAGCGGTAGGGGATGAGGCGTGAGGTGTTTTCGGTGGTGGTGGTGAGGTGTCGCATGCCGCGGCGGCGGGAGACTCCACCTGTGGCATGGATGTTCCAGTTGGTGACGAGGGAGCAGGAGCGTGTGGCGGCGTCCATGTCGGAGCGGAGGGTCATGGCGGGTGAGATTTCGCCGCCGTTGAATGCGAGACGTTTCATGGAAGTACGAGTTACGAAGTACGAAGGACGAAGGACGATTTACGAAGGACGATTTACGAAGGACGAGGGACGAATTACGAATTACGAAGTACGAATTGTAAGTTAGCGGGCTGGGGCGCAGGTAATTTGAAAGCCCCGCCCTGCGGGGGATGCGGGGCGGGGCTTGGGGTTGCGATGATGTGGAGTGAAAAAGGTCAGCTCTCCAGGATGGGGAGGACGAATACGGCGTCGTCGCGCTTGCGACCGCAACCTGCAGAGCCGCGTACGCGGACGTAGTAGTCCATGGCGACTTTGTCGTTGATGTCTTTGATGCGGAATTCGGTGGAGCGCCAACGCCCGAAGCCAATCTGGGATTTGAGGTAGGCGACGCACATGCGGGCTCCGTTGATGGCGGTGCCGGCCTTGTTGGTGGTATCCATGGTGGGGAGCATGTTGCTCTGGATGATGGTGGCACCGATGGCGCGGTTGAAGACGGGGCGGCCGATGTCGCCGAGGTCGCCGATGGCGTAGTCTCGGTTGATGGACATTTCAAGAGAGCCGAGTACCTGGGCGATGGCCGGGGAGATGATGAGGCAGAGTTCGGAAGCATCAACGGAGTTGAAGGCTTCGTTTTCTGCGAGGCGTCGGACGGCATACTTCATGCGGTCGATGACGGTGCCTGCGAGGACTTCGGAGACGCCGGTGCCGGAGGTGGCGTAGTCGATGGGGATGAGGTTGCCGGTGTGGTTGTTGAAGGATTCGTAGGTGAGGTCGAGCTCATGGGATTCGGAGCCGTCTTCACCGGAGTAGGAGCAACCGATGATGCCGCCACGGTTTCCGCCGTCGGCGGAGGTCTTGAGGCGGTATTTGCCGGTGGTTTTGTCTTTGATGGTGCCGAGGATGACTTCATCCATGAAGCGTGCGGCGGCGGTGGCCTGCTTCTGGCGGATGAGGTCGAGGTTGAACATGAGGTCGTAGGCTTCGGCGTTGTCGTCGTCGTTGAGGGGGATTTCGTTGTGGAACTTGCGGGGTTTGAAGCCGAAGTCGCCGACTTTGAGGTGGTCGAAGGTGACGGATTCTTCGTTGGAGACGTATTCGTGCATTTCGGTGTCGCCGAGGCGGGGGAAGCGGTAGTACTTGCCCTTTGGGTCGGCGATTTCGGAGACGTAGGGGAGGAGGCGGGATTCGGTCTGAGTCCAGTCGTTCTCCCACTTGGTGGCATATTTGGTGTGTGCCAGGTCGATGAGTTTCTTGGTGAGTTCGATTGACATGGGGATTTACGAGTTTCGAATTATCCGCCGCCGCTCCTGCGGAGCTTAGGCGGGACAAGCGAGTTACGAATTTGCGGGACTAAAGTCCCGCGCTCCGATGATGGTATTATGGCGAAGAATGGTGTGAAATTCTACGTTTATTTTTATACGCGGTGATTTACTGGCCGTTGGCTCGGAGCCAGCGGTTATTGACTTCTTTGTAGCGAGGGTTCATGGGGTTGGTGAATGCGTCGTGGTCGGGGTGGTCGGGGGACATGACGGATTTAGCCCAGGTTTGTTCGGAGATGGTGTTCGCATCGAGTCCGGCGGCGGGAGGGGTGGCGTGTGCGGTGGCCATGGCGTAGAGGGCTCGCATGCCTTTTGGGGAGGCGAAGACGGCGAGGTCGTCGTCTGTGAGGCCTGCGCGTTCTTTGAGGAATGTGATATGGGAGCGGGCTGTGGCCATGTTGGCTTCGTAGTCTGCGCCCCAGTCTTTTTTGAGGGCGGAGTCCTGCTGGAAGCGGTTCTGCCATTCTGCACGCTGCTGTGCTTCGGTGATGGCGGTGTAGGCATCTGCGAAGAGTTTGCCGAATGAGGCGCCGTCTATGCCGGATTGTTGTGCGATGGGTGCGAGGATGGTGTTGAATGCCTGTGCTTCGGGGTGGTCGGCGAAGGTGTCGGGGAATGTGAGGGTGTAGTCGACGGCGGTATTGTCGGGGTCTGTAGTCCCCGGCTCCGAGGGGGCGGGGTCTGCCGCGGGCTCGGTGAGGGAGTAGGCGGCGTTGAGGGCGTCGGCGGCTTCTTTGGAGTATTCAGGCATTTCCGGCTGTTGCTGGGTGTCCGCCGCCGCAGGGCTATTTTGAGACGGGACTGAAGTCCCGTGCTCCGATGAGGTGGACAGGGTTTCCGTTGTTGTATCGATGGTGGTGTTTGTATCGTTGTCCATAATGATGAGAGGTTAGTTGTCGAGGTTGCTTTCTTGTTCTGCGAGTTGCCCGGCTTCGTCCGACCCTGGTCAGGGTCGTTCTACGCCGAGGCTCGCGCCTCCGAAACTCCGGCGCTCGGGGGGATTTGTTTTAGTTGTCGAGGTTGGTTTCTTGTTCTGCGAGTTGGAGTTGTTGGCGGATGTAGAGGATGACTTCTCGCTGTCCGTCGCGGAGGGCGGCGGCGATGGGGCAGTAGTGGCCGTCGTTGTTGCGCTGGTAGGCGGGGAGGTCTGTCCGGAAGCGGTCTTCGAGGATTCGGAGGGTTTCTTCGTCTATGTGGTCGCGGAGGTGGCGGCGGTTGCGGCGTGCTTGTGCTATGCGTTCTTGGGGTGTCATGGGAGTTACGAATTACGATTTACGATTTACGAATTACGAGTTGCGCCTGATGTGTTGCGGAGGGCTTGTGAGCCTTGGTTGGCGGCTTGTGCGAGTTGGAGTTGGAGGGCGGCGGCTTGTGCTTCTTCGCGTTTTTTGCGGATGGCTTGTACTTCTGTGGTTGTGCGGTAGATTTCTGCGGGGGCTCCTGCGTTGTCGAGGGTGTAGCGGATGAGTTTGTCTGTGTCTACGATGTCGAGGCAGGTGGGGTCGGCGGAGAGTTTGATGTAGTTGCCGATGGAGAGGAGTGCGTGGTCGAGGCTGGATTTTTCTGCCTGGTTGATGGCTTGGTTGATTTTGCCGTGGTAGGTGATTTTTGGGGTACGGATACCGAAGTGTTCGCCGTCAGCGGTGGGGACTTTGAGTTCCGGGGGCTGGGTGGCTTTGGTGGTGTTGTATTTGCCGACTCGGTAGAGGACGGCGAATACGCGGGTCATGAGGGTTGAGAAGTCTGAGCAGTAGAGGGAGTAGGTGGGGGAGCAGGCGACGATTTTTTCTTCCTGCCGGGCGTGGACTTCTGCTGCGGTCATTTCGCGGTCGATGGTGGAGATGACCTGGAGGCAAGGGACGTAGAATGCGGCCTGGAGGCGGCGTTCTATGTTGGCCTGGCGTTCGATGGCGGATTCGATGCGTCCGCCGGTGAGCCATTCGCGGGGGAGGTTGGGGGCTTCGAGGGAGGCGTCTACGACGGTGCGACCGCCGGCGCGGAAGTCGATTTCGCCGACTTGTTCTGCAGCCTGGAGGATGCGGGGGTAGACCTGGAGGTCTGTGAGGATGTCCTGAGCGCGGTCGAGTTTGATGTTGCGGTTGAGTTCATCGAAGCATTTGTAGGCGGGAGGGTAGCCCCAGACGTTGTTGCCCCAGTTGAGGAAGCGTGTGACGAGGTAGGGGAATTCGTGGTAGCCGGATTCTTCGACGATGGGTTTGTTGCCGCCGGCGTAGATGTAGACGGAGGCGTAGCGGCGGAGGTGCGCAGGTACGTTTTTATCTCCGTTGGGGAGGGTGTATTTTTTGCGCGGGGTGACGAGGTGCCAGAATTCGAATTTTTTGGTGAGTCGTTCTTCGGGGCGGTCGTAGGCTTGGAGGATGTCTTGGGGGAGGTTTTTGGTGCCGAAGCGTGAGACGGCCTGGTGGGCTGTGTATTGGAAGCTGCGGCAGAGGGTGTCGACGTCGCGGTCGGTGTTTTCGGCTATGCCGTAGGTGCCGATGGGTATGTGGCGGAAGTGGAGTTTGTCGTTATGCCAGCCGTCGCAGAAGAGGCAGCCGGTGCCGAATAGGCAGCGGTCGAGGTCCATTTCGTATTTCTCGGCATAGAATTTGGAGCGGGCGAGTTCGTCGAGTGTGACGTCGGTTGCGTTGGCGTACCAGATTTCGTGTTTTTCTGAGGCGAAGGAGTCGGGGGTGACGAATTTGCACCATTTCTGACCGGATGGGGTGATGTAGGTGTTGAAGGAGGATGCGAGGGTGGAGCAGGCTTCTGCGGCGGCGGAGGTGTGCTCGGCTTTGCGTTTGGAGGCGGGTGTGGATACCCAGTTGAGTACGTCTGACTGACGGGGCATGATGCGTTTGGCGAGCCAGTCCCAGATGGGGCGCATGTCGTCCATGCTTTGCATGACGGATTCTGCGAGGCGGCGGTAGGACATGTTGATTTACGAGGTACGAATTACGAAGTACGAATTTACGGGACTAAAGTCCCGCGCTCCGAGAGTTTTAACAAATAACGAATAAAGTATTATGAGCAGAGAGTTTCAGGTATACAATGGTGCGGCTCCGCAGAGTGCGCAGGTGCAGGCTAAGCAGGTGCCGTATTTCGGCAATATCCCGCAGAATGGGGCGGCTGTGGATGCTGCTATCGGTGAGGTGCAGGAGTTGGGTGTGAAGATTGCCCGGCTGCATGACCTTGGGTTGCAGCAGAGGGTGACGCAGGAGCGGGAGCGGATTCGCTCGGAGATGGAGGTGGAGATGCGGCAGGCGGCGGATGTGGCGTGGGGGAGCGAGGAGTCGCTTTTCCGCAAGGATGGCTCTGTGAACAGTGACCGCTATGATGCGATTGTGGCGAAGTATTGGGGGCAGGCGGAGGCTATCTCGCCGGGTGAGTTTACGCTGGGTGAGAATGCGGTGCGGTATGCGGGTGAGCAGGAGGCGATGCGTAATGATATTGCGCTGGGGATGATGAAGTTTACGGCGTTGAAGAAGCTGGAGAATACGCGGAAGGCTTTTTCTGATAATCTGGCGCTGGCTGTGGGGCGTGAGGATTGGGCGGCTGCGCGTGGGCTTGTGGAGGATGCGCGGGGAAGTCTGCTGAATGATACGGAGGCGGAGATTGAGTTGCTGAAGTTGAAGCGTGGGCAGTTGCGGGCGGTGTCGCGTTCTGCAGGTTATGGTTCTGCTGCCAGAGTGAATGTGGGTGGGACGGAGTATTCCGGGTTGTCTGCTGCGCTGGCGATGGAGGATGCGAGAGGAGGTACGCCTGCCCCGTCTACGCCTGCCCCGTCTTCGCCAGACGGCTCCGCCGAGGCAGGCGAAGTACGAGGTGCGAATTTGAATAATGGCGGTGAATCCACGCAGGAGGTTGTGGCGGCTGCGCCTGTGCAGGGGCAGGATATGAGGTCTGCTCTGACGTTGATGCCGCAGGAGGAGTTTAATGCTGTGTGCGGGGCGTTTTCGGATTCGACGCGGGTGTTGACTCTGCCGGGGGGGCATGGTGCGCCGGAGGTGAGTGCTGCGCCGTATGCGCCGGAGTCTGTGCAGCGGGTGGCAGCTCATGGGAATGTTCATGGTGGCGTGGATGCTGAGCAGGCGCGGATGATGGTGGCGCGTATTGCTCTGGATGCGGTGGCGGACAATCCGGGCGTGACGGATGCGCAGGTTCTGAGTATGTTTGATGATGCGGGGATTTATGAGGCTATGGGTGAGGGGGATGCTGCTGTGGGTAAGGAGCGTTGCCGCTCGATTGTGGCGGAGATGGTAGCGCGTGGAGGTGCGGATACGGATAAGTTATCGATGACGGCGATAGAGCCGATGATTCGTGCGCACCTGAGTTCTCAGTCATTTGCGGAGAGCCGCGAGTGGGGGCGTGTGGCTGCTTTGAATCCCGGGCTGGAGGATGATGACGATGAGTGGGATAAATCCGACTTGGATGATGCCGGGCGCAAGCGGTGGTTTGCTCTGTATGATGTGTATCGGAAGTATCGGCGGGAGTATATGCCGACTGCAGACGGAGAGCCGGACAAGGATGAGTTTGAGGAGCATGCTCAGCGGTTCTACCGTTGGTATATGAAAAATAAGTATGGAGAGTTGCGGCGGGCAGATATGGCTGCGGCGAAAGATTGGTACACGATGCGTGTGGTAATGGAGCTGCGGAGTAAGGCGTATGTGGATGCTGAGGGTAATGGTGTGCGTTATGCCGGGTATGGTCATGATGTGCAGGTGGCGCGTGAGGTGCTGCGAGGGATGCCTCCGGACAGTCTGGGGGCTGATGAGCTGGTGGCTGCCGGGGTGGAGATGCAGAGGCGGGATGAGGTGCGGAGCGAGGCGTTCCGCCGTGCTGCGCGAGGTGATTATGAGGCTTTGCGTGGATTGAAGCGAGATTTTGCCGCGAGAGGCGATAGTGCTAAGAAAGAGCGCGAGCGTGAGGCTCAGCGGGAAGCTCGTGAGGCTGCCCGCAGGCTGTTTGTGGCGCGGAGTGCTCCGCGTGAGGCTGAGTGGGTGTGGGATGGTCAGAATGCGCCTGATGGTGCGCAGCCGGGTTGTTTGTTGCCGGAGGCGGAGTACAGGCGGCTGCATGATGAGCTGGGTTTTGATGGTTCGCAGGTGGTGTATGTGCAGGTGAATGGTGCGCGTGTGCTGGTGACAGGGGTCAGCAAGAGTGGCAGGTTGGAGCTGAATGCTCCGGCTGTGGCTAAGGTGCAGAAGAAGCCGAATAGTAGGAAAGGTGAAAGATGGAAGACTCGTGGGAGGCTGGGTTTTTCCTATTATTTCCGGTCTGCGGAAGCAAAGTAAGTTTTTAACGATAATAACAAGTAATTAATATGAATACAATGAATGATTTTGATGTGCAGGTGCAGCGCGATAAGTCGCTGCGTGTTCTGAATGCTGTGTGGCTGTATGATGAGGATGAGGAATGCCGGAGGCTGGTGGATGAATCGCCGGAGTATGGTGTGTATGCTCATGAGGCGCTGCGGAAGCAGGATGCTACGCTGCATTCGTTTGGTGAGGATTATGCGCGTGTGGTTGCACCGGCGATGGCGGATGAGCCTATGGGGCTGGTGAAGCAAACGCTTGCCGGGATGCCGGAGGCGCGGCGTGGCGTGTACCAGGGTGAGTTTGACCGGTTGCGGCTGAGCGGTAAGGATACGCGGCAGGATTATTATGCGCTTTATGGGAAGCTGGTGCGTGATGAGGTGCGCGGGCAGTATGCGGAGCAGCAGCGTGTGCAGAGGCAACAGGCGGAGAGGCTGGAGCAGGTTGTGAGCGATACTCTTGCCGGGCGTGGCGGGGTGCCTACGCCAGAGGATTATACTCTGCTGGCGGGGGCTGGGATTGATTACAAGGATTTGCAGTTGGCCGGATATGTGTCCACCATGGCACGGCATGGCGCAACGGCGGAGCAGCAGGCGGATGTGCTGTATGAGCGCAAGGCGAGTCCAGCGGCCCGCCAGATGGCTTTGCAGCAGATTACGGCGGATGCTCTGGAGGCAGAGCGGAAGACCGGGGAGCGAGGGTTCTTTGAGAATATGGTGGGGAGTTTTTCTTCCACCGGCGAGGCTATTGAGGATGTGGCGAAGAGTATTCTGCCGAGTGAGCGGAATATGATGCACCCGGATATGATGCGCGGGGCTGATGGGGAGTGGCTGGATAACCGGCAGTTGAGTGAAAAGGTGACGAATCGCGCGGCATGGCGCGGACGTGTGCGTGCGGCTGTGGAACAGGGGCGCGGGCAGGCTCGTGAGGCTATCGGGTTCCGGGTGAGTTCGATGCCGTCGAATCTGGCGAGTGGGTTGGTGAGGCTGGCTCCGTGGCTGGTGCCGGGTATTGGTCAGGGTCCGGCTATGGGCGGACTTGCGATGGATTCTTTGTCGCAGGGGTATGGTGTGCAGCAGGCTGCGCGGGAGGCGGGTGACGATTCTATCGGCGATGCTGAAGTGGCTGGTAAGGCTGTGGCTGCTACGGTGGCGGGCAGTATTCCCATGGGTGGCGGTAGCTGGCTGGTGCGGAATGGTGTGGGGCGGTTGCTGCCGCAGGGTATGACGTGGGGTGCGCGTGCGCTGAGTAAGGCTCCGGTGGCGTATGGTGTGAATGCTGCGGCTACGACGGCGACGTTTGGCGCGACGCTTCCTGCGGTGGAGTATGGGCTGAATGCTCTGTATGATTTGGCTCCGTGGCAGGATGACCGTCTGGATACGGGTGTGCGTGATTTGAAGATGCTGGGTGAGCAGATGGGCTCCGGTTCGTACTGGGCTGAGCAGGGTTTACTGGGTGCGGTGCTGGGTGCGCCGGCAGCAGGTGCGACGCGTGGCCGCGCGTTGATGTACCTGGGCAATTTGAAGGGTGCGCTGAGCGAGGGGATTACCCGCAAGCAGTTCGAGAGTACCATCCGCATGAAGCCAGCAGAGCAGATGCGGGAGCTGGAGAATATCCGCCGCAGGAATCTGGAGGAGAATGCCGAGGGTTCTATCCGTCAGGCTGTGGAGGAGGCTCGTGCGTTGGTTGACCGCGAAAGGGCGGTGCAGATGCGTACGGATGAGGCTATCCGCGCGGCTATGGAGGAGTATGGGTTGAGTGTGGGGGCTGCTGAGCAGGATGGTATGGTGAATCTGTACTATGGTGGCGAGGTGCAGCCGGATGGTTCGTTCAAGCGCGGCGAGAAGTTTGTGACGCTGACGCGCGAGGATGCCGACGTGTACCTGCAAGCGAGTATTGGCTACAAGCTGGAGGGTACGGCCCGCATGCTGCGACAGGCGGCAGGCGGCAAGCGGTTGCTGGATGCGTTCCGCGATGAGCTGAAAGGTGAGGTGCGTGTGGAGTGGATGCGTGAGGCTGATAGTCTGGCGAAGTTTGAGGGGTGGAAGGAGCGTGCGCTGGAACGTATAGAGGTGCGTACGGCGGAGTTGGTGGCTGATGGTATGGATACAGCTGATGCCCGCCGCAAGGCCGAGGGGGAGGTTCACAAGGATATTTCTGACCGCGGTACGCTGGGTGAGCTGGTACGCTTTGCAACAAATATGAGAGAGCGTTTTGAGCAGGAACAGGCAAGCCGCGGTGTGGAGCTTGACCCACAGGCGTTTGGCAGCCATGCGAATGTGACGCGCCAGAGGTCGGCTGATGGTCAGCAGTTGCGGCGTGTGCTGCGGATTGCTCACGATGCCCGCGTGGATGAGATTGCGGAGGAGCTGGGCGAGCAGGTGATGTATGACTGGCGAGAGAGCCAGGGTATGAGTGTGACGGAGGCGTACCGGTATCTGCGTGCGTTTGCGGACTGGGCGAAGCAGAGCAAGAATGCAGCGGTGGCCAAGGCTGCCGGGAAGTTGCTGAGTCTGGACAAGACGCACCCGGAGTTGGCGGCTCGCTTGATGGCGGATGATTTCAATGAGTATGATTTATCGTTGGATGAGTACCGCGCCGTGGAGCGTGAGCTGACGGAGGCGGGCAGTACGCTGATGCTTTCTGAGCTGCGCCAGGCGGCTGCGGATGGCCAGATGCCGGGCTGGGCTCGTGAGTTGTTCGGGATGGCTGACCTGAGTCTGCTGGAGCTGGAGCGCGATATGAATCTGGCTATGGCGATGGAGGAGGCGCGTGCGGAGGGTGTGTTGCCGGAGGTGGCGCAGAAGTTGTTCGGCGCGGGGCGTGAGGCTGTGGAGGCTGCGCTGCGCGAGGAGCCGGAGTCGCAGGAGTATCACCAGGCGTGGTACGAGGTGCAGAAGAGGCAGAGTGAGCTGGATGCGGCGTATGGAGCCGGGAAGCTGACTGAGCCGAGTATTACGGAGGATTTTGAGGCGCGTGCGCGGCAGGGGCAGGAGGCTCTGGAGCGCGAGCGTGAGGAGGCGGAGGCGCGTGCGGCTGAGGCTGCGCGTGAACGCCTGGAGGAGTATGCTGCCGAGCCGGAGAATGCCGGGAAGAGTCATGAGGAGGTTGTGCAGGAGGCGGCTGAGCATGCCGCTGATGCAGCGGAGGAGCGTTTACAGGGTGAGCCGGGTGCGGAGCGCGATGCTGATTTTGCAGGTGGACTGTGCCTGGAGATAACTGACGAGGGCGGGCTGGTATGCAAGAGCGGCTTGCTGGAGGTCGGGAAGCTGCAAGTGCTGCCGAATTTCAAGTTGGGTGCTGATGCTGATAGCGGCGTGGTACATCCGCTGAAAGGTGACTACCGACCTGACCATGACCCGATTCGTGTGTGGCGCAAGGCTGATGGCTCGCTGATGGTGATTAGTGGACGCCACCTCCTGGATGCGGCGAAGCGGGCGGGCGCGACGCGCATTTCCGCCTATGTGTATGATGAAAGCGGGGTGCGTGATTTGGCGTGGGCCCGGAGATATGATATCGAGAGCAATATCCGCGATAATCAGGCGACGCCGCTGGAGGTTGCGCTGTATGTGCGCGGTGAGTTCACCGGTGGGAAGCCGCTGAGTAATGAGGAGGTGGAGCGCGCGGGGATTACGCGTGAGGGTAAGCTCGGCAGTATCGGCTTCCGTATTGGGCGCCGCGCGGGTGAGTCTGTGATGGATGCGTTGCGTAACGGTCAGATTGATGACCGGGTGGCGCTGTGGATTGCGGATTTCTGCCCTGGTAACGATGCGGTGCAGCGGCGCGGGCTGGATGTTGCGCTGCGTGATGGAAGTAAGGCTGAGGTTCTGGCCCGTATGGAGGCGGAATTGGCCAAGCAGCAGATGCAGGAGGAAATGGGGCTGGATGGCGGTATGGACTTGTTCGGCAATACGCTGGATAATGACGAGTTTATGGATTTTGTGGCGCAGTATGTGCTGCGTCGGCGCAATGAGCTTGCCCAGGATGCCAGCTATCTGAATGCCACGGCTAAGAAGAGGAATGCCGAGGCGATGGGTAAGAAGTATGGGGTGGATGTGAAAGACCCTGTGGCTCTGAAAAAGAAGCTGGCGGAGATTAACGCGCTGCGTGAGCGGTGGAAGAATCCGTATAGCGATAGCGAGCTGATGGACGAGATTCGCGCGGCATGGCGTGGACGAGAGGGGAGCGATATGCCGACAGATACGGTGGCGAGTATGGCGGAGACTCCGAGTGAGAGGCTGTTCCGTGAGTATGCTGCGAGGGAGTGGCAGACGGAGAGGACGGATTATTCAGGGGTAGTGTTAGATAAGTCAATGGTGAGGGTAGCTTCAGATGATGTGCCGGAAGATAAGCCGTCATTGGTAGCGCGGTTGAAAGAGCTGACCGGGCGGAAATTCTATAATAAGTCTGCGGATATGCAGGCTACGATATCGGGCGAGAGTGCCAAGAAGATAGCCCGCGCGGAGTCGGAGACGATTACTAACCTGATGCGGTTGGGGTATACGGAAGCGGAGGCTTCTTATATTCACCGCGCAGCAGCGACAAAGATAGGTGAGCTATATGAGCAGTCTGTGCTGTTCTTTGAGGAGGAGGTGTACCACAAGGCTGATGAGCGCAAGGCTGCATGGCATTTCTTTGAGCCGGTGACTGTGGAGTTGGGCGGCAGGGATGAAGCGTTCCTCACCAATATCTCGGTAATAGATTTCACTCGCGGCGGTGAGCGTCTGTTCAGTCTGGAGCTGACAATAGAAAACCCCATCAGTAATGCTGAGGGTATGGCGGCTCCGGCTAGCGGACGGCAAGCTCAGCACCCTAATGGGGTGTCTGACGTGAGAATAGCCGCTTTTGAGTCGTTTGTCAAGAAAGAAAAGGCTCAAATTGAACGAAATGCGAGAGAAAAGGGATTGATACCGTGGCGTGTGGATGAGTCTCGCGTAAATGAATTACGTGGTGAAGCGGCAAAAGTAGAGAAAGAGATTGAGACTCTTCTTGCCAAGTTTGGCGGTGATGAGGAGAAAATACAGGGTTTCCGCCGTGATAGAATTAAACTGCATGATTTGCGGGAGCGTTTGGCGGCTAAACAGGCTGCTATTGCTGCGGAATATAAGCCGGAGGAGATGGAGGAAGTGAAGCAGCCGATTGCGCCGAATGGGAAGCCTAGCCGGTTGTCTGTGGATGCGTGGCTGACGGTGCGAACTAAGGCGTTCAAGAATTGGTTTGGTGACTGGGAGAATGACCCTGCTAACGCCAGCAAGGTAGTGGATGAGAATGGTGAGCCGCTGGTGGTGTATCATGGAAGCTTGCAATGGTTCCAGATATTCAATGATGGGAACGAAAGGCACCAATCCGGTGCTCCTGACGGTACAATTTTCGCGAACGATAACCGTGAGATTGCCGTAAGTTTTGTTGACTACTACGGAGGAAACGCTGAGAATGTAATTCTGAATGCTAATGATGCGCGGCACGCGCGCATGCCGTGGGGAGTTTATCGAAAAGGAGGTATTTATCCTTTGTTTATGAACTTGAAAAATCCGCTTGTGGTGGATTTTGAGGGCATGACTTGGCATGGGGAAAAATATGATATCAAGGATGTTAACTGGTATGCAGTGGAGGCTCGAAAGAAAGGGCATGATGGATTGATTATCCGGAATGTCATAGATGTTGGTTTTACCGATACGAACGATGTGCCTCCAAGTACGGATTATGTTGCTTTTGAGTCTAATCAGGTAAAGAGCGTCACGGATAACCGAGGGACGTTTGATGCGGATAGTTCTCGGATTGATTTCTCTGTGATAGGGCCGAATGCGAAGACGTGGGAGAAGTACCGCGACCGGATGTTTACGGGGCGCGATGATGGTATGCTGCGAGCGGAGATTGACGCGAGTGGGGCGAAGCTGAAAGCTGCGCCGAAGGCTGGTGCGGTGTTCAAGTCTGATGTACGGAGGTGCATGTATATGCTGGATGTGCTAAAGGATGGTACGAGTGAGTATCAGCTGCGGCGGCAGACGAAGCTGCTCTCTCAGATGCTGCAGGGTTATATGAGTAAGGGGGATAAGCTGGGTGAGAGTGCTGATTGGCAGCGGCTTGCGGAAAGTGTGGCTTATAATAAGATGCCGGATGTGTATCTTGCGGAGTTGGGGCTGAGTGATGAGTCTACGCTGGGTGATGTGATGAAAGCGCACGAGGCGGCGGATGTGAAGCTGCGTGATGTTCTGTGGCAGGGGATGCAGGAGTTCGGTATGAGCCGGAATGTGTTTGATGCTGCGTATGATAATCTGTTTGGTAACAGGTTTGACCGTCTTGTGCTTGAAAATGATGATTGGGAGGGGCTGGGCGAGACGCTGGGTGATGTGCTGGATTACCCGGAGTTGTATGAGGCGTACCCGCAGTTGCGCGATGTGCGTATGGAATACCGAGCGGGTGGTTCGTATTCTACCATTGAGCGAGGTAAGGGGCTGGATGGTGCGAAGATTGTGTTGGGAACGAATAAGACGTCTGAGAAGATGCGCGGAAGTCTGCTGCATGAGATTCAGCATCTGATTCAGTTGCACGAGGATTTTGCTTTTGGCGGGACTCCGGCTAATGTGCGGCGTATTTTTGACCGTCTGGGGCGGATTGGTGAGCTGGGCGATGTTGAGCAGGCTGAGTCGGATTACCGACGTCTTTCGGGTGAGATAGAGGCGCGTGCGGTGAGCCGCAGGCAGTTCATGAGCGCGGAGGAGCGTACTTCGATGCCGTTCAATGACTCCATGGAGTATGGGGGGAATGCGTTGACGTATCGTCCGAGTGAGTATTATGCTGCGTTGGAGGGTGCGGGTGGGGTGACGCATTATTCCATCTGTGGGATGAGTGCGAAGACGGCGAATGAGTTTGTGGAGAAGGGGGCGGATTATGTGGACCCGGCGGACGGTCAGCGTAAGTTTGTGATTCCGGTGGCCGGGGCGCGGTTGCGCAGTGATGTGACGCCGGGGATGATGAATGTGGCTGCGGGCGGGCATAAGGATGTGAGTTTGGCGGCGTTGCTGCATTACCCGGAGCTGTACCGGGCGTATCCGCAGTTGGCGGAGATGCGTGTGCGGTTGTACAGGCCTGTGGAGGAGACGAGTGTGGGCGGATATTTCAGCCCGGAGGAGGGTAGCGAGCAGGCTGCGTATATTGCGGTGAATGTGGCGTACCGAAGCGAGGTTCTGAATACGCTGCTGCATGAGAGTCAGCATGCGATTCAGCAGTTGGAGGGTTTTGCCATGGGTGCGGGTAGTTTTGACCAGGCGCGTGCGCTGGCGTACATTGGCAAGGCTATTGAGCAACGCCGGGAGGCAGGTGTGAATGATGACTGGAGCCGTGATAATCTGGCGTTTCTGGAGCGGCTGCAGGCTGGTGTGGAGAGTGGAGACGAGACGTCTATTACTCTGACTTATGTGATGAGTCATGGCGAGCAAGAGGCGAGATTCACCGGCGAGGGGTATGGTACTGAGGGTGGAAATCCGATGGCGGATGGTTCTGCTGAGCCGTTGATGAAGAGCAGGCCGAGTTCGTATACTGTGGCGGTGCGCAAGAATGCGACTGACCTGGGCGGTGTGACGTTCCTGAATATGGGGCGTTTCGGGTATCTGCTGGATGACCGATTGATGCCGGCTGGTGAGTTCCATTTTGACCGCAGGGTGTACCAGATGCGTGAGAATGTGATGCGCCGCATGCGTGAGCTGAGGTCGCAGACGGATGGCAGCGAGGAGGCAGATGGGCTGCGCCTGGCGGCTGAGGGGCTGGCGGTGATGGATAGCATTGAATCGCTGCTGCCGAACACGTACCGCGCCGCTCTGGAGCCGTACAAGGTGTATTTCAATACGTATGCGAAGCTGCGCGGTAGTGGCGATGCCGGAAAGGCTGCGGCCACGGTGCCGATGACTGGCTGGGATGCGAAGATGTACAGTTCGTTCTATGGGATGGTGTATCGGCTTATCAGCGGTAAGGCTGAGGCTCACGGTGAGTTCTGGGAGCATGCTTTCCGGGATGTTCCGGGTGCTGAGGAGGGTATGGAGGCTATGCGCGAGGTGTGGGAGGAGGTGCATGAGCAGGTGGAGGCTGAGTATGCCGAGCGGCTTGCGGATGCGCCGAATGCCAAGGCCAGGAATAAGATTAAGGCGCAGATTGAGACGGAGACGTTCACGAGAATAGAGCTGGAGTTCAGCGAGGAGATGAACAAGTTGTTCCAGGCGTTGGGCTCTATGCGTGCGGATAGGCTGATGGCGAAGTTCCTGGAGCGTGTGGCGTTGCAGTTGGATGCGTTCCGCAAGGACACGACGCTGGGCAGGATTCGCCGCGTGGTGAATAATTTGACGCCGCTGCCGGGCAAGGATGGCAAGCCGGTGAAGGGGCGCATGGCTGCGGAGGCTTACAATAAGGTGATGGATATGATGCGCCTGTTGGAGCTGACCAAGGGGCAGAAGCTTGCTTTTGAGCGCACGCGCTATACGGGTGAGGCGGATTGCCCGGATGGTAGCAATGTGTGGGCAGAGATGGCACCTTATGCTCAGATTACGGTGGATACGTACGACGCGGACGGCGAGTCTGTGGTAGTAACCTGCACGAAACAGGAGTATGAGACGTATGCGTGCTTTGATGGCATGACGGCGGCTCAGGCTGAGAGTGCGGGCAAGGCGTTGGGTGAGTTCATTACGACCGGGCGTCAGGCTTGGGAGAATATGGAGGAGCTGCGCCGCCAGAGGATTGCCAAGATGTGTACGCCGCTGATGGAGGAGCATGCAGAGACCTTGAATGATGAACGCCGCCGCCACCAGGCGGAGAAGCGAGGGGTGCTGCCGATGACGAGCTGGGCGCGCAAGGTGCATGCGTTGTTTGGTTCCTGGATGAATGACGCGCAGTTCTTTGACGCGATGACCGGCGTGAAAGAGGTGGAGGGTTTTGCCCGCGATTTCACGAACCGCATGGCACGCGCCAAGGTGTATATCGAGAGCAAGGAAAAGGAGCGTCGCTCCATGATGATGGATGCGGTGTTCGAGGTTTCTGGTGCCAAGGATGGTAAGGAAGCCAGGGAGTTTATCGACTATATCAACCGGACGGAGAAGACGAAGATTGTGCTGCGCCCGCAGGAGCCTGATTTTCTGGAGCAGGAGACGGCGGAGCTGCGAGCGCAGTTCTTGGGCTTGCTGCGCCGGAAGACGCATAAGAAGAATTTCTCGCCAAATACGTTTGCCGCGATGATGAAGCATCTGGAGGCGCAGGGGGATGAGATTATCCCGGCGCATATTCTGGAGGAGGCTATGGCGAAGTATGGCGAGATTGGCGACGCGAAGAAGTCTATGCTGCATGGTATCGAGGCTATGGCCAGCGTGCTGACGCAGCAGGAGTTCTCGCGCTTCCATAATCTAACCAAGGCTGCGAAGAAGAGGGCTGATAAGGCGCGTGAGAAGTGGATGGAGGAGAAGCTGGAGCGCGATGCTGCTGTGCGTCCTGATGATGGTGAGGGGCTGGAGCTGACGCGCTCTGAGGCTGCGTACCGGGTGCTGCTGTGCCAACAGGCAGACTACGAGGAGACGCTGCGCCGACAGGGGTACACGGAGAGCGTGGTGCGCCAACTGGAGGTGTTTGCCGGGGAGAAGATGATGACTCTGGCGTACCGCTTGCGTGATGAGCTGGGAGCCCGCACGCAGCAGATTAAGGAGGTGTACGAGCGCGTGTATGGTATGCCGTTCCCGGAGGTGGAGAATTACTTCCGCGCGTACTTCAATGCCGGGTATGAGGTGCATTCCGAGGCTATCATGGGCGGAGCCGGTGAGGGGCGCGCGGCGGGTAAGGGTACGGCGAAGATTCTCTACAGCCGCCACCACCACAATGCCAAGATTGACCCGACGATGAATGTGTTGACGGCGTTTGAGTGTGCCATGAAAGAGCAGGATATCATGTTGGGTTATGAGGACTTGCCGACGGATATCAGCTCTGTGCTGAATTACCGCGATGGAGATCTGAAGATGAGTGATGCTCTGGCCAAGGTGTTCAGCTCCCACACGGTGGGAGAGATGAAGCTGATTGCGGATAATATGACGAGGGCTGTTCCGGCAGCGGAGGAGACGGCCCGCTGGATGACGCGGTGCTTGTCTGCCATGGGTAGTTCTACGGCTACGGCGGTGCTGAATTACCGCGTAGGGACGCTGTTCAAGCAGGGTACGGCGTTGTTCAATACTCTGGCGGGGTCTGACCGGGTGAGCTGGTGGGAGTGGCACAAGGCTGCTTCCCGCGCGAATCTGGGGCTGGGTAAGATTTCTCTGGCTGAGATGGCGGTGCGACCTGAGCTGGATGGGCGTTTCAAGGGCTGGGCAGCAAGCGTGAATGCGGAGGCTCTGCTGGGGGATGCTGATGTCATTTCTGCCAAGGGGGCGACGGATGCCGCTGCGCGTGCGGGTATGAGTCTGATGGAGTGGATTGATATGCGGGCGAATGTTCGCGCGTGTGCGACGCTCTATGATGCTGTGTACCGGAAGACGCAGAGGGAGAATCCAGGGCTGACGCATGAGGAGCTGGACGCTGATGCCATGAATGAGGTGCAGCGTGCTCTGGCGTTCAAGAGTCAGCCGCTGGATTGGCGGAGTCGCGCCTTGCTGGGTGGTAAGAAGTCGCTGTTCAGTATTGGCAATCTGTTCTTGGGCGGCGAGAGCATTAACACCATGGGCAATGTTCTGCGCCTGATGGCACGAGGTAAGAAAGGTGACTGGGGCAAGGCTGCGTATGTGTGGCTGGAGCACGGCATTGCTCTCCAGGTGCTGACGGCGGTTTACAACTGGATGACCGATGACGAGGAGCAATGGGAGCGCAGGAGCTGGCAGCAGTATGTGGCTGGTAGTGTGCTGGGGCCGTTGGCCGGGCTGCCGCTGTGGGGTGCTTTTGTGGGTGCCGGTACAGGGGTGCTCAATACGTTCCTGCCGAAAGAGGCGCGAGTATGGATGCCGACGCAGAGCTTGCTGCCGATGGCAGACATGGAGCGCGTGGCTTCGGATATCCGCAAGGTGTTCTGGGGCAGGAAGCCGAGCAGTTGGCAGGATAAGACTATCGCCGTGGAGAACTTCATCCGAGTGCTGGCGACGTTTGGGATTCTGGCGAGCAGGAATCCAACGACGGCGGGTGGTGCGAAGCTGAAAGCGATGAGTTATGGCGTGGCCGCGGTGACGAATATTCTGGACTTCCTGCTGCGTACGGAGAGGGCGGTTGAAGAGCGAGTTCTGGATTGATTATAGTGAAAAATGGCGGCGTATAGCAGGATGGTGCTATGCGCCGCTATATTTTCTGTTGGCGTAGACTCTGTTGGTCAGAAAAAAACGTCATAAATTCTGCGCGAAAAGAGCGCGACTTGTTTTTAATCGCTTTATTATGAGCTGTTTTTATCCCGCCGGGGCTGCATCAATAAAAAAACACTGTAGAGGATAAGTTTCCTTTACAGTGTGTTTTTTTTCGGATGTGTAAGTTATTATCCGGTGATGGATAGGGGGCATCAGCTGCGGAGCAGGGCGTTTCTCATGAGTGAGATGTCCGGGAGCTTGCCGAACCAATGGCGATAGGCAATGGCACCCTGCCAGAGAAGCATGCCCAAGCCGTCTGATGCCGTGCAGCCCCGGCTTGCGGCTACCCGCTGCAGGGGGGTGGGGTGTGTGACGATATCATACACAATCTGCCCGGGATGCAGCCATTCCGCGTTCAGCGGGAGGGTGTCTCCCTCGTGCAGGCCCAGGCTGGTGGCATTGACGATGAGGTCTGCTGTTTCAATGGCTTTTTGCAGCTGCGGTGAATCGAAAGTGATGCAGTGCAGCTCTCCCGCTGCATGGGGAAGCAGTTTGTCCCGCAGTTGCTGCAGCTCCGGTCTTGGACGGTTGACGGCTGTGAGGTGTCGGCCGCCGGAGAGGATGCTCTGGCAGCAGAGTGCGGAGCCGGCACCGCCGCAGGCTCCGAGAATGACAATGCGGAGCTCGCTGAGCGGGCGTGGGGTTAGTTCTGCAATGGCTTGCTCAAATCCGGGGCCGTCTGTGTTGTAACAGTGCCAGCCTTCCGGGTGGCGTACCAGTGTGTTGGCTGCTCCGCAGAGAGTGGAGAGGGAATCTGCCTGAACGGCTGCGGCAAAAGCTTTCTTTTTGAAGGGTACGGTGACGTTTGCGCCGATGAATTCTCGCTTCCCCAGCAGTTGCAACAGGACCTCGAAGCCTCCTTCCTCCAATCCGGCCAGTAGTCGCACGTATGTGTGGTTTATGCCGGCCGCATCCAATGCGGCCTGCTGCATTTGTGGGGATTTTGAGTGAGCAATCGGGTTGCCGATGACTCCCAGTCGGATGCGGGAATCCGCAGGCAACGTTGCAATATCCTCACAGGAATAGACCGGGAGCATGATGACAGAATGATGAAGTACGAATTACGAGTGCCGAAATTCTGCTCGTTTGGCGTATCGGCTAGGCTCGTAATCCGTACTTTTCTGTGGGTGGTTTTATTTATTTGCCTTCTGCGGCACCGTCCTTACCAATGCTCTGCACAATGCAGGACTTGGCAATCTTGATGACGGTGTTGGCAGCGATTTCGAGCTTGACGGTGTCGTCCTTCACTTCACGGACGATGCCATAGATACCGCCGTTGGTGATGACTTTGTCACCGGGCTTGAGGGAGTCCTGACGCTCCTTGAGCTCTTTCTGCTGTTTACGCTGGGGTCGAATAACGATGAAGTAGAAGATGATGAAGATGAGACCGAAGGTAATCAACATCTGAAAACCTCCTCCTTCCTGCCCCTGCTGGGCAGCCTGTGCCAGTATGATGCTGTTCATGATGGTATTTCGTTTGCTTGGTAACGCGCGATGGCGCTGCGTTTGAAGGCAGCGAATTCACCGGCTGCAATGGCGCTTCGCGCTTGCGCCATGAGCCGCAGATAGAAGTGAAGATTCTGGAAGGAAAGGACGCGCAGCGCAAGCATTTCTCCCGCTCGGAAGAAGTGGCGGATGGCAGCTTTGCTGAAGCGGGTCACATGCGGGTGCCCTTCCGGGTCAAGCGGGGAATCATCTTTTTCCCAACGCTTGTTTTTGATGTGGATGGGGCCGTCCGGAGTCATGGCGATACCGTGGCGGGCCAGGCGGGTGGGCATCACGCAGTCAAACATATCCACACCGCGCTCAATCATTTCGAGCAATTGAGTGGGGGTGCCCAGGCCCATGGCGTAGCGGGCCTTGTTCTGCGGCAGCCAGGGGGTGGAGTTCTCAATGGCTCGCAGCATTTCTTCTTCCGGCTCGCCCACGGAGACGCCGCCGATGGCATATCCGTCGAAATCCATTTCTGCCAGTTCTTCTGCGCAGCGTTTACGCAGGTCTGCATAGACGGAGCCCTGCACGATACCGAAGTGCTGCTGCAGGCCACTGCCGCTGCGCGGTTGGTGCTCATCTATCCATGCTTTACAACGCTTGGCCCAGCGCAGGGTAAGCCCCAAGGACTTTTCCGCGTATTTGCGGTCGCAGGGGTAGGGCGGGCATTCATCGAAGAGCATGGCGATATCGCTGCCCAGATTGGCCTGAATCTCCATGCTGCGCTCCGGGGAGAGCATCATGTAAGCACCGTCAATATGGTTGCAGAAGCGCACGCCTTCCTCCGTAATCTTACGGAGTCTCGCCAGACTCCATACCTGAAAGCCGCCGGAATCCGTGAGCATGGGGCGGTTCCATCCGGTGAAACGGTGCAGGCCGCCCAGCTCGCGGATGGATTCGTCTCCCGGGCGCAGGCAGAGGTGGTAGGTGTTGCCCAGGATGATTTGAGCCCCCAGTGCCTCCAGGTCTTCCGGATGCAGGGTTTTGACGGTTCCCTGTGTGCCTACCGGCATGAAAATGGGGGTGGGAACATCTCCGTGGGGAAGATGCAGCGTGCCCAGTCGTGCGCCGCTGGGATCTGTGGTGTGCAGGTCAAAGGACATCGTTGCGGACATAGCGGGCGGAGAAGATGGGCTTGCCCATCGCCTCCCATTGTTTCTGGAAATCGGTTTTCGGGTAGAACGGGGCGTTCCACTCCTCACGGCGGAAAAGCGGTGATGCATCCATGCGCTCACACACCCAGATGAAGTATTCCTCGTGGTCGGTCTTGAAGAGCACTTCTCCACCGGGGGCAAGGGCGCGGTGCAGCACGGGGATAAAGGAGTCCTGCACCAGACGGTTCTTGTGGTGTTTTTCCTTGGGCCAGGGGTCGGGGAAAAGGTAGTGCAGGCGGCTGATGCTGCCGGGAGCAATGAGCCATTCCAGGAAATAGCGGCTCTCCACACGCAGCCCGCGCACATTCGCCAGCCCGCGGCGTTCACTTTCATTGCACACCTTGCGGATACGCCCCAGCAGACGCTCTACGCCCAGAAAACGGGTCTCCGGGTAGTGCTCTGCCATGGCCAGCAGAAATCCGCCGTCACCGCAGCCCAAATCCACTTCACACGTCTCCCCCGCGCCGAATATCTCCGACACGTTATAGCGCGCAAAATAATCCTCCGGAACAAAGGCCGTATTCATCGCCGTTCATTGTACCCAAGCATCCGTCTAAAGTCAAAACCTTATTCCTGCGGAATATGACATGAGGGAAAGCTTATCCCGTGCCGTAGCTGTTTTACGTGCAAAAAGCGGGAAGGGCTGTGCCTGACAGGGGAAAGGGAGTGTCACAGCAGGTTTCTGCCGACTGCCCAGAGAATGGTCAGCCACGCGTACACCTGCAGGATGATGCAGTAGATGCGGCTGCGGGTGAGCGGGGATTCACTGTTCCGGAAATATATCCACCAGCTGCGGAAGTATTCGATGCAGAGAATCGGCAGTGAAAGCACGATGAAGGGATTATAGCAGACTGCGGCCAGCGGTTCTCCCTCAATGAGGGCTCGCAGGGCTCGGGTGCCCCCGCAGCCCGGGCATGCCAGCCCGGTCAGCCTGCGGAACGTGCATCCCGGAGAGATGCTGCCCACCAGGTCGGATAGTTGTTGGGGGAACAGGATGATTCCCGCTGCCAGTATAAGCAGGAGAATGGGCGGAGCCAGTCTCCATATCCAGGTGAGGGTGTTTTGCATCCGTGGTCCTTCTGTGTGAAAATTAGCTCCCGGATACCAGGGCGCAGGCAAAGCCCAGCAGCGCGCCTATGAAGCCCAGAATAAAGGAGAGATTGCCCCAGTCCGCGGCGGAGTTGCTGGCGCGCAGGGCTTCTTCGTAACGCCCCTGTCTGTAAAGGGATTCGCTTCTGCAGGATTGGACTATAGCGATGATGCCCAGCGGCATGCAGCAGAAACAGGTTGCCAGGATAGAGGCAATCAGGTGGTCATCCGGTCGCTTCCCACCGCCCGAAGACGGTGGGACCGGGGAAAGGGTGTCGGTTGTCATGGTGGAGGCGTGTTATTGCATCAGCGACCGATATTCGGTCGGAATGGCTTCAATGCCCTGTCGCTCAATCTCACGCTCAAAATTCTGCTCCAAATCTTCCACGAATGCGGCCGCGATGACAAAGTAGAAAATGGTGGCGGCGATATTGACTAGCAGACCAAGCACAATGGAGACAATGCTCCAAATCATGGCGGATTTTGCTGCATCTGCAGCTTCAGTTGTCTTGCCGGAGTAATGCAGGCCGTTTACCTTGCTGGCATAGACAATAGCCACGATACCGGTGGGAAGACAGCACAGAACGGTGCTGATGATGGCAATGGCCAGATTGTTGCCGGGGCAGGGTGTTGCAGGTATACCGGGTGCAGGCGGGACGGGGATGCCCGGGGTGGCTGCGGGAGGCGGAGGGATGGGTGTTTCGTTCATGGTATGTTATGGTTGTTGTTTAGTAGTTAATGTCCGGGTAAACTTCTGCCGGGTAATCCGGGGTGAGTTCTTGCTGCTGCTGAATTTTCTCCACTACCACAAAGTATGAAATCATGAAGAATGCAAGATTGAGCAGTATGCCGAGCACAATGGAGACAATGCTCCAAATCATGGCGGATTTTGCAGCACCTGCAGCTTCAGCGGTTTTGCCGGAGAAATACAGCGCCTTTACCTTGCTGGCATAGACAATAGCCACGATGCCGGTGGGAAGAAAGCACAGGATAGTGCTGATGATGGCAAGAGCCATGTTGCTGCCGGGGCAGGGTGTTGCAGGTGTGGCCGGAGCGGGCGGGACGGGGGTGTTGTTCATGGTATGTTGCGGTTGTTGTTTAGTAGTTAATGTCCGGAGAAACTTGAGCCGGGGCATCCGGGGAGATTTTCTCTTGCCGCCGGATATGTTCCAGTACCGTCTCGTAGGAGAGGGCGGCGGTAACGGTGCCGATGAGTGTCAGGACGCAGGTCAGCACGATGCCGGCTACATTCCACCGCAGTGCGTTCCGTGCGGCGCGCCGTGCTGCTTCCTGTTGCCCGGCTCTGCAGAGGAAACGTACGTTGAGGGAATATACAAGGGAAACAATGCCGATGGGAAGACAGCAGAAAATCGTGGTCAGGATGGAAAGCGCAAGATGACTGCTCGGGTCGGGGACCGGGGCAGGGGGCGGGGCCGCTGTGGAATCTTGTCGCATAGCTGCTGAGCAATCCGGGGGGGAGCATTGTGGATTCATCCGGGAGCGTAGAGCTCATTCATTCTGGCACAGAAAGGCAGAAGAGTCAACAGATTTTGCTGCGGATGCTGTCAAAAATCACCATGGTAAAAGAGAAACGCGTTTTTATGCGCTGTAAATTTGGTTATCCGACCATTTTTTTTGAGATTCTCGCAGCTTTTTCAGCAGAAGTCGGTGAGTGTGCGCCGGAAGGAATCCCGGGGTAAGCAACTCATGCCCAATATCTGCGTGCCGGTCTATGTGAGAGGTAAGCAGGGTACAACCGCACCATGCCACGGCCATGGATGCATAGTAGGCCTCCTGCGGTACCTCCTGCAGAGCTCGGATGACATCCGGAACCCAGCTGTCATCCGTTGCGTAGTAGTTGTTGAGCATCACCACCCCGAACCGTGCGGTGAACTCCTGCTCGGAATGCAGAAAGGGCTGCAGCCAGAGAAACACCTTCTCTTTGTGACTGCGCACAAAGTGGCAGCCGGCGCAGGCAGAGTCGCATAGGCTCCAGTTGTTGAGCCTGGGTTGCTCCTGCCGGAGGTAGAAAAGCCGCTCATCCGTGGTGGCATGCGGTGCATAGGCCGGCAGCATAGCCCGCAGCAGCAGTTCTTCAAAAGAGGCATCCTGCGGGGCAGGTGATTGCAGCAGAGTTTGCCATGTGTCTCCCTTGACCAGCTGTTTAGCCAGCTTCCGCAGCTTCGGAATCCGCACTCCCAGCAAACGCGTCTCTCCGGGAATAAGGCGGGCGGCAAAGTCGCGGTAGGCAGGTTCCGCCATTTTCTGAAGCTCGGAGAGAAGGGAGTGCCGGGGCATGGCATCATCGTACCATGCCCCGGCTGTCATATCAAGTTAATACACGAAGCCGAGCGTGAAAAAGTTGTGTCTGTCGAAAGTCGGAGAGGCGCATGCCGTGAAAAAGGGGAAATTGCGCTTGCCCGCCTGCGCGCGTTGTGGTAGACTCTGACCTGACATTATGAACACAGACCTTCGTATAGCCATCGGCTCAGACCACAAGGGGGTGGATCTGAAGGAAACCGCAGTGGAAATCCTGCGCGGTTGGGGCTTCGAGGTGGAGGACCTGGGTCCTTACACCAAGGAATCCTGCAACTACGCAGAGTACGCCAATGCCGTCTGCAAACGCGTGTCGGACGGTCGCGCAGACCGCGGTATTCTCATCTGCTTCTCCGGTCAGGGTATGGGTATTGCCGCAAACCGCTGGAAGGGCGTTCGCGCCGGTATCATGCGCAGCCCGCAGGATGCCGCTCTGTCCCGCCATCACAACGACTCCAACGTCATGTGTCTGCCGTCTGCATTCGTTTCCACGGATGTGGTGGATGATATCCTGCACAGCTGGCTGTCCGGTGAATATGAGGGCGGTCGTCACGTGGAGCGTCTGGTGATGGCTTCCGGTTCTCCGCTGGCCGTTTCCGACCCCGAGCTTGCGGACTATATTGAAGAGGAGCGTCAGCGCCAGCTCAACAACATTGAGCTGATTGCATCTGAAAACTTTGCATCTCCCGCCGTGATGGAGGCTCAGGGCTCCTGTCTGACCAACAAATACGCAGAGGGTTACCCCAACCGCCGTTGGTACGGCGGCTGTGAGGTGGTGGACCGTGTGGAGCAGCTGGCCATTGACCGCGCCAAGGCTCTTTTCGGCTGTGAGGCTGTCAATGTGCAGGCTCACTCCGGTTCTCAGGCCAACATGTCTGTCTACCACGCCTGCATCAACCCCGGGGATACCATCCTGACAATGGACCTGGCCTGCGGCGGTCACCTTTCTCACGGTTTCTTTGCCAACTTCTCCGGCAAGCAGTATAATGTTGTGCACTACGGCGTGAATCCTGAGACCGAGTGCATCGATTACGAGGAGATGGCCGCCAAGGCCCGTGAGGTGAAGCCCGCACTCATTCTGGCCGGTGCTTCCGCCTATTCCCGCACTATTGATTTTGCCCGCATCCGCGAGATTTGCGATGAGGTGGGTGCCATCATGTTTGTGGATATGGCACACATCGCCGGTCTGGTGGCCGGTGGGGTGCATCCGTCTCCCGTGCCGTATGCAGACTTTGTTTCCACCACCACGCACAAGAGCCTGCGCGGTCCCCGCGGCGGTCTGGTCATGTGCAAGGAGAAGTGGGAGAAGAAACTCAACAGCGCCACGTTCCCCGGTCTGCAGGGCGGCCCGCTCATGCATGTGATTGCCGCCAAGGCTGCCTGTCTGGGAGAGGCTCTCAAGCCTGAGTTCCGTGAGTATGCCGCTCAGGTGGTGAAGAACTCCAAGGCCATGGCTGCCAAGCTCGCCAAGCTGGGCTTCCGCATTGTGGCCGGCGGTACGGATAACCACTGCTTCCTGGTGGATTTGAGCGCCAAGGGCATCAACGGTGCAGAGGCTCAGATTGCTCTGGACAAGGTGGGTATCACCGTGAATAAGAACGCTATCCCCTACGACAAGGGCACTACCAACAAGCCCTCCGGCATCCGCATCGGTACTCCCGCCGTCACCACGCGCGGCATGAAGGAAGACGATGTCTGCAAGGTGGCAGAGTTCATCGGCCGTTGCCTTGCCATTCTTGCTGCCCAGAAGGTGTGTGAGACTCCCGGTGCCTATGAGGCCCTGCGTGCAGAGGTGACTGCGTTCAACAAGAATTTCCCCATGCCGTAAGGCTCCCGGAAGATTCGGTTTTATCACAGAGCAGTGCCGTTTTGCGGTGCTGCTCTGTTATTTTTCTTAAAACAGGATTTGCGCTTGCAAAATGCAGGCCGAACTGGCATCATAGCGGCATGACTCGTGTTGCCTCCATCGCTGTATTCCTTCTGCTGCTTCTGTTCGTTTCAGTGGGCGGCTCCGGTTGTCAGCAGGGGGGCTCCAACCGCTACCTGCGAACCCCTGCTGCCGTTCGTTTCAAACCCGTGAGCACCCCGCTCATTTCCCGTTCTGTCTCCCGTCTGGCGCGGGAGGTGAACATTAAGGTGCGTATCATTCCCTCCAATTCCCCGCAGCGTCGCGGCTCCCGCCGCCTGCGTCCTACGTTCATCACCATCCACAGCACTGCCAACCATTCTCCCACCGCCACGGCCATGCAGCATTCCCGCGCTCTCTGCCGCGGGGCGTTCACCAACCGCAGCTGGCATTTCACGGTAGACCAGTTCATGTGCGTGCAGAATCTGCCGCTCAAGGAAACCGGCTGGCATGCCGGCTCCCCCGCAGGAAATCACAACTCCATCGGCATTGAAATGTGCGAGTGTGAAAACCGCGGTCACAATCATTTCCGTACCTGGGACCGCGCCGCCAAACTTACAGCCGTGCTCATGAAGCGCTACGGAATTAACCTGCGCCGCGTGGTGCCTCATTACCACTGGACCCGCAAGAACTGCCCCATGCCGCTGCTGACCAACGGCAAGCCCGGACCCAAGTGGGCGTGGTTCCATTCCCGCGTGGACTACTACTACCGCTGCATCAATAACGGCCGCTCTTTCCGTTGAACCGACCTCACGGTACCGTGAAGCTTACCCCGGATACTCCGCTTTCCTCCCTGTCTTGGCTGTCCCCCGGGGCGCAGAAGTCGCTTGCCGCGGCAGATTTGCACAGCGTGCGGGATGTTTTGCTGCGCATTCCCCGTCGCTATGAGGACCGCCGCAGCTCCGGTGCGGATATAGCAGCCCTTTGCCCCGGGGATACTGTCTGCCTGCGCGTGCATGTGTATGCCGCTGCCTGGCGTTTTTCCTACAAGCGTTACTTTGAGGTTTCCGCCGGGGAGGAGCAGGACCCACACGGCGCACGTATCAGTCTCCGCTGGTTTAACATGCCGTATGTGGCCAAACTGCTGGCCGTGGGGATGAATCTCTATATTTACGGACGCGTGCGGGAATACGCAGGTAAACTAACCATGACCAACCCGGACTTTGAAGTGATGGAAGATGAGGATGCCGGACACCGTCTCATGGCTGCCGCTCTGGGCGGACCGCGGGTGCCGGCAGCAGAGCTTTCCTCTGAAGGTGAACCTGTGCACACCGGCCGTATCGTACCCATTTACCGCAGCATTTCCGGCATGGCGGCGCGCTGCTACCGCAGCATGGTCCGCCGCATTCTGGACCAACTGGAGCCCGGGGTACAATCCCCGCTGGGGTATGACGTGGCTCCTTCATACCCGTACAGCAGCGCCTTGCAGGACGTCCATTTCCCGGCGGAGACAGACCTGCAGCACAAAGCCCGCCTGCGTTTTGCTCTGGAGGAGTGTTTCCTCTGTCAGTTCCGGGTAGCCTGGCGCCGCCGCCGTTCTCAGGGCAAAGCTGGGCAGGTGACGGCAAGCTGTGATGCCTATATGCAGGAGTTGTTGGAGCATCTTCCCTTCCGCCTGACCGCTGCTCAACAGCGCTGCGTGGAGGAAATACGCGCAGATATGGCTGCTCCCCGACAGATGAACCGCCTGCTGCAGGGCGACGTGGGCAGCGGCAAGACCCTGGTGGCTCTCTGCGCCATGCTGCTGGCCGTGGGCAGCGGAAAAACTGCGGCCATGCTGGCTCCCACCCAGATTCTGGCAGAGCAGCATTACCGTAATTTCTGTAAATTGCTCGCTCATACGGATGTCCCCATTTCCCTGCGCACCTCCGGCCGCTCAGACAATTCAGACATCACCTATGAAGACGGCATGCCGGCAGATTCCGGCCCCCGCATCATAGTGGGTACACACGCCCTGTTGTACCGCGCCAACAGACCTGTTAATCTGGGGCTGGCCGTTGTGGATGAGCAGCACAAATTCGGCGTGGAGCAGAGAGAATCCTTCTATTCCGCAGGGCAGAATCCGGATGTGCTGGTCATGACCGCAACCCCCATCCCCCGTACACTCACCCTCACGCTCTACGGAGATTTGGATGTCTCCGTTATTGATGAATTGCCGGCCAATCGCGGAGAAATCATCACCGCCATGCGCCGCCCCGCCAACATGAAAAAAATTATCGCGTTCATGCGCGGGCAGATGGAGGAAGGCCGGCAAATTTACATCGTTTCTCCCTTGGTGGAGGAAAGTGAGAAGAGTGAGCGCGCTTCCGCCGTATCTGAGCTGGCCCGCTGGCGGGATATCTTCCCGGATGCCTCCATCGGACTGCTGCACGGTCGTCTCTCTGCAGAGGAAAAAGATGCCGTCATGAGCGATTTCCGGGCAAATAAGACCCAAATTCTTGTGGCTACCACCGTGGTGGAAGTGGGTGTAGATGTTCCGAATGCCACCATCATGCTCATTAATGATGCAGATTCTTTCGGCCTTTCCCAGCTGCACCAGCTCAGAGGCCGCATAGGCCGCGGTCAGTACAAAAGCTACTGTATTCTGCTCTCTGAGGCAAAGCCCGGTGAGCCCGGCCATGATAAACTCTCCGTCATGTGCCGCACCCTCAACGGTTTTGAAATTGCAGAGGAGGATTTCCGGCTTCGCGGTCCGGGTGACGTGCTGGGTACTGCCCAAAGCGGCTTGGGCGCCGTGCATTTCCCGGAATGGCTGGCGGACATGCGCCTTATTCACCGTGCTGCACGGGATGCGGCCGCCATTCTTGATGCGGATCCGGATTTGTGCGCTCCGGAGCACGCTCCTCTGCGCGATTTAGTGCGCTATGAATCAGATAAGCGTGTTGTGGGCTGAGTTCTCCGCGCCTCCGTGTCACCGGCGGAGGAAATGCCTTTTTCTTACGCACTGCGCATGCTTTGCACCGCTTTCTCCTCGGCAAATCGTTCTCCTAACGAGTACTGTAGGACTTTTTTGACAAGTTTTTCTCTTTTTTTTAAGAAAAAGCTTGCAATTTCGTTCGGTTTTCGCTAAAATGCGCGCGCACTCATTCCGAGAGCAAAAAACATGCGAAGTTAGCTCAGTGGTAGAGCACATCCTTCACACGGATGGGGTCATAAGTTCGAATCTTATACTTCGTACTTTTACTGCAAATAACGCTCTGTAGAGGATACATTCCCTTTACAGAGCTTTTTTTGTATCAACCGCCCGTAACGGAACTGCTCAGGTTGCGGGGACAGGGTGGTCTGCCGATTGCTGATGTTTCATTGGTATTGACTTTGGCTCGTTTTATGCCGGCACTCCGGCTGAGTGCAGGCAAGGAACAATAATACCCACCAAATAGACAGGAGAGAGTGGACCGTCTTATTTTCTCCTTGCGTCGGGTGAAATAATACGGCTATAATGGCGGAGTGATAGGGAGCAGAATAGTGCGTTTTTATGCGGATGGGTTTCGGAGCATGACTCTGGGACGCACGCTCTGGTGTATTATTCTTATCAAGCTCTTTATCATGTTTGCCGTGCTCCGTGTGTTCTTTTTTCCGGCCTATCTGCAGGGGAATGAGCAGGAGAAGGGAGAGCAGGTTTCCTCTGAGCTGACGGAGCGAGCGGCACCGATACCTCACTGATTTTTTCGTTATGGAACCGATTGATTCAACTCTTGTAGATTGGTCTCGGGCGCAGTTTGCGCTCACAGCGATGTACCACTGGTTGTTTGTTCCGCTCACGCTGGGGCTGGGCGTGGTGATGGCTATCATGGAGACGCTTTATGTGCGCACCGGGCGCGAGTTCTGGAAGCAGACGGCGCGTTTCTGGATGAAGCTCTTCGGCATCAATTTTGCCATGGGGGTGGCCACGGGCATTATTCTGGAGTTTGAGTTCGGCACGAACTGGAGCAACTACAGCTGGTTTGTGGGGGATATTTTCGGCGCGCCGCTGGCGATTGAGGGAATTCTGGCCTTTTTCATGGAGTCTACGTTCATTGCAGTGATGTATTTCGGCTGGAACAAGGTGAGCAAGCGGGCGCATCTGGCTTCTACCTGGCTCACGATTATCGGGGCGACGATTTCTGCGTGGTGGATTCTGGTGGCGAATGCCTGGATGCAGCACCCGGTGGGCATGGAGTTCAACCCGGATACGGTGCGCAATGAGATGGTGGATTTTGCGGCGGTGGCATTCTCTCCCGTAGCGGTGGTGAAGTTCTGCCACACGGTGAGTTCGTCTTGGGTGCTGGGTGCGGTGTTTGTGGTGGGGGTAAGCTGTTGGTATTTGCTGCGGGGGCGACACCGCGAGTTTGCACTGAGCAGCATCCGCGTGGCGGCGTGGTTCGGCCTGGTTGCCGCGCTGATAACGGCGCATACGGGACACCAAAGCGGGCGGGATATTGCCCAATATCAGCCCATGAAATTGGCGGCGGCCGAGGGCTTGTACGAGGGTGGTGCGGAGCAGGGCCTTGTGCTGGGCGGCATCCTGCGCCCGGGCGCGGATTGGACTGCCGGGAGCGGCGAGGACCGTTTCCTGCTGAAGGTGGAGGTGCCGTACGCGCTTTCTTATCTGGCCACGCACACGAAGGATGGCTATGTCCCCGGCATTCGCAATCTGCTGGAGGGCGGCTACAAGCTGCCGGACGGCAGTGTGGCACTCTCTGCGGAAGAGATGATGCGGCGCGGCCGTGTGGCTATCGATGCGCTGGCGCAGTACCGCGCCGCGAAGAATCCGGAGGCAAAGGCTGCGGCACTGAGCGTGCTGCGGGAGAATTTCCCGTGGTTCGGCTATGGGTATTTGAAGAGCCCGGGCGAGCTCGTTCCGTCTGTCCCCTTGACTTTCTATAGCTTCCGCATCATGGTGATGCTGGGTGGGTATTTCATTGTGCTGTTTGCGGGGCTGTTGTTGCTGGGACAGCGCTTGACGCGCTGGAAATTGGTGCAGCTGGCGGTGGTGCTGACCATTCCGCCGGCATGGCTGGCCAGTCAGGCAGGCTGGGTGGTGGCAGAGGTGGGTCGCCAGCCCTGGGCCATTCAGGGACTGCTGCCGAATGTGGCCGCTATCTCGCGTCTGGATGTCAGCTCCGTGCAGACCACCTTCTTTATTTTCCTGTCACTTTTCACGCTCCTGCTGGTGGCGGAGCTGGGAATCATGGGTAAAGCCATTGCCGCCGGACCTGAAACGGATTCAACCTCTGCATAAGCTATGAACGATATTACATTTCTGCAACAGTACTGGTGGTTCCTCGTCTCTCTGCTGGGGGCGCTGCTGGTGTTTCTCATGTTTGTGCAGGGCGGGCAGTCGCTCATCTGGACGCTGGGTCGCACGGAGGAGCAGCGGCGCATGCTTTTGCTGGCGACCGGTCGCAAATGGGAGCTGACCTTTACCACGCTGGTGACATTCGGCGGTGCGTTCTTTGCCTCTTTCCCCCTGTTCTACAGCACCAGCTTCGGCGGTGCGTACTGGGTGTGGGTGCTCATTCTGCTGTGCTTTGTCATTCAAGCCGTTTCATACGAGTTCCAGCTGCGGCGTGGCAATGTGCTGGGGACTGCTACCTACCGCATCTTCCTGTTGCTCAACGGCATTCTCGGTCCCTTGCTCATCGGTACCGCCGTGGGCACCTTCTTTACCGGGGCAGAGTTTGAGGTAAACAAAGCCGCCGTGGCCAGCCCCGCCATGCCCGTCATTTCCTGCTGGGCCGGTCCGTGGCATGGGCTGGAGGCAGTGCTTGTCCCGCAGAACCTGATGCTGGGCATGAGCGTGCTGCTGCTCACCCGTGTGCTGGCATGCCTGTATTTTCTTGGTACCCTGGATGATGAGGCCTTGCGTAGGAATTGCCGCCGCCGCCTGCGATTGGAGAGCGGCTTTTTCCTGCTGTTCTTTCTCACCTGGCTGGTGCGCTGGCTGCTCTCCACCGGATTTGCGTATGAACCGGAGTCCGGTATGATTTATACGGAGTCATACAAGTACCTGCACAACCTGCTGGAGATGCCCGTCGTGGCTGCGTTGCTGCTCATTGGCGTGCTGATGGTGTTGGGAGGAATTGCAGGAGGCCTGCGGGGGCTTCTCCGTGGCTTCCGGCTGGCCGGCCCCGGCAGCGTGTTGGTGGTGCTGGCCTTGTTGCTCTGCGCCGGGTGGAACAACACCGCCTATTACCCCTCCGTGGCAGATTTGCAGAGCTCCCTCACCATCGCCAACAGCAGCTCCAGCATGTTTACTCTCAAGACAATGACGATTGTTTCCTTCATCATCCCCTTGGTACTGGCTTACATTGTCTGGGCATGGCGTGCACTGGACCGCGAGCCCATCACCGCTGAGGATGTGAACGAAGAACACTAATCCTGCCTCCGGACAAAAGAAAAGCCCCGCGCGGATGGAAAGCACCTGCGCGGGGTAATGGTTGTGTAGTGACGTGAAGACTTAATCGTTTGCTTTGTAGAAACGGTTGATGATAACGGCAAGGGCGCCGTCTCCGGTGACGTTGCAGGCGGTGCCGAAATTGTCCATGGTGATGTAGAGGGCAATCATGAGTGCCTGTTCGGTTTCGCCGAAGCCGAGCATGGACTGGAGGATGCCCAAGGCGGCCATGATGGCACCGCCGGGTACACCCGGGGCGGCTACCATGATGATGCCGAGCATGAAGATGAAGTTGCCCATGGTCGGGAAGTCGATGGGCATGCCGCGCATGAGCATGATGGCAATGGCGCAGGCCACGATTTTGAGCGTGCTGCCGGAGAGGTGGATGGTGGCACAAAGGGGGATGACGAATCCTGCCACATCCTTGTGTACCTTGTTACAGAGAGTCTGCTGCAGGGTGATGGGGATGGTGGCGGCAGAGGATTGGGTGCCCAGGGCAGTGAAGTAAGCAGGCATCATACGCCAGAGCAGCAGCAGGGGATTCTGCCGCGCTACGAGCCCGGCCACGCAGTATTGCAGCAGCAGGATGCCGATGTGCAGCAGGAAGATGATACCGATGATTCGGAGGAATACGCTCAGTAAATCAGCCGCCTGTCCGCTCCATGACATGTTGAGGACGATGCTGAAGATATAAAGCGGTAACAGCGGAATGATTGTTTTGCCGATGGCTCGGGCAATGATTTCGCGGAAGTCCTCACAGACTTTTCGCAAGGCTGTGCCGCTGCAGTAGGCCATGCCAAGTCCCAGCAGGAAGGCAAGGATGAGGGCCGTCATGACTCCCATGAGCGGCGGTGCGGTGATAGTGAACCAAGGCGGGGCTTCTGCGGCCTTGCCGAGTTCCTGAATGGCGGTGGGCGTAATCATGCCCGGGAAGATGTTGACGGCGGTCAGGTAGGAGGCAAAGCCGGAGACAAGCGTTGCGGCGTAGGCCAGCAGGGCTGTTGCCACCAGCATTTTGCCGGCCTTTCTGCCGATGTCGGCAATGGCGGGGGCCACCAGTCCGATGATGAGCAGGGGAATCAGGAATCCCAGGTATTGTCCGAATAAGCCGTTGAACGTGTTAAACGTGCGAACCAGTGCAACGGGGGTGTAGGGACCGGCAATTGCTCCCAGTATGAGGGCAATGATGATACGCCCTATCAGTCCGAGCCGAATCTTTTTCCATTTCTTCTTTTTCATGCGATTGGTGCATTCTAACATATTCCGCAGAGAAAGTACAATTCTTTCCTCGGAATTCCATAAATTCGCTGTGCAACATTCATTTACCCGCTGTCGGGGAGCAGAGGGTATGGAGCAGTTTCTCTATTTCGCGGGAGTTGCGGAGATTGTCCAGACCCATGGGGCTGTATTCTCGGAATGCTTTGCCGGGGTAGTTGAAATCCAAGTCTACTAGCCCATTCGGGTGAATGGTTTTTCGTACCGGGTAGCAGCCGGTGATGGGGCGTGGATGCCGCCCCTCGACGTACAGGAAGCGGCTGCCCAGTACAAAGCGTTTCCCCGTAGTGTACTCGTGGCGGTTTTTCCACTGGAAGTAAGCCACGGTCATTGTCAGCAGGATGAGGATTCCCCAATAAACCCACATTCCCGGGTGAACGACATCTGAGGGGTACAGCAGCCCCAGAACGCCGATGGTGAGGAGATAGAGCGCCATCAATCCCGTCAGAATACGGACTTTGAGCGGAGAATCCGCTTTCGGTTCTTCCATGCCTTCTGCCAGCAGGCCTTCGCCCGTCGGCAGCAGCGGATGAGGACGGTGCTGAGCCTCCGGGTGGGGCAGGGGCTCCGGGGTGGCGGTACGGAGCGCAGCCAGTAATTCGTCTGTGCGCTCTACCCGTAGGAGCGCTTTTGTCGGCAGATGGCTCCGCATGCTGCGCGGGCCGCAGATGCTTAAATCCGCGCTTCCGTCTGCCCGTCTGTTTTCCGGAATGAGCCGGATGTAACGAAGGGGGGTATCTTTCATCTGCAGCGTTTGCCATTCATGCTCGAAAAAGAGGATGCGGCGGTTGGTGATGACCGTCCATTGCCGGAATCTGCGGCGGTAACAGCTGAGAATGAAATGCACCACCCGATAAATGACCAATGCTAACAGCAACGGGGGAATTGCCACATGCAGCATCGGTGCCAGCAGCATCGGCAATAAAACCACGAACACCAGCAGTATGCTGATAGCGATAACCTCCACCCAGAAATCCGTTGCCATCTCGCTGATGCGTTCGCGAATCGCGGGCGGTGTCTCTCTCAACCACAAAATGCGCTCATCGGGAAACAGCTCGTTTTCCGTGAGTTCTCGGGAGGTCGGGATTTGCGTGGGCATGTGGTTGAGGGGTATCTGAGGGAATGCTGAATAAATTGTCCTTGTGGATTGACGCTTACGCGCTCAGCATAACAAAATGAAAGGAGATATCAAGCCTAATTTGTTCTCCATGTCATTCCTGCCATGTGTAGGCGTTGAGAATAGAGGGGATTTTGGCATTGTGCAGGCGGGGAAATTGTGCTAGTCTGGCGGAGATATGGCAGAACAGCTCAAGACGGTGGAAGTGGTGGCGGCTCTGGTGTTGGAGGACAGCCGCGTGCTGGCTACTCAGTGCGCGCCCCACAAACATGGCGGTGGTTGGGAGTTTCCCGGCGGTAAGCTGGAGCCGGGGGAACTCCCGCAGGAGGCTGTTGTGCGGGAGCTGGCTGAGGAGCTGGGAGTCTGTGTGGAGGCCGGTGAAATTCTCCGCACGGTGGAGTGGGATTACCCGACGTTTCACCTGCGGATGCATTGTCTGGAATGCCGCTTGCTTTCCGGTACTATCCGTCTGCATGAGCATGTGGATGCCCGCTGGCTGAGTGCGGATGAGCTGTACAGCGTTGACTGGCTGCCTGCAGATGTGGATGTGTTGGAGACGCTGGAAAAGCGCCTGCGGCAGGGCTGAGCGGCTCAGCTCTTTATCCCGCCGTATTGGTAGCCCGCCTTTTCCACTGTGGAGCGCAGCGTATCTTCGCTGAGCGGGGCGGCGGATTCAATGCAGACGCGGCAGTCTTTGTGTGATGCCGAGCAGGAGCTGACACCGGGGAGGGCAAGAATGGCTTCTTTCATGTGCCGTTCGCAATGTGGGCACATCATTCCGGTGACGGTGATGACGGTGGTGGTGGTCATGGCGGTGGTGGATGAAATGTCTGTCTGTGAAGGAGCCGGCTCTGCAGAGTCATTGTCCGAGAGCTTCAGACGGCGCAGTCTCAGGGCGTTGGCTACAACGCAGAAGCTGCTGAGGCTCATGGCGGCGGCTGCAATGCCCGGATTCAGACTGATGCCGAACAGGGGATAGTACAGTCCGGCGGCCGCTGGAATGGTCAGAATGTTGTAGAAGAATGCCCAAAAAAGGTTCTGACGGATGTTGCGGATAATGGCGTGGCTGAGTCGGAAGGCCGCGGTCACATCCCGGAGACTGCTCCGCAGCAGGATGATATCCGCGCTTTCTATGGCCACATCCGTTCCTGCTCCGATGGCGATGCCCACATCTGCACACGTGAGGGCCGGGGCATCGTTGATGCCGTCACCCACCATGGCCACTCTGTATCCTTCATCCCTCAGCTTTTGAACCATGGCTGCCTTATCCGCCGGGCGGACGTCCGCCCGCACCTCACGGATGCCTACCTGAGCCGCTACGGCTTGGGCTGTCCGTGAGTTGTCGCCGGTCATCATAATGACCCGTAAGCCGTTTTCCTGCAGGGTACGGATGGCCGCTGCGCTATCCGGTTTAACCGCATCCGCCACGGCAATGATGCCGAGCAGTCTGCCGTTGCTGGCAATGTAGAGAGGCGTTTTACCTTCATCTGCCGCATGGGTGGCCTGCGTTTCATCTGCCGGGATGTTGAGCTGCCGCATGAGCTCGGCATTACCGGCGGCACATGCGGTGCTGCCGATGCGTCCTGTCACGCCCAACCCGGGGAGGTAGGTGTGCTGCTCGAGGGGCGGGATGTCCAATCCCTCAGCCACGCGGAGAATCGCCGCTGCCAGAGGATGCCTGCTGCCGAATTCCAGCGCGGCGGCGGTGCTGAGCAGTTCATCCCGGCTTGCGTTCATGGGGATGATATCCGTCACCGTCGGGGAACCGGAGGTGATGGTGCCGGTTTTATCCAGTATGACGGCGGTGGTGTTGCGGGCATTTTCCATGACCGCGCCGCTGCGGAAGATGATGCCGTGTTCCGCACCTTTTCCTGCTCCTACCATGATGGCCACCGGCGTGGCCAGTCCCAGCGCACAGGGACAGGAGATGACCAGCACGGCAATGGCGCAGCCCAGGGCGAAAGAAAGCGTGCTGCCGCATACTATCCAAACGAGGGCGGTGAGAAACGCCGCCAGAACAACCAGAGGTACAAAAATGCCGGAAATGCGGTCTGCCAAGCGGGCAATGGGGGCTTTTGCCGCAGCAGCTTCGCCCACCATGGTGATGATGTCGGAGAGGGCGGAATCTCTGCGCCCCCGCAGGGCAAGCATGCGGAGCGCGCCGTAGCCGTTGACCGTTCCGGCGTACACGGGGCTGCCGGGGTGCTTGTCTGCGGGCAGGCTTTCTCCGGTGAGCGCGGATTCATCTATGGCGGAAACGCCTTCCTGCACTTCTCCGTCTACCGGGATGCGGTCTCCGGGGCGCACCAGAAGAATATCCCCCGGAGCCACCTCATCCGCATTCACCGGAATCTGCCGGCTTCCGCGCAGCAGGGTGGCTTTGTCCGGCAGCAGTTCCCGCAGTTTCTCTAGGGCTGCGCCCGTGCGACCCGTGGCGCGGGCTTCCAGCCATTTGCCGAAGGTGATGAGCGTCAGTATCATGCCGGCAGATTCCAGATAAACTACACCGCTGCGGAAAAGGCATACGTCTGCGATGCTGTAGAGAATACCGGCTGCCGCCCCCAGCGCAATGAGTGTGTCCATGTTCGGTGCTTTCTGCAGCAGGGCGCGCACGCCGGAGATGAAAAATCGGCGGTTCAACCACAGAATCGGCAGCAGAAGAAGCGCCTGCAGGCAGGTTCCGCAGATTCCGTGAGCGATATGGTGCAGCACCGACATGGGCACCAGAAAGACCAGAGACAGCAGAAAACGCCGGAGCAGGGGGCGGCTGTCCTTCCTCGTGTCGGGCGGCAGCGATTTTTCCTGCAGCGCAGCTCCGTATCCGGCGGCTTCCACTGCGGCTATGATGCTGTCCCCGCTTTGCTGTGACTCGTCAAACTCTGCCACCATGCTGCCGGTCAGCAGATTCACCTCCACCGCCTGTATCCCCGGCAGAGAGCGCACACTCCGATCCACTCTCGCGGAACAGGCGGAACAGCTCATACCCGTGACCCTGAAATGTGCTCTCTTCATGTTTGCTGTAGCTAACTTTACATGGAATCGTTGAGAAATTCAAGCACTCGGAACGTCAGCGGCGATAAAGCTTGACTCAGGTGGGTGACAGGAGTATGATGCGCGCGCTCAAATTATGTACAAACTGGCATTATCCATCGGCATGCTGTGCATCAGCAATTTGTTCATGACCTTTGCCTGGTACGGTTTTCTGAAGAAACCGGGGGAGGGCGCAGACCATGCGTGGTGGAAGCTGGTGCTGCTGAGCTGGGGACTGGCGTTTTTTGAGTATTGTTTCATGGTGCCGGCCAACCATATCGGGCGGTCTGTGGGGTTATCTCTGGCGCAGCTCAAGATTATGCAGGAGGCGATAACGCTGTGCATTTTTGTGCCGTTCATGCTGTTCTACATGGGTGAGCAGTGGAAGTGGGATTACCTGTGGGCGCTGCTGTGCGTGATGGGTGCGGTATATTTTGTGAACCGAGAGGCACTGTTGGTTTCCTGAGCCTGCTCTGACGCCCCGTTTTTTACTTCACCGTAAGTCAATTATGAAAATGAAAAAGGTGAAATTTTCATAATTGACTTCCGGGGCTCAGATTTAGGCTCGCTAGCGCTCGCAAATTCCCCTACCATCTCCCCCCCCTTCAAATTCCGATTTATCAAACGCGGCGGACTTATTGGCAAAGCCCCATAACAATGGCCATCGCTCCGCGATGGGAACGATGGCCGAAAACAACGGGAGCTCTGCCCTGCTCAACGGCGGCGGCGCGCAGCCAATGCCACCAAGCCCAGCAGGCTCAGCGTGGTCGTTGTGGGCTCCGGCACCATCAAGCCCCAATTCCAAGTCTTACTGACCTCGGGATCAATGGTGGTAATACCATTCACCACAAAGCCATTCAAACCACGGTCGGACTCTGCGGAATAGTCGTAGCACCAATAGTCGTCATTCCAGACCCTATCACCGTGCAGGGTAATCTCCATATTACCCTTCTCGTTTTCTTCGACGTAAACATAGAAGAGGTCCGGAGCGGTGATGCCACCGTACTGGGTCTTTGAGTCGTCGGAGTCAGTCAGCCACAGCTTGAAAATCTCATTATTGGCATCGGTCTCAATTCCCCACAGCGTCAATGCGTGAGAGCCGGAACCGGCGATGAGCTCCAATGCCACGCCCTTACCAGTAGTAACAGCGTCCATAATATTCCCACAAACGGCATCGAAGGTATTCTCCAGCACACTCTTCCCGTCTTCACCTCGCTGCTGGTAAGAAGTGTGAACAAGGAACTCGCTCAACATACCAGAAACACCGGCATCTGCCTTGCTGATTTCATCAATCTGGCCAGTAGCAAATTCCTTAATCATGGGGGTGTAATAGCCATCCGTGGATTCATAGCCGATGTTGTCGCCACAATAACCATCACGCGTCAAGGCAGCCTCTTCATCATTTTTAGGACGCTGCACACCGGTCAACCACCATTGGAAAGAATAGGAAACCTGACCGGAGGTGTCCATAATCTGGTGCTGTTTGTAGGTATTCCAAATCTCCTGAGCTTCAGTAGGCACGCCCTGGGGGATGTTCTCCTTGTGGTGGTCCTGCCACCAAGCAATCAAGTTGGCTGCGGTAGCAGCATGGCAGGTGGAGACGTCACCCTGATCACCGGAAACCCAGATACGACCAGCATCACCGTTGGCGGATGAAGGCGTTTTATTAGCATCATACCAGCCATCGGTAGCTTTACCGGCTTCATCGAAAGTAATACCATCCACCCAATACGTCTCAGCCTGAGCCGTGAACACGCTCAGCATGACGGTGGCTAAACTCGGTAATATATAACGCGACATTTTCATAACGAATTCCAGATGTATGTGTTGATCAATAAAAAAAGCTCCTTGTTAGGCTTTTCTTGTTGACCGACAAGTGTGTCGCAAGTATATCATATATTCAATAAAATAAAAAGCAACAATCGTGTCATGTGTGTTATATTTTGCCGTTTCAACCGGGGATTAGTGCCAAGAAAAAGGAATCAGCCCGATAAATCGGAAGTTGGCGAGCGAAGCGAGCGGAATTTGAAGCCCCGTAGGTGGAGGGGTGAACACATGTGTCCCAAAGATTTTGCCCAATGGGGATTGGTTGAAAAAACATACACGCCGCAGGCGTGCGAAATCCTGAGTCCGCAGGACGGCAGAAGGTAGACGGGGGTGGAGCTGCGTCAGCAGCGCAACCCCCGGTTCCCAATCAAGTGCGACATAGAGCCCGGAGCTGCATCGTGACCACGATGTAGCGGAGGCCGACAGCCCCGGCGCAGGGTGTTAACCCGGAGCTTCTGCCATGGCCGGCAGACTGCCACGCAAACGAGATGGAGCGCACCCATGTGGTGGTGATGAATCAAAGCTCGGCGTTTCCTCTATGCATGCAAATGGAATCCTCTGAGCTTTTGCTGTTCTTTTTGGCGGGGTAAATGACTATTCCTCGCTCTCTGTCGGCCCTAGCGGGACTCCTTTTTATTATCATACGATTTCCGGAGGTTGCGCTGCCGGGGCAGCTCCACCTCCGGCTACCGGCTGTCGTCCTCCGGACTCAGAATTTCGCTCGCTACGCTCGCTGAGTCTTCAACAAATCTCATTATCCGAAAAAAAAGGGGCTTCCTTTAAAATCGGATTCATCCTTCAATGCCTCACGAAATCTTTGGGACACATGCGCATTTTTGCAGTCGTCGGTGTTTCGGTATTGACAAGAAACTCGAGGGGCGTATCATGGGGGCATGACTGCAAACAACTCATCCCTTATGATTCTTGAAAAAGGTATTAGAATAATCGGCTGTCTGATTGCCGTTGCGGTGTTGGTGGAGCTGATTTTCGGGCTCTCTCTTCTGTCCGAGGCCCGGGAGCGGCGGGATACCTGGAACCGCGGGGTGGCTACGGTAAGTGAGCTGGAAAAAGTGGAGGCCACGGCAGAAACGGGCGCAACATGGCGTCCGATATTTACTCTGGCTGCGGAAGGAAAGGAATACGTCATCCGAAGTTCCTCCTCCTCCAATCCTCCGGCCTACACGGTTGGGGAAAAGGTGGAGATGCTGTATCCGGCGGAAAATCCTGAAGAAGCAGTTACCAACAACTTTATGGGACTGTACCTCTGGCCGTCCGTATTGTTGGGCATGGCAGGGGTTGAAGCTGTAGTGGCCCTTGTCCTTATCCTGATCTCAGTTTATCTTCGCCGCAGACGGCGCAGGCTTTCGGCGTGACTTTTAGAGGGTAGTGCCGAAGTCGAGCCGTATAGACCATTGTTTTTCCCGTTCACCAAAGGAAACACATGAAGGCAGATACAAAGGTGTTGCCTTTCGAGCTCCCGGCGGATGAAGAATTGCGTTGGTGCATCAAAAAGGTGCCCGGCATGGATGCCTATCAAGGGGCGCTATGGGCAGTTTCTGCGTTATTGCTGACGGCTCTTTGCGTGCTGCCGTGCCTATTGTCGGATGGTCGGGGATATGTTTGTGCAGGCCTTTTGCTGATTCCGTCTCTCATCCTTGTGTGGGCTGCCATTCAGGCGTACAGGCGTGACCGGAGGATTATTTATGCCTTAAGCAATCGCCGGGCTTTTATCATTGAGCATTCGTTGAATCAAGAGGGGGTACCTATCGTTATTTCATTTGCTGTTCGTTCCGGAATGGTATGTGTGAGCCGATATCATCGCAACGGAAATGTGGATTATTATTGGGGCGAAGAACGAATGGGCGGCGTCAGGCATAGAGTAGGTTTTCTTAATGTGCCACCGGAGCTGGACCCCGCCTCGTATTTGATTCGGAGCGGTATTGTCTTATCCCCGGATAAGGACGGTTACACTCCCGGCGTTTTTCGCCGACCTAAGATTGCGGGTAGTGTCGGGTGGAAAAACCTGCTGGGTTTGAGCATTCTTGCGGCTGTTTTGTTCCTGGCTTTTGATGAGGCAAGGTTTTATCTGATGAGCCGCGAGACGACGGCAACTATAGAGTCGTATCAGAAGAGAACGGAGAAAAGAAATAAAGGCAGGAGTGAGGTGGCTGTCTTTTATCCGAAGGTGAGTTTCAGATTGGACAATGGGGAAATGTGTCAGACGGTCAGCTATACGGGCTATGACAGCAGCCCTGCTTATCCCCCCGGAAGCCGAATTTCTGTGCGTTATCTAGCGGATAATCCCCATCGGGTCACTATCAGGGATGAAGAGGCACTTTTCCTGCCCGGAGTCATCGCTCTTGGCCTGTTCGGTTTTATAGGGGCAAAGTGGAAAAGCGCCGCTGCGGATGTTTCCCCGGTCAGAACTTCCTGCATTTTTGTTGAGGCAGTCCGGTCGGGGACGTGAGGATAACCGGTTGTGCTTAGTGAGCGACGGGTAGGTCCTGCGTTACACTTCCGTGAGTCGCAGGACACAGGACTGCTGGGGGTGAGTCCAGCGGATGGGGATGCCGGAGGCGAGGAGCGCATCGCCTCCGAGAGTCTGTCCCTGCAGCGGGCAGTGGTAGCCGGTGGCATCCGGCGCCAATTCGCAGATGCGGTAGCGGGCATTCGGCTTAAGGCCGTGGAGGGGGATGCGGGTTTGTTGGTCGGTGTAGACGCGCTGGGTGGTATAGGCCAGCAGCAGAGCTTCTCGCCCGTGGGTGTAGAGCAGGGCACAATCCGGTCCGGTATAGGGGGAAACGAGGCGGTACAGGTCGCCCAGCTGGACGATGGGGCGCAGCTCTTTGGCCAGTTCCACTCGGGCGCGGATCTCGCGCATCTCGTCATCGCTGAGGGTGCGGGGGTCAAGCTCCAGCCCGAGCCGCCCGGCGAGCGCCACATCGAAACGGAATTTGAGGGAGGCTTCGCGGTGGGTGTAGCCGTTGGGGCTGGCGGTGAAGTGGCAGCCGATGGCGTTTGCCGGGAAGAAGAATGAGGCCGACCACTGCATGCGGAGCCTGTCGCAGGCATCGGTATTATCGCTCAGCCAGAATTCCTCATGGAAGGCGGCAGCGCCGATATCCAGGCGCCCGCCGCCGGCGCTGCAGCATTGGAAGGTGACATCCGGGAACTCCTGCCGCAGTTGCCGCATCTGCTCGTAGTAGCGGGAGATGTAGTCAAAATAGAGATTACCTTGCAGGGCGGGGGGAAGGTGCGCGGAACCGGGGTCGGAAATCTTGCGGTTGCAGTCCCATTTTACGTAGGAGATGCCGGGCGTTTCCTGTAGTGTGCGGCGTACCGGCTCGGTGAGTTGCAGGGCGGGGTTGCTGACATCCAGCACCAGTTGGTGGCGTTCCTCCCGTGGGGGAATGCCGGGTAGCTTGATTGCCAGCTCAGGGCTGTGGGAGTACAGATTGCTCTTCGGGCAGACCATTTCCGGTTCCATCCAGATGCCGAAATCAATACCGCAGGCGGCAGCATGCTCCGACAATCCCTGTAAGCCCTGCGGCAGCTTGGCGGTGTTTACCTCCCAATCCCCCAGCGAGGAGGTGTCATCATCCCGTTGCCCGAACCATCCGTCATCCAGCACAAAGAGCTCTGCCCCGAGCGCGGCGGTGCGCTCCATCATTTGTTTGACAGTATTTTCATGCACATCAAAATGCACGCCCTCCCAGCTGTTGAGCAGGGTGCGGCGGCATTCCGTGCCGTGCGGCAGAACTCGGCGGCGCAGGTAGCGGTGCATGTTTCGGCCGGCGGTGCCGCAGCCCGTGCTGCTGAACGCCAGCACGGCGGTGGGCAGCGTGATACTCCTGCCCGCGCAGAGGGTGTAGGGGCTGTGCTCGAAATCGTGTCCCATGCGGAGGAACAGATGCCCGTAGCTGCTGTGTTTGAAGCTCAATTTGTAATTGCCGCTCCAAGCCAGCGCACCCAGCAGGCAGTTGCCCTGCTGCTCCTGCGCCGGGGCATCCGTTGCCAGCAGAAAGCCCGGTGTGCCCTCCTGCGCGGTCTTGACCCCGGTGGTGCTGCCGACGGAAAGCGTGTTGCCACAGCGGATGCGCTCCTCGCTCAGGTAATTTTCGCCGGACCATCCGCCGCGGAAGGTGGTGAGGTGGTACTGCCCGGCCCGCAGAGGCAGAGCTGCGCTGTCTGCCCGCACCAGCAGTATGTCTCCCGTTCCACTGTTTTCCAAGGTCGTGCTCAGGGTGAAGATATCCTCCTCTGCCATGGCGCGGAGGGTGGCTGTTACGCCAAATTCCGGGTGGCGCGGGTCGCTCAGCCGGGCGCGTAGTTCCGTTGCATCCGCTTCCACGGAGTCGACCCTCAAATCGCAGCCTAGGGAGCCATCTGCCCACCGCAGTTGCAGGGCATATTCCCCGGAATAATTGCCCCAGAGTCCGCAGGTATCGAAATCCGTGGAAACCAGCGGCCACTCTGCCGCCGGGGCGGCAAAGGCATCATCCGCGTGGTTCAAACGTACTCCCAGCCGGGAGAACAGGAGCTTGCCCTGCTCATTGATGCGCAGGGAGAATTGCAGATTGCGTGTAAAAAGATGGTAGGCGGACATGGAAAGGCGTTTTACCCGGTCAGTCTATCCAAGCCCGGTTGGCAAGTCAAGAAATTAGCGACCGGATACCCGTTTCTCCACCTGTTGCGGCGGGATTGGGCTGCCGGACTCAGGATTTAGGGCCGCTGATAAAAAGTTTGAAGTAGCGTCTTGCGGGGTAGTAGAGATACACCTCCCTCATTCGCGTGCCGGTGTCATCATCTTTTGAGCATTCCGTGTATTCCACGATAAGGTCGCGGTAGTTGTCTCCGTTGGAATCTTCCAGGGTGATTTGTGCCCAGCCGTCCCGGTAAAATCGGCCGTCATCATGTTCGTCACAGCAGCGAATCTGCAGCGGCCCTTTTTCCCCGCGCACGGTGATGAACGCATTTCCTTTGCCTGTATGGCTGTAAGTGTAGACCATCAAAAAGTTATTCAGGTCAAGTATCCCCTGAGCATCATCAATATCATTCATTTCCGGGTTAACTGCTTTCAGGATAGCGGTCAGGTTGTTCGCGTCCCCGTTCAGGGAGAGGGGCAGCTCCTTTGCGCGGAGAGCTCCGTGCTGCAGCAATAAGTCGCGGATGGGACCGGAGTCGCGGCAGATGTCCGCAGCCGTTCTGCCGTGCCGAGTCAGCGCATTCACATTTGCCCCGGCTTCCAGAAGAATACGCACACATTCCGTTTGCGCTTCGTTTGCGGTAAACCGCGGAGCAACGGCATAGTGAAGCGGCGTTTTATCCTCTCCCCACGGGTTCGGTGTGTGGATATCCGCGCCGTGTTGTATCAGCAATCGGAGTAAATCCGGCTCCGCTTCTTCTGCGGCAAAACAGACCGGAGGCGGGAGCAGGCTGAGCAGATTCCATCCCGCTTTTCCTCCGTGGGCAAACATGAGGGAAAGCAGATGCCAATCCTTGTTAAACAGACACTCATCAACGGGCGTGCGGCCATTGCCGTATGTTTTGTTGGGATTGGCTCCGCTCTTCAGCAGATAGGTAATGCGGCGGAGTGCTTCGCGCTTGTTTTCCTCATCCTCAGGCTTGCCGCAGCAGTATTTGTAGAGGCTGTTCTCGGCATCCGGATCTGCACCCAGCAATAGGCATAAGTCTGCAAGTTGATAATATCCCTGCCGAACAAAATCGGGGAATTGATGCTTTCGGAAACCCATGCCCAGGGCTAAGGCCTGAGTGACAAGTAACACCGTAATCAGGAACGCGACGGAATTTTTAGCTTTTTCCTCCGGCTCAACGGGTGTTTTCTTCTCTGTTTGCCAAGGTGTTTTGATGAATCCGGGACGCTTGGACTGTACCTCAGCGTTGCTCTGTTGCTGCCTGCGCAGGAAGACCGACTTCAGCGCGAGGGCGCCGAACACAACGATGCTGGTATAGAGCAGGAGGGCGAAGACAAAATAACACCACTCTGCGTATGCCGGAGGATTGACATGGCGCTCACAGATGAAGCTGAGCGTGTTTTCCGGGCGCAGTAAGAGAAGCGTAAATGCGTAAAGAAGCGTGACGAAAAGAAGAGTTCGTTTCATGGGGTGGGTGTGGGAAGTTTTATCTTTTAACGTCGTTTGGATGCTGCCGGGAAGAGTAGGAAAACCACGGGCAAGTAGGCGGCGGTAAAGAGCGCCAATTTGAGCAGCAGGGCAGGCCATGTTGCTGCTGAGGGCAGAAGGAAGTTTATCAGCAGACACAGAGCGGAGAGTAACAGAACACAGGGCAGCGTGCCGCGGAAAGTCTCACGGTAGAAACGGCCTATTTGCAGCCCCAGTCCGCGGTAGTGGATGAGGTTGATGAGCAGCAGCTGGAGCAGGATGGTGAAAGCTCCCCAGAGTGCCTGGGCGCGCAGGTTGAAATGTGAGCAGACCACAAAGCTGCCCACGATGAAGAGCAGGCTCACCAGCCCGGTGATGATGACCCGCTGACGCAGCGCATCACGCGCCTGGGTAATCTGCCAGCCCAGTGACTGCACCAGCACAAAGGTGTGCGGCACCACGAGCGCTACGGTGATAAACCAGCTCAGCTCCGGGGCGGCCCCGGGGATATGACCTACCCAAAGCCGGAAAAATTCCGGCCCGAAGAAGAGGATGCAGAAGAGTACTCCGCCCAGAATCCGCAGTTGGCTGCGCCCCAGCAGAATCATGGCATCCGTCTGCCGGGCGGGGCTGCCGCCGCGAGCAACCAGATTGACCACACGGGGCAGGAAGAGTGCCGTGAGCACGGCGGAGAGCATGAAGTAGTGACCGTATATCTGCAGACCGTTGGTGTAGATGCTCGTTTCTTCGGGACCACGGGTGATGGCAACGATATAGTTGCCCGTTCCGGCGTTCAGCAGGTTGATGAGTTGGTTGAGAAACATCCACCCGGAAAAAATCAATAGCCCGCGGGTGAGCCGCAGACTCCACCCCCGCAGGTTGATACGCGCTTTCAACCCAATGAAGCAATAAGCCACATTGCAGAGCATGGCGATGATGCCGCTGCTGATGGTGAATACCATGAGCACCACGGAACGCCCCCCCAGCGCCAGAATTGCCACGGTGCCGGCGGCATTGGCCACGGCGGTGAGCACGGCAATGAGCGCGGGAATGGTGAACTTCTGCCGCGCATCCGCTACGCCGATGAGGCTGCGCGCCGGGAACATGAGCGCGGCATTCCCCAGCATCAGCAGGTACAGCACGCGGTACAGCTTCAGTTCCTCCGGCGTGAATTTCGGGAAAATATCACCCAGCCAGGGGTAAACGGCGAGCCCTATCAGCGGAATGAACAGCCCTATGCCGGTGTAGAGTACCGTAAGATTTCCCAGAAAGGCGGCTGCCCCGGCGGTATCACCGCGGCTGTGGTATTCACTCAGAAAGCGGGTGGTGGTCGTGCGGCCCAAATCACTCATATAAAGCCGTGCCATGACTGTGCCCGCCAGCATGTATACACCGAACTCAGCCGTCCCCAATTTATCCATGATGAGCGGCGTGAGTACAAGCGGCACCCCTATCTGCAGAAACACCAGCAGATAGTTTAACACGGCTCCTTTACGAATTTCGCTCATCCTTGCTTTCCTGCATCATGCTACCACGCAGCGGAGAAATGTGCAAGACTATCCGTCAGATTCGGCGGATTCCGGGTGCTGTGCGATGACTTGTCCTTGACATTTGGGCGGTTATCGTTAGAATCTGCAGCAGGTGCCCTGTGAATGATGGTGCGGAGGGGGGCTCTCCGGACTCGCTTCTGATGCTCCGGGTGAATAGATGCGAAAAGACATTTTGCAGATGATGAAGAAGGGTAAAAAACAGGCGTTGTCGGTATTCTGCTTGTGTGTGGCGGCGTTGCTGATTGCTTTGGCGGGGATGGGGAAACTGAGGCTGAGCAAGGCTACCGGCCCGAAAACGCAGATGCCGCCGCTTTTGTCTGTTTTGCCGGAATGGGCAGCGCGGATGGGCAGTCCGGTGGCCATGATGGAAGTGGCGGGGGATTTGTTTGCTCACGCCCGTGAATTCCGGGATGAACAAGCATTGAAAACGGCCGTGGCACTGTGGTGCAGCGCGGCAAAGCGAGGGGAAGCCCGTGCGCAGTATTTGATAGCGACTCTGTATGATGCCGGGCGAGTTCTGGTCAAGGATGAGGCAAAGGCGGTATACTGGTATAGGCAAGCAGCGGAGCAGGGGCTGGTGCATGCCCAGTTTGATTTGGCCGAGTGTCTGTACTTCGGAACGGGAACGGAGAAGAATGAGCGCGAAGCGGCAGAATGGTACCGCAGCGCGGCGGAGCAGGGGTATGCCATGGCTCAGTTTGATTTGGGGAGCTGTTATGATTTCGGCAGAGGGGTGCAGCAGGATAGCTGTGAGGCGGTGAAGTGGTACCGTGCCGCTGCGGAGCAAGGGGTGGCGGATGCGCAGTATAATCTGGCCTGCTGTTTTGAAGAAGGTGAGGGCGTGGTGGAAAATGCGGAAGAAGCCCGGACGTGGTATGCCAGAGCTGCCGCTCAGGGGCATGAGGAGGCACGGCGCGCGCTGCAGGAAATGGAGGATGTGAAAGAATAATCCCCCTGCCTGCGTACTTGTTAATATCTTGCCATAGGCTTCTCCTTATGGTAGGATAAGATTTTAGCGCGCAACCGATATGCTCAAGGCTGTCATATTTGACATAGATGGAACGCTGGGTGATACGCTCCCGCTGTGTGTGGAGGCGTACCGCGCCTGCGTGGAGGCACAGGGCCTGCCCCGCCCCTCCGCTGCGGAGGTTGTTTCCTTTTTCGGGCTGAGTGACCGCGGCGTGCTGGGGGGGCTGCTCGGGATGTCGCCGGAAGATTCAGCACTGCCGATAGACTGTTTTGCAGAGATTTATGAGCAGCTGCATCCCCTGTTGGCTCCGGCGCCGTTTGAGGGAGCTGTGGAGATGCTGCGGGCGGTAAAGGCGGCCGGTATCCGCATCGGCATTATCAGCGGCAAAGAGCGTTATACGGCGGAGCCCACCATCCGTCGGTACGGAATAGCGGAGCTGATAGAGTGGAAAGGGCTGGGGCTGCCCACGCATAACTGCAAGCATGAGCGGTTGGCTGAGGTCATGCAGGAGTGGAATCTGCACCCGGATGAGCTGGTCTACGTGGGGGATGCTCCCTCGGATATTGAGCTGAGCCACCGTGCCGGCGTCCGTATCATCAACGCCGCCTGGGCTTCCACTGCTGAACAGGATAGAGAGGCCTGCCTGGCATTGAACCCGGACTGGCGCCTGACAAATTTTAATGAACTTCTTCCCCTGATATTGAGTTTATGATGACAACGAACCAAGCAATGACAGTGGCCGCTGCGCTGGCGGCCGTGCCGGCATTGGTAGCCACGGCGACTGAAGAGCAGCGCTGCCCGGTTTTTCCCGCGCCGCAGCACTATGAGGTGTCTGCCCAACAGACGGTGAAAGCCGGAACAGTCACCGTGCAGACACGTGCGGCGGATTCTTCCGGCGGTCTTTGGGAGCGTATCCCGACCGGAGTGGAAGGTGCCTATGCCATCAGCATTTCCCCGGAGGGGAGTGTGCAGGTGCTGGCCAATGATGAGACAGGTGTGTTCTATGCCAAGCAGACACTCTCTCAAATGCTCATCAAAGTGCCCGGAGCCCGTACTGCCCGTAAGGACCCCTTCCCGGATCTTTCCGTTGAGCAGGTGGCCAAGCTCGGAGAACTCCCCACCGGTACTGTGGTTGACTGGCCCAGCCTGCGCTACCGAGGCGTGGTTGAGGGGTATTACGGCATTCCCTGGAGCTATGAGGGCCGCCGCTCGCTGTTTGATTTTTACGGGCGTAATAAGATGAATATCTACATCTACGCCCCCAAGGATGACCCCTTGCACCACGGAAAGGGCTGCTATGAGCCATACCCGGAGGCCAAGGCTCATGAACTGGCGGCTCTGGTGCAGCATGCCCGCAAAAATCATGTCCGCTTTGTCTGGGCTATCCATCCAGCCAATACCGTAAAATGGGAGGAGAATGAAGGCCGCAACCAGCTGGACGCTCTCTGCACAAAGTTGAAGTGGATGTATGATTTGGGCGTGCGGGATTTTGCCGTGCTGGTGGATGATTCCTTCGGTGAGATTGGCAAGGCTTCCCGCCAGGTGCAGCTCTGCAACTATATTCTGGAAAACTTCATCCGCAAGTATCCGGATGTGAATCAGGAGCTCATCATGTGTCCCACCGGTTACAATAAGGGCTGGGCCAAACCGGAAGACCTGGAAACGCTGGGCAGAGACCTCAACCGCGACATCCACATCATGTGGACCGGTAATACCGTGGTGAATGATATCACGCTGGAAGGTCAGCAATGGGTGAACGGCCTGACCAAGCGCCCCACCTTCATCTGGTGGAACTGGCCCTGCAATGATATGAAGCCCTCCCGCCTTTCCATGGGCCGCACCTACGGTCTGGAGCAGACTCCCGGCATGGAGAAGGAAATGAGCGGTTTTGTGGCCAACCCCATGGAACGCCCGGAAGCCAACAAGGTGGGCCTGTTCGGTGTGGCGGCCTATACCTGGAACATCCCGGCCTTTGATTCCGACCCCATCTGGCGCGAAGGCATCCGCCGCCTGTACCCGCAGTGCGCGGAGGCCATGCAGGTGTTCTGCGATCACAATGCAGACCTGCTCCCCAATAACCATGGTTATGCCCGTGAGGAATCCGTGGAGTTGACTCCGCTGGCCACCCGTTTCCGGGCTGAGCTGGCTGCCGGTACTCCCTCGCCGGAGACTGCCGCTGCCATGAGTGATGCCTTTGCCACCATTGCCGCTGCCGGTTACAACCTGATTCAGGCCCGTGGCATCCAGCCCCTCCAGAGTGAGATAGCCCCCTGGCTGCGCGCCTTTGCCCTGACCGGTCAGGCCGGTGTGGAAGTTATTCGTGCCATGGGGAGCGACCGCCTGTCTGAGCGTCTGAGCACCATGTTGAATGTGGTGGATTCTCTCTCGGAGATGACGATGCTGCAACGCGATGCCTGGCAGGACAATGCCGTGACGCAGGTGCAGGATGTGCAGGTGGGCTCCTATGTGGTCACCCCTGCCATGCGGTCTGCGGTCCATTATGTGAATGCCTCCATCCTTTCTGAGCTGGCCGGCCGGAATATCCGCACCATGATGCCTTCTTTCTCCTGCAACGGCGGTGATGCTTCTGCCTATGCCGCCAATGTGAGCGACGGTAATCTCAATTCGCTCTGGGAATCCGGGCAGCAGCAGAAAGCCGGTGACTGGTATTGCCTGGATCTGGGTGAGCTTACCCCGGTGAGCACCATTAACTTGCGTATGGGCGGTAATACGCGCCGCCGCTGGGTGCCCCGCTCCGGCCAGATGGAATACTCTGCAGACGGGCAGACTTGGGCCCCGCTTGGTGAGGTGGTATACGGCCCCAAGGTGACGGTGGACAGACGCAGCCGGCCGGTGATGGCCCGCATGGTGCGTTATCGCATTGTACAGCCGGAGGATAAAATGCCGCTGGCCATTTGTGAGTTCACGGTGAATCGTCCGCTTCCGGCGCAGTTATCTACGTCCATTCAGGGCCTCAGCGGTATTTATGCCTATGATGATGAGACTTCCATCGGCCTGAGCCGCAAGATGGAGGTGGTGACGGCGGAGCCCGGCAGCTACCTGAGCTTGGTTCTGCCCATTCCGGCCTATGCCACGTCCTTTGCCATGGATTTGGATGACGCTGCGGTGGAGCAGTGGTGCAAGCTGGAGTTCACGCTGGAGGACGGTTCCGTTGTGTCTCCCAAGTTGACCCGCGTGTATGAAACCTATCTGGTGATTGAACCGAAGAATATGCCGCAGCAGGGCATCCGCAGCGTGCGTCTGCTCAATGCCGACAGTCAGCCGCGCCAGATCCGTCTCAATTCCTTTGCGCTCAAACTTCCGTATGTAGCTCCGGATACGGATGTGCATGCCCTGACGGACGGTGATATCTCTACCGCATACAACTGCGGTAAGGCTGCTCTCCGGACAGAACTGGATGTGCCCGCCGGTGCTACCCGAGTCTCTGTCATTACTACGGCAGACTGTACCCTCAGCAACTCAACACCCATCGGGCGTATGGACGGGCTCATGTCCTTTGAGCTGCAGCCCGGTACCTCCAAGGTAACGCTGGAGGCTGCCCGTCAGCCCGGCATGCGGGTGTATGAGGTCATCTTCCGCTGATTTTTATCCTTTGTTCAGCTCTCGTGGGGGTGGATTCTTCGGAGTTCACCCCCTCTTTTTATTGGTGCAGGGGGTGCCGTATGCCTTTTTGTCATATTTTACGAGAATTGGATAATAGACTGTACACGGCGGGGGCTATGCGTTATACTGCCAATGTCGGATAGGGCATCTTTCCCGGTGTCACTCAGCTATCCTTTTTAACTATACACCCACCATTTAAGACAATGAATAAATATGCTTACATGGCACTTGCCCTGGCTCCCGTAGTCTGCATGAATGCCTATGCCACCCCTGAGACTGATGCTCAGGAAACCGTAAAGAGCGCCATTACCGAGCTTACCACCCTGGTGAGCAACGCCGGTGATAAGGAGTTGGTTATCCTTGTGGATGAGCTGGACGCTCTCTTGGCAAAGGTGACTCCTGAAATCCTCAACAAGCTGGAAGGCCTGGATGACGCCGGCCGCATGATGCTTGTGGGCTCTCTGGCTCAGTCCCCTGAGCTTGCCAAGCTGGCAGATGCTGCTGCCCCGCTCAGCAACAGCAAGGCCGCCACTACTCTTGCCCCGATTGTTGGCGGTGAGAATCCCGCTGCCGCTGCAGACCTTCTTCCCTATCGCTCCAAGATGAAGCTTGTCGACATCGTGGCCAACATCACCAAGATTGCCATTGCCCTGGGTGCAGACAAGATGGCTGCTGCCATGGCCGGTGCAGAGGAGGATTGATTCTCCGTTCTTAAACGACTTTTCTTTTCGGGGAGCCCTTGCGGCTCCCCGTTTTTATTGGCGGCTGATGAGTTGCTGCCGGCTTCGGTGTTGCGCGGTGTCGGAGCTGAGGCTCAGCGTTGAGTGGGGAAAAGCTGCATCAGGGCCTCCGGAGAGGGCTCACGCCCCATGAAGTCGCGGAAGAGACGGTCGGCCGTCTTGCTGCAGCCGGGCTCCAGGATGGTGCGGCGGTAGTCTGCGCCGGTTTCCGGGTTGAAGAGCCCTTCCTTTTTGAAGCGGGAGAAAGCGTCTGCTGACATGACTTCCGACCATTTGTAGGTGTAGAAACCGGCATCATAACCGGCAGAGATGCAGTGGGTGAGGGTGCGCATGGCGCAGGGTGCAGTCTCTGCACCGGGGAAGAGCCAGGGTTTAAGGAGTTCTGCAGCGGCTTCGTCCAGCGGGCGTCCCTTGAACTTTTCGTGGAAGTTCATGTGTAGCTCCAGATCGAGCTTGGCGGAAATCAGCATGTTGATGTGGGAGGTGATGGGCGATGCCGAGCGGGATGCTGCCAGCTGTTGCAGCAGCTCCTGCGGTATGGGGGCGCCGGTCTCATGATGGAAGGCAAAGCGTGCCAGCGTTTCCGGTTCCCAAATCCAGCTTTCCTGCAGATGGCTGGGGAACTCGATGAAGTCGGATTCCACATTGACGGCTGACAGTGGTTTCAGCTCAGGGTGGCCGATGCACATGTGCATGAGGTGGCCGAACTCATGGAAAAGCATGTGGAGGTGAAGGTGGTTAAGCAGATGTGGCTTGCCCGGCTGCGGGGCGGGGAAGTTCACAATCATGGCTGCCAGGTGCGGTTCATCCGCCTCTGCGATACGCAGCGGGAAGCACCAGGCCAGGTCATCCCGCTTGCCTTTGCGGGGGTAAAGATCCAGGAAGAAAGAGCCGAGGTGGCGGCCGGTGGCCGTGTCGTGCACAGCAAAGCAACGTATGCCCTCTGCCCAGGTTTCCACATGTCCCGCCGGGCAGCTCTGCCCGGGATTCAGGCAGATGGTAGGCTGCTCCGTGTAAGTGACCCCCAGCAGACCGGACCATATATCCAGCATCCCGCGGAGTACCCGCTCGCTTTGCAGGTAGGGGGTGAGTTGGGCACTGTTGAAGGGGCGTGCCGCATTGCTTTGCGGAGGATTCACGCGGTGGCACAGGATGTATTTCTCATTCCACGGCGGCAGGGAGTCAAGCTTTCTTCCGGCGGCGTGGGAGTACCGCTCAAGCTTGGCGGTTACCCATGCATCCCATGCGGGTTTGCTGCGCGCCAGCATATCATCGACAAAGGCGAGTGCTTTTTCCCCGCTGTTGAGCATGCGGGATTCCGCCCTCATATCGGCGTGGTGGCGGTAGCCGAGCAGGGTGGCCAGCTCATGGCGCAGTTCCATGATGCGGTAGATGACGGGCTCGTTGTCGCTCTTGGGAAATAGACCGGAGCCTGCGCCGTGGAGCAGCAGCCAGCACTTGCGGCGCGTTTCTTCCACATGGCATTCGCGGAGTACGGCCTCTGCGTGCACCGTGGTTTTATTGACAATCCAGGCCGGGTTTTCCGGGGTGGAGATGCCTTTTTCCCGGGCGGCGTCTGCGGCGCGGCGCAGCCATTCATCCGGCATGCCGTCCAGCTCGGCGGCATGGCGAAAAACCAGGAAACGCCCGTTCCCTTTTTCCATGAGGTTGGAGCTGAAACGGAAGCTGAGCATCTGGAGCTCCTGCTCCAGTTCTGCTTTTCTTGCCAGCTGTGCGGCGGTGAGGTGTACACCGGTGTTGCGCAAATCCCGCATCACACTTTCAATGATGCGGCGGCGGGGTGTATCCAAGTTGCGGGCCCAGTCTGTTGCCTGAGCCGCCGTGAGCACCTGCCACACCTTCGGCAGCATATCGAGGTGCTGTTTGAATACGGCATACTCCTGCATCATCTGCATGCGTACAGCCTGGCGTTCCGGCGTTTCCGCAGTGTTTACCAGATGCTCATTATAGGAGAGTACCTGACTGAGGTTTTCAGAGGCTCGGGTATATGCCATGAAGGTGTTATCGAAGTTTGCCTGCTGCGGGGGCAGGGCGGCAATGGCATTCAGCCGCTCGCGGCTCTGTGCCATGGCGGCGCGCATGTCTTTGAGCGCTTGCTGCGGGGGCATTTGTGACCATGCCGGATACAGAGAATCCCGAAAGAAAGGATGGGGCTGCGCGGCAGTTGCCGGGGCGGCATCGGGGGTGCCCTGCGCTGATGTGTGGGGGAGAATCAGCGGGGTGAGCAGCAGCAGTAAACCGGTTTTAAGCAGGGAAAAGGTGTGTGATGCCATATCTCCTGCATTATATCGGAGGTGGACAAGCAGGAACGAACTGTTTTTATGTCATGCCGGGCACTCACTGCGGAAAAAGCCGTTTTTTTTGAGTGTACAGCACACAAAAGCATTGCAATTTATGTGTGTAGTGCTAGAATCTGCGCGCTTTTTTTTGCGTTATGACCAAGCATGACAGCAGTGCGTTTCTCTCCGCCGTTCTGGCCGCAGTTCTGATGGGCTCGCTCGGATTTTTTGTCCGTGAGTCTGCCTGCAGTGCCCAGGCATGTTCCTTTGTGCGTTTTGCGGTGGGGCTGGTGTTGGTGACCGGGCTGCTGGGGTGGCTGCGTTCCCGCGGCCGGGGCAGTTTTGCCTTTTCCTGGCAGTCTGCGGTGTCCGGGGCCGGTATTTCTCTGTGTATTCTCTTCTACTTTTTGGCGATTCAGAGCATCTCTGTGGGTATAGCGGCTCTGCTGCTGTATACGGGGCCGGTGTTTGCCGTGTTGGGCGAAGCGGTGCTGAACCGCAGTCTGCCTCCGCGGCGTGATGGCTTGCTCATCTTCCTGTCCGTGGCCGGGATTGTGGCTGTATCCGTGTTTGCGGACGGCGGCAGCGGTGCCGGAGTCAATGCGGCGGGACTGGTGTACGGTTTACTCTCCGGGGTATGCTACGCGTTGTATATTTTGCTCAATCGCAATATCCCGCAGGAGGTGACGCTCGTGCAGCGTACTTTCTGGCAGTTTGTGGCAGGCTGTCTGCTGCTGGCCGTGCCGCTGGCGACAACTCCGGATGCTTTTGCCGGCGTGGAGCAGGGGTGGCCGTATCTGCTTTGCATCGGCCTTTTTCAGGGCTTTCTGGTAATGTTGCTCATTGCCTATGCCGTGCGGCACATGACGGCCATTAAGTTCGGCACCATCTCTTATCTGGAGCCGGCGGTGGCAGTGCTGCTGGGCTGGCTCATCTATGCGGAAATGCTCACACCCGGGCAATGGTGCGGCTTTGTGTTGGTCATTGCCGCGTCTGCAGCGCAATCTCTTCTTCCTACTTCTGATAAATAATCATGAATCAATACCGACCTTCCTCCACCTTCCATACCCTGGATTTGCACGCAGCCGGAGAGCCCTGCCGCGTATTGTACTCCGATTGTTACAACCTGCCGGGTGAATCCATGCGCAAGCGTCTGGACTATATGAAGGAGCAGAACGACCCCATCCGCGTGCTGCTCATGCAGGAGCCCCGCGGCCACAAGGCCATGTTCGGTTCCGTGCTCTGCAGCCCGGTGACAGATGATGCGGATGTCGGCATCCTCTACATGGATACCGGCGGTTATCTGGATATGTGCATCCACGGCACCATTTGTTCCGCCCGTGCCGTAGATGAACTGGGGTTGCCGCTGCATACCCCGGATGTGGTGAAGCTGGATGCCGTGTGCGGGCGCATTGAAGCGCACCTGCACCGTGGTCCCAATGGCCGAGTGAAGGAGGTGACGGTGCAGAATGTGCCCTCCTTTGTCTTTACGCCGGAGCCGGTGATGCTGGATGTGGAGGGCTACGGACCTCTGCCCGGGTATGTGGTTTTTGCCGGTAATTTCTTCGTGTTGGTAGAGAATCCTTTCCCGGAGCCCATTTCCCCGCAATCTCACAGCAAGGATTTTTACGTGAACTTTGGTATGCGGGTGCGCGCCGCCGCCAACAGGGCTGTAGAGGTGGCACACCCCACCAATCCTTCCACGCGCACGATTGCTCTCACTGTCATTTATGAGCAGCTGGCGGAGAATCCCCTGCACATCCGCAACACGGTGTTGTTCGGCGATGGGCAGATGGACCGCAGCCCCTGTGGCTCCGGTACCTCTGCGCTCATGACGCTCATGCACCATCTGGGTAAGTTGGATATCGGCGCTCCCTATGTGTCTGAGTCCTTCATCGGCTCTATCTTCAACGGCTCACTCAAGGAGGAAACCATGGTGGGACGCTTCCGTGCCGTGGTGCCGCTGGTGCGCGGTCAGGCCAATCTGATGGCGCGCTGTGAGTTCTACCGAGAAGATGCCGACCCCTTCCCGAACGGTTTTGTGGTGGATTAACCACGGGCCGCTCCTCCTCAACAAATGTTCGCCTTCCCGGGCATAAAAAAACTGCGTCCTTTCCCGGACGCAGTTTTTTTGCCGTAATTGGCGGAGGTTATTTCTCCGTAAAGACGGGTTCCGGCAGTTGGCCGCTGCCTACGGCGTCTCCCACATCCTTGAAGGTGATGAAGATGAAGACGGCCAGAATGCAGAAGAAGAAGGCGAACTGGATGTAGTCCAGAATCTTGCCTGCCACAGGTCGGCGCAAAATCATTTCTGCCGTGCCGAGCACAACGTGGCCGCCGTCTACAATGGGAAGCGGCAGGATGTTGAGTACGGCCAGGTTCACATTCAGCACCACGGCAAACCACAGGATGAGCCGCCAGCCGTTTTCAGACTGAAGCATCTGGTAGAGATGGGTGCCGATGCCGACCGGACCGGAAAGGTGCTCCAGGCTGACGCTGCTGCCGGGAGCAGCCAGCGCACTGATGGTGTCACCCATCCACTTGAGGCTCTGGTTTACCTGAGCCTGCGGCGTGGGGTGGTCCAGCTCATAGCGGCGGGTGTCTGCCCAGGTGAGGCCGAGACGGGGCGTTGCCTCCTTGATATCCTTCCAGTTGGTCGGCAGGACGGGTGTGATTTTGCAGGTGGTGCCGTTGTCCAGCGTAAGTTCCATTTCCTTACCGTCCGTGGATGCCACGGAAATTTCTGCCGGAGAGAAAATGGGGTTGCCATTCAGCGCGGTGATGCGTTGTCCGGGGGTAAGGCCGGCCTTTTCTGCCGGGGAGCCCGGAAGGATGGTGCCGATAACGGCAGGGGAGGCCTCTGCTATACCCACTTGGCGCAGGCCGCTGCGGCCGAAGCTCCACCAGTTGCCGGTGCTGTATTTCTCCAGCGGGCGGCAGTCGCAGATGAGGTCAATCGTCTGCCCGTTGCGGTCTACGGTGAATTTGATTTCCGGGGTAGGGCTCAGGGCGATGAGCTCACGGACGCGGGCCCACTTGTTGATGCTGTTTTTACCGCTGCCCTCGCTGATGAGGTTGTCGTTGACGGCCAGGACGGTATCCCCTGCCTGCAGACCGGCAGCTGCTGCGGGACTGGCAATTTTTTCCGTGCCCTGTTCACCGACGGTGAAGGTGGGATGCACGTAGCCGATGGTTGCGGAGCTCTCATAGACGGGATTGCCAACGCCCCAGACGACACAGGCAAACACGTATGCCAGCAGCAGAGAGAACAAAGGCCCTGCCGCGGCAATGATAACTTTGTCCAGCGGTTTGAGCGGCTTGAGGTCTTTCGGGATGTCTGCCTCACCCTCGATGGCCTGCATATCTGCCAGCTGGGGCAGGGAAACAAAACCGCCGGCGGGAATCCAGCCGAGCCCCCATTGCACACCGCCTATTTTTTTCTGCCAGATAGGTTTGCCGAACCAGATTTGGAAACGGTCAATATAGGCCCCGCGCCATTTGCCTGCCAGAAAATGCCCCAGTTCATGCACGAAAATCATGACGTTGAAGAAGAGGATGACCAGCAGAATAAGCCAGGCTGTTTCGAGATAGGAAAGTATGGTGGACATAGTGTTGTGTGTGCGATGATAGCCCAGATTTGCCCCTACCGCAAGCATGCGTCATGACATGAGGCGGAGCAATGTCTGTTTGTATGTTTTTTACGGAAGACTGCTTTGCTCGGGAACCGCCCGGCTTCCGTTTTGTTCAGCGGTTGAGGGGCGCCGGTTATTTTACCTTTTTCTTCTTTTTGCCGCTTTTTTTCTTCTTTTCCTTCTTGTCGGTCTCGGCGGATTCGGAATCTGATGATGAACCATCGGCGGAACTCAGTTCGTTGACGCCTTCCATGACGATGACTTCAAAGGGCTCCAACTCAATTTCCAGTGCTTTATCCACATCTATGGCCTTACCTATGATGTTCAGCTTGCGCTGGTCCGCAAAGGAGCTTGAGAGGGTGACCGTGCCTCGGTAACCGGGTGGGATGTCCAGAATTTCACGCAGTGAAGCGTTGAGCGACTTGTGCTTGTCTGAAGAGTTGCGGAGGGTGAGGGTGGCTTTCTTCTTGTTCCAGGCGGCCCAGCCGTAGACGCTGCCGTCTGCTCCGTCCCAGGGTTTGCCGCCGACCCAGTGGATATCCGGCAGGACATCCTGATTGCGGCGAATCCAGCGGATGCAGTCCGCCAGTTCTTTCCAGAGTCTGCCGTTTTCCTGCATCATGAGGTCGCTGTCCACATACAGCTCCTGCAGGGCTGAGCCGCAGCCGAAGGCCGCGCGCATTTCCTTGATGCAGTTGGCCGGGGCTTTGCTCATCACATTGGGCGGGCCGTTTTTGGTGATGATGGTGCCGTGCGTCATCAGGGAGTTGATGGGGCAGAACGGTGCGCCTTCCACAAACACCTCATAGACAAGGTTGTCACGGTAGTTAATCCAGCGGTCCCGGTCATCTCCCACGCTGCCCGTCTGCCCGAAGTCATTTTCCTGGCGCCAGATGGAGTCTGACACATGGAACCAGAACGGACTGGCCCAGGTGCCCACGCTGGTGTTGATAAACAGGCCGGGTTTCTGCCGGCGCAGGGCGCGGATGACGCTGATGATACCTTCTGCATCTTCCAGACCGGCCGGCCCTTTTGCATGGAACTTTGTGGAGATGCCGTCAAACTTGAAGTAGCGCATGTTGTACTTCTTCACCATGTCTGAGCAACGTCCGGTAAAGGCATTGAAATACTCCTTGTTGGAGAGCTGGAAGTTGCTGATTTTGTTGTTGGGGTGCGTCTTGTTCCAGTTATCAATGCGCATGTTTTTAGATGCGCCGTAGCCGCCCACCGGGCCGAGCCAGGTGCCGAGCCCAGCTTTCATGCGGGAGGCAATTTTGTCCATGGCAGAGAAGCCTCTGGGGAATCCGCAGTGGAAATTCCACAGGCTGTTGAACTCATCCCAACCGTCGTCAATAACAAAGCAGTCAATGGACACTTTGTGCTTCTGGACGAGATTTTTCTGCCAGATATCCAGCAGTTTCATCCACATCTCCTCGTTGGTGCGTTTGGAGGGGTCTTGGTGGTCATGTACGACGATGCCGATTTCATACCAATCATTGTAGTGTACCAGGAGCTTCCAGGGCTGTACGCGTTCTCGCTCATGGTATGCCAGGAAGGAGCGGCGCTGCTGCTGCGGAGCAAAGAGCCCGATGACGGAGGATACTTCCCATTCCTCCCCCCGGCTCAGGGTGGTGCGGCGTTTCCATGTGCCCTGTACCTGATTGTCACCTGCCGTTTCCGTGCCGGTTTCTCCTTCTGCAAGGGGCAGGGAGAACTTAACCTGCCCGCCGCAGGCTACGGCACCCTGCCGTGTGTTGACCCAGTAACGCAGGTTATAAGTACCGGCGGTGGGTACCTGTACGGAGTAGGTGTTCTTTTTGGGAGATGTGCCCGTTGTGCCCTGGTGAATATCTTCGGAGATGATTTGTCCGTCTGTGTTCAACAACTGCACCCCCAGCAAATGCAGCCCGCCGTCACCGGAGTCCTGTTGGAAGGTTAGCTCACATTTGCCGCTTTCCGTGAACGCTATTTCGTTTTCACTAAGTCCGAGATTTTTGATGACCGGCCCTTCCTTTTCGGTGAAGTGCCTGCCGTATTTGGTAGCCATGCCGCCTTCCAGATTGAATGCCTCACCGAAGGAATCCGGGGACCATGCCGTGGCACTGCTTGCGGCAACATCTGCGCCGCCCTGACCGGAAACGCTCATGATGGACATGGGGGTTTCCAACCCGGTGAAGATGCGTTCATTCACTACGAGGTTGCCGTGGGTAGTGTTGCCGGATACGGTGGCATCCCCGCCTTCGTGCACATTGATGCAAAGCGGAACAATGGAGTCAAACTCCACGTTTTTTGCGGCGCTGATGCGGAACTCCTGCCGGAGGTAATGGGAGCCGTTGCGCAGCACGGCTTTCCATTGTATGCTGAAGCTTTTGTCCGGTGCGGTAAAGTTGGCACTGATGCTCTGCCCGCCCAGTCGTTCTGCCAGGTTCACGCTTTTCTTGTTTTTTTCCAGGGGGGCAGTTGAGATTGCATCGCAGCTGAAATCTGAGGAATTATATATTTTGCCGCTGTGCAGCTGCACGGTGAACAGAGAATTGGTGCCGCTGACCAGTGTTTTGCCGCCGGCATCTTTCAGGGCGGTGAGGACGATGCCTTTGTCTGCTTTCTTGAATTCTGCACTCAGCACCTTGTTGCTCAGGGTCAGCTTGCCGTTACCATCGTCACTTGCTTCTGCCTTGCCGGGTTTTGGCCCGGGAAAATCTACTGCGGCGGGAAGCGGTGATCCGGTCAGCATGAGGGCGGCACCTACGATGATGGAATGTTGAAATTTGAGATGCATGGTGATTGGAAGACAGAACTAAACGGAAAATTGATGAGCCTAGCTTATATCATATCTCCCCATAGCTGTCAATCCGGAAGTTAGGAGCCGGAATAATGCAAAAAACGGCTCCATCCGTCCGGGATGGAGCCGCTGAGAGAAGGGTGCGGTGCTGTTATTTCTGCAGAAGTTTTTCCAGCAGGGCCTGTGAGTTGTCTGCCAGGGTGGAGGGGTCTTCCAGCATGCCGGCACGCAGCAGGGCGGTGTTGATGATCTGCTCTGCCAGCAGTTTGGCCAGCTCAGAATCGCTCTCACGCAGCTCTGCCAGTTTCATGACGATGGGGTTGTGCGGGTTGAGGGCAATCTCCGGGTGGTTTTCCGGCACTTCCTGCCCCATGGCCTTGAAGTAGGCTTTTACCTCCGGGGAGAGGTCATTTTCTCCCTGCAGGGCAATGGCCGGGGCACTGGTGACACGGTCACCGGTGGTCACTTTGCTGAAACGCTCGCCGAAGGTCTCGCTCACCCAGCCGGTCAGAGCGGTGGCTGCGGCTTCATCCAGACCGGGGCGGTCGGGCTGGGCGTTCTCCATCTCCGGCAGGTCCAGGTTGGCGCGGTCAATGGCCTTGATGTCCTTATCAGCAAACTTCATCAGGCTGTCCATCACGAACTGGTCGCCACCCTCCGTGAGGAAGAGTACCTCAAAACCGCGAGCCTTGAGCGCATCCAGATACGGGGAGTTCTCCAGCTGGGCGCGGGAAGCCCCGTAGAGCACATAGATATCCTTCTGGTTTTCCTTCATGCGGCTCACATAATCATCCAGAGAGGTGAGCTTGCCATCCTCCGTGAGGGTGGATTGGAAGCGCAGCAGCTTGCCCAGCGCATCCTTGTGCTCCCAGCTGGTGACCACGCCTTCCTTCATGTAGCGACCGAACTGAGCCCAGAATTTTTCGTATGTCTCCGTATCATTCTTGGCCACGCCTTCCAGGTGCTTGATGAAGCGCTTGGTGATGATGCCGGAAATCTTGCGCAGCAGGGAGTTGTCCTGGAGCATCTCTCGGGAGATGTTCAGGGGCAGGTCCTCACTGTCTACCACACCGGCCAGGAAACGCAGCCACTCCGGCAGCAGCTTCTCCGGCTTGCTGTCGATGAGAACCTTGTGGCAGTACAGGGACACCGCAGGCTCGCAGCGCCCGAAGCCCATGGCCTCCGGGTTTTCTTCCGGTACAAAGAGCACGGAGTTGAGCACAATCGGGGCATCTGCGCTGAAGTGCATGTAGCTCAGCGGCTTGCTGTCCGTGTGGTGGATGAACTGGTAGAAGCCCTCGTACTCTTCTGCGGTCACATCTTTCTTGCTCTTCATCCAGATGGCCTGCACGGTGTTGAGGTGCTCACCGTTGAAATCAATGGGGAAGCCTACGAAGTTGCTGTACTTCTTCAGGATGTAACGCACATGGTCTGCCTTGGAGAAGTTGGCGGCATCTTCTTTCAGGTGGATGAGGATGCTGGTGCCGCGCGGGGTATCGGCAGCGGCCTCGCCCAGCTCATAGCCCTCTCGGCCATCGCTCACCCAGTGAACGGGGGCGGCATCCGGCTGCCAGGAACGGGTGGTTACCTCTACCTTGTCTGCGGCCATGAACACGCTGTAGAAACCCACGCCGAACTGACCGATGAGGTCCTGCGGGCCGCCCTGGTTCTCCTTCATCATCTCCAGGAACTTCTTTGTGCCGGAGTGAGCAATGGTGCCCAGGAACTCCACGACCTCATCTGCCGTCATGCCGATACCGGCATCTGCAATGGTGAGGGTACGGGCCTCCTCATCCGTGGTGATGCTGATGCGCAGCTCGCGTTCGGGCTGGTAGATGCCGGACTCCGTCAACTGGCGGAGACGCAGCTTTTCCAAGGCATCGGATGCGTTGGAGACCAGCTCGCGTACAAACACCTCACGGTCACTGTAGAAAGCATGAATCACAATATCCAGCAATTGCCGGACCTCTGTCTGAAATTGGTGTGTCTGCATAGTGTTATAGGGGAAAATAATGCACCCATTGTAAAGAAAACCGCGCCACCGTCAAGATTCAATCATGGCATGAGCTGCGCCATTCTTTTCCGCGTCTGCTGCCCATAAAAAATCCCCACGCCGGAGCGTGGGGATGAAAAAAAGTGCTTTGCCCGGCAGGGCAGGGGAGTGCCGGGAAATCAATTGGGCGGGTCCACCAGTACTTCTCGGGCTCTGGCAGAACCCTGAGAAGGAGCGATGATGCCGTTGGCCTCCATCATGTCCATGATTTTGGCAGCCTTGCCGTAGCCGATGCTGAAGTGACGCTGCAGCATGGAGGTGCTGGCCTTGCGGGAGGTGATAACCAGGTTGACGCAGCGGGTGTATAACTCAGAGTCTTCTTCACTCAGATTCTTGGGGCCGATGCGACCGCCGCCGTCACCGCCGCCCTCACTGTTATTCATCTCTGCCGTGACTCCCTGCTCAAACTTCTGCTTGGCGTGGGAGGCGCAGTGCTGGATGATGGAGGCAATCTCACGGTCAGATACCCAGGCACCCTGTACGCGGGTCATCTTGGAAATGCCGCCCGGCGGCAGGAACAGGCAGTCACCCGCGCCCAGCAGGTTCTCTGCTCCCGTGGTATCCAGAATAATGCGGCTGTCCAGCGGGCTGGCCACGCGGAAGGCGATGCGGCTGGGAATGTTGGCCTTGATGAGACCGGTCACCACATTGGCTCGCGGGGTCTGCGTGGCGGCCACCAGATGGATGCCGGCGGCGCGGGCCTTCTGGGTGAGACGGGCGATGTTGCTTTCCAAATCATCCTTCACCATAACCATGAGGTCTGCCAACTCATCAATGATGATGACCACATAGGGCAGGCGCGTGGGCACGCGTTCCTCTTCTTCGAAGTCAAATTCACCCTGGTCCTCATCCGTGAGCTCACGGCCTTCCTCTGCCTGGCGCAGGATTTCACTCTCCATGCGGTCAATGGCATCGTAATCCACATAGCTTTCATCCACGGGCTCCTCTTCCGGCTCCCGCTCCTCATCCGGCGGGCGGTTGTTGAAGTCTTCGAAATTGCGCACGCCTACTTGGCTGAAGAGCTTGTAGCGGTGCTCCATTTCATTGACAGCCCAGCGGAGAGCGCCGATGACTCTGGCTGCTACGGTCACCACGGGGCAGGCCAGGTGCGGGAGTTTGCGGTAGGGCTGCATTTCCACCATCTTGGGGTCTACGAGGATGAGTTTCAGCTCATCCGGGCGGAACTTGTAGAGCATGGAAAGAATCATGCTGTTGATGCAGACGGATTTACCCGAACCGGTGGTGCCGGCCACCAGTGTGTGGGGCATAGCCGCCAAATCGCCGATGACGGGGTTGCCGTACACGTCTTTACCCAGTGCCACGGGGATGCGGAGCTTGGGATTGTTGAAGGCGTCGGATTGCAGCAGCTCGCGCAGATAGACCGGGGATTTCTGCGTGTTTTCCAGCTCGATACCCACCGTGGCTTTGCCGGGGATGGGGGCCAGGATGTTCACGGACTTGGACTGCGTGGACATCATGAGGTCTTTGTTGAGCGTGGCAATCTTGTTGACCCTCAGACCGCGGGGCGGGAAGAACTCATAACGGGTGATACTGGGACCGCGGGTGATATCCCCCGGTGTGACTGCGATTTTGAAGGTGTCCAGCGTATCAATGATGCACTGCTGCTTTTCCTGCATTTCCACAGCGGCGGCCTCCGTTACCTCCACCGGCACGGGCTTGTAATCCAGCAGCTCGTACGGCGGCAGCGGGTAGTCTGCCTCCTGCGGGCGGCGGTCTTCCGTGCTCAGCGTTGTTTTGGGCGGTGTTACCTTCGGGAAACTGATGGCGGGTTTGGCCGGGGTGCGGTCCGGATCCTGCTCCGGCTCTTTGCCGGTGAGGGCTTTTTTGCCGCGGTTGAAGAGGCCGGAGAGTTTGCTGCCGGCGGAGCGTTTCTCCAAATCCAGTGCGGCGCGTTCCTCTTCTTCGGTGGCACCGGGGGCGTTGCTCAGCTCAATGGCTTCTTCCACCTGGCCCATCAGGTCCAGCAGGTTGTTGCGGCGCTCCTCACTATTACTGCGGGCGGCCGGCGTGTCCCTCGTGTCACGCGTGCGGGGCTTGGGTCTCGCGGCAGGGGTGGCGGGGGGCGGTGCCTGCGGAGCTTCTCTGCGGGGCTGAGGTTCTTCTCTCCGCAGCTGCGGCTGCGGGTCTTCACGCCGGGCGGCGGCGCTGCGCATGCCGGGCAGGCTGGAGGTGGGAACGGGCTGCCGCGGCTCTGCGGGCGGTGTCTCTACGTAATGGTTGTCAAAATCCGGGTCCAGAGCCGGAGTCGGCTCATCATCCAGATGCCGGGTGCGCTGGCCGCGGGAAACCACGCGGCTGATGCCGGATTTCTGGCGGGGCGGCAGCTCTGCCTGGCGCGGGGCTGCTTCCCGGGAATCCGGTATGCGGCTCTGCGGCATGGCCGGGCGGGGTGTCTGCCGGGCATAGTCCGGGGAAACCGGGCTTATGCGGTTGCCCGGGGCAGGCTGCGGTGCGGGCATTTCCGGCTCCTGGCCGGTCATGAAAATGGGATTTAGACTGCCTTCTTTTGCCTTTTCACGGTGCTGCTGCCAGTTTTCCTGAATCTCCTGGAGCTTGTTTCGCCGGCGCTCACGGCGGGCGCGGATGCGCTCTGCGATGTTGTTGCAGTCTTGCCAGAAGGCTCGGCAGAACTCCAGGAAGCCCATGCGGGCAAAGTAAATCAACGCCAATCCGTGGCAGCTGATGAAGATGGTCAGGGCCCAGTCATGCCCCACCAGCGGCTCGACCACACAGTTGCCGTCCAGATAGCCAAGCTTGCCGCCCACGCTGTCAATGCCCGTGTTGGCTGCCCAAGCCTGCAGGATGTAGGGCTGGATGGATAAAGTCGCACAGGCGCATATCACCAGACAGAAAGTGGCCACCACCTGCCCCGCAAACCGATGGCTCGGGTGGGCCAGAATGCAAATGCCCAGTATGCTCAGCAGCAGCATGCAGTACAGTGACGCTGCCCCCAGCAGCCAGTAGCAGAAACCGGCCATGTACAGCCCTGCCACGCCCAGTGCATTGGTGCACGGTACTTTTGCTGCGGCCTCAGCATCCACGGGGTTGAAGACTACCCAGCCCATCTCCCCGCGGTTGTAGGTGAGCAAGGCTAGGGCAAACAATAGTGCAATAAGGACAATGCCTAAGCCCCAGAGACGCGTGGGCCAGGTTGCCTGTGGTGGTTGTTCGGGTTGTTTGAAAGTTGAAAAATCCATGGAAGCTGGCAGAGTATACGCTCCGCCTTCCCCTTCTGCAAGCCCAAAATGCGTTCTATATAATCCCTTTATACGCGCGCGTGCGATTTGCTGTCTCTGAAGGGAAAATAATCCCAAATTTATCCAAAGTTGTAAAAATGTGTGAAATTTTACTTGCCAAAAGCGAAAAAGGGTGTAGAATCGGCGCGTCAAATTCGCTGCCGACAGGCGGCAAAAGAATAAACGAACAAAAACACACCATTATGGCTCGTCTTTTCGGTATCGAAATACCCAATGAGAAGCGCGTTGAGGCCTCCCTGTGCTACATCTACGGCATCGGGCCCTCCACGGCTAAGAAGGTGCTTGAGCAGGCCGGTATCTCTCCGGATCTGCGCACGGGCACGCTTTCCGATGCTCAGCTGACCAAGATTGTGCAGGCAATCACCAGCAACAACATCCTCATCGAGGGTGACCTGCGTCGTGAGAAGCAGATGGCTCTCAAGCGTCTGACCAGCATCAACTGTCTGCGCGGCATCCGCCACCGCAAGGGTCTTCCCGTTCGCGGTCAGCGCACCCGCACCAACGCCCGTACCCGTAAGGGCCGCAAGAAGACTGTGGGCGCCAAGAAGTAATCCGTAACCCTTAAAATAAGAAACTGAACATGGCTGAAGAAACCATCCAGGAAGAAGTGAAAGACACCGTGGCTCCCGCCGTTGAGGCTCCCGCTACGGAGACGCCCGCCGCTCCTGCCGCAGAGCAGAAGAAGCCGGAGGGTCGCCGCGACATCTTTGCCGAGCTGGGTCTTGCAGACGACGACGACAAGGTCAAGATTCTCAAGGCTAAGGGCAGCAAGAACGTTACCACCGGTATTGTGCACATCTCCTCCACCTTCAACAACACGGTGGTGAGCGTGACCGACCTCAAGGGCAACGTGATCGGCTGGTCCTCCGCCGGTAAGCTCAATTTCAAGGGCAGCCGCAAGAGCACCGCATACGCCGGTCAGGTGGTATGCCAGGATGCCTGCCGTCAGGCTATGGGCCACGGCCTCAAGGAGGTCGAGGTTCGCGTGAAGGGACCGGGTTCCGGTCGTGAGTCCGCTGTGCGTGCCGTGCAGTCCATCGGTCTGGAGATTTCCTCCATTGCCGACGTGACCCCGATTCCGCACAACGGTTGCCGTCCTCCCAAGGCTCGTCGCGCCTAATTCCATTAACCCAGAAAGATTACAAACATTATGGCTCGTTATACAGGTCCTACCGCTAAGATCAGCCGCCGTTTCGGCGTGGAGCTCTTCGGCGCCAGCAAGGCTTTTGCCCGCCGTCCCTTCCCTCCGGGTCAGCACGGTGTTCGCGCCGGCCGCAAGAAGAAGTCTGACTACGGCATCATGCTTGCCGAAAAGCAGAAGCTTCGCTTCATGTACGGTGTGCTCGAAGGTCAGTTCCGCAAGTACTATGAGGAAGCCAGCCGTCGCCGCGGTGTGACGGGTGATATCCTCCTGCAGCTGCTGGAGCTCCGCCTCGACAACGTCATCTACCGTCTCGGTTTCGCCAGCACCCGTGCTGCCGCCCGTCAGATGGTCTCCCACGGTCACGTCACCGTGAACGGCCGCAAGGTCAACATCGCCTCCTACTCCTGCAAGCCGGGTGACGTGGTGGCTGTTGCTGCCAAGGCTCGTTCTCAGGCTCTCGCCAACCGCTACGTGGAGCTGGCTGCCAACGCCACCACGCCCGATTGGATGGAGGTTGATGCCGCCAAGCTCACCGGCAAGATTGCCCGCATCCCCTCCGTGGAGGAGATTGCTCCGATCGTGAACGTGCAGCTCATCGTGGAACTCTACTCCCGCTAAACCGGGAAACCACACATCCTTTTATCCGCCCGCGCCGCGTTTCTACGCCGCGCGGGCGTTTTTGTTCTTGCATTTCCTGAATTTCAGAGTATAACAGTCCGCGCTATGACAGATAAACCCGCTCGCAAACCCTCTTGGCTCAAAGTGAAACTGCCCAAGGGCAGGGTGTTCAAGGACGTGCAGAACCTGGTCAAGGACAACGCTCTGGTCACGGTTTGTGAGGAGGCCATGTGCCCCAATCGCGGTGAGTGCTGGAGCCACGGCACCGCCACTTTCATGGCCTGCGGAGATGTCTGCACACGCGCCTGTGGATTCTGTGCCACCCGCACGGCAAAACCCGCTCCGCTGGACCCGGAGGAACCCCGCAAGATTGCTGAGGCCGTGGAGCACATGAAGCTCACCCACACCGTTGTCACCATGGTGACGCGAGATGACCTGAAGGACGGAGCCGCCGCACACATTGCCTCCACCATTCGCGAAATCCGCCGCCGCTGCCCGGAGACGGTCATTGAGGTGCTTACCTCCGACTTTAACGGCAACGAGGATGCCCTCTCTCTGGTCATGGATGCCCGCCCGCATATCTTCAATCACAATCTGGAGACCGTGGAGCGTCTTTCCCCCATCGTTCGCTTCCGTGCGCAGTACCGTCGCTCCCTGCACATGCTGCAGCGCGCCCTGCAGATGGCACCCGGCATGGTCGTGACCAAGAGCGGCATCATGCTCGGCCTGGGCGAAACGCGTGAGGAAATTGAGCGTACCATGGATGATCTGCTGGAGCACGGTGTCACCGTACTCACCATGGGGCAGTATCTGCGTCCCTCCGCACGCCACTTGCCGGTGATAGATTACATCCGCCCGGAGATGTTTGATGAACTGCGAGAGGTGGCACTTGCCAAAGGCTTCCACCACGTAGCCAGCGGCCCCTTCATCCGCTCCTCTCATCATGATGCCAACTTCCGCCCGGAACTGGCCATCCTGGATGCCATCAACGCGGATTTGCGGGCTAGGGGAGAGCTGGCATAACGTCTTTGTTTCGGATTGCGGCTCTCTGTAAGGTGCTGCGCCCGGCCTCCGACAATTAGAGCGCGTTGCGCTAACTTTGCTTTCTTACGGGCTGCAGATTTGTTATGCTGCAGCCCGTTATGAGTACCAAAGCAATCACTTTTCGTTGTACCGCCGCCCAGTATGCGCGGATGAATGCCCTGCTGGCAGAAATTCCGGGAAACCGCACCGCCCTGCTGATTGAGGCCCTTGAACAATTCCTCATTTTTGCAGAAAATGAGGAAAACCGCGCCCTGAATCTGTTTTCTCTCGTAGAGCGTATAGATTCCCTGCATCCCGCAACAACCTTTGCAGAGCAGGCCGGTTAGTGTCATACTGCCCTCCGGAATGTATATTATCATGCAAAACTTCAAAAAATCGCTTGACTCTGCGTGATATCTCGTGTATATTCACCCCGCAACCACATATCGGCGGGATAGCCAAGTGGCCTAAGGCATCGGTTTGCAAAACCGACATTCGTGGGTTCAAATCCCACTCCCGCCTCTCATCTATGTGTAAAAACGCGCTGTAAAGACTGTAAGTTCTTTACAGCGCCTTTTTTTATTTGGTAGTGGGTGTATGCGGGTATACGCAAAAAAGCGGGAGAGAAACAGAGACGGGCTAACAAAAAGGGGAGCAGGCTTTTCTTAGGCTTGCGGAGATGGGGTGGCGGTGGTATAGTTCGGGTATGGACTTATCTGCATTCAGAGAAGAGTACCTCAAGGATACGCTGCACCGCCGTGATTTGGCGGATTCTCCCTTCGAGCAGTTCGACCGCTGGTTCAAGCAGGCGCTGAAAGCTGAAATACCGGAGCCGAATGCCATCAGCATTGCTACTGCCACTCCGGATGGGCGTCCCTCCCTGCGCACGGTGTTGCTCAAGTATTACGATGACCGCGGCTATGTGTTCTTTACCAATTACACCAGCCGCAAAGCCCGAGAGCTGGAAGCTAACCCGGAAATTTGTATGATGCTTCCCTGGGTTACGCTGGAGCGGCAGATTATTGTCTACGGCAGAGCAGAGAAAATCTCCCGCGCGGAAACGCTCAAGTACTTCCTGAGCCGCCCGCGTGAGAGTCAGTTGGGTGCCTGGGTGTCTCACCAGAGCCAGGTGATATCTGCCCGAAAGCTCTTGATGATGAAACTGCAGGAGCTGAAGCACAAGTTTTCTGAAGGCCAGGTGCCGCTGCCGGATTTCTGGGGCGGTTTCCGCATTGTCCCGCACCACATGGAGTTCTGGCAGGGCGGCCCCGGCCGCGTGCATGACCGCTTCATGTATACCCTGCAGCCGGATGGCAGCTGGGGTATTGAGCGTCTCCAGCCGTGATGCGTACAGTTTTTCGTTAATAAAAAAAGCACCTTGCAATCTATTGATTGCGAGGTGCTTTTTTATTAGCGGATGGGGTGGGATTCGAACCCACGGAGGGTATTAGCCCTCGGCGGTTTTCAAGACCGCTGCATTAAACCGCTCTGCCACCCATCCGTGGTGTTGCAGGCCGCGGTGGCGTGCTGGGGGTGATAGTAGCCTATCTTTTCTCCGTGAGCAAGTTTTTTCTGTGGCTGCGTGCAGAAAATTGGGCTTGTTCATGCTGTAGAGGCGTAGTATACTGGGCGCATGTCGATTTCTGAGGAACTTTTTGAGAGGGCTTGCAAGGTGATTCCCGGTGGGGTGAACTCTCCCGTGCGGGCATTCCGCAGGCTGGAGCGGGCCCCGTTTTTCGTGACCCGTGCCGAAGGGGCTCACCTGTGGGATGAGGATGGGAAGGATTACATCGACTACGTAGGCACCTGGGGACCGGCCATTCTGGGGCATGCGCCGGAGTGCGTGATTTCCGCCGTGCGGGAGTCTGCCCTCAACGGCTTGGGCTACGGTATTCCCACGCAGGTGGAGGTAGAGATGGCTGAGACGGTGTGCCGGTGGCTGCCGTCCGTGGAAAAGGTGCGTATGACCAACAGCGGCACGGAAGCTACCATGAGCGCCATCCGCCTGGCCCGCGGTTATACGGGGCGGAAATACATCATCAAGTTTGCCGGGTGCTACCACGGCCACTCAGATGGTCTGCTGGTGGCGGCGGGCAGCGGCGCGCTCACGCACGGTGAGCCGGACAGCGCAGGCGTGCCGCAGGAGTACGCCTCCCTCACGCTGGTGCTGCCGTATAACAACCCGGAAGCGGTGCGGGCTGCTTTTGCTCAGTACCCGGGGCAGATTGCCGCGGTCATTGTGGAGCCGTACCCGGGCAACGCCGGCTTCTACCTGCCGAAACCGGGGTATCTGGAGTTCCTGCGTGAGATTACGGCTAGGGAGGGTGCGGTGCTTATCTTTGACGAGGTGATGACCGGCTTCCGTATTTCTGCCGCCGGTGTGCAGGGTAAGCATGGCATTACGCCGGATCTGACCACGCTGGGCAAAATTATCGGCGGCGGTTTGCCGGTGGGGGCATTCGGCGGGCGCCGCGATATTATGGACTGCGTATCACCGCTCGGCGGGGTGTACCAGGCCGGCACGCTCAGCGGCAACCCCGTGGCCATGGCGGCAGGCCTGGCGCAGCTGCGCCAGCTGGAAGCAGTAGATGCCTACACCCGCCTGGAGCAGCTGGGTGCCCGGCTGGAGGAGGGCGTGCGCCGCGTGCTGCATGATGCCGGCATGCCCCTGACCTTCAAGCGCAGCGGCTCCATGTACTGCCTGTTCTTCACCACACAGGATGTGTATGACCTGGATTCCGCCATGAGCGGAGACTTCGGCATGTTCCGCACCTACTTCCACAGCATGCTGGAGCAGGGGGTCTACGTTGCCCCCTCGCCGTATGAGACCGGATTCATCTCCACCGCGCATTCTGAGGCAGATATAGATGCCACCGTGGCCGCCATGGCCCGCGCTCTGGCTGCAGTGAAAGCCGGGTGACCGAAAAAAAAGGTGGTAAATAGACGGAAATGTGCTATACTGAGCCCGCAACAGCCTTTTAACAGCTTATGAACATCGACTTCGAGAAGAGCGGCGGCCTTGTGCCGGCCATTATTCAGGATGCCCGCACGGCCAAGGTGCTGATGCTTGGTTACATGAACCGTGAGGCCTATGACAAGACGCTGGAGACCCGCAAGGTTACCTTTTTCAGCCGTTCCCGTCAGCAGCTGTGGGTGAAGGGTGAGACCAGCGGAAACTTCCTGGAGCTGGTGGACATCCGCGTGGATTGTGATAACGACACGCTGCTGGTGCAGGTGAATCCCGCCGGTCCCGTCTGCCATACCGGCACAGATACCTGCTGGGGAGACGTGAATGAGGCTTCCCCCCTCATGTTCCTGAGCGAGTTGCAGGATTTCATCAACAAGCGCCGTGAGGAGATGCCGGAGGGCTCCTACACCACCTCCCTCTTCCGCGACGGCGTGAACCGCATGGCCCAGAAAGTGGGTGAAGAAGCCCTGGAGGCCTGCATTGAGGCCGTCAACGGCACAGATGACCGCCTGCTTTACGAGGCATCCGACATGTTCTACCACCTCATTGTTCTGCTGGCCTCCAAGGGCCTCCGCATTGAGCAGGTGGCAGAGGAGCTTGTTGCCCGCCATAAACCCGGTTGGAAAAAGCACTGACCCACTTTTTTGAAACTTTTGGAAAAATTTTGAACGATATCCGCAACTGATGCATCTTACCCTTATCAGTCCTTTCGGGGCGAGGTGAAGGAGAGAGCGCCTCAGCCCCACACCAAAGGGAGGATTGAGTTTCATAGGTAGTAAGTTGGAGAAGAGCCTTGCCATTGCGGTGAGGCTCTTCTTTATTTGTAAATCAACGAGTTATGGGAAAGTTGTAAAATTGTGTTTCACTGGTTTTTGTAACTTTTTAGCTCAAATTTGACCCCAAAAGTTACAGAAAAAGTTACAAAAAAATCTACGCGTGGCCCCTTGACTGTTCATATCAGAGCAGACCGGGATTGTTCTTCCGAAGAACTGTATTCGCCATGCGGCTGCATCATTCATGGCAGAAAGTCAGGGTTACACCGAGACGGTGAATCAGTTGGGACATGACATCGGTATGCTGTTGAAACATTACCGCCGAGCCATCACCAAGACGGAGGCAGAGGATTACTACAACATCACCCCTGATAGCGTGTGAGGATGAGTTAGATAAGGAGACATCAGCATTGACGATGTTGATACCTTATCTTTGTATTGAAAATCTGTCTGTTAGGTATGATTAGGCATCTCTCGCGCACTCTACTTGTCATCTTTGATGATACCCTAACTCGTAATTTTCTAATCCTTTACGACCTTTATGCCTTGCATCAGCATTAGGAATGATGTATAGTAGAACCGTTGGGTTGTAGTTATCGCTTTCTCCTTTCTTATGACCATGAAACACACACTTTTCACACTCCTTGCGGCTCTCGTAGCATCCCCTGCCTTTGCAGGCAATCTTAATCCTGATGATTGGACTACAATGTGCGGCCATCAAGACTGCAACTTTACCTTTGAGAATGGTAATCTTGTAGCAAATGGCGGAGAATACGGCTCATCTGATGGGTGCATGTTGCTCTATACTTCTACTGCTTACAAGATGGAGAATAACAGCAGCCTTGCCATCACATTACAGTTTGATGCAACGCCTGACGCTATAACAACAATACCTTGGTCAGGTTTTACTATTATACCCCAAGGCTCTGCTCCCTTGAACATGCTGCAAGTCAAGAAGTTTGATGCAGGTAGTATCATTCTGACGGACATGTTAGGCGGAACGGATTACACTCTTTCAGAAGGGGGTGAAACTACTGCTGCCCTTACTCTCAATTATACCGTTGAAAATGGCAACCTTTGTTACACATACAAATTCAACGGAAAAACAAGTGAGAAAATGACAGCAGCGGAGGGGATTGATACAAGCCTTGCATGGCAGCCTCTCCTTACATGGGACTGGAACAATCCTACCGCATTTACAGTGACGGATGTCACCTTCTCTATGGTTCCTGAACCTGCCACTGCTACCCTTTCCCTGCTGGCTCTGGCAGGTCTGGCTGCACGTCGTCGCCGTCGCTAAAGCTATGGCGTGACAAGCCGCCGTCGGGCTTCTCTACGATACGCCCAAACAGACCGCAAGTAAGGAACAACTAAAGTGGGGCAACCAGGCCCTGCATTGCGCGACCGCCCAAGGTTTTATAACCAAGGGCGGTTTCTTTTATTTCGATATTAGTTGCTTGCTACTACAAGTATAAAAGGAGCCGGAAATCAAAGTGCTGCTTTTAATTCACGCAAAGTCACAAGGGTAAAGAAAACCCGCCTTGAGAGATGAACTCACAAGGCGGGTTTCGGCGGATGTATTCCTTATGCTTTATTTGGATAGGCGGAGGGTATTCCGCAGTTTTTCAGAGCCGTAGAAGTCAGCCTCACGCAGTTTCAGGAGTGGGGCGAAGAGGGTGTCTGCATTGATGTTGTGTTCTTGGAGCAAATCCATGAACTCGTTTTCATTGAGCCAGCGGAATCCTTGCAACTGAAGGCGTGAGCTATTGACCAGGAGCGAGAATTTTTCCGCAGAGGCATCTGCGGAGTCTTTGTCGCGGATGTTTTCTGCCAGCTTAGTAATCTGTTGAATGGTGTGCAGCAGGTTCAAAACGGCTTGGTTGACATCTGCCTCAGAGCGATAGGGAACAATGGAGGATACGTCAAACCATTGGGTAAAACGGTAGCGTGCAGAAGGAGCATCACCGGTGGGGATGATATCTACACAGATGCGGATGAGGGCTTTATCATCTGTAAATAGTTTTTCGTTGTAGACAGCGGAGGATTCCAGCCCGGCGGATTCGAGCATGTTGGTATCCGTGTAGAGGAGGCTCAGCATCATGGAACATGCATCCATGAGCCGGATGTCCGGGACAGCGGTCAGAATCCAGGCTGATTCTTGGGTGAAACCGGGACCGCCGCTCACCAACTCTTTCAGTTTTCCACGGGTGCGGAGGGCCTCCTGTGCCCGTTTTTCCAGTTCTTGGCGTATGTTCTGCGGGAGCTCCTGTGCGGGCAGGGCGTGTACCGGGGTCTCCATGATGGCGTCTGACAGCGCGGCGGAGCCGTAAAAATCTGCCAGCAGGAGACGGTCCATTTCTTTTTTGAAGGCAGTGCGACCGAGTCGGGCACTATTCAGGGTGGAGGAGATGCTTTCCGGATCCATTTGTCGGAACAGGAGGAGCAGCTCTTCCAGCCGCTTTTCGTACCGGCGGGTGAGTTCTGCGGCGGCATCTGCCGTTTCTTTGTTGCAGACTCCGCGCAGGGCGCTCAGGCAATCTTTTCTAATGCGGATATATTCCTGCAGGGCCTGTTGTTGTTCTGCGGTGGCGGGGGCTTCTTCCGGTGCGGGCACGCCCTGTTCCGCAGCTGTAAGCGGGCAGCCGGCGCAGAGCAGAAGACAGATTATTGGGAAAATGCGGGATATTTTCATGTGATGGGGAGGTTAAAGTTCTTGTTCAGGGAAGAGAAAGTTGTTTGGTGTATGGGGGTAAGGAAGTGATCAGTCTGGTGATTTATTGGTTTGCAGAATCATGAGGATGAATTCACGGAACTTTTTGTTCATGCGGGTGATGCGGTAGAATGCCATGATGGCGCGCAGGTGCTCATCGCTGCCGTTGAGGCAGCAGAGGTGGGCGCGGAGCTCCTCTGCCAGCAGCCTGAACTCAGATGCGGGAATTTCCGTCCAATCGCGCTCGCCGCGGGTGCGGAGTTTGACATTCGGTGTTTTCGGGAGGTAGAGGCAGCGGTCTGTCCCGCCCTCCGGTGTGAGTTCCGTGTCAGCGTTCAAATGCTTGGCGCGCAGCAGGTATTCCAGCTTTGAGCAGAGACTTGCGCGGGCAGAAGCCGTTAAAACGGTGCCGGAGAGTTTGCCGATGCGGCAGAGGACGCGGCTTTGCAGTACGGGGCCTTCCATCTGCACTATCTCCAGCAGGGCATTGATGAGCGTAATGTCGTTGATGCTGCTCAGGTGGGGCAGGGTGCGGGAGAATTCTTTGTATGGTTCACCCACGGGTGCGGGGACGACCGGGGTGGGCTTGGGCTGTTCTTCCGGGGTATCTGTTTTCATGCCTGTACCGTTTTCCGGCAGCAGGGAGGGCAGCTGCGGCGGCTCCGGCGGGCCGGCTTTTATCCACTCTTTCAGCTGCGCTTCTGCGGCATCCAGACAGGCCTGCGGGTTGCGCCACCAGTCCAGTGCCCAGAGGCGCAGAAGACGCCAGCCCAGAATGCCCATGACGCTGCCGCGCAGCACATCTCTGTCTCTGGCGGTGTTGGCGGCGGCATAGCCCGGGCCGTCCAGCACGATGCCGGCAAGCATGGTTCCGGCAAGCTCCGGATGGTGTACGGCGATGTCCACCCGGTAGCCGGAAACGCCCAGATTCACCGTGCAGTTCCAGCCGCGCTGCTCCAATTCGCGGCGGATGCTCTGTGCCAGCTGTTCGGTTTCCGTGTCTTTGGCCAAGTGGGTGAGGAAGAATTTTTCCGTCCCCATGCGGGCGCATTCCAGGAAGCGGCGGAAATCCGCTGCGCCCTGTGCGCGTGTGCGGTTGAGGTTGATGTCTTCCGGTTTGAGAGAGGAGAAGACGTGCATGGCGTTGCGGGCGCGGGTGATGGCCACGTTGAGTCGGCGTTCGCCGCCCTCCAGATTGAGCGGGCCGAAGTTCATGGAAACCGTTCCGTGTTTATCCGGTCCGTAGGTGGTGGAGAAGTAGATGACGCCGCGTTCATCTCCCTGCACGTTTTCCAGGTTTTTCACAAAGATGGCCTCGCTGTTGGCTTCTGAGAAGAAGGGCTCCAGGGACTCGTCTTTGGCGCGTTCCTCTTCCAGCAAGTCCTCAATGAGCCGCTGTTGCTGCATGTTGAAGGTGACAATGCCGATGCTGGTGGCCTCCGTGTAGCGGAAATCCGGGCTGCGCAGGGTTTCCAGCACATGCTGCACGAGGGCGCGAGCTTCCTCCGGGTTGGTTCGTTTGCCGGCTCCGCGTTGGTAAATGCCCTGGGCAATGTAGTGGTACTGCAGCGCGGTATCGGTGGAAACGGGGGCGGGGAAGGTGGTGAGCCTGCCGTCGTAATAGCGGTGGTTGGAGAAGGCGATGAGGCTTTCCGCCTTGCTGCGGTAGTGCCAGCTGAGCTTCATTTCCGGGATGCCGCAGGCGCGGCACTCGTCCAGAATGCTTTCCATATCGTGCTCTATCTCGTAGTCTTCCTCGGAGTCCTCCCGGCTGCGGACAAAGAAACCGGTGGGCGGCATTTGGCGCGGGTCTCCCACAACAATGGAGCTTTTGCCGCGAGCCAGCGCGCCGATGGCATCCCAGACGGGGATTTGTGAGGCTTCGTCGAAAATGACGATGTCGAACGGGGCGGATTCCGGGGTGAGGTATTGGGCTACGGAGAGCGGGCTCATGAGCATGCAGGGCTTGAGCAGGGCTGTGGCGTTCGGCGTGGCTTCCAGCAGTTTGCGCAGCGGCATGTGGGCGCGCTGCTTGGCAATTTCTCGTTGCAGAATGGCTATTTCCCGCCCGAATTGGGCAATACCGGCGGCGCGCTCTGCCAAAAGCTCTCGCACACGAGCCGTGGTCAGCTTCAGCAAATCGGCATCCTGCTCGGCAAAGCGGGAAATGGCATCCTCATGGGCGCAGGGGGTGAACTCATTGAGCGTGGTGATGCTGTCTGCCGCGGCGCGGAGTCTGCGGCGGGCCAGATTTACCCGCAGAGCGTGTTCCAGTTGCTCCGGGGCAACGGCTTTGTTCTGCAGTTGCTCTGTCAAGGCTGCGGCTCCGGTGTTTCGGGCTTCTTCCGCCACCTTGTTCCGGAGAGTCAGCTCGCGCCAGCGGGGACGCAGCTCCAGCAGCCTGCACCAGTCTGTACTGTGCTGCGGCAGCTTTTCCTGCGGGCAATGAAGCAGTGCAGAGGCCTCGAGTTCCTGTGCCTGATAGGCAGCGTTGAGCTGTTGCAGCATGTCCAACTGCCGGCGCATAGAATCCTGCAGCAGCGGCGTGCCCAGCAAACGCTGCACCGCTGCCTGCTCTGCCCGGGCGGCATGCCGCGCCATTGTTCGCGCGAGCTCCAGCTGCTCCGCCGTGGTATCCGTTCCATGGAGAATTGACTCCATTTCCGGGGTGGAGGCGGCGCGGATTTCCCCGGCGGCAGCCTTCATGGCAAGAAGACGCTCAAAATCGTTGCGGCAGTCGGGCTGCTGCTTGCTGAAGGCAAGCACCTGCAGGAACTTGCGAGCCTTGCGTACGCCGAAGAAACGGAAAATGAAGTTGGAAAGCTGTGCTTTTTTCCACTCCGTGTAGCGGATTTCCAGTTCCGGGGAGTTGACGGCCTCTGCGGGATAGGGGAGGGAGAGCCCGGCGGCCTGTTCCCGATAGACAGCAGCGGCGGCGGTGATTTTTTCCATCCTCGCAAGCGTGGCTGTGGCAAGCGGGGGGCAAAGGCAGCTGAAATCTGCGCTTTTTTGCAGGGAGAGCCCGTTGAACAGTCCACGGAGTGCTGCTGCCGCTTCTTCCGTTAAGCCTGCGGTATTTGTGCCGGCGGCGGCGTGGAGCTCTGCGTACAGGGCATCCTTTTTCCCCTGCAGTTCAATCAACTGTTGCAGCGTGGCGGCGAGTTTTTCTTCCCATTCAAAAGAGTAGGAAGTGGTGGACAGGGAGAGCGCGGAGCCGTGCAGAATATCAGCTACGGGGCGGTGGTAGAGCACCAGCTTTTCCGCCAGCGCCATCAGTTCCGCTTTGCGGTCGCGGGAGATGCTCAGCGGTGCATCCGGACAGGGGGTAAAGACGGGCAAATCTCCCTGTTCCGCCAGCAGGCAGATATCATCGTACAGGCTGCTGCCGTCACTCTGCGGCCGGTGCAGCTCATAGGGCAGCAGGTTGAGCGTGTAACGCAGCGTGGCCATGGTGTCCACCGTGTTGCCCCAGTCCGTTTTGTCTGCCGGGCGGGTGGCTGCCAGAATGGCAGAGCGGAACTGTGCAATGGCTTCCTTTTTGTTGGCTTTGGAGGAATGCAGCTCCAGACAGTATTCCGCCAGCCCGATGCGCTTGAGACGACGATGCACCACAGAGAGAGCCGCTGATTTTTCTGCCACAAAGAGGACGGTTTTGCCGTGCCCCAGGCAGTGGGCAATCATGTTGGCAATGGTTTGGCTCTTGCCGGTGCCGGGCGGTCCTATCAGTACAAAGCTTTTGCCGCGTGCTGCAGCCAGCACGGCGGAAAGCTGAGAGGAATCCGCTGAGAGTGGGGTGAATACCTTGCGAGGGTCAACCTCATTGTCCAGCGTGGAGGGTTCGGGGAAGTCCGTCTGCTCCGGGAAGCTGCTCCGTTCTTCTGCGGCAATGTGCGCCACCACGGCATTTTGCAGCAAGGCATCCCTGCGGTCTACCATGTCCTTCCACATCAGATATTTGGTGAAGGAGAATATGCCCAGAGAGCAATTCTCTACCACTTCCCACCCCGGTAACTCGCGGATGGCGTGGCGCAGCAGCGTGAAAATGCGGGCCACATCCAGGCCGCTGTCATCTGTGGGTAAATCGCCTTCCAGCTCGGGTATGCGCAGGGAGAACTCTGTCTTGAGCAGCTCCAGCAGGGTGAGGTTGATACGTGTTTCCTCATCTGCACTGCGCAGCGTGAAACCTGCCTTAACGCTCGGGCGAGTCAGTTTCACGGGGATGAGCAGCACCGGTGCCATCAGCGTTTTATCTGCGGCTCCGCCGCGGTTCCACTTCAGGAAGCCGCATGCCAGATACAGCGTGTTGGAGCCGCTTTCCTCCATATCATGCCGTGCTGCCAGATAGATGCTTTGCAGACTGCGGCTCAGGCATTCTTCGGAATGCGCCTTTTTGCCGTCCGTAGCCAGCAGCTCATTCTTGAGGAACATTTGGGAAGCCAGCTCTCTCTGCAGGGTGTCCAGATGAGCCGGGGTCTGAAAGGCTTCATATTTGGCTTGGTTGACCGTGATGGTCTTTGGGATGGGTTTGATGCGGAAGGCGGTTCCGCGGGAGATTTTGTCCTCAAACTGAGCCACGTTCGGGATGAAGAGACCAATCTGGCGGCTGCCGTTCATTCTGGTGTTGAGCAGATTGTTGCGCAGGGATAAATCCAGCAGTTTAAGCTGCCACGTCTCCATGCGCGTGCCGGGTTTGTTGGCTACCAGAGATTCTGCATCCTCCCGCTGAGCAGCAGTTTCTTCCGGTAGAAAATCATTGGCAGGAAGCAGCTCCGGTTGTTTTTGCCCGAGAAAATCCCCGGTACAGGCTTCTTTCAGCGTGTCGGCAATGGGGTGAATGCCCGTGGCCCAGATGCGCACGATGTCCAGCGCGAGGAAGTGGTCTGCTGCCTCCATCTGCATGATGCTGCGGCGGGCGGTTGCCTGCGCTTCAGCAAAGGAAAGCGGAACATTATCCTTGTAGTGGGTCATTTGTGTGGTTTCCAGCAGTAACAGCTCATCCAGCTGCAGCAGGTTGCGGATGCCGGCCACATCTTTCACCACGACCGACGGCAGGGAGGCATCCTTGAGCATCACGCCCATGTAGGCATGACCGGTTATGAGAATGACAATGGGGGTGAGCCCTGCCTGCGCCACCAGTGCCGCCAGCATCAGTGTGGTGTCCAGACAGGTTCCGCACTTATTGTTCAGAATGAAGGAGGGTAAGCGTACCCGTTGTCCCAAGCATACATCGGTTTCACAGTCAGGCGGATAGGTATAGTTAATGCCGGCGCTGCAGACCGTGCTCCAGATGGCATGCAGGCGGTTGATGATGACGTTGCGGGGCCGGGCATAGCCATTCCATTCCGGAGTGAGGCCGTTTGCCCGCAGCAATTCCGATGCCCTGTCCAATAAGGTATTGATGGCCGGGTCATTCGGGCGAACCAGAGCCGCCAGCAATTCCGGGATTTCCTCTCCCCCCACCCAGGCATCATGCGGGTGCCAGCAAATGGTCTGCTCATGTGTAGCCAATAACTCATCTCCGGATTTAACCGTGATTTTTACCCGCCCTTCTTCCGGTTTGTCCAGCTTCATGAGCGTTTCATGCGCATACGTGGTGTGGGGCAGGGACAAGGGTGTTTCTCCTTTCCCTATTTTTCCCACTTTGAGCACCTGCGGCTGCACATAATCCGGTGTGTACTGAATCTTTACCGTGACGGCCACCAACGGGCTTTCTGTCTTAAAAATGAGGCCGCGCACAGGATATATTCCGTTTTGCAGGGGTAGTACGGAAACATGTTTCAGTATTGACGGGTGAATTTGAACGAGCGGCATGCCTTATACTACCATCACCCACCGTGCGGGTCAAGAAAGTGAATGCATATTGCTGCAATTTATTCGTTACCGGCTTATCCTTTTGACGGAGCGGGTTCGGAATAGCAAAAAAACTTGCTAATCTCAGAAAATTTGATAGTTCAGAGATGCGCTTATACAGTTGCCCGTGGGAGGGGGGAGCTGATATGGTGTATATAAATACATTGCGGCGCAGGCCGATTCTTTTTGTTAAAAAAAAGGCGGCTCATGCCGTATAGCATGAGCCGCCTGATAATTGTTGAATACTCTTTGCGGAGCTTTAGAACGTGTAGGCTGCGCCCACGTTCACGCTGTGCTCATCGGAGTCATCCATAGCGTTGAAGCTGTAGTTGGCGTTGGCCGTCCAGCGTTCACCGATGCGGATGGTGGCACCGAGGTCGATACCCACACCCTGGCGACCGGGGTTGGCACCGGTGCCGCGCAGGCCGTTGATTTCAGCCACGGGGTTGTTGCGCACCATATCGTTGATGTAGCTGAGCTCACCGTACAGCACCACGCGCTCGCAGGCGGGGGTAATCTCTGCGCTCTTCTCATCTTCCACGGCCTTGGTGCCGCTCAGGGCCACATAGCGCACGCCCATACCGAGCTCACCGCGTACGTTCTGCACAGAGCCGCTCTTGCAGCCTGCCACCGTGTCGGACTCAGAGGCAAAGTATTCCAGACCGCCGAACACGTTGTAGGCGAAGCGGTCGGTTACCTTCTTGTTCCAGGCCACGCGGGTGTTCACCTGCACGCTGTCCTGCTCCCAGGAGATGCTGCCCAGATCAGACTCCGTACGGCCCACACCGGCTACCCAGCCCAGGGACAGGTAGGAGTTGTTGGCGAACTTCTTCAGACCATGCTCACCGTAGATGGAAGCATAGCTGCTTTCCTGGTCCACATCGCTCAGGCCGGAGGGAGATACCTCACCGTCCGTGTAGCCGAAGGCCACACCCACGCTGTGACGCTTGCCGATGCGCATATCCACACCGGCTGCAGCACCGAAGTAGGTGATGTCGGAACCGGAGGCCTTGCCGGAGCTCTCGATGTCGTGGTCACCGCCCAGGGCTGCCACCCAAGCCGTACCGCGGCCCTCTGCAATGCAGCCGGCGTTGTTACGCTGACCCTGCACGGCATTGGCGAAGGCGCGGGAGGTGGTCACGGCGCCCCAGTTGCTCTGCACCAGCAGGTCGGCAGAAGCCTGGTCAAACACGGGAGCGGGTTTCTCCGGCTCCTCCGGACCAACGATGGGCTTGTCGTCCTCCGTGTCATCGTCCACGATGGGAGTGTCTTCCTCCTCCGTGTCCTCGGTTTCTGTTTCGGACAGTACCAGAGAACCCTCAGATTCATTGAGGGTAAGCTCGTAGCTTGTCCCTTCCAGCTCAATGGAAGCGGTGCCGTCCGTCAGCACCAAACTATCAGCGTCTACGATGGTATCGTTGAGCGTGAAGGAATCTGACAGGTGAATGGTTACATTGTTGCCCAGCGTCAGCGTGCCGGAAACACTCAGCGGAGTATCACCGTCAATGAAGATGTTACCCCCCTCCAGTACGGTAACAGAGCAGCTGAAGTCTACGGCTGCTTTGTGACCTGCAGATTTGGTGATGGAGGCGGTCGTAAGCTGAGCACCGGAAACGGTACCGTTACCGGAAAGCATGACAGCTGCGGCGTTAGCGGCATCCGTCAGCGTAAGATCACCGCTCACGCGCATCTCACCCTTGTAGTTGGCGGCGCGGGAAATGGTGCAACCCTCCACGTTGATGATGTTGCTTACTTCCATGCCGTTGAGGTCCAAGGTGCCGTGATTCTGAAGAGTTACTTCACCTGTGCCCAAGGCCGTGGCAGAACCTACCGTCAGCTTGGCGTTTTCACCGGCAATGACAGTACCGCCCGTGTGCGTGTTGTCACCCGTAATAGTACCGGTGCCGGACACCTGTACGGAGGTTTCTCTGCTGAGCGTACCGGTGATATCAACGTTCTGCCCGGTCATGTGAATGCTGCCGCCGGTGGCGTTAACCTTTGCGCTTGCATCGGCATTCAGAACACCGGCTTTCATCTCTACCTGTTCGAGCTTATTCTCACTGGCAGCAGCAATTTCGCTGACCGTTGCCGTGTGCTCCTCGGTGTTGATGTAATAGGTCTCCCAATGAATGGCTCCGGCTGCAGTGTATTGGCCTTTGGCCTCATCGTACTTGTACTCTACGCCTTCAGCGTCTGTTACCGTTGCCCCGGTCTCATTAACCGTCAGCCCAATGGATTGGCGGCCGGAATCCTGAACAAAGCCGTTTTCGGCATCGCCTGCTACATAGCCGCCCTCCAGTACACCGTAGTTGCCGGTACCCAGAGTGATGCTTTCTGCCGTCAGATTTGCAGCCGTCAGAGAACCGCCGTTCAGCGTAATGCTCTTGAATGCAGCCTCGCCGTTAACCGTAAGAGCAGCATCCTTTTCCACCGTCAGGTCACTGCCCTCGGGCGCAGCGGTGCAAGCCGTCAGGGTCACCGTGCCATTCACAACGGAAATGGCAGTAAAATCAGCCACGGCAACAGAACCGCTGTATGCCGTCTCTGCGGAGCCGATGGTCAGAGTACGAGTTCCTTTGACGGTTGCAGTCACATTGCCGTTATCTGCTTCTCCGCTCAAACCGCCGCCGTACAGAGTACCTTCAACCACGCCGCCGGAAAGCGTAATGGAGGTGTTACCCTCAACGGTATCACCAAAGCCGGCGCCATATACGTCGCCCTTGATCAGGCCGCCCTTAATTTCAATGGCGGTATTGCCCTTGACAACGGGAGCCGGGCCTTCAAAACCGGCGCGCTCAGGACCGTCATCATACAGGCCGCCGCCGAATACGTTGCCATCGATTTCACCACCGCTGATGGAGATATTCGTGCCGCCAACTTCGGCGTATGCGTTGCTGCCACCTGCATAGATGTTACCTTTAACAGCACCACCGCTGATGTTGATGTTCACGTCGCCGTCAACGGAATGACCGGAACCGCCTGCACCCAGAATGGCTTTCTTACCGGGCTCGGTACCCACAGTGCCGCCTTTAATGGAGATATTGACATCTCCGCTGATGGACCACGGCTTATTTGCCATCAGTTCATCCAACGTGCCTGCGGCAGCTGCAGCCTGACATACCTTGGCAATGTAATCCAAGTGCTTGCCGCTGTTACCGCCGCGAATCTGATTTACAGAACCACCGTTGACGGTAATGTTCACATCTGCCGGATTAGAAGCATCCTTGTAGGCATACATATTGGCACCGATCGTGTTACCCACAAATGACAGGTTTGAGGATTTAAGGCTTTCATAAGAAACGCCGCCATAGATGGTACCAATCTTACCGCTGTTCACGATAATGTTCTTGTCACCGACAACGCTGTTGCAGGCGATACCCTCACCAAGGAGTGCTTGGATGCCCACGGGGGCATTTTCTTCGGAATCCCCCTGCGTGCCGACGATAATGGTTGTGCTGCTGTACAGCTGACCTTTGTAGGGATTGTCGGGATTTCCTGTCACACCATTGCTCATAGACGTATTCAGTACGCCATCTACGAGATGAGCTGCGCCGGCAATGTAGCCGGGCTTGGAGTTGACAAACATGTTTGTCTTTGAGTAATCACCCTTGCCAACGGTGACTGTAACAGCTCCGGCTGTGGCATTCTGTGCCATCTCCTCACTCAGAGTAAAGGATATTTCCTGATTGGGATATGCCTGACTGAGGGTAGCGGCAGAAACCGTGCCTACTGACATGGCTGCCAATAGAGCAACAAGTAATTTTTTAGGTAAATGTGTTTTCATAAGTGCTACGTGTGATTTATCGGCGTATCTTGTTCCTGATGCGCGCTGTGATAAGTATACAGTATTCTCGGAGTAAATGTAAATGAAAAATTGAAATTCTGATGTAAAGAATAAGGCTATTTGGTGCCGAAATGGTGGATAAAATAACGTAAGTCGTTGATAGGGGGTATAGGAAATGGTAAATTCTGTCATCGCGGTAATGAAAAACTGCGAAATAACAATAAAAAAAGTCAGGAAATGTTAAAAATCATTGAGGAAAAGCTGTCCTGAGTGAGGATTACTAATGCTTTGCAACCGTCTGTCGTATAGCTTTGCGCATTTGTTTGGCGGTAAAGTAGGTTGGGGGTTGCATTTGTTGAACGTGAGGTATAGAATAGGTGCATGAAGATACTGGTATTCGGCGGGACGGGACGAACGGGGCAGGTGATGTGCCGGGTGGCGAAGGAAGCCGGGATGGAGGTGCTGGCCCCGGCTCATGAGCTGTGCCCGTTGGAGGATGCGGAGGCGGTGTCGGATTTGGTGCTGGGCAGTGATGCGGAGCTGGTGGTGAATTGTGCCGCCGTCAGTGGGTTGGAAGCCTGCGGAGATGACCCTCTGCGGGCACATTGCATCAATGCCGTGGCTCCGGCGGCTATGGCTTTGGCATGCCGCCACACGGGCGCGCGATTTGTGCATCTTTCTACGGATTATGTACTGGATGGCAGACGCCCGGGGCTGAAGAATGAGAGTGCCAAGTGCCGCCCTGTCTGTGTGTATGCGGAGAGTAAGCGGGAGGGTGAGATGCAGGTGGCGGAAGCCTGGGAGGAGAGTATTATTGCCCGTGTTTCCTGGATTTGCGGGAATCCTGCGAAACCCGGATTCCCGGAGAGCGTGGTGGCAAAGGCGGTGGCGGGGCAAGCACTTGCCGCCATTGCGGACAAGACTTCGTTGCCGACGGATGCGGAGGATATAGCCGGAGCGGTGCTGTCTCTGGCTGCGGCGGGGACCAAGGGCGTTTTTCATGTCTGCTCACAGGGAGAGCCTATGAGTTGGTGGGACTGTGCAAATGTGGCACTGGATGAGGCGGTGCGCCTGGGGGCTCTTGCCGCCCTGCCGCCTGTGGCACGGCAGAAGCTGGATGAAGTGCCGTTTTTCCGTGAGCCGCGCCCGCGCCACACGGCTATGGAGTCTGCCCGGGTAGTGGCGATGGGGATTGGTATGCCCACGGCAGAGGAAACGGTGCGGCGGGCAGTCCGCCGTTTTCTGAATGCCCGGGCATAAAAAACGGGCGCATCCCGTGTAGTCCGACAGATGCGCCCGGTGGTTAAAACTTACATGTTTTTCTTCTTTTTGGGTTCTTTATCATCAAAAAGCGGGATGAGAGAGATACCCCAGGACTGGTGCTCGCCGATGTAGGGCTGCTCAATCACGATGGTGTTGTCACCCTTTTTGAGAGGCAGTTCCGTTTTATCCTGCACCCACCAGATTTCTTCCGGGTCAAGCGGGGCCTCGAAGTTCCACTGGTTGCCCTTGAGTGCTTTCTGACCTGCCAGCTTGTAGCGACGGGGGTTCTTGATTTCTTTGCCGTTAATCCAGATGCGGGTGCCGGCCTGAGACCAGTCACCGTTTTTCGGGACGCCGGTCCAGCGGCGGTTGGAGCGGGCAGGAGCATCGAATCCCACCATGAAGGGCATATCGCCTGCCTTCGGGGATTGGATGGTGGTGACGGCCCAAACGGTGTGCCCGGGCTTGGTGCCCATGAACATGCCCAGGAAGCCGGTATCCGGGCGGGTGCGGAAATACAGGTTGGCGCAGTATGCCTTGCGTGTGGTCAAGTTGTCCGTTTCTCCTGCCAGCACGGCTTTGCGTGTTTCTTCTGCCTGCGCGGTGGGAACGGGCTCTACGACGGTCCATTCTACGCCGGTTTCTGTCCAGAAGGGGAAAGGCTCGGACTCAAAGGTGCGCTTGCGCAGGGTGTTCATGCGCTTTTCAAAAGAGCGGTAGGCTTTGAATGCTTCCGTGCTCGGAGCGGGCATTTCCAGGGGCAGGGCATCACCGTCTCCGGCGCCGCCCACCCAAGCGCGCTCTGCCATGGCGCACATGCCGGGCCACATGGCGCACATGCCGGGTATATTTTCCTTGTTGTCCACCTTGCCGTCCGGCCAGATGCAGATGATGGGACCGAGCTTGAGGGCGTCTCCCTTGGCTGAGCCGCAGGGGCGCATGAAGAAGTAGCGGCGTACCAGCATGGCCGGATCCAGCAGGTTGGCATAGCCCATGGTGGAGTCAAAAGCCTTGCGGACGATGCGCTCCGGGATGATGGATTTTGCCACCATATCAGCTCCTTCTCCCCAGCGCTGTTCAATGGAGCTGTTCCCCACGGGCAGGTCTCTGGTGCTGGCCCACTGCATGGGGGTGCGGTTGTGGGATTGCAGCTTTTGGGTGACGAAATCCACAAATTGTGCGGCGTTGGGAATTCGCACCTCATCTGCGCCGAAATGGATGATGGGGCACATATCCGCCGGGATTTCCTTACAGAATTCATCCAGCAGGTCACCGACTATTTTCATGCCTTTTTCCGTGTGCATCTTGAAGCCGAATGCGCGCTCAAAGTAGGCACTGTGACCGGGCATATCCAGCTCCGGTATCACTTGGATATTGCGCTTGGCGGCGTATTCACAGACCTCACGAATCTGATCATAGGTGTAGGTGTCGTTCAGGTCGCGGGTACGGTGTTTCGGAGAATTAAGCTCCGGGTGAGATTTGCACTGGATGTGCCAGGCCGGGTAGTCTGTGAGGTGCCAGTGGAAGACGTTGACCTTGAGACGCGCAGCCAAATCAAGCTCTTTCTTGAGCCGCTCCACGGTGCGGAAGTTGCGCCCGCAGTCCTGCATGTAGCCGCGTTTGTCGAAAGCCGGCCAGTCCGTAATCTCACAGAGCGGCAGCTTTTTGCCGGCGGTCAACTGACGGAGGGTTTGGATAGCGTTGAAGAAGCCTGCTTCCGTTGCGGCGGTGATGGTGGTGCCGGTTGCGGTGACGGAGAGTTTGTAGCCTTCCTTGCGGGCTTCTTCCGGCAGCACGTCTCCATTTTGGACTAGTTTGACGGAATACGGGGTGGCACTTTTGCCTTTTACCTCTCGGACAAAGCTTTTCCACGCCTGCTGAACCATGGGCATTTTGGAGGCATTTTTGCTGATGCTCCAGGCATTCGGCGCAGGAAGGTCGCCAGTACTTTCCCACGTGATTTGTTTGGGGAAGGGAAGAAGGGTGGCTGTGGCTTTGTTTTCCAGCACGAGTGGGTGGGGAGATGTCCATTCACTTGCCTGAATAGGAGTGTTAAGCCCTGCGTGACATATTAAGGCGGTAATCGCCAAGCCGGTGAGTGTGCGGATGTTCATGATGGTTGGAAAAATGTGGATGCCTTGGTCGGAAAAGAGCCAATTTAGTGTGATACTAGCAGATTTTACCGTGTTTTCAAGCGAAAAAACAGATGCCAAAAGTCACGGGTGGCCGAAAGTAGGTTGGCGGTATCATGTTGAATGCTCATGAGAAGGGCGAATTTTTTCGGCGCTTTGTTTTTTACCTACCAAAAAAGGAGGGGCAGATATCTGCCCCTCCCGAAATGACTGATATGCGCGGCCGGATTACTGCACAAGCGTATCGGTAATCTCTGCGATGTAGAGAACGTGCGTGGGGTTGTTCTCATCATACCACTGCGGGGAGACTTCGGAGAAATCCAGGAAGTCCGCTTCTTTCAACGTGGTTTGGAACATGGTGCGGCATTCCAGCACCAGCTCCGCGTCCTCAAAAGCCACATTGCCGGCAGCGGTGGTCATGGGCTTGAGCGAGGTGTTGGCCACCTTGTCCACATCCCGACCGGAGTTCCGACCGCAGAAGACCAAATCCTGTCGGTAGCTTTCCGGCATGAACGAGAGGGTGAACTTCTTCTGCTCGTTCATGAAGCCTGCGGTGTGGCGGTTGGTGCGGACGAAGACGTAGGCTACCGGGCGGTTCCAGAGGAAGCCCAGACCGCCCCAGCTGGCCGTCATGGTGTTGAACTTATCCGGCGTGCCGGCGGTGATGAGCATCCACTGCTTGCCGATGAGTTTCGGGGCAGAGATGTCCAGCGTGTTGATGTCGATGCTTTTCATGATGCCTTATCAGCAATAGTTGGTGAGTACGTATTGCAGGATGCCGCCGGCGCGGAAGTATTCCTTCTCGATGGGGGTATCAATGCGGACGATGAGCGGCAGCTCGAAGGCTTCTTCTCCGGCGGGCTTGACCACGAGGGTGGCGGCGCTGCGCGGTGCCATATCGTTGCTCAGTCCGGTGATGGAGAAGGTGACATCCTTGAGCCCCTTCACGCGGTCATAATCTGCCGGGTTGGCAAAGTTGAGGGGCAGGACGCCCATGCCGATGAGGTTGCTGCGGTGGATGCGCTCAAAGCTCTTGGTGACGACGGCGCGCACGCCCAGCAGGTTGGTGCCCTTGGCCGCCCAGTCACGGCTGGAGCCCATGCCGTAGTCCTCACCGCCGATGATGATGGTGGGAACACCGGCGGCGCGGTAGGCCATGCCCGCATCATAGATGAAGGTGGGCTTGCCGCAGGGGGCGCAGATGTCCGTATCCGGGGCGCTCACCTCAGCATCGCCGAAGTAGAGTGTGTAACCGCCCTCAATACCTTCCGTCAGCAGGTTCTTGATGCGCACGTTGGCAAAGGTGCCGCGAGCCATCACGAGGTCGTTGCCGCGGCGGGAGCCGAAGGTGTTGAAATCACGCTTCTGCACACCGTTGGCCGCCAGGAAGGTGCCGGCGGGGCCGGTTGGCTTGATGGCACCTGCGGGGGAGATGTGGTCCGTGGTCACGCAGTCACCGAATATACCCAGCGGGCGGGCATCCGTGATATCGGTGATATCACCCTTGGCTCCGGTGAAGCCGTCGAAGAAGGGCGGGCGGTGAATGTAGGTGGATTCCGGGTTCCAGCTGAAGGTGGCGCCGGTGGGGGCTTTCACGCCGTCCCACTCCGGCACGTGTCCGGAATAGCAGGAGGCATAGTCCTCCGGGGTGGCTGCGCAGGCCTGAGCGGCGGCAATTTCATCACCCGTGGGCCAGATGTCGCGCAGGTAGACGGGGGTGCCGTCTGTAGCCGTGCCCAGAGGCTCGCTGTCCATATCAATGTCCACTCGGCCGGCCAGAGCAAAGGCAATGACGAGCGGGGGGGACATGAGGAAGTTGGCCTTGACGTGGGAGTGAATGCGGGCCTCGAAGTTGCGGTTGCCGGAGAGGACGGAGCAGGAGACGAGGTTGTGCTTCACCACGGCTTCCTCAATGGCGGTGTTGATGGGGCCGGAGTTGCCGATGCAAGTGGTGCAGCCGTAGCCGACGATGGAGAAGCCGATGCTGTCCAAGGCTTCCGTGAGCCCGTTGTTGGAGAAGTAGCGGGCGGCAATGCGGGAACCGGGGGCGATGCTTGTCTTCACATAGGCCGGGACTTTAAGGCCGAGCGCAGCGGCCTTCTTTGCCAGAAGACCGGCAGCGAGCATGAGCCCGTCGTTGCTGGTGTTGGTGCAGCTGGTGATGGCGGCTACCAGGATGGAGCCGTCTTTCAGCTCTACATCATGAGTGGTGTCGGCATCGGGATTGCCGGCGTCGCCCTTCATGGTGACGGGTACGGGCGTGGTGTTCTGCTCTGCGCCGTATGTATCGCGGCAGATGGAGGCAAAGCTCTCTTTCAGGCTAGCCAGCGGGATGCGGTCCTGCGGACGCTTGGGACCGGCCACGGCGGGCTCGATGGTTGAGAGGTCGAGCTCCAGCTCGATGGTGTAGTCGATATCGCCTTTCTTCGGCATGCCGAAGAGACCCTGTGCGCGCAGGTAGGATTCGCAGGTGGCTGCGTGCTCCTCACTGCGGCCGGTGGTGCGCAGATAGGCTGCAGATGTTTCATCGAAGGGGAAGAAACCCATGGTGGCGCCGTATTCCGGTGCCATGTTGGCCACGGTGGAGCGGTCCGGCAGGGAAAGGCTGGCAGCACCTTCGCCGAAGAATTCCACGAACTTGCCCACCACGCCCTGCTTGCGCAGCATCTGGGTGACGTGCAGGGCCAAATCCGTGGCGGTGACACCCTCACGCAGCTTGCCGCTCAGGTGTACACCCACGACCTCCGGCACGAGGAAGGTGACAGGCTGACCGAGCATGCCGGCTTCTGCCTCAATGCCGCCGACGCCCCAGGCCACGATGCCCAGACCGTTAATCATGGTGGTGTGGGAATCTGTACCCACCAGGGTGTCCGGGTAGTAAACGCCGTCTTTCTCCATGACGCCGCGGGCCAGGTATTCCAGGTTCACCTGATGGACGATACCGGTGCTGGGCGGGACGACGGAGAAGGTCTTGAATGCCTGCTGTCCCCATTTCAGGAACTCATAGCGTTCCGTATTACGCTCAAACTCGCGCGTGAGGTTCTTCTGGTATGCCTCCGGGAAACCGGACCAGTCTACCTGCACGGAGTGGTCCACCACCAAGTCTACGGGCACCAGCGGCTCCATGTTGTTGGGGTCTGCACCCAAATCCTGCACGGCGGAGCGCATGGCGGCCAAATCTACCAGCAGGGGAACACCGGTCAGGTCCTGCAGGATGATGCGGGCCACGGTGAAGGGAATCTCATAACTGCCCGGGTTCTTGGCATTCCATGCGGCGAGGTTGGTGACGTCCTGTTCCGTCACTTTGAGACCGTCGCAGTTGCGCAGCAGGCTTTCCAGCACGATGCGGAGAGAAACGGGCATGCGGTTGATGCCGGGATACCCCTCTGCAGCCAGTGCGGGCAGGGAATAATAGCGGCCTTCCCGACCGCTCCCGGTGGTGAATGTGCGTAATGTGTTCATGGTGTGCCGTAGCGTTGTTATTTGACGAAACTTGATTAAAATACGCGCGGAGTATACACCCTGCACGCGTAAAAGCAAGCTAAAAAGAGCTGTTAACGCGGTGAATGCAAAAAAAACAGGCTGTTTGTGCAGATTAGGCTTGCAAAATGGTCTGCGGCGTAGTAGTCTCCGCTATGGCAGAAATTCAGCTTGGACTTACATTTGACGACGTGCTCCTGCTTCCTTGCCTGAGCACGATTCTTCCCGGCGAGGCCGATCCCTGTTCTCAACTTTGCGCGGGTTTCCCGCTCCGCCTGCCCATTCTTTCCGCACCCATGGATACGGTGACGGAGGTGGATATGGCCATTGCCATGGCTCGCGAAGGCGGTCTCGGTGTGATTCATCGTAACAACCGTATTGATGACCAGGCCGCGATGGTGGCCAAGGTAAAGCGCTTTGAAAACGCCGTTATCACCAAGCCTCTCACCGTGACGAGCGACATGAGCCTCAGCCGTGTGAAGGGTATTATGCTTGATAACGGGTTCTCCGGTCTGCCTGTGGTGGCAGAGGGTAATCTGCTGGTGGGTATCATCACCGGGCGCGATATGCGTGTGGTGGATGGCCATGACCTGGAGAAGCTGACGGTGGCAGATGTGATGACTCCCATGAGCCGGCTCATCACCGGTACTCCTGCCACGACTCAGGAGGAAGCCCGCAAGATTCTTTATTCCAACCGCATTGAGAAGCTCCCGCTCATCGATGATAACGGCTGTCTCGTCGGTCTGATTACCGATACGGATATCCGCAAGCGTGAGGCTTTCCAGGAATCTACCAAGGATGACCTGGGCCGTCTGCGTTGCGGTGCTGCCGTGGGCCCCGGTCCGGAGTTCATGGCTCGCGCTCAGGCTGTGGTGGATGCCGGTGCCGATGCTCTGTTCATTGATGCCGCCACCGGTCACACCAGCCGCGTGCTGCATGTGATTGAAAAGCTCCGCGAGCTCGGTAAGCCGGTTGTTGCCGGTAACGTGGTGACGCAGGACGGTGCCCGCGACCTCATTTCCGCCGGCGCCAGCGCTATCAAGGTGGGTGTGGGTCCCGGCTCCATCTGCACCACTCGTATCATTTCCGGCGTGGGTATGCCCCAGTTCTCCGCTATTCAGGAGGTGGCCAAGGTGGCCCGTCCTGCCGGTGTCACCGTGATTGCCGACGGCGGTATCCGCTACTCCGGCGATGCCGTGAAGGCTCTTGCCGCCGGTGCCGACCTCATCATGATGGGTGGTATGCTGGCCGGTTGTGAGGAAAGCCCCGGCGCCGTTGTACATTACCAGGGCCGTAACTTCAAGACCTATCGCGGAATGGGCTCTCTGGGCGCCATGCGTGCCGGCTCCGGTGACCGCTACGGTCAGAACGGCAGCGGTAAGCTCGTGGCTGAGGGTGTGGAAGCTCGCGTGCCCTACAAGGGTATGCTGGCAGACGTTATCTTCCAGCTCGTGGGCGGTCTGCGCTCCGGTATGGGCTATCTGGGTGCCAAGAGCCTCCAGGAGCTCCGTGAGCATGCCCGCTTCGTCCGCATCACTGCCGGTGGTCTTCAGGAAAGCCACCCGCACGATGTCACCATCACGCAGGATCCGGGTAACTACACCCGTTAATCCCCTCGCGATACTTTTTTCTCGCAAGGGCTGCCGTTCCGCAAGGGTCGGCAGCCCTTTTTTTGTGCCTCAGAAGCGAAGCATTGTGTAAATTAAGGAAAATATAGTACAATATAATGAAATCTTCTTATATTGCGCTATACCGCATTATATTTTCCTATAAATGTGTTATTCGAGGGACAATATATCTGAACAAAGTGAGCGGCCGGAGAATGCGGGCAGGACCATGGTGGTAATTCTGCCGGATTCTGCCGACCGCTGTTTTCTGTCACGTAGTTTGTGTGAGCAGGGAAGGGGGATGTTTACTTTTGTACGCCGCTGAACCCAACCTTCATATTGAGCGGAATGGTGATGGTGGTGGGATCTTTGTAAGTGGAGACAATGACACTGACCTCTTTTTCATCGGTGTCAAGGCTGTAGCCTAATGTCGCTTCTTTCATGCCGCTCATGCGGGAAGTACCGTTTACCTTGACTTTCTGACCGGATTTAGTTCTGAAGCGGATATCGGCCACCCTGGCGTTGTCTTTGTCGGACATGGAGAACTGAATATCTTCACCCTCTTCCCATTCATAGGAAATGTTCAGCCCTTTAATGTTGAGTTTACCTTTTTCGCCGCATTTAACCGTCTGTGCCGGCTGTTTGGAGGAGCCTTTGGCTACAGAAGCAGAAAGGTTGCCCTTGATTTCAATCCAATCTCCCTTGGGTTGGGTATCGATGTCGATGGATACATGTTTACCCTCCTTGTTGGAGAAAGGAAGATTGCCGGTGCTCCATTCCAGCGTAGCGCCGGAGGCGTCAGTAATGCTGATATCGCCGGGTTTAACACTGATGATGTTCTGTTTTTGCGGGGCATTGAGTTTCCATGTAATCCGGAGAGCAGGCTGTTCATTGAAGAAGACGAACATGTTTCCATCCTTCGGAGCAGGTTCTTTCTTTTCCTCGAACACTCGAGTAAGAGAGTACAGGGTAGCAATGGGAGCATCTGCGGCCATGCAGAAACCGGGAATGCTCATCAACAGGGTAATGGATAATAAGGGGAGTTTATTCATAGCGCGCTCAGTATATCGGTTCTGTAATACAGAATCAAGAAAAAAACGTTAGGCGTTGAATTCGGATTGCTATTGCAAATGCGTTGATTTAGAATGGTTGTATGTGGAAATCAATCGGAAAGGTAGTGGTCGCGTTTCTGCGTAGTAGTTGGAAGCTGCCAACGGTGGCAGCGGTGGGGGTGCTGCTTTTTCTGGTATTGGCATGGGGATTGAGCTATGTTGAGCTGAATGCTGATATGGAGATTCCGGCATGGGTATCGTACTTGGCCGTGGCGGAGTTTTTGGTATCCGTATTGCTGGGGTTGATGGTGCCGGTGTGGCTTATCGTCATGACCGTTAAGTGGATTCGGTCGAAAAAGTGGGGCCGCTTGGCTCTGGGGTGGGGAAGCAGCGTTTGTGCTGCTGTTGTGGCATGGTTGGTGGCGATGGGGCTGTTCATGCTGGCTCTGGCCGGTCCGGGGGATGCCTTTGCGAAGGGGCTTAGTATACCTGAAGATGTTGATTTTGTTGTGCCGCGGGAGATGACGTTTTTTGATGATGAAGAGCATTCCGAAAGAGTGAAGCAGCTGAGGGCGCAGCGTCCTGAACTGCCGCCGTTGCCGGAGACGGAACCCTTGCTGACGGATGAGCGGATGAGTGAGGAATTGAAACAGTTGAAACAAAAACTGGATGAAACGGCGGGGTCGCTGAAACGAGACTTGTTCTTTCGCTATTGTGAGCTGAAGCGAGAAGAAGAGAAGCTGAAGCGAGAAGAAGAAGAGAAGCTGGAGCAGGAAAAATTGCGCGGGATGTTGGCGCGCGGGGTGGATGCCGCAGAGGCTGTACCGCATTTGCAGAAGCTGGCGCAGGAGGCTCCGGAGCTGCTACAGGAGTATATATTGAGAGCCCTGTATGCGGAGGCGACCAATCCTCGTTTCCAATCAGCTGTTTTGGCGTATGACGACAGCGTTTTCCTGTTTCATGAGAATGATCCGCAGGCCTTTGTATACGGCAGGGACCGGCAGTATGCGGTTATTTACGAAAAAGGTACTACTTACTCATACTCTGATACGCCGGAGGGTAAATGCCGGGTGGAGCTGGAGAATGGCTGGAGCGTGAGATTCCGTTCCCGCTTTACTTCAAGTCCGTTTGAGGATAAGTTGCCGAGAGTTTTGTTGGAGTGGGAAGCCCAACTGAAGCGACTTGATGCCGAAATGGCTCTGCTGGCCCAGACTCCCACGCGTGCGAAGCTGGATTCTCTGTTGCCCCCGTTGCCGGATAAGCCTTTTGTCTGTCTTTGGGAAGATAGTCTGGGAACATACCGGATGACGGTAATCATTCCCACTGATTATCCGGAAGGAGCATTCGAACTGCGTGCGGAGGAATGCACCACGGGTAAAAAGATACGTTTCAGTAACCGTTTCCTGCCGGAGAAGCAGCTTGGCAATGTCTGCCGTATTATTTGCTCTGATCGTGGGAATACGGTGTATAGTGGTGATTGGAAGGAATATTATGGCTCCCGCTGGCATATTTGGTTCACGCCTAAGGATGGCGGAGCCCCGCAGTGTGTAAACTCTCAGAATTTCCTCATGATGGGGTGGATGCACTGAGTTTAAAGCCGCGGTCAATGTTGACAAGAGGATGCCGGTAAAAAGGCAACCGGCACGGCTACTGAAGCCGCAAAGAGCAAAATACAGAGGAAGGAGAAACCGGTATTGCAGGCTTCTCCCATGTGAAGGAGGGGGCGCAGTATGTCCTCTCTCTCCCGGCTGAGTCTGTCCGGAGCATCGCGGGGCAGGGAAACGAATGTCGTATGAGGTGTTGGATGCACCCGGCAGGGCATCGATAGAAAAATCCCCGCCGTATCAGGTATACGGCGGGGATCAGAGAAGGTGCGTGTCTGTCGTTATCAGAACGCGGTGATGAGCGGCCAGGTGCCCAGAAGAATCAGGGCAATGGCGCAGGCGGACATCACAGTGGCCGTGCAGACGGGGACGGAAAGCGGCTTGTCATCGGCAAGCGGCTTCTCCCAGTACATGGCGCGGATAATCTTGAAGTAATAGTAGAAGCCGGCAGCGGCGGTTACAACCATGACGGGCAGCAGCCACACCAGGTGAGACCAGGACTGCATGGCGGAAACGATGGAGATGAAGGAGAACATCTTCACCATGAAGCCCATGGTCAGAGGTACGCCCGCCAGAGAGGCAAAGCTCACCACGATGAGGAAGGCCGTGCGGGGGTTGGTCTTGCCCAGACCGCGGAAGGCGGAGATTTCCTCACTGCCGCGCTGGGTACGCACCATGGCAACGGCGAAGAAGGCTGCAACCGTAGCCAGCGTGTAGGCCAGCAGGTACATGTAGGTGAGAGATTCTACCGGACCGCTGAGGTTCACGAAGAACACCAGAATGAAACCGGCCTGACCAATGGAGGAGTAGCCCAGCAGACGCTTGGCGTTGCTCTGGCAGAGTGCACCCAAGTTACCGATGAGAAGTGTTGCACCGGCCACGATGGAGAATACATTCACCAGCATGTCTGCTACCTGAACGCCCGGGAAGGCGAGGTCACGGAAGGGAACTACCAGCACACAGAGCAGCGCGAAACCGGCCGTCTTGGAGGCCACCGCCAGGAAGGTGGTGGTGGGGGTGGGAGCGCCCTGGTACACGTCCGGAATCCAGATGTGCATGGGAGCGGCACCTACCTTGAAGAAGGCACCGAGGAAGAGCAGAGCAACAGACATGAGGAAGCCGATGGCGATGGTACCGGAGGCGACGCTGCCGCCGCGGAGGGTATCAATGGTCACGGAGGAATCCAGAATGAATGTGCCGGTCATACCGAAGTACCAGGCGGCACCGAAGACGAGGATACCCGTGCTCATGGCGCCCAGCACCAGATACTTGATGCCGGCCTCAATGGAGCCCTGGTTGCGGCGGAAATATCCGGCCAGAACGTAGGAGGTGAGGGTGACCACCTCCAGGCTTACGAAGACCATGATGAGGTCTGCAGCCTGCGTGAGGCAGAGAATGCCGGCGCAGGCAACGAGGGGCAGAGCATAGAACTCGCCCGTGCCTTCATCGCAGGAGCCGCCGGCAATGGAAGCGCAGCAAACCTTGGTGTAGTCAAAGGCAACCAGAATGCTCAGACCGGTGGCAACGCATGCCAGAGAGCTGAAGGCGTTCATGTGCTCGCCGCTGAAGGTGAGCCAGCCGACCAACAGCGCACCGATGGCTGCGGTGAGCGCGTAGGCGCGCTTGGGCATGGATTTGATGAAGGTATCTGCCATGAGCAGAACCGCAGCCAACCCGATGAGGATGAAAGCCGGTGTAAACTGGCACCAGGTGTAGGTGGCCGAGCAGTATGATGTGATGTCGTTCATATCGTTATCGGGTGGTGGTTCAGATGAGGTTTACAAGCAGCTGCGGAGCGATGCCGAACAGGACGATGAAGAGAGCCAGGAATCCGGCGGAAACGATGTCTGCCACACTCAGTTTGGTGGCGCGCTCAGACGTATGCCCGATTTCGCTCTCGAAGATGTTGCGGAAGGCGCGCAGCATGTAGATGGCGCTGATGACCAGCCCCCACAGGGCGAAGACCAGAGTGAGCTGCACGGCTCCCAGTCCGCCGAAGAGGGCAGAGATGGAATTGAGCGCGCAGGTGATGCCGCCGAATATCCAGGCAAACACGCAGCCAATGCCCCAGGGAAGTCCCTGCAGCCAGTTGATGCAGCAGGTGAGGGCATCGCAACCGGTGGCGGCGGCTGCTGCACCCGGCTGCCAGTTCTCGAAGCAGGAGACGAAAATGGTGTACTCACCGGCAAAGTTGGCCAGCAGCGGCAGACCGATGGAGGCCATGCCGGCAAGCCCGAACAGGAAGCCCAGCAGCGGCAGCTTGCGGGCCAGGCCGCCCATGGAGTCGAGCTCCAGCGTGCGGGTCTGGCTTTCAATCTGCCCGGTGAGCAGGAAGAGCATGGCGATGGTCAGACCGTGTGCCAGCATCAGGATGGCAGCACCGTTGTAGGCCAGTTCGTTGGCTCCCTTGTCTGCCACGACGGCGGCAAAGGCCAGGAAGATGTAACCCATGTGCATGACGGAGGAGTTACCCAGCATGTTGTCCAGACGCGTCTGGGAGACGGTAACGTAGCCAACCCACAGGATGTTGCCCAGCAGGCAGAGCAGAAGCAGGTTGTTCCAGCTGCCGAACAGCTCACCGCTGCGCTGACCGCAGATGACCAGCAGCGTGAACAGACCGTACAGACCGAACTTCTTCAGCACACCGGCATGCAGCATGGCAATGGGCGTGGGTGCGCTGGCATAGGCCGGGGCTGCCCAGGTGTGGAAGGGGAAGAGGGATACCAGCGTGCCGAAACCTACCAGCAGCAGACCGCCGATGAGGCAGGGTGTGTCCGGGGTGATGCCGGCCTGAATGGAGGCTGCCAGGTTGGTGAAGGACCATGCGTGCATCTGCGTGCAGAGCAGCAGCAGACCGGCAAGCAACACCATGGAGGCGAGCCCCAGGTATACGGTGGCAGTCCAGGCAATGCTGCGGCGATCCCCACGGCCATAGCAGCCAATCATGATGAAGGTGGGAATCAGCGCCAGCTCATGGAAACCGTAGAAGGCGATGATGTTGTCGGACATGAAGGCGCCAAGGGCACCGGCGGACAGCAGCAGGGAGGAAATGGCCCAGCTGCGCTCTGCGTTCTTGTCCGGAGCTTTCATGCCGACTGCGGCGGCAAAGGTCACCAGCACTGCCAGCAGCACCATAATCTTGCTGAACGGCAGCTCCAGCGTGAACTGGATAGGCGTGCCGCAGAATGTGGAAAGACATTCGTTGCAGCAGGAGGGGCAGAGGGTGGCGCCGATGATGGAAACCACGCCCAATACAAGCATGATGGCAGCAGCAGTAATCGCCGTAAGGCGACCCGGTGTGCGAAGCAGGCCGATGAGGGCTGCGGCAATCACAGGTACGAGAATAAGCCAGATAAGCATGTTTGTGAATCAGGTTAGATGTTGAAGAGGGCGATGAGTACGATGATGATGAGCATTCCCAATCCGGCCACGCAGGAGTAGGCACGCAGAGAGCCGCTCTGTATCCAGCTGAGCAGGATGCCGATGCGGAAGGTCAGCCAGGCAAGACCCTGCACGAACAGCCCGCGGATGATGGCGGAGTCGATGAACTCGATGATATGTGCACCGCACTGCTGCAGGCCGCCGACCAGCCCCTTGTCGTAGATGTCATCAATGAAGAGACGCTTGCGCAGGGCGGCGGAGATGAAGTTGTTGCTCAGCGGATCTGCGCTGCGCTTGCCGAAACCGTAGACTACCACGGCGGCCACCAGACCCAGTACCAGAGCACCCAGGCTCACGTAGAAGGTGAAGCCGAAGTGGAAGCCGGAAGCCTTGAAGCCTTCGGCGGGTACCAGGTAGTCAGCCACAAAGCCGTAGCCGGAGATGATGGCCATGACGGACAGAGCCAGCAGGGGCAGCAGCATGGTGGGGGCTGCCTCCCGAGCCTCCTCTGCGCCGTGTCCTCTGGCGGGGCCGAAGAAGGCCACCAGGCAGAGACGGGTCATGTAGAAGGTGGTGATGGCTGCCACGCCGGCACCAATCCAGAAGAAGGTGGGGTGGTTGACAATGGCGGCATCAAGAATGGCCTCCTTGGAGAAGAAACCGGAGAAGCCGGGGACGGCAATCAGGGCGAAGGTGCCCATGAGGAAGCAGAGCACGGTGACGGGCATGCGACGGGCCAGACCGCCCATCTTCCAGATGTCCTGCTCATGGTGGCAGCAGATGATGACGGCACCGGCACCCAGGAAGAGCAGGGCCTTGAACCAAGCGTGCGTGTACAGGTGGAACATGGCGGCTTCACCTGCCAGCAGACCTACGGCCATGACCATGTAGCCCAGCTGAGACAGCGTGGAGTATGCCAGCACGCGCTTGATGTCATCCTGCTGTGTGGCGATGATGGCAGCCATCACTGCGGTGATGGCACCCACAGTGGCAATGACCATGCAGGCGGTCTCCGTGAAGGCTCCTGTGCCCATGCTGATCTGCAGGCGCACCATCATGTACACGCCGGCGGCCACCATGGTGGCAGCGTGGATGAGGGCGGACACGGGCGTGGGGCCTTCCATGGCGTCCGGCAGCCACACGTGCAGCGGGAACTGAGCGGACTTACCAATGGCACCGCAGAAGAGGCAGATGACGGTCACCGTGAGCAGGCAGGGGCAGACAGCGGGAGTGCTGCCCATATCCGCAAAGTTGAGGGTGCCGAACACGCCGAGAGTGAGCAGGATGCCCAGCAGGAATCCGAAGTCACCCACGCGGTTGGTGATGAAGGCTTTCTTGGCGGCATCTGCAGCACTGGCCTTGTGGAACCAGTGGCCGATGAGCAGGTAGGAGGAGAAACCTACCATTTCCCAGCCGATGAAGGTCATGGCCAGGTTGCTTGCCAGAACGATGGTGCTCATGCTGAACATGAAGATGCTCAGACCGGCGAAGTAGCGGCTCAGGTTGGAGCTGTCGCCCTTCATGTAGCCGATGGAGAAGATGTGTACCAGCAGGCCGATGCCTGTGACCACCAGCATCATGCGCATGGCCAGTGCATCCAGGGTGAGCCCCAGGTGCAGGGAGGTTGCTTCTGAGACGGTGGGCATCCAGGTGTAGATGTCCGGCGTGCCGGTCTGCCAGCCGCAGAGATACGCAATGCAAAGCGCAAAGGTACCGGCGGCGGAAAGGATGGAAAGCGTAGCGGCCGTCTTGGGGCACTTGTGGAAGACTACCCAGTCAAGGGCTGCCACCAGCAGCGGCAGTACGAGGAAGAGCCAGGGAAGATTCTGTATCATATCTGTGAGCTGTGGGGGTTAGTCTTTAAGTGTGTTGAGGGCGGTGCTGTCCACCGTGCGGCGGGCGCGGAACATGGCGACGATGAGTGCCAGACCAATCGAGACTTCAGCTGCGGCAATGGCGTAGATGAAGAGAGAAAGGACTTGGGCATCATATACCGGAATACCGTTTGTACCCTGGGCGCGGGAGAAGGCCACCAGCGAGATGTTGGCGGCGCTGAGCATCATTTCCAGGCACATGAACACCACGAGGATGTTCTTGCGGATGAGTACCCCGGCCAGCCCGATGGAGAACAGGATTCCTGAGAAAATCAGGTAATGTGCTAACGGAATTGTCATGGGTGTGTGTGAAAGGGGTTAGTCTTTGCGAATCTTGCGGGCCAGAGCCACTGCGCCTACCGTGCCGGAAAGCAGGGCAAAGCTCAGGATGACAAAGGCGATGTTGTACTGAGAGAACAGGGTCTTGCCCAGCAGTTTCACGTCCGGATATCCGGCGGTGTCGGCTGCTTCGGCAGGAGTCATGCCGGGATTGGCGGCCAGATTGGCAGCCACGCTGTTGAGACGGGGCAGAGAGCCGCCGTAGCTCGCCGGAGCGGCGCAGGCCTTTTCTGCCGGAGCTTCATCCGTGACGGCCAGAGCGTCCACGTTCTCCCAAGCCGTGAGAACCGGGCAAGGATTATCCTGTGCGCCCGGCAGGTGCAGGGACACATGGGTGACGATGCCGGCAAAGACGGATGCAACCACAACGCCCACGACCATGGGCATCAGACCGGAGCGTTCCTCTGCTTTCACGTCGAGCATCATCACGACGAAGAGGAAGAGCACCAGAATGGCGCCGGCATACACGATGAGCTGGACGATGCCGATGAACTGTGCCCCCATGCCGAAGAAGATGGCGGCGGTGAAACCGAAGCTCAGAGCCAAGTTCATGGCCGATGCCACGGGATTGCGGAAGGCGACGACGCCGATGGCGCACAGAGCAGCCAGTGCCGCAAACACGTAAAAGATAATCTGACAAATGGCGGATTCAAACATGGCAGTATTTTATTTGTATTGGTTCCACTTGTTGACCAGACCCTTGCGCGTGCCGCCCAGGCGGTAGAGCGTCTCCTTGTTGCGGATGGCGTTCTTGCGATCGGTCATGGTGATGAGGTACTCCTTGGAGAGGAAGATGGCCTGCTCCGGGCAGACTTCCTGGCACATGCCGCAGTAAATGCAGCGCAGCATGTCAATCTCAAACTCCTTGGGTGCTTTTTCCTGTTTGCTGCAGCCGCTCTCCGGGGAAACCTCACCGGGTGTCACGGTGATGGCGCGGGCCGGGCAGATGAACTCGCAGAGCTGGCAGGAAACGCAGCGCTCGCGTCCGTCCTCGCCGCGCACCAGAGTGGGCGCGCCGCGGTAGTAATCGGGCATGCGGTCATCCCAACGCTGCTCAGGGAAGGGCATACAGGCGCCCACGCCCTTGCCGTTGAATTCTTTCTTGGCCGGGGTCTTGCCCAGGAGGGAAAGCACCAGGTGCTTGAGGGTGATGCAGAGCCCCTTGACGAGCTCCACCACGTACACCTTGTCCAGAAGGGAGAACTTGGGTCGTTTAATCTTGATGTAAGACATGATGAGTGAAAGGGGTTACTTGACGAAGTACAGTATGGCGGCGGTCAGGAAGATGTTGACGATGGCCAGCTCAAGGAAGACGAGCCAACCCAGCTTCATCACCTGGTCCCAGCGGAAGCGCGGCATTGTCCAGCGCACCCACACGAAGAAGAAGATGAAGGCCACCAGCTTGATAAGGAACATGAGGAACTGGCAGAGCACAGCCACCCAGTCGCACCAGGCGGCAAGAGCCTCATCTGCGCCGAAACCGATGGACCAACCGCCCAGGAAGAGCGTGACCACCAGCGCGGAGCCGATGACCATGGCGGCGTATTCACCCATGAAGAACGAGGCGAACTTCATGGAGGAGTATTCTGTGTGGTAACCGCCCACCAGGTCGGTTTCACATTCTGCCATATCGAAGGGCGTACGGTTGGCCTCTGCAAAGACACAGGTCACAAAGATGACGAAGCTGAGAGCCATGGGCACCATCAGCGCCCAGCGTTGCATGCTCAGCCCCTCACCCCACAGCGGCAGAAGTGTCCAGCCGTTGGTTGCCTGGTTGCTCACAATGTCCTGCAGGTTGAGTGTGCCGAACATCATCAACAGGGGGATGATGGAGAGCCCCATGGCCACCTCATAGGAGATGAGCTGAGCCGTGGCGCGCAGACCGCCCAGGAACGGGAACTTGGAGTTGGAGGACCAACCGGCCATGGTGAGACCGTAGACGGAAAGACCGGAGATGGCGAAAATCCACAGCGGGCCGATGCCGATGTTGGCCACCACCATGTTGATGTCACCCCAGCCGGTGGAGGCGGAGGAAGCAAAGGGCACAACCGCAGCTGCCACCATGGGCGGCCCCAGCACAAGCATGGGGGCGATGATGAAGTAGAGCTTGCGCACATAGGAGGGCGTGTTTTCCTGCTTGAGGAAGAGCTTGCCGCCGTCCAGGCAGGGCTGCATCAGACCGAAGGTCGGGATGTCTCGGTCGAGCTTCAGCCAAGTGCAGAGCTTGGCAATCCAGCAGGTTTCCGGAATGCCGAAGTAGTGCAGCACCTTCTTGAGCGGCTGCTTCTCCTTGCTGCCGTAGCGCTTGAAAAGCGTGAGCGGAATGCCGGCGCGGTTGGGACCGGGGCGGTCCTGAATCCAGCCGGCGACGCGGCGCTCAATCCACACGGAAAGGACAACGAAGGCCAGAATCACGGCGAACATCAGCACCAACTTGATTACCGTGGTAATCAGGTAGAACCAGATGTCGTTTTCCAGCAGGTTGTCGCACCAATTTAAGATAGCGTCCATCATATCAGGTTTATGTTACGTTGGTGTTGAGGTTAATTCTTTGCTTTTGTACGCTCAATAAGGGGGATGGTGACACCGGTGTCCAGAATCACCTTGCCCTCGTTGCCGATGTTGCCCCAGGTGAGGCCCTTCATCGGCTCGAACTCCTGTGCCATCTCCTCCAGCACCATCATCGGTGTGGGGCAGGCAATCACTTTCACGCAGTCGCAGCCCAGACGCTCAGACACATCGCGGAAGATGGCCCAGTCGGAACGGGCTTCACCCATCGGCTCAATGGCCTTGTTAAGGCGCTGGATGCGGCCTGCTACGTTAATCATGGTGCCGTATTTTTCTGCGAAGGTCACACCGGGCAGCACCACGTCGGACATGCGGGTGGTTTCGTTCTCGCTGTGGTGGATGGTGAGCAGGTAATCCAGCCCTTCCAAATCTTCCTTCGTGAAGCCGGCTTCCGGGGAGGTGAGGTCTTCACCCAGAGCAATGACGAAACGGACGGTTCCGTTGCGCACACCGCGGCGGATGGCGTTCAGCCCGGTGCCGGTCTTGCCCAGAATCATCTTCACACCGTTCGTGTTCGGGTTGCGGTCCTCGCTCACCAGCATGTTGTCACCGGCGCCCTTGCGGGAAACGATGTCGAGCTTGGTGATGCCGAGCTGGCGTGCCAGAGCGCGCACCATGTAGAGCTCTTCGTTGGTCATGCGGGCAGAGGCCACGATGGCAGTCTCTGTGGGGGCGCACTTGTGCAGCTGCTCAACCACGAGGTTGATGGCGGAGTCCCATGTGGTGGGACGCTGCGGGGCCTTGGCATCCGTCTTGACCAGCGGGGTAAGGATACGCTCCGGAGCGTTGATGTACTTGTAGTTGAGGCGGTGGCTGTCGGGCATCCAGCAGCTGTTCACCTCATCATTCTGGCGCGGGGTGATGCGGTATACCTTGCTCTCACGGGTCCAGATGTTGATGTTGGTGCCGGTACCGCAGTTCACGTCGATGGTCGGCGTGCTCTTGAGGAACCAGACGCGCATTTGGAAGCGGAAATCCTTGCTGGTGAGAGCGCCCACGGGGCAGAGGTCCACGGTGTTCATGGAGTAATTGCTGTCCAGCGTGGTGCCGGGATAGCAGGTGATGGCATTGTGGGTGCCGCGGTTCACAACACCCAGCACTTCCTCACCCACGATTTCCTTCATGAAGCGGACGCAGCGGCGGCACAGTACGCAGCGCTCCTGGTCCAGGTTCACGCGCGGTCCGATGGGCAGATTCTTGCCCTTCTTGGTCTTGGCTTCAGTGAAGCGGTGAGTGCCGCGGCCGTAGTCGGCGGTATACTCCTGCAGTTTGCATTCACCGGCCTGGTCACAGATGGGGCAGTCCAGCGGATGGTTGGTAAGCAGGAACTCCAGCACGCCCTTGCGGGCCTCTTCGGTCATCTTGCTGTTGGTGCGGATACCCATGTTCTCACCCACGGTGTTGGCGCAGGCGATGACGGCGCGGGGCATCCAGGAGATGGGCTGGTAGCCGTTTTCATCATAGGTGGGGGCGGCACCGGGCGCCAGGCGCGGGGGCATGCCCTGTTCCACCAGGCACATGCGGCAGGAGCCCACGATGGAGAGCTTGGGATGATAGCAGAAGGTGGGTACGTGTGCACCCACGGAGTTGCAGGCATCCACAATGCGGGTGCCCTTGGGGAATCGATACCAGGTGCCGTTAATCTGGACGTTCACCTTGCCTTCTGCGGCTGCGGCGTCCTTCGGCAGTATTGCGGGAATAGAGCTCATGTAGTTAAGAGAGGTTTAGTCTTCGCGAATCAGGTACTTGCGGGCCTCGGCCGTCTCCGGAGAGTGAGCCTTGAGGGCGTTGATGGGCTTGGTGAGCGCCAGGAACTCTTCCCGGAACTTGGTGGTGAATGCCTGGGTGGGCCAGGAGCAGGCCTCACCGAAGGCACAGACGGTGCGACCGCAGATGTTGTCTGCCACGGATTTGAGCAGATCCACATCCTCCGGGGACCCCTTGCCCTCGCAAATGCGGGTGGAGAGCTTGAGCATCCACGGGTTGCCTTCGCGGCAGGGGGAGCACTGTCCGCAGGACTCCCAGGCGAAGAAGCGGTTCAGGTTGTTGAGCACTTTGGGCATACTGCGGGAGTCGTCCATCACAATCACGCCGCCGGAGCCGCTCATGGAGCCGAATTTGGCGATGGAGTCCAAATCCAACGGGATGTCGAACACGCTCATCTCGCGTACTGTGCCGTCAGGGTTGCGGTCCTTGAGCACTTCATCACAGCGCATTACCTTGGCAGATGCACCGCCGGGGATGATGGCCTTGAACTTGCGGCCGCGCTTCGGTCCGCCGCAGATGTCGTACAGCAGTTCACCATAGGTGATGGAGCCGGAAATGATTTCGTAGTAGCCCGGGCGGCGCACATCTCCGGACACGCCGATGATGCGGGTGCCGGGGGAGCGCTGAGCACCCTCTGCTGCATAGGCCTCGCCGCCGCGCATGAGCACCTGGCGTACTTGGCAGAGAGATTCCACGTTGTTCACGATGGTCGGGCAGCCATACAGACCGATGGCGGCAGGGAAGAAGGGCGGTTTGATGCGCGGATAGGGGCGCAGACCCTCAATGGAGTTGATAAGACCGGTTTCCTCACCGCAAATGTAGGCACCGGCGCCGCGGTGGACGATGATTTCCAGGTCAAAACCGCTCTTGAGGATGTTTTTGCCGAGGAATTTCTTCTTCTTGGCTTCCTCAATGGCGTTCTGCATGATTTTTGCCGCTTCCGGGAACTCCTCACGCATGTAGATGACGCCGAAGTGAGCCTGCACGGCGTAGCAGGCAATAATCATGCCCTCCAGCAGCTGGTGCGGGTCCTGGTGTACCACAAAGCGGTCCTTGAAGGTGCCGGGCTCAGACTCGTCGCAGTTGCAGACCAGGTAGACGGGCTTGGTGTTGCCCTTCGGGATAAAGGTCCACTTCACACCGGTGGGGAAACCGGCACCGCCGCGGCCGCGCAGCCCGCTCTTCTTCACTTCATTGATGACGTCGGCAGGCTCCATCTTGATAGCCTTTTTCAGCGTCTCATAGCCGCCGTCTTCCATGAAGCATTTGATGGAAGGATTGTATCCCTCGCGGTCAATGTTACGGAAAATGCGGCGCGTTTCACGCGGGTGCGGTTCTCGACCGCGAATATAGGTGATTTCGCTCATGTTTCGCAGAGGGGTTAGTCTTTCTTGCTGTATTCGTTAATCAGCTTGTCAATCATCTTAGGCGTGACCTGGGAATACAGCGTCTCGTTAATCATCACGTTGGGACCGAAACCGCAGTTTGCCAAGCATTCCACCGGTTCAATGCTCCACAGACCATCCGGGCTCACGGCCATCGGGTGTGCATCGGTGAGCTCGGCGGGATCCACGCCAATCTTCTCGCAGATGTAGGCCAGCAACTCCTCGCCGCCGGAAAGAGCGCAGGCGATGGTGCGGCACACGCGGAAGTGGTACTTGCCGGGGCAGGTGGTGTGGATGCCGGGATAGAAGGTGACCACGCCGGCCACATGGATGGGGGTGCTCTTGCACATCTCCGCAATCCAGGGCATGGCCTCCGGGCAGATGTAGCCGTGCTTTTCCTGAATCATGTGGATGATGGGCAGCACGGCGGACTGTTCCTTGCCCTCGGGGTACAGAGCCACGAGCTTGGCGGCTTCTGCCGTCAGCTCTTCCGTAACCTCAAACTTGGGGAAGTACTTCTCTCCGGGAGAAGGCTTGGCCGCCGTCAGGGCGTCAATCGCATTGGGTTTTTCAGACATGTGTGTTCAGAAGTGTTGTCTTTGAAATGTTTTAGCGGTCACATTCGCCCTGCACGAAGTCGAAGGAGCCCAGAATGGCGGGTACGTCACTGACCAGGTGACCCGGCAGCAGCTCCGGCAGGATGGAAAGGGTGCAGTAGGAAGGACTGCGCATCTTGAGTCGGTTGGCAATGCCGCCGCCCTTGGAATCCAGGAAGAAGCCCAGCTCACCCTTCGGGTTTTCTGCGGCAAAGTATACCTGACCTGCGGGAGCATTCACGCACTCGGTGCTGACCATGAACTGGCGGATGAGTTCCTCCATGCCTTCCATGGCGGCCTGCTTGTTCGGCAGGATGCCCTTGTCGTTCTGCACCCAGATGGGGCCGCCGGGCATCTTGGCCAGTACCTGGCGGATGATGCGGACAGACTGGCGGATTTCTTCCATGCGCACCTGGAAACGGGCGTAGCAGTCGCCCTCCTCGGCCACGGGTACGTCGAATTCATACTGCTCATAGCCCAGATAGGGATTGGTCTTACGCAGGTCGCGGTTCACGCCGCTGGCGCGCAAGTTGTTGCCGGTCATGCCGTTCTGCAGGGCCATCTCCTTGGTGATGACGCCCACGCCGACCAATCGGTCGATGAATACCTTGTTGTGCAGCAGCAGCTTCTCCATCTCATCCACGGTGCGCAGGGCACTGTCACAGAAGGCAAGTATCTGCTTCTCAATACCCTTCGGCAAATCGCGGGTCATGCCGCCAATGCGGGTGTAGCTGGAGGTGAAACGGGCTCCGCAAATCTGTTCGTAGATGTTGTGGACGCGCTCCTTTTCCTCGAATGCGTACAGGAAGGCGGTCATGGCACCGGTGTCCATGGCATATACGCCCGTGCCCAGGAAGCAGGAGGAAATACGGGAAAGCTCACAGCACAGCACGCGAATGGCCTGTCCGCGCTCCGGCAGTTCCCAGCCCATCAGCTTCTCCACCGCACAGGCATAGGCAATGTTGTTGCTCATCGGTGCCAGGTAGTCCATGCGGTCTGTGTAGGTCACAAACTGGTTGTAGTGGCAGTTCTCTGCAATCTTTTCCATGCCTCGGTGCAGGTAGCCGATAACGGGGTCGCAGGATACAATTTCCTCACCGTCAATGACCAACTTGAGTCGCAATACGCCGTGTGTAGCAGGGTGCGAGGGACCCATGTTCAGGGTCACCAGCTCGCCCTGGTCCTCGGCGTCGTTTTTCAGGTAATCTACCGCAGCGGTTGATGTATCAGGCACTTGTAAAATCTTTGTTGTCTTCATAACCGGTTATATGCAGGGCCACCTCCGGCCACTATCGTGCGGAGATATTAAACACCTTTCACCTGTAAAGTTCAAGCCTAAAGTGCTGCCCGGCAGTGGAAAATAGGACCGTTTTTAACCGCTTCTACGGTTAGTTTTGTCAAACTATTAGAACGATTCAAAGAGAATGCCGTTGATTGCGCGCCGGTGAGGCATGTTCGCCGATACTTCGGGTGTCTGCTCAGACGGTCCTGCGCCGGCGAGGGGCAATGTTCTTCCGGTTGGCATTATTTAGGTGCAGTAAGCCACGATTGTTTCTTGCGGAGAGACAGGGCAGGGGGTATGATGGGGGTATGAGCTCAAAGGTAACGGAAGAACAATTGGACATGGTGCGCGTATGGGCATCCGCGGGAATTGACCTCAACGGCATTCAGAAGAAGCTGGTAACGGAGTGTGGGGTGCATCTCACCTATATGGATGTCCGTTTCCTGTTGCTGGATCACGGCATTGAGATAGCCACGGCTCCGGCTCCGGTGAAAGCTCCGGAAAAAGCGGCTGCCCCGGCTCCGGAGGAAGCTTCCTCTGCGCCTGCAGAGGCTGCGGCTCCCGGTGCGCCGAAGGTGACGCTTGATGAATTGCAGCTGCCCGGTGCGCTGATTTCCGGTAAGGTGGAGTTCCCCTCCGGCACACGCGGTGCCTGGATGATTGATCAGATGGGGCGTTTTGCCTGGAATGATTTGGCCGGTACGCCCACTCAGGAAGAATTGCAGGCCTTCCAGTTTGAGCTTACTCAGTTGCTTAGCCGCGGACGCTGATTCTGACGATGTTTTTTGCGGAAGCGCCCGTTTGCCAAGCGGGCGCTTTTTTTCAGCCGGTGTTATGCCGGCAGTCAATTTTTACAAGCGGGGAGTGGTGCGGCACCGCATACTAAAGGAAACCGCCTGTACCGTGGTAACGATGCAGGCGGCTTGATGAAAAATTCTTTGGAGAGAGTTAAGATTAGTCGCGGAGACGAGCGTAATCGTACTGGGTGTCCATGCCGAGCTCGGCGGGGAATTCCGTGAAGCCGGACCAAGTGTTGAACTCCTTGAGCCCGCTGCGACCGCAGCTGCCCTGATAGGGAGGACGATAGGTGCACTTGTAAGTGGGAGCCCAGAAGGTCACCAGCTCATAGAAACCATAGCCCATGCGGGTGAAGGTGCGGGCAACGCCGTCAACCACACCGACAGTGAAACCGGCATTGTTGCCTTCACGTTCGTTCCAGCGGATGATGGTGTTGGGGATTTCGTCCACGGCAAAGATGACATTGCTGATGGCGCGACCCAGCTTGCGGGTGGCCGTGTATTCGGAAGCAGGCGGAGCCTGAATGTCGGCATAAGCCGTCCCGGCAATGGCCAGAAGAATTGTAGAAAGGAGTAAGCGCTTCATGACAGAATCAGGAATACCACATTGTGCAACCTCATGCAAGCGAAAATTGATGTTTTTTGCCGAAATTGAGTTTTTTTTTATGAAAAGATGCTTGAAAGGTCAATTTGTGTCTCTTCATCCGTCAGATAACAGCCCGGGTCGGAGCCGTACCAGTGACCGTTGGAAAATGCGGCACGCGTGCGGAAACCGCCTCCGCAGAGACGGAAATGCTTGCAGGTTGCACAGCGGCCGGAGAGCTTTTTCTGCCGTTCTTCCGGGGTATCGCTGCCACGAAGTTCATTGAGCTGAGCGGCGGAAGGCTCAGAAGAGGCTTCCCAGACATCAGAGAATTTCTGCGTTTTGACATTGCCGAGGGTGACGCTCTGCCAGAACTGGTCGGGGTGGATGTTGCCCTGCGGATCAATGTTGGCGATGCCGCGTCCGGAGCTGTTGGCTCCGCCGCCGTTCCAGGAAAGCAGCCGGAAGGTTTGTTCCGCCAGCGGATTCTTCTCACGCAGCTGTCGCAGCAGCAGGTAGATGCCGTCTGCGGGTTGGGTTACGGTCAGCAGTTCTCGGGTTTGCCCGCTTCTGTGCCAGGCTTCTGCGCGGTCAATCAGCATATCCATGGCGGCGCGGGCTTCCTCCGGCTTGAGGCAGGCTACATCTACACCGCGTCCGGTGGGTACCAAGTGGTAAAAGCAGACGCGGCGGATGTTTTCCTGCTCAATAAAGCCGAGAATCTGCTCCATGCACTGCACGTTGTTGCGGGTGAGGGTGAGCCGCAGACCGGTTTTCTGCCCCACTTCCTCACAGAGCCGGAAACCGCGGATGGCTCCCTCAAAGGCTCCCTGCACGCCGCGGAACTTATCGTGCACAGCCCCGATTCCATCCAGAGAGATGCCCACGTACGCCACGCCAAGCTTCTTGAAGAGTTTGGCCAGCTCCGGGGTGATGCGTGTGCCGTTGGTGGAGATGGTGACCTTGAGCCCGCGCTCCGTGGCACGCTCCAGCAGCTGCGGCAGCTGCGGGTGCAGCAGAGGTTCTCCGCCGGAAAGTAGCAGGGCGTTCACATTGTAATCTGCCAAATCATCAATCACGGCGTAGCATTGCTCCATGCTCAGCTCTCCCGGGTAGCGCTGTGCGTGTGAGTCTGCATAGCAGTGGATGCAGCGCAGGTTGCAGGTGCGGGTGATGTTCCATACCACGATAGGTTTGCGCGTGCGGGATGACGTGGGGGTGCAGGAGGCCGTGCTGGCGTGCGGGTGGGCGCTGCCGTCTCCCTGGCCGTAGCGGATATGGTCTGCCGGTTGGGTGGCTCCTGTCTGCAGTTTGGTGATGTTAATCATGACTGTGCTGTGCCGCGCAGCGCGGCGGGTATATAATTACAGAGGGGTTCCGGGCCGAATAGGTCGCCGCAGGTGCCGTATGCACGGGCTCGGGAGCCGCCGCATACACGGCGGTACTCGCAGACGCCGCACTTGCCGCTCAGCGCGTCATCATCCCTCAGTCGGGTGAAGATGGGGTGGTTGCGGTACACATCGGCCAAATCATCCGTGCGGACATTGCCCGCGGTGATGGGGAGGAAGCCGCTGGGCTGTATCTCTCCTACATGGGAGATGAATACCACTCCTTTGCCATCGCGGGTGGGCACCAGGTGGCGGGGGGGCGGCGCTCCGGTTTGCCGGGCTGCCTGCATGAGCGCACGGCGGTAGTGGTGCCCCTCCGTGGTCTTGATGGCAAAGGGTAATTCGCTGCGCAGGGCAATGAGTTGTTGCCAGAGGTTCTCCAGCTCTTCTGCCGTGGGCAGGTCTTCGGCCGTGGCGCGTCCGGTCGGCACCAGCAGAAACACGCTCCACACATCCGGGGATATTTTTTTCATCAGCTCGATGAATGCCGGCATCTCCGGCAGGGTGCTGTGGGCTACCGTGGTGTTAATTTGTAGCTGGATGCCCGCCTCTTTTGCCATCTGAGCAGCTTTCAGCGTGCGTTCAAAGGTGTGGGGCACCCGGCGGAAAGAATCGTGGCTTTCCTGTGTAGCGCCGTCCAGGCTCAGGCTCATGCTCACCACACCGGCCTCCCGCAGACTCCGGAAATCCGTGTTGAGCAGGCGGGGAGTGGCCGCCGGACTGAGTGCAACGCGCAGACCGGCATCAGATGCCCGCCGGATGATGTCAAATATATCCCGGCGCATCATCGGGTCGCCTCCGGTCAGCACCACCATGGGCGGGGCCAACTCTGCAATTTTATCCGTCAGAGCCATGGCTTCCTCATGATTCAGCTCCAGTGGGTGGGCTTTTGGCTGGGCTATGGCGCGGCAATGGCGGCATGCCAAGGCACAGGCCCTTGTCACCTCCCAGAAGAGAATGAACGGGCGCTCGGCAAAGTCGCACATCGGGGGATGTTTTGCTGCAGTCACGCGCGCATTGTACACGCTCATGCCCCCCTTGGCAAGTCTCTTGTGCGTTTGTCTCGCTTCGCTGCACATGTGGCCCAAAGATTTTTTCAAACGATAGAAAGATAGCAAAAATCAGACAAGGAAAATGGAAGGTTGATTTTTTTGGCGCTGCTTTTCTGATGCAGCGCCACTTTTTTGAGCATAGCAAAAAGCCGCTGCTCAGCAACACGAGCAACGGCTTTTGAAATGAAGAATCTTGCCTGTCTGGGCGTATCAACGAGAAGCCTGACGACGACGCCGCGCGGCCAAGCCTACCAGAGGTAGCAGGGAAAGTGTAGCCGTGGTCGGCTCGGGGATGGCGTATGTTGTTACTGTTGCCGAGGCACTCTTCAGAAGAACACTATTGGCACTTAAGTTTTCTTGTGGCCACCAACCGGGACCCTTTGAGCCGATTGAGTATTTTGTGTTGTATTCTAACTCCGTTGGGTCCCAAGTCAGATCTGAAGAACTCAGAGCCCCGCTGAAAGTGGTTGTCGTGTAGATATCATCAGCACCTTCCTCCGAGGATTCCACACTGTAGGCTATCTCTACCAGAGGGGAATTATCCTTGGTGGGGGTAGCGGCCAGCGCGAGAGTCTGCTTGGTCATATTGCCGAAGCTGTCGTATTCGTAGAGCATCGGGGCGGTGCTGGGCGTGCCGGAGCCGGTGTCCTGATACTGCTATATTAATAATTTTTTATGTATAAGTACAAAAAAAGCAGGTTTCAAAAACAGCAGCCTTATCACTTGAATACTGTTCGAAATATGATTTACACCTACGCGTTAACAAAAACTTATTTTTATAGCAATCATAAAATTGAACTACATTGTAGACGAATTATCCATGCTTTCAGATATGTAACCAATGCTCATATTTCCCAATTCGGAATGCAATTAAATAACAGCATATAAATTATACTGAACATGGCTATAATGTTGACAGATTTGAATCAAAATGCATTTTTATTCCAAACTATCATAAAAATGTTCAGTTTCACTTCTGTTAGCGCATAGAATTATTCGAATTTATCCATTTATCAGAAATATACTCCCAATATATTTCACTTAAATTATCTTCTAGTTCGCTTGATATGTGATACTCACGAGAGAATATTATGTAAATTTTATGTTCTTCTATATCTATTGATAGATTATATAACGGAAAATCATTATCGCAATTTCTTTCAGCTTCAATACATCGTTTTATGGATTCTTTTAGTTTACGTATATCTTCGCGCGTTAATATTTCTGATTGATATACTTCAGGTATTCTTAATCCTAATTCCAATTTATTACAAAATCCACATCGCTCGAAATCGATATAGTCTTCTTTATTTATAAAATATAAATATGAACAAATTATAAAAACAAAAGTTAAACAAAACATGTATTTTTTCATAATCAAATAGAACAACGCATCTTAATATTAATTTGAGAATTCATTATTACATTTTGTGTAATAAGCCTTGCCTAGATGCTTTTACTGGAAACAAAACAACAACTAAGCAAGGCGTTATGATATACTTATTTAATTTAAATTAATAGGAGTCCGATAGTTTTCATCTGTGGGATTTTTAGGAAATGTCGTATCATCATTAATTTTGCATTTTGTTTTTCCGCCGTGATGTCGATTGCTTCCAATTTCTTGACTAGATATATCATCTGCATTAATTTTTTCAAGCTTCTCGCCCAAAATATCCACGATATATATTGGCATGCAGGTAAAATTATATGTGTTTTGATTTGAAAGCTCCAGTCTATCTCTCCCTATCCATCTGCCATCAATCGGATTATAATGGCGGTAGTTATAGTACACCAAACCGAGTGCGGCATCATTGTACTCGCTGCTCCATTGGATGGGCTGCCATGTGCTACCGCTTTCCGTTACGTCTCCGTAGGCGTTATAGCTGAGGGTGCGTACCCCTGCGGCATCCGTCACCTGCGTGGGTTGACCGAGGTGGTTGTAGGTGTAGGTGCGGGGGCTGGTGCTGTCACTGTAGGTTGTACCCAACAGCAAGCCGCGGGCGGGTTCATAGGTGTGGGCTTTGACTTTACCTCGTGCATCCGTTTCCGTCAGCACGCGGTTGTAGGCATCGTAGGTTTTCACCACGGATGAGTTATCTGCGTAGGTCTTGGGGGGTTCCATGCCGGAGGCATTGTGGTAGCTCCAAGTTGTCGTATCGCCGTCTGTACGGTCGCACGGATTGGGCGAAAGCGTTTCCGTGGAAGCTCGAAAGGTTGTGAGCGCGGTCATACGGTCGGCATCATCGTAGCCGAACAGAACCGGTTGAATGCCCGTGCCCCACTCCGCGAGCTTGCGGCCACGGACATCATAGCGGCAGCAGGAGGTGTTGCCCTGTGCATCCGTCACTGTGGTGGTCGCGTTGCCGCGTCCGTCCGTTCGGGTGTGAATCATCCCGGTGGCGGTGTAGCTGCGTCCATTGGTGGTCGTTACTCCGGCGTTATCCGTTTGCGAGAGCGTAAAGCCATCTACCGTCACGGCTTCTGCTGTGATGTTGCTGGTGGGCAGGGTGTTGTAGGACTTGCGTTTCGTTCCAACATGATACTCTACCCATTGCGTTGAAGTCAAGTATCTTTCGTCAATTGTTAGATTTTTATTAGAAATGCGCTTGACTCCTTTTAAATGGCTTGCTAGAATCAGCACTATGAATTTAAGAGAATTAATATGCATATTAAGAATAATAATTTTCTTTATTGTAATTTTTTTTGCAAACGTTTCATGTGCAGTAACTGTATATGGATTCGGTGAAAAAGCACGAATTTACAAATATATAAAAGGTATAACGTTAAGAGATATTGTTGACGATATATTCCAAAAGGAATTAAATTTAGCATACGCTATAGAAAGAAAGATTTATTTCAATAATGAAATAAAAGTATTCAGGAAAGGTACTGTTTTTATTGTTGATGGAAATGCTCGTAAAGAAGCCTCTTTCCCACTTCAAGAGGGAGATATATGCTATTTTAGAAGAGAGTTGTCATATTTTAATAAATTAAGCGATAAATATTCTGATAAAAGTCATTCTATTCTATCTATTTATCCATTATACAGATTTACTTTGGAAAGGAAGTTGCATCATGCTGAAAAATTCAACATAAATACATCAACGGATGATTTTAAAGACCATTACCTTGTTTACAAAGAATTGTTGCGCAACTATCCTATAAAATACTGCACAGAGCCATTTATGCACGTTTTAAAAGATAAAAGAAATACTTTCCACAACAAAAATGGAGTATTGTTCAGAAATCTATATTGGGAAATGCTAACTCCATATTGTGCTCGTGTGTTGAACTTGAAAACAAGAGAAATAAAGTGTATTCCGAGCATTGAGAATTCGAGCGCAAGATTTCGATTTAGAAATACAAATGACCTTTCTCAATATTTAAAAAAATCTAAAAATTCTAAATCATATATTAATGCAAACGATATAGATATAGAGGCTCTTGATTTTCTTGCAAAAAAATTATATTTAAACGAAAAAGAAAAAATAATAAGTGTTAAATTGGAATCTAATGGAGAAATTAAAGTTAGTGTTTGTTTGTCAATGAATGCCAGAATGTATGTAATAAAACCGAATAAAGGAGAAAAAATATTTTTGTATGAATAGTATATAATTTATTATTTCTTTTTTAAGATATGTGGTATGTTTGTAAATTTTCGATGTAGCCTTGAGAGATATCCATTCAAGGCTACATCGTTTATTTGGGGCTGTTTCAGATTTCCTGGTAGAAGGTACGAGCGTTTTTGTGCATTCTTTGAAGCCTCAGGAAGTAAACTTGCCGTAGTTTCAAGAACAAGTACCGCACGTCAAACAAACCGCAGGCCTTGGCCTGTATCCGTTTGATGGCAGCGTTGGCTGATTCTATTCGTGCCGAGTTTATTTTGCAACGAATACCATTTATAACCTCGTTATAGTCGTATCGCCGTCTGTACGGTCGCACGGGTCGGACGAAACCGTTTCAGCGGAAGCTCGGAAAGTAGTGAGCGAGGTCATGCGGTCTGCATCATCATAACCGAAACATACTGGCTGAATCCCCGTACCCCATTCGGCAAGCTTTCTGCCGCGCGCATCGTAGCGGTAGCAGGAGGTGTTACCCTGTGCATCTGTTACCGTGGCGGGCAGGTCATGCGCGGAGTCGTAAGCTGTGGTGGTTACATTTCCGGCGGCATCTGTCACCGTGAGTGTGCGTCCGGCCATATCCGTCACCGTGGTTGTGGTATTGCCGCGGCCGTTCGTCTGCGTCAGAATCATCCCGTTGGCCGTGTAGCTGCGTTCGTTGCTGGTCGTTACTCCGGCGTTATCCGTCTGAGAGAGAGTAAAGCCATCCACACTCACGGCTTCTGCTGTGATGTTGCTGGTAGGCAGGGAGTTGTAGGACTTGCGCTTCGTTCCAACATGATACTCTACCCATTGCGTGGAAGTCAAGTTCCTTTCGTCAATTGTTAGAGTTTTGCTCTCCAAGGTATCGGAGAACGAGGAAATGAGCGACTTCTGCATATTCACCAGCGGATTACCCTCCACATTGTAGCGGGTGTTGGTGATGATGATGAACACGCCCTCGTCTGTGGATTCTACGCTGTAGGACATCTCCACCACGGGGGAATTGTCCTTGGTGGGGGTAGCGGATAGGGCGAGGGTCTGTTTCACCATGTTGCCGAAGCTGTCGTATTCGTAGAGCGTCGGGGCAGTGGTGGCGGTGTTGCTGCCGGTGTCCTGATACTGCTTCGTGAGTTGCCCCTTGGCGTTGTATTCGCTGCGGGTGTAGATGAAGCCGCCGAGGGTGTTCGGCGCGGCGGTCGCGATTTCCTGCCCGAAGCCGTTGGTGATGTTTTGGCTCAGGATGCTGCCGTCGCCAAGCGTCACCGTGGTGGCGAGATTGTTACCGTTGCGGGTGTAGCTGTAATGCAGCTCTCGCTGAGCCGTGCCGCTGATGCGGGCGGTGGAGCCATCGGCGTTGCTCAGGGTAATCGTGGTGGTCGTCAGATTGGTTGTGTTGGTTTCGGAAAGACGAGCGCAACATGACCGACATGACAGATAATAGAAAACCGGCGAATTCTTAATCGCCCAAAAGCAACTATTCTACATTGAATGCATTAGTTTCATGTCGTTGAAAGAGCGCAGAGAATTTTAAGAATACCTACGGGGATGAGAGCGATTGTAGATATGCCTACAAATGACAAATATGAGAATAATGAATAGAGTAAAATAAATGAAAATAAAAAATATTATGAGTGGATGACCCGGAATTAGTATCGTGTTATAAAAAGAATAAACATTCGGGTTTAATTTACATACATAAACATTGATAATTTCTGGTTGATACGAGATGTTTTCTTTCTGTTTACTATAAATATTATACAAAAACGATTCGTAAACAAAACCATGATTGGAACTTTCTATATATGCATGATAATTACCATTATTCCATTTATATTCAACATTTGCACATAACACAGGTCTGTCATCCATGTATATAATATCGCTTTCAAGCCATATATTTTTTATGACTCCATTCGTCTCTTCAAACAGACCCGTATTAGAAAGTAGAGAAATCGCGTTAATCTTAAGAACAGGAAAAAGAAATATGGTAAAAAATATGATAGTGAGAATTACTGGAGTGCATACAGACGCTACATTTTCACGCTTTTCCACTTTTCTTTTTTTGCCTATTTTTAACATAAAATAAGAATTGTTTTTTCTTTCTTTGATTTCTTTTTGCTAATTTGAATATTTGGTATACAATCATACATAATAATACAATTTCAGCTACCCAGGCGACTGCATATACTATCCAATATTCGAGCGTTATGGAGCAGAAGATACTTGCATCATGCGGATTGCTTTTATTGATAAAAACAGGTATCATCAATGGTTCTTGTTTTACTTTTGACAGTTGATATCTCAAAAAAATGTCGCGCATAGGAAATTGAGTATCGGCGTCTCCCTCCTTGCTGTATTTCTTCCCATTGATAACATATTCTACTTTATATGAGTAGGTAGCCCCACTTCGCCTCCCTCCGCCACCCCGATATTCTCTGACATATACAATCTGCCCGGGAATTGAATTGTAATTCTCTGTTCCGTAAGCATATACGACATATATTTTCTTGGCTTCGCAGAAAAGACCAATGCTCCATATTGTGGTAAATACAACAAAAAAAACTAATTTATATAACATAGTCAATCGGAAAAGCCTGCCCATTTAAATGGGCAGGCTAAATAAATAATAGTTATAATGGAAGCTCTTTAGATATACTGACTTTGCCTCCGAAGCCAACTTCAAGTGAAGCACCATATATACCCCACGATATACCTGCGTCAGCATGGAAATACGATAAAAGATCATCATAATTTACATCTGTACCTGTAAATTTAATCTGAGTTGATCCATAAACACCTATGCCAGCTCCCATTGAGCCGCGCAAAAACACATAAACTTCTGCACTATAATTCTTCTTCGAGCATCTTTTTCTTGTTTCTATACCAACTGTAAAGCCACTTTCTCCTGAGCCCATACTTCGTGTATTTTCAGGAACAAAAATTAGATCACCTTTCTCCTTTTTATTCCTTCTTCTTATTGCTTCACGAGCATTTTTACTCTTTGCAATGAATCCATATTGAGCATACGCTTCTATAGTGATGTTAGCCTCTAATTCGCATATAGGGCATTCCTTGCCTTTGGGATAACATGGTGATATTCCTATTGATACTGAACCATAAAAACGAAGAGGAAACGGCCCGAGCATAAACACCGGCGTTACTTTGTCAAATTCGATTGAAGCGTTTGGACAAGTGTTTCCCCAATATATATTCGTTCCTTCAATTAATTTTAGGGCAACATCTTTGAGATTTAACAGCCCCAATATATCTATATGAAATAAATTATTTTGGACGTATCCATATAGATTACCATTCACATTTTCATAGATGCTATCCCTCCCAATCCATCTCCCATTCAGCGGATTGTAATGGCGGTAGTTATAGTACACCAGGCCCTGTTCAGTCTCATTATACTCGCTGCTCCATTGAATTGGCTGGGTGACATCACCGCTGGCCGTTACTTCACCATAAGGAGAGTAAGTGTAGGCGGTGCGGATGTAGCCGTTTGTGCCGTAGAGTTCGCAGATGTTCTTCGTGAGATCACAGCCGTAGGCTGGTTGCGACTTAAGCAACCAGACCCCGAGCCGCGGACACACTTGTGAGCGGGCACCTTGCGAAGCAAGGCGAGTGGGGGCGGGATACCAGGCGCCGTTGAGCTGAATAGCCAGCGAGCGAGAAGTACTTGTGCTCTCTCCAGCATTATCCGTCTGCGAGAGGGTAAAGCCATCCACCGTCACGGCTTCTGCGGTGATGTTGCTGGTGGGCAGGGAGTTGTAGGACTTGCGCTTCGTTCCAACATGATACTCTACCCATTGCGTAGAAGTCAAGTTCCTTTCTTCTGTTGTTAGATCTATTTTCATGAAAAAGAATTGCCTTGATTTCAAAAAATGCTATACTCGCGTAGGTAATCAATCTGCATTAGTTAGAAAATTCTATGAAACAGAAAATTTTGACGGTTATAGGCATTTTGATGTCTGTTTTTCTATTTGAATCCTGCTCTTCTCAAAGAATTGCAGGCATTATAAGAATAGTCGATGAACAGGGCAATTCTGTTTCAGGGGTAAGATATCTGCAAAATACGGAAGCAATTGTCTACAACCATGGGGGCGCTCCTCGTCATCATCCCAAAGATCAGACTAAAATTAGAATATCATCCTACAAAACTGATAGAAAGGGATATGTAGGTTATTCTACGGAACTGTACCAGCCTTCTAGGTCATACTTACTCTTTTATAAAGAGGGGTACTACCCTTCTTACGTCACCTTAGCCGGTGTTCGTAAGCATACCTCTCTCGTGCCGGTTAACTCAAAATCACAGTGTGCTCGCATTGGTAATATATATATAGTAAGCACGTTTGCTCTTACAGGTGATCATGATAGTGCGGAGTTGATTCAAGCTTTTACGGAAGAATTTGGTAATGAAAATAAGAAGAATATATGTGCAGTAGCTAAACAATTAGAAGCACTTCATTTTCAATGCGAGCATATGTACGCTTTTGGTAAAAAAGGTGATAGAGTTTAACTCTATCACCTGAAAGTTATTTGATAGTTTGCTTTGTCTTTTATTTATCTTTAATATGTTGTGCTAAGTATTGTTTTGCTGGGGGCGCGGAATTATCCGGCGAAGATAACTTTTTAATTGCTTATGAAAAGAATCATATTTGTTTGTTTAGTGTTTAGCGCTGTACTATTAGCGTATTCGGTGTATTTTATTCTATCAATGCCTCCTAAAAAAATTATCCGGTTTAGTAATCCCGTATTAGACAATTGCGTAACTGTCAGAAATGTTACTAAAGATATTTCCATGCTATATACAATAGACGGAGAATATGATGGTGTGCTCACAAAAACAGGCTGCATTTATTCTTTTGCTTTAGAAATTGAAAATGGTAACACTTATATTATATATGCAGAAGATTACAAGGAATCGAAGCCGAGAACAGAATTCTATTTATACATCGATTCAGATGAGATATATGTCGACATTCCTCGTTCTATAAGAAATAATAATGAAAATATGTTTGTTTGCTGTGATAAAAAAACAATACATGAAATTTCAGATAAGCTTAGGAAAACATATATAATATTAAAAAATGATCTCCCGGGAGTCAAACAATATTTGCCAAAATCCAAACAACAAGAAAGCCGCGTTAAGTTAAACGATGAGGCTCTTATAATATTAAGTTGTGATAACAAAGAAATAAAATTCGGTCAATTAATACCTTTTTTGTATATCAAAGTTGAAAATACAACGCATTTCGAGGTGTTTATTCAGAACACAAAGCTATTAAAGTCAAAAATACGATATTTTTTATGGGATTTATTCGAATTTGTTAAATATTTAAGCCGTTAAATTAAGAGTTTGCAGAAAAGTATATTGTCGTAATGTAAAGCGCTGGATGGGCGGCGCAAGTTTTTTTTCTGTAAAATCCCAGTCATTGGTGCAAAGTTCGTTTGCGGTTTAGGTTAAGCAGCGGGATTTTGAGGCTGAGACGAGGCTGCCTGCAGCGCCTCTGCCGCAAGTTGAAGATTCTCCGGGGAAATGTAAGACTTACCGCTAATACCCTCCCATTCGTCGGAGAGGTCCATAGCCTTGGCGGTTACAATTCTGAGCTGTCGCTGTACCTCGGGAGGGCAATCAATGACGGTAAGGCATTCTTCGATGTTTTCTTCAACCCAATCGGCCAGCTTGTATTGCTTATCAGCCCTAAAAATAGATAAGATATTTTGAATCATCAGCTTGGCGGATGCTCGGTTCCCGGCGTTGAATACATTTCGAATATGCGCAGCCGCGATACTGCGGTATCTCACGCTCGTTACATGAGTCTGTGCATTCTGTTGGAAATGGAATTGACAGCGTTGCCAGGGGATTCCGGTAAGTGTTTCGGCAAGGGCTTTACGAATCCCCTTGTGATCATCGCCGGTGATGCAGTTAGGCCTGTTCATTCCTCTCATCATTAGGCTTTGAATGAAGGTAGCCCAGTGCTCAGCCGCTTCGGAAAGCCCGACGGAAACACCCAGCACCATACGCAGACCTGTTTCCGCATCAATACCAACGGCAACAAATACAGCACAATCACTTACGATTTCATTCCTTCGCACTTTGGTATAAGTTGCATCGAGGAAAAGATGGGCTATGGGAGGAATGGGGCGATTTCGCCATTTCTCGTCAACATGCGTACGTAACGCTCACAGCCTAAGTGCTCATCTCGTTGAGCGAGTAGTGCAGAATTAAGGGGCTGTCGAATCGCAGGCGCAAATAAATTATCGCACTCATGCTCAGAGGTTAAGGTGTCTGAATGAAAAAAGGCTTGATTAATGAGTCGAATATGGTAATTTTGTCTTGTTCGGTCATTGTTGTTGAGCTAGTTATGGGTAAACGAACAATGCAGCAATTGACCGAACACTTCAAGAGAAGTTTACACTAGCCCGATATGTCGAAAGAAAGTCACCAGAATACCACAAATATTCGTTATAACATATCTTTATATATGTTTTATTTTAAAATATTCATTTGCATTATTGGCTTGATTATTATATGGTCTGCCTATAAGCCTTTTCACGAAAAGGATGATAAAATTCTTGTTTTAAGGAATAAATATTTTTTCTTGATTCAGGATCTAAATAGTAAAGAGAATTATAGTATTTATTTTCGAGATTCCATATCGGCAATTGATACAATCAAGAGTATTAAGCAAGCTATCATATTTTGTGCAGCCAAAGAAAGAAATAATCCTTATATTATAACCTATAGAACTACTAATACAGAAAAATTAAACCATCTTTTTTTTGAAAAACATGGACTAAACAAGCAGCATTTGACCTCAACAGAAATTGAGGTGTCAAAAATTAGTAACAGTTATGACATCTTTCTAAGAAAGCAGCTTTTCGATAATGGGTGCATCTTAGATGATTCGGCATTTATAATAACACCAGACATGGATTGTTATCTGGACTTTGATAATAAACTAGGTTTTTATAGCGAAATTAGTATTTATTTTAATTGGCATAATATGACCAATTATCCATCTGAATAGGGATGACGAGTCCTGGGGATCCTTCTCCTCTTATGAGAATTACCGTAAACAGCGACATCTCGGAATATCTTGATCCAATAATCAGACAAAACTTTCATCCGGATAACCTGACGACTTCTCAGCACCGTTGTGAGAAGTCGATTTTCCATAATTTATACTCCCTCAGTTGATTATTGCTTTATTTCGGAGCTTTACAGGCCTTCCGCTTTTCGGTCAGATATTCAAGAGATTGATCACAACAATCCCTCTTCTTCTCGAACAGGGTATAATCTATTGTCTTTGACAATGCTCAACAGGCGAGTTATTTTACTGCTTTTCATGTGTACGTTGAGACGCTCATGATGTGACATTTAGATTTCACTTTGTCTGCCATAAATCATCATCGCCACTCCTAACATAGGAACTGAGTCTAAGTTGCTATAACCGTCTTTACTCAGACACATTATCCTTTTATTAGAATCTTGTTCATCATGTCTACATTTTTACATCCTTCATTAATAGCCTCAATTACCATTGATTAATTATATTCCGTGTTATCATCGGCAACTACAGTTACATGTTATGCCTGTCGTGGCGCTATGGTAGCGGGGTGGAAGAAATCCTCCCACCCCGGTTGATTATTTGATGTTAAACTCTTGATTGTAATTCAAGAAGGCTTTTTAATAACTCTTCCATTTGTTTTTGTTTTCTTTTTTCTTCTTCAAATTTTTGTTTACAATATTCGCATTTGTCATCATAAACGCATACACAAGGTACAAACCATATATGTGCGTTTCTATCAGTTCTGCCGTTTTTATCAGAATATGGTTCTCCGTCTTTTAATAATCCTACATGCGTAGCATTCTTTTTTTTGTCGACATAAAACACTATGGCGCACCTATCTTTTACCTTATCAACCCAGTTGCCATTATATATTTTTAGGTCGGCTTTTCCGAACCGTTGTTCTATATAATACATTAAATCATTTGCACCAAGTAAGTTTAAGTTCTTATTCGAGTCTGAAATAAAACGTTCTCTATCTATACCCTTTATCCTGACGATTTTGTTGCTTGAATGATTCAATGCTCGACTAACACGTAAAGCACACGAATCCTTGAACTTTTCGGGTTCTTGTTTTCGGTTTTTATAAACATAGCCTCCACATTTTTCATAAACATTTTTCGATTCATATTCTATACCCAAATAGTTTTTGCTTAATACTTGCATACACGGACGCTTTTCATAGTTTATTTTTAATCCTATATGGTCTGTAATCTGTATGACGTTGTTTTTACAGAACGTGTATAAGAGAAGGTCCTCTTTTTCACCCAGAATATCCCGGCTAAGCCAGCGACCATCGACTAAATTGTAGTGGCGATAATTGTAGTATGATAGAGAAAACTCTTCATCGAGGTACTCACTACTCCTCTGAATCGGCTGGGTGACGTTGCCGGAGCCGGTTGCCTTGCCGTATGGGGTGTAAGTATAGGAGGTTGCAATACCTCCGCCGGTGGAATAGAGTTCGCAGATGTTCTTGGTCAAGTCCCAGCCGTAGGTGTACCATGTGCCGTTAATCCGAATGGACAGCGGGCGGGTGGCGATGGGTTGGGTGGGATCCCAGATGATGAACCAGAGTGCCGGGTGAGCACTTCGGGCAAGGTCCACGCAAGCGATTTGCAGATAGCCTCGGTAGATGTAGCGCTGATGGAGCGTTACTGTATCGTTTATCGTCACTTTCTTATATGCTCGACGCCCCATGCTGTCGTAGGCGCATTCTACCACGGTGTTGCTTTCCGTATTGGTGAAGCTTACCGGGCGGTTTTCGGCATTGTAGATGACCTCCCAGATACCCGTTTCCGTTTTGATGCGGGTCTGGTTGCCGTCTGCATCGAAGAGCGGAGTGAAGGCAGCTTCCTCATTCTCCTGAATGGTTGTGTACTGATTGAGCGCATTGGCAGTGTAGGTGGTGGATTCGTCACCCTCCGTTGCTGTGGTGCGGTTGCCAATGTTGTCGTAATTGTACTGATAATTCTCGCCGTTCACCTGTGCTGCCGTCAGTTCGGAGCGGGTGTTGTGAGTGAAACTATCGTTTACCACCGTTCCTTTGCGGGCGGTATTGCGGGCGGTGGGGCGGCCGAGGGTGTCGTACACATACTCACGCTGCGCCACGAGAGTTGTGCCTCGGTGGTAGGCCATTCCGGTGAGCTGGTTGCGGTGTTCCTCGTAGCTATGCGTCAGCGTCATGCCGTTGGGCTTGGTGAGCCTGTGCAGCAGATTGCTACCGCTCAGGTATTCATAACCGAACAGCTTTTCTGCACCGCCGTGTACAAATCCTGCGCAGTTGATGCGTCCGTCTGTGCCGTAGCCGGTGGTAACGGTGTGCTGCAACGAGCCGTTCTTGCTGTAGCTGAATCCGGTGGAGCGGCCCATCGCATCCTGCGTTTCGGCGATAAGATGGGTATCGCCATCCACCGAAAGACTATCGCTTATTCTTTCACCGTAGGCGTTATAGCCGAACGTTCGTGTTCCACTGTCATCTGTTACCTGCGTGGGTTGCCCCAGATGATTGTAGCTGAACTGACGCGGTGTTGTCCCATCGCTGTAACTTGTGCTGAGATGTAAACCTCGGGCGTGTTCATAGCTATGCGTTTTCACATTGCCTCGTGCATCCGTTTTCGTGGCGATACGGTTGTAGGCATCGTAGTTCTTGGTAACGGAGGTGTTATCAGCATAGGTCTTACTGAGTTCAGCGCCTGTTTGCGGATGAAACGCGTGCTAAGTAACCGTTAAAATGTTTTTAATTTAAAAATTTCGCGATCTTTAAGAATGTAAGCTCTGGTAATAAGTGCGCGCGCATCACTGCAAGTCCGTTTGCTCAGTTTTTCTATTTGCTTCGTTGCTTCGATAAAGTCTTCTCTATTATTTTTTGATATCGCGATTGAGAGGTTATAGTAAGCTAAGGTGTACTCAGCATCGCAATAGGAGCGATTGTTCTTAATGTATTCTTTTATTTCTTTAAGATCACTTTCCTTAATATCGTCATAGTTGGCTTTAATCCGAAATATGTATATTATTGAATTTTCTTTAAGTGTATTTTTTATATTTTTGCATATATCCTTAAGGGTAGAATCGGGATTATAGTAACCTTGCTCATCTAAG
>JAZRBU010000025.1:0-255479 GCA_045635265.1 Akkermansia sp.
CCGCCCGCAAGGCTGCCATCCGTGACATGGACGCCCGACTCAGCAGTCAGGACTACAGCGGCTGATGATTTATCGCTCGGCAAATGCCGTTTTACCGTTAACCTTCAATATCACTCCTACCATGAGCCACACCTGGAGAAACCGCAAACATCTGTACACAAACTACGTTGTAGAGGAAAAGAACAATCGTCACCGCTACATCACATATAACAAATATCGCTATCATTACATTCAGATTCACCGCGCCGCTGTCGCCTGCAGACATTCTGAAGACCCCGCCATCCGCCATCGCATCCTTCCTCCCGATCCATGGGAAGATATCAACAATCACCACTCCGCCTATCTGAAGCCCCTCCGCCACTCCCGACTGGAGCGCCACCGCGCCGCCCGCAAGGCTGCCATCCGTGACATGGATGCCCGTCTCAGCAGCATTGACGCAGCCTGACTCTAACGGCCTAAATATCCGGCCGTGGCAAATAGCTGCGAGCCAACACAGAAAAGGCGCAATCTCCCGAACCGGGGGATTGCGCCTGAAAGTTTCAGCGGCTATCGGCTGCTTAGTTCAGCGTGGTGATGTAGTAACCGGCGATAACAGCGGTACCAATCACACCGGCCACGTTCGGGCCCATGGCATGCATGAGCAGGAAGTTGGTGCGGTCAGCCTGCTGGCCCACGTTGTGAGACACACGCGCAGCCATCGGCACAGCGGACACACCGGCGGAACCGATAAGCGGGTTGATGGGATTCTTGCGCCAACCGGGAACAAGGTTCATGAGCTGAGCGCACAGCAGACCGCAGATGGTTGCCACGGCGAAAGCCACCACACCCAGCATGATGATGAGCAGCGTCTCCGTCTGCAGGAAGCGGGAGCCCTGCATGGTAAGCCCCACGGACACACCCAGAAGGATGGTCGTGATGTTCATCAGCTCATTCTGAGCGCAGTTCACCAGACGCTCCGTCACCTTACACTCGCGCAGGAAGTTGCCGAACATCAGCATGCCCAGCAGCGGAGCGGCATCCGGGCAAAGCAGGATGGTCACCACAGTCACGGTGAAGCAGAAGAACAACTTCTCACCCTGAGAAACCTGGCGCAGACTCTTCATCTTAATCTTACGCTGCGCTTCCGTGGTGCAGAGCTTCATGAACGGCGGCTGAATCAACGGCACGAGAGCCATGTAGGTGTAGGCAGCCACGGCAATGGCACCCAGCAGCTCCGGAGCCAGCTTACTGGCCAGGAAGATGGAGGTGGGACCATCTGCACCGCCGATGATGCCGATGGCAGAAGCCTGCCCCTTGGTGAACCCAAGACCCACGGCGCACAGGAACGTGAAGGCCACGCCACCCTGAGCGGCAGCACCGAGCAGCAGCGCCTTGGGAGAGGCCAGCAGCGGGCCGAAATCCGTGAGAGCACCCACACCCATGAAGATGAGTGCCGGGAAAATCTCACACTTGATGCCCAGGCCAATCCAGTCAAAGAGACCGCCCTCAGGCTTCATGACCATCACATGCTCCATCTTCTGGCCCTTCACCTGCACCTTGCCCTTCTGGGCGGTGGGAGTCACGACCATTTCTTCCTCCATGGCAGCCAGATACTTCTCCTGCTCCTCAGGAGCAGCAGCAGTATCCGGGCAGGTAACGGGAGCTTCTTCCACGCGAGCGAGCGTCAGGCGCAGGAAGCCCACATCCGTCATGTTGGATTTGGTCATCTTGCCGTCCTCCATGGCGACAATCTCGCGGTCTGCCTGAGTGATGACCATACCGTTATCCGGGATATTGGCGATAAGTGCGCCGAAAGCAATCGGCACCATGAGCAGCGGTTCAAACTGCTTCACCACACCCAGATACAGCATCACCAGAGCCACCAGCCACATGACATACATCTGCCAGGTCATGGAGAAAAGCCCCATGCCCCCGATGAAGTCGGAAAACGATTGGATAAGTTCTTGCATATCTGTAAAAGATGATGTTGAAATACCCTCCGCCGGCACATTTCCGGCGGAGCCACATGCTGCGGAGATTAACCGAGGTAAGCCAGCGGCTGACCCTCAGCCACGGTATCACCGGGCTTCACAGCGAAGGAAGACACCGTACCGGCAGCGGGAGCATAAATAACGGTGTTCATCTTCATGGCTTCCAGCGTCATCACCTGGTCACCTTCCTTAACGGCAGTACCGGGAGTCACGTCGAGGGACACCACCTTGCCGGCAAGCGGGCTGGAGATGGGAGTACCGGCACCGGCGGGAGCGGGAGCAGCGGCGGGAGCGGGAGCTGCCACGGGAGCGGCCACCACGGGAGCAGCCACCACGGGGGCGGCAACGGGAGCGGGAGCGGGGGCAGCGGCAACGGGTGCGGAGCCATTCACGGTTTCAACGGTTACATCAAAGGTCTGACCGGCGACGGTAATGCGGAGCTGTTTCATATTATTTTTTTGTGTTTTGTTTTTAGTTAATTGATTAAGATTGAATTGAGCGGCCGAAAATCAGCCTCTCACGGGGAAGTTTTTGTTGACGATAGTGGTTGTACGCCCGGTCTGCCCGTAGGCAGTATCAACGGGTTTAATATCAAGGATGCGGGCTTCATTGCCAAGCGTTACCTTAACGGCAGCGGCAATGGCGGCCACAACCTCCGGTGTAATGCTGCTGCGGGCAGCGTCATAGATACCCGCCGCAAGAGCAGCCACCTCAGAGGGCTTCAGCTCCGGAGCCGTCACCGCAGGAGCGGGGGCTGCAACCGGAGCCGGAGCCATGGCTGCCTGAGCAGCCGCGGCTTTGGCTTTGCGGGAAGCATCAAGACGCTGTGCCACGTTGCCGGAAATCGTCAGAATGACGCTCAGCAACACAAGGCAGCAGAACACCACGCACATGCCGGTAACCTGATAGGTCACGGCATCCATATCGAGCGCAGCGAGTGTCTGGATGGTTAACATGTTGTGTTTGGGTTGAAATCAGAGCGGAATGTTGCCGTGCTTGCGCACCGGTGCAGACTCTCGCTTGCCCAGCAGGGTGCGGAGAGTGAGCGCGATGCGGGCGCGGGATTCCTTCGGGTTGATAATCTCCGTCACCTGGTCGGATGCAGCGGCGGCGTAGGGGTTGTAGAAGGCCTTGACGTATTCGTCATAGAGCTTCTTCTGCTCTGCCTCGCGAGCCTCCGGATCCTCAATGGCGGCCAGCTTGCGGCCGTAGAGAATCGGCACGGCACCGGCAGCACCCATCACGGCAATCTCTGCGCAGGGCCAGGCAAAGACGGCATCTGCACCCAGAGACTTGGAGCACATGGCGATGTAGGCACCGCCGTATGCCTTACGGAGAATCAGCGTCACCTTCGGAACGGAGGCGGCAGAGTAAGCATAAATCATCTTGGCACCGTGGCGGATGATACCGCCGCGCTCCTGCTGCTTGCCGGGCAGGAAGCCGGGCACGTCCACCAGGTTCACCAGCGGGATGTTGAATGCATCACAGCAGCGGATGAAACGGGCAGCCTTGTCGGAAGCATCAATATCCAGGCAACCGGCTTTCACGGCAGGCTGGTTGGCAATGATACCCACCACCACACCGCAGATGCGGGCAAAGCCCACCACCACGTTGCCGGCAAAGCCTGCGTGTACTTCCAGGAATGAGCCTTCATCCACCAGACGGGCAATCACCTTCTGCACATCCAGAGGGGTGTTGTTGTTGTCCGGGATGATGTCGTTCATTCCCTCGTCGTCCGCAATATCCAGCGGGACGGAAAGATTGTGCGGAGCCTCCTGAGCGTTGTTGGACGGCAGGTAGGTCAGCAAGCGCTTAGCAATGGAAATAGCTTCTTCATCCGAGCCGGCTACAAAGTGAGCATTGCCGGAAACCGTGGCATGCACGGCAGCACCGCCGATTTCCTCCATGGTGCACTTCTCATAAGTCACCTGCTCAATAACCTTGGGACCGGTGATGTACATACCGGCAGCACCACCACGGCGAATGATGATGAAGTCTGTCAGAGCCGGAGAATAGGCTGCACCGCCGGCACAGGGGCCGAGAATGAGCGAAATCTGGGGCACCACGCCGGAAGCAGCCACGTTGTTGTAGAACACGTTGCCGAAACCGGTCAGAGCCTCAATACCCTCCTGCAGACGGGCACCGCCGGAGTCATTCATCTGAATGATGGGCATGCCGGCTTTGAGTGCGTACTGCTGAGCATCGCAAATCTTCTGGGCATGCATGTAACCGAGAGAACCGCCCTGAGCCATGAAATCGGCAGAAACGGCAGCAACAGGGCGTCCGTCCACCAGACCGAAACCGGAAACAATACCCTCACCCGGAATATACTTATCCTGCATGCCGAAATTGCTGCAGTGGTGGCGGGTGTGCATACCGATTTCCGTGAACGAACCGCCGTCAAAAAGGCAGTCAATACGCTCACGGGCAGTCCAGTCGCCCTTTTCGTGACGCTTGTCAATCTTGTCCTGCCCACCGGAAATAATAACCTTCCGGCGGCGCTCCTCAAGCTCTTCAAGCAATTTGGGATCTATAGCCATATCTGTTTTTAGTGATAAAAGATTCGTCACACCCGGAAGATGCCCCCGGTGCACAATATCGGAGCGAATGGGCACAGTTCCCCATCCGTTGCCATATTCTACCATAGAGGAGACTCCATGAAAAGAAAAATCCGTTACCGCAAAGCGAAATTTATGGACATATTTTACGCCGGGCCTTCATTTTTGACTAAGCAAAGAAAAAACGGTCGGCGGAGCAATCTCCAACCGACCGTCAGAAGAAAAATCAGCATATCGCCCGCCGCTTAACGGCGACGCTTGCGGGTATTGCGGGCAATGCGCTTGTTTGTCGCAGCACGACCGCGCTTGGCAAGCGGACGGCGGGATGCAGAGGTGCGACCACGCTTGGCAACAGCACGGCGGTCCGCACGGGAATCACGTCTTGCAAGAGCACGGGTGTTCGCATAACGACGGGGGGAAGGATTCGCCACGGAAGCCGGCATGGAGCTCGGAACCGGCGTGCGGGATGTTGCAATGGCAGCAATGAGAGCCTTGCGCTGGTCCGCAACGGAGAAATTAGCTCCCTGCTGAGAACGGAAATAAGCCCGATAGGCAGGGTCAACTTGATTGATGCTAACAACAGCATCCGGAGAGGTGGCATACGCGCGTCGCATATCCGCACCGGATTGACAGGAAACCAGGCCAATCATGGCCGGCACCATCAGCAGCAGTGTTTTGAATAAGGTTTGCATAGTCGGCAGGGGGTGAGGTGAAAGGGGCTTAACCGAGAATCGCATCAATCAACTTGAACGGCAGCTTGATAATTGAGCCGATGAGGGAACACGATGTCAGGCAGCAGCTGCAGAGCAGCAGAACTGCGCACAGTACGGCGCGCCGGGCGATTGTTGCGATGCTAATTTTGATTTTCTGCATTGTATTGTCGGTTATTATGTGAGGGGAACCACACTCCCTCCCTTCGCTCATAAGGATACCATATCTACCCCCGCTTGACAATGCTAAATTAAACCTAAGCTTCTCATTTTCTTTAAGAAAACTTGATTTTCTTCACAAAATCCCTAAAATAAGCGCATGGCACCGGTTGAGTATGACAGAAAAATCACTTTAGAGGAAAAATTGGAGCATTTTTGCGTCCAAAACAGAGAAAAAGAAGACGCTGCACGCCGCATATTGGCTTTTGTACGCAGTACCCCGGATTGCTTTGAGCGGAGCCACGCTTCCGGGCACATCACCGGCTCCGCATGGCTGCTGAATCCGGCCGGCGACAAAGTGCTGATGACCCTGCACCGCAAACTGAAACGATGGCTGCAACCGGGCGGCCATGCAGACGGAGAAAAAGACACGCTGGCCGTTGCCCTGCGGGAGGCGGAAGAGGAAAGCGGCATCTGCGGCATCACCCCCGTAAGCGATGATATTTTTGATGTGGACATCCACCTCATCCCGGCTCGACCGGGAGAGGCAGCGCACTATCACTACGACATCCGCTACCTGCTCAGAGCCCCGCATGAGCAGTTTGCCGTCTCAGACGAATCCGATGACCTGGCATGGTGGAGCGCGGCAGATTTTGCCGCCCGCGCCCATGAGACGGATGAAGCAGTTCTGCGCATGGCCGCTGTCATACCGGGCATAAAATTGTGATATGACAAAGCAGAGCATCGTTTTTCCTTGTCAAAGTAACTTCAGCATGCTTGAATAAGCCTGCAACGACTGCGCCACAGTGGCGGAATGGTAGACGCAGGAGACTTAAAATCTCCCGCCCTTCAAAAGGCGTACGGGTTCGAGTCCCGTCTGTGGTAGCTCGTGGCATATTGACTCTAAAATGCTAATACTTGCCCTTCTCCGGCTGAAATGATGGATCTTTTTGAATTTGCCGCGACTCAGCAGAAACAGGACCCGAGGGTCCGATATGACGAACTCTGCTCCACCATCCGCCACAATAATGAGCTATACTACGCGCAGGCTCAGCCGGAGATAACGGACGCCGAATATGATAAACTCTACCGCGAACTGGAAGCGCTGGAAGCGGACCACCCGGAATGGGTAACACCGGATTCCCCCACCCAGCGCGTGGGCAACGATCTGAGCGAGGGCTTCCGCAAGGTCACCCACCCTGCCCCCATGCTCAGCATAGATGACATCTTTGAGCACAAGCCCGGCGAGGGAGAGACGGATGCTGAACTTATCGAGTTTTACGGACGCCTGCAGAAAAATCTGGAACAGGAAGCCCCCCTTGTGGTGGTAGAGCCGAAGATTGACGGCTGTGCCGTTACCCTCATGTACCGGAAGGGTCGTTTGGTCTACGCCGCCACCCGCGGTGACGGACGCACCGGAGACGACATCACCGCCAACGTGCGCACCATCCGCAGCGTTCCCTTTACCCTGCCGGAGGATGCCCCGGAGCTGCTGGAAGTTCGCGGCGAAATCTACATGCCATCTGCAGATTTTGACAAACTCAATGAGCAAAGAGATGCAGACGGGCTGCCCACCTTTGCCAATCCCCGCAACGCCACCGCCGGCACCATCAAACTGCTGGATGCCGCAGAAGTTGCTACGCGCCCTCTGCGTTTCCTGGCACACGGCATCGGCGCTTATGAGGGAGCCCCCCTGCGCAATGCGGATGACTATGAAGACTTGTTGAAGCGCATGGGCATCCCCTGCAACCAGCCCATTCTCCGCGCCGCCGGGGTGGAGGAAGTGCGCCGCTCCGTACAGCAGATTGATACCCTGCGCCGCTCGCTGGGCTACGGCACCGACGGTGCGGTCATCAAGCTGGCAGATTTCTCGCTGCGAGAAGCACTGGGCAACACCGCCCGAGCCCCCCGCTGGGCTGCCGCATTCAAATACCTGCCGGAGCAAAAGGAAACCATCCTGAAAGGCATCACCATTCAGGTAGGACGCACCGGTGTGCTCACTCCCGTGGCAGAGCTGGAACCCGTGCAGCTTTCCGGCACCACTGTTTCCCGCGCCACCCTGCATAATCAGGATGAAATAACCCGCAAGGACATCCGTATCGGCGACACGGTGCTGATGGAAAAATCCGGAGAAATCATCCCGGCCGTGGTGCATGTCGTAAAGGACAAACGCCCCGCCGATGCCCTCCCGTACAGCCTCTATGATGCAGTGGGCGGTGTCTGCCCCTGCTGCGGTGCTCCCATCATGCAGGAAGAGGGGCAGGTCGCCTGGCGCTGCACCAACTTCACCTGCTCTGCGCAGGCTGCCATGCGCACCACCTACTTCTGCAAGAGAGAGGCTCTCGACATCGAAAACCTGGGCGGCACCGTGGCAGAAGCCCTCGTCAACCGCGGCATGATTACCAGCCCGCTGGACCTCTTCCGCCTTACCGTGGAAGAACTGGGCAACCTCAACCTCGGTACGGATGATGCGCCCCGCCGCTTCGGGGAGAAAAACGCAGCCAAAGCCATCGCCGCCCTGGAAGCCGCCCGCAAACTTCCGCTGGAACGCTGGCTCACCGCCTTCGGGATTCCGACCATCGGCACGGTTACGGCACGCACCGTAGCAAAATATCATCAGGATTTGAACAGTCTGGCTCACAGTGATTTCATCACCTTTCTTCAGGAATTGGAAAAGGGGGTGGAACGATTCAACTCGCTGAATCCCAAAGCTAGATCCAATAAAGGAGCTGACAAGAGCCTACTGCTGGAGAAACAGCAGGAACTGCGTGCAAAGCTGGCCGGAATGACGAATGCCTACGCCGAGCGCGGGTATGCTGCCTTGGAGGAAGACGGAGCCAACAAACTGAAGTTCACCAATCCTATAGGTACCGTTTCATGCCAAAAGCTCCGACAATACTTTGAATCCGCAGCCGGTCAAATGGTAATAAACACCTTGAACCAACTGGGCATCAACCCAGGTTCTTCCGGGTACAAAGAAAATCTGCTCACGGAACAGGCTGGGCCCCTGTCCGGCAAAACCTTTGTGCTGACAGGTGCTCTGAGTCGCCCGCGACCTGAATTTGAGAAATTGATTGCAGCGGCAGGAGGTAAAGCAACGGGTTCCGTCACGAAAAAGACGGATTACCTCGTTGCCGGAGAAGGAGGAGGCTCCAAGCGGGATAAGGCTGTAAAACTGGGTGTACCCATCATCGGCGAAAATGATTTAATGGCCATGCTCTCACCCTCATGAATTGGAAACCCGTTTATTTATTGCTTCCGTCATTCCTCATGGCCACGGCGCAGGCGGTGGTGCCGGGGGTGCAGCGGGATGATACGGCGGAGCTGCAGAAGATACGCGGGGCATACACGCTCCGTGTAGAAAAGGGGCTGCCTAGGGTGCAGTCTCATGATGCAGCGGGGGCATTTTATGCAAGCCGCACGCTGAAGCAGCTGCTGCAACAGCATGACGGAGTACTGCCGGAGGGGCTGCAAGTGACGGATTATCCGCGCTATGAATGGCGGGGGCTGCATGTGGATGTATCCCGCCACTTCTTTGATATGACTGTGCTTCGGCGCGTGGTGGATGCCATGGCGGCACTCAAGCTCAACCGCCTGCACCTGCATCTGACAGACGGTCCCGGCTGGCGTTTGGAAATCAAGAGTTACCCCAGACTCACCTCCGTGGGTGCCTGGCGCAAGAAGCTGGGACCGGGGCCGCATGAATGGGCGGATTTTCGCATAGGCCCGGATTTCCCGGAAATATACGGCGGATATTTCACGCAGGAGGAGATGCGGGAGTTCATCACTTACGCACGTGAACGGCATGTGATGGTGGTGCCGGAAATAGACCTACCCGGGCATTCCTTTGCCACGCTGGTGGCGTACCCGCATTTCCGGCTTCCGCAGTTCACACTGGAAGAAACGCAATGCGGGCGCGACATTCTGAATGTGAAACACCCGGAGGTGATTCAATTTGCCAAAGCCGTGCTGGATGAACTGATGGAGATATTCCCGGCGGATACGCCGATTCATTTGGGCGGTGATGAGGTGGATACCACCCTGCTCTCTCAGGAACAGCAACGGGAGTTCATCCAAATGCTCGTGGACTATCTGGCGGAGCGCGGACGCCAAGCCATTACCTGGGATGAGGCTGCGGAAAACGGCGTACGCGGTCAGTGGATCATGCTCTGGCGCCCGGATAAGTTACAAATGGCGTTAGAAACGGGACTTCCGCTCATACTCTGCCCGCTTTCTCACTTCTATTTCGACTATCCGCAGCACGACCGCCCCAACGAACCGGGTGCCCCGAACACCTTTGTCATTTCTGCAGAAAAGGTACACGGTTATACCCCGCCGGTCGCGCCGCAGGTGCTGGGTATTCAGGGAAACCTCTGGAGCGAACAGATAGATACACCGGAAAGGTTGTTTTACATGGCTTTTCCGCGTGCCGCCCTTCTCGCGGAGCTGGCTTGGAGAGGCTCTCAACGCCAATTTTCAGACTGGCTGAAGGAGTGGACCTTGGTAGCCCCGTCATTTAGCCCACTCCAAAAGTAGGTTATTTCACATTTATCGTATTTTTTTCTTGTAGGGCGTGGTCAAACATGTAAAATAGGAGCATGAAACGCTTATTTTCATTATTCGCGTTGTTGAGTGCGCCGCTGATGGCTCTGACCGAGTACGCAACTCTTGATGAAGCGCAGGAAGCAGTCCGTCAGGACGGCCGCTGCGTGATGCTCAATTTCACCGGAACGGACTGGTGCACAGCCTGCATTCACCTGCGCACCAAGATATTGGATTCCAAGGAATTCAATGATACCATGGACAAGAAGCTTGTTCTGGTGGAGGTAGACTATCCGCGCACGCCCGCTCTCACGGCAAAAATCACCAAGGAAGAATGGAAGCGCCGCGAAGCCCTGCTGGTGTCGTACCGTGCAGAAGGACTTCCCTACGCCGTATTGCTGGATCCGTACGGTTTCCCCTTTGCCACGCTGGCCGGCACAACCCGCACAACGGCAGATTACCTGCCCCTTCTTGAGAAGGCATTTGCCACGCTGCAGGCCCGAGATGAGGCCATGCGCAAAGCCGCCGGTCTCACCGGGATGGAACGCGCTAAGGCACTGGCAGAGGCTATCAACCTGCTGCCGGAGGCCTGCCGTGACAAATACAGCGATGTCATCACCGAGATTATCAGCATTGATAAGGACAACACGCTGGACTGCCGCAAGTATGCCGCCGGCAGTGAGGCCCGCATCAAGCAGATGGAAGAGTTTAATGAGCTGATTGCCTCCTTCCGCGGCAAACACAGCCCGGAAGTGCTCCACGAGCACATCAAGATGATGGATCAATTCCTGAGCAGAGAGGACCTTGTACCGGAAGTTCGCCAGCAGGCCCTGCGCGCTAAGGCAGATTCCTATGCATTCCTGCGCGACATCCCGAACATGTACCGCTGCATGAAGGAAGCGTATGAGGCATGCCCGGAATCCCGACTTGGCAAGAAACTCAAAAAGAACATTGAGTTCACGGAAAAAGAAGTCATCCCGATGTGGGAGGCTGAACAGAAAGCCAAACAAAACAATCCCTGATTAAGCGAATCGTATCATGAACCCGATTCTCACATCACTTAAGACACGCCGCAGCTGCCGCAAGTACAAGGCAGAGCAAATCAGTCGCGAAGAGCTTGAAGCCGTCCTGGAAGCAGGCACTTATGCCCCTACCGGGCATGGCACACAGTCACCGCAGATGGTTGTGGTGCAGAACAAAGAGCTGCGGGATAAGCTCTCCGCCATGAATGCTGCCGTCATGGGTGCCACCTCAGATCCCTTTTACGGAGCCCCCACAGCCGTCATCGTGTTCCGCGACAGCGAAAACGCCAACGGCTTTGCGGATGGCTGTCTGGTCATGGGCAATCTGCTCAACGCCGCGCATGCCGTAGGGCTCTCTTCCTGCTACATCAACCGAGCGTTTGAAATGTTTGAAACCCCGGAGGGTGAAGAACTCAAGGCGTCCTGGGGTGTTGCTCCCCGCATGAAAGGTGTAGCCATCTGCGTGCTCGGCTATGACGACGGCGGCACATTCCCTGCAAAACCCCGTAAGGAAGATTACATTATCTACAGCTGAAGCGCTTAACCCGCTTAACACAAGAGCCGCCCTACACTCGGGCGGCTCTTTTTTTGCCGTGACTGCGGCACGAAAACGGGAGCGGAGAGCAGCTCAACGCAGCAGCTCATGCAACTGCAAAAGAGAATCAACGCGGAACGAGGCCAAGGAAAAATCACTGCCGGAAGTCATGCGATTCGGCACGGCGGCGCAGGGAATGCCGGCATTATGAGCCGAGCGGACTCCGTTCTCCGAGTCCTCGATAATCAGACAATCTGCAGCAGGCAGGCCCAGGCACTGTTGCGCCGCCAGGAAGAGTGCGGGATTCGGTTTGACGGGGTACCCATCCGTACGGCAAAAAACACCCTTGAACTCATGCTCAATGCCAAGCTTCTGCAACCATCCTGCCACCCAGCGACGGGAGGAAGATGAGGCAACAGTCATGCCGATGCCGTGCAGATGGCAGAAATCCATCAGCTCCCGCATGCCGGGCATGAGCCCGCTGCGCTCTAAATCCGCCTCCAGCATGGCCTGCCGGGCGGGTGTCTCATGCTCCCAATCATAAGTCTTGCCCGTCAGCTTTTCAAGATGGTCGGCAGGATTCCAATGAGAGTACCCTGCCCCCAGACAGGGAGAATAGGTCTTGATGGATATCTCCTGCCCCTCACGGGCATACAAATGCACCCAAGATTGGTAGATGGCCCACTCCGTATCAACTATGACGCCATCAAAATCGAAAATGATACCGCGGGGTCGGGGGATACTCATGGCTGACCGTTGATTTTGGCGCGGAACCATTCCTTGAACGAACGGTGAGCCAGATTGACACGGAACAAATAGATGGAGATGCAAATGTAGATGACATTCGGAATCCAGGCACTAATCCAGGCCTGAATCACACCGGCTTCACCCAGAGAGGGGAAGACTCGGTAGAGGAACAGCATCAACGCAGCCAGCAACACCGCAATGCCGATACCCTTCATGGTGCCGCGACGCTGGAACGTAACGGCACTGGGAATGGCCAGAAGCACCAACACCATGCAGGAGAAAATACGGGCTATACGCACATGCCACTCCGTGCGCTTCTTGCAGCGGTCTTCCTTGGAGCCTGCTCCGGATGCAATGAACTCATACAGCGCAGATGTTCCCATGGCATCAATACGGTTGCCCTGGGACGGGCTGATAATCTGGTACGGCTTCTCAGAAAAGTCCATGACCAGAGATTCCGAATACTCATCATCCAGCGATTTCTTCAGAGTAAGGTCACGGGAGGCCTGCATCATCTGCCGGCCGTCGGGAATAACACGGCGGTATACCTTATGCAGAGTCCAAGTGGAGTCCTGCTTATTCCAGGTGGCAGATTCCGCCATAAACTGCTCTTTGAGCTTGCCGCGCTTCTTCTGCTCAAACTGTTCGATGATAACGCCGCGCAGCGGAGCTCCGGGGTTATCAATGGAAGCCGGGGTCTTGACGCGCCAAATGCGGGCGGTGGCATCACTACGGTAGATAATGGGCTTGGGAGTCCCGTCCTCTAAACGGCTTTCCTTGAGCATAATCTGGCGATACTGAGAGCCGCTGGGGGCCCAGTGGAACCCGAAAATGCCATAGGCAACCGACACAATGCCGCCCATCACAAAAATCGGGTAACAGAGCTTGAGCAGAGAACGGCCGGACTGCATCATACCGGTAATCTCACAGGTGCCGGAAAGCTTGCTGAGACACCAAAGCGTACCCATCAACAGAGTATAGGGCAGAATCTGGTACAGGAACATGGGCAGCTGAGTACCGTAGAACTTGAGCGACTGCAGCAACGGGTCATCAAAACGGGTGCGGAAACGCTCCATGTTATCCGTAAAGTCTGCCAATATGTAAATGAGAAGCAAAATGAGCGTACACATCAGGAAATAGCTGATGAAGTTACGCGTCATGTAGCGGTTCATGGTATCCATGAAGGCATAGAACACTGCGGCTATGAACGGCAGAAAGCACAGCAGCGCCAGGAAAATGGGGCGGCACTGCTGCTCTATCGGATAGGTGGACGGCATGCCGGGCACTTCCCACTTCATCTGCTCCAGCTCGCCCGGCACCAGATACAGCGCCAAAAGAGCTCCCAGAACAAACCAAATGACAGCAGGCAGAAATCGACGTATGAATTGCATGTTAAATTTCCCAGTTCTTCTTGTTCAGCAGCCTTTTTTAAGACGTTCGGCCAGATACTCCGGCAAACCTGCATCCAGTATGGCCTGACAGGCAGCCTCAACATCATATTCCACCCGGCGGAAAGTTACCGTGCGGGCATCGGTATCATACACAACGTAGCAGGCTCGTTTGTCATTATCCCGGGGCTGCCCCACGGAACCTACATTGATAAAATACTTGTAACCATCCTCCAGCTCAATCGTGCTCGAGCCGGTCTCATACAGTTCCTCCTGAAAAACGGAGCTCTCATACACCTGATAATCCGGAGAGCAGATAAACGTCTTGGGAGCATGTGTATGCCCATGGAAACACAGCGGCATGAACTGCCGGCTGAAGTGGGTCCGGGCATCATTGGTATTGAAGATGTAGTTCCATGCCTTGAGGTTATCCAGACTGGCATGAACCATAGTGAAAGAAGACAGCACAACACGCTGATACGGCAGACGGGAAAGCCACTCTATCTGCTCATCATCCAGCTGCTCGCGGGTCCATTTCAACGCCGTTCTCGCCACATAATTCATGCGGTCATAGCTCTCACGCGCCACCTCATCATCATGATTTCCCTTGACAACGTGGCAGTTGAGACCGCGAATATAATCCAGACACTCGCGGGGATAGGCCCCGTAACCCACCACATCACCAAGGCATACCACCTGAGAACAGCCCATCTGCTGCACGTCCTCAATAACGGAACAGAGGGCGTGCAGATTGGCATGAATATCACTGATAACGGCTATGCGCGACATAATGCTACTTGACATTTATAGCATAAGCGGCGCCTCCGCGCAAGCACGGAATGCATTTCCTGCGGGCTCCGACGCAAATTTATTTAAGATTTACGTACATTTTGGGATAATTCGTGCTGACGGATTTCCTGAGTAAGCTTCATGGCACAAAAGTTGGGGCCGCACATGGAGCAGAAATGCGCTTTCTTAGCACCGGAGTGCGGCAGAGTGATATCATGATAAGCTCGGGCTCTGTGGGGGTCCAGCGAGAGATTGAACTGGTCTTCCCAGCGGAACTCGAAGCGAGCCTTGGCGAGAGCATTATCACGGAGCTGCGCGCCCGGGTGCCCCTTGGCAAGGTCTGCCGCATGGGCCGCAAGTTTGTATGTAACCACTCCTTCACGCACATCCTCGCGGTCAGGTAGGCCGAGGTGCTCTTTGCGGGTAACATAACAGAGCATGGCGCATCCGCGTTGCGCAATGAGCGCACCGCCGAGAGCACCGGTGATATGGTCATACCCCGGGGCAATATCAGTAGCTAACGGACCGAGCGTATAGAAAGGCGCTTCATGACACCATTCCAACTGTTTACGCATATTTTCCGGCACAAGATGCAGGGGCACATGGCCGGGGCCTTCATTCATGACCTGCACACCGGCAGTCCAGGCACGGCGGGTCAGCTCACCCTGCACTTCAAGCTCAGCCAGCTGGGCAAAATCATTGGCATCTGCAATGGAGCCGGGACGCAGACCATCACCAATGGAGATGGCAACATCATAAGTGGCCAGAATGGTACAAATCTCATCCCAGTGCTCATAGAGGAAGTTCTCCTGCTGATTCAGCATCATCCACTTGGCAATAATACTGCCGCCGCGGGAAACGATACCGGTGGAACGGCGAGCCGCATGTGCAACAAAACGCTGCAGCAGAGCCGCATGTACCGTCACATAGTCCACGCCCTGTCGAGCCTGCTCAATGAGCGTATCCCTGAAAATGGGCCAGGAAAGGTGTTCTACCCTGCCGCTGCATTTTTCCAGAGCCTGATACATGGGAACCGTGCCGATGGGCACCGGGCTGTTGCGCAGAATCCACTCACGCGTTTTGTTAATGTCTGCCCCGGTGGAAAGGTCCATGACCGTATCCGCGCCCCAGTGAATGGCCCAACGGAGTTTTTCCACCTCTTCCACAATACCGGAGGATATGGCGGAATTGCCGATGTTGGCATTGATTTTACAGAGGAAATTGCGACCGATAATCATCGGCTCAGCTTCCGGATGATTGATATTGGCAGGAATAAGCGCGCGGCCGGCGGCAATTTCATCTCTCACAAACTCAGGGGTGAAGAAGGCAGGCATCCTCCCGCCGGGGCGATTCTCTGCAGGATGCTGATACTCCAGGCGAGTCCGGTCTGCCATGGATTGAGGAGAAAAGCCGGGAGCCGCTTCCAGCTCGGAAGGGCGCGGCATACCCGTTCCCAGTTCATCCAGAAGCCACCGGGCATAATCCGGGCGGCTTTTGGGATTCGGGAACTTATCATAAATGGCCTTGAAAGCCTCTTCTCTTCCCAGATTCTCACGAATGGCCACATACTCCATCTCCGGGGTAATGATGCCCCGCTGAGCATACGCGCGCTGAGTGGGCGGAGCGGCGACATCTGCCGCACGGAGAATACCCTCCGCCTCTTCAACAACATCCTGACGCGCTCTAATCCACTCACGGCGAAGTTTCGGCAAGCCATCCTCCTCACAACCGGAAAAATTTTCATCTCCCCAAGGGCCGGAGCAATCGTAAATCCTGACCGGGGCATTCGATTCCGTGGTACCATCCGGGAAAACGGAATCTTCCTGCACTACCTCACGCATGGCAACCTGCAGCTCCGGGAACAGTTTCCCGGGCACATAAATCCGTCGCGACCCGGGATATTTCAACTCATCCACTTTCATGCTGCTGATTTTACTACCGCATAATCAGCTAGAAAAGAGAAAAAAGAAACGCTGACAAAAAAACTCAGCGCGTTACAAAACGCACAAAGCGAACGCTACCCGCCCCCAATTCAGAATTAAGCGCTTCGATAATGCGAGGTTTGAGCCTGGTTAATTCATAGCGCACGGCAGGATGCCCCACGCGGATGCAAGCCGTGCCGCCGGCAACGGACACCAGCTCAGACAGGGCCACCATGGCATTTCCGGCTGCCTTTTTCCAGGCGGCAGCCAGAATTTCCGGTGCAAGAGCTTCCTCCAGATTCATATCTGCCATAACCTCCGCCAGCAGGGAATCCATGCTGCGCACATTCGCCTTGTCTTCCAGCAGCGGACCGGAACCGAAAAAATCCGCCAGAGCCTGGTCACGGCACCCATCCTCTCTGGAGCGGAAACGCACGGCTCTCTCCGCTCCGTCGGCAAGACGCTGCATATAAAAGCGAGCCGGACGCCGCGACGGACGAGCCGGAGTCTGAACCTCCGTAACGGGCGGAGTTGTTTCCTTTTTTCTGCGGCGGGGCGGCATAAGAAAAAAAGCAACCCGGAAGCAAGAGGCCGCCGGATTGCCATGAGATTATTAAATCAGATATGCACCGGGCTTTACTCGCCGTCATCGCCGATGGCCTGCACAGGGCAACCCTCAAGAGCCTCATTGCAGAGAGCTACTTCATCATCAGTCGTGGGCTGCTTGTACACATAGGAGAGACCCTCGTCGTCATCACGGGCGAAGAAGTCAGGAGCGGTTTCACGGCAAAGATCGCAGTCGATGCAGTTGCTGTCGACATAGAACTTACCGGGCACATTCTTTTCTGTTTTTTCGTCGATATCGGCCATTTTGTGTATGTGGGGGGTTAACCCATGACCCATTTTGGCTTTTTTTTTACAGAATGCAATCCTTTTTTATTGCAACATGCCATTTTTCGCGCCAAAATAGGCGCATGAACGAGCAAAACAGCCCGAAAACGGCGGTAGAAAGCAACACGAAGAAAAAACAATACTCCCTCTGGGGTATTATGGGGATTCTGCTGGTCCTCGGAGCTCTTGTGTACGGGTGCTACGCATACACGCTGCTGCCCGGCGGGGAACACCGTGACCTCAGCAATGATTTTCCCCTGGAGAATGGCGGGCTGAGCATCCGCGAGGTAAAGGCATGCTGGAAAAGCTCTGCGGGCAATGACGCTATGCGTTCCCGTATTGCCATTTATCCGGAAGTTACGATAGAGCTGGAAGCCGCGCCGGGGAAAGGACGCATAGACGTCCTCATTCTGGACCACCTCGGTACCCAGAAGGGAGACACGCATTACCTGCGCTACTCAAACGGACAGTTTGACAAAAAGCAGGACCGCGTTTCTCAGGTGGAAGGCAAAATGGCCAAAGTCTGGCTGGAAACCGGATTCGACAACGCGAACATGTTGGAGGTTCATCGCATCAACCAAAAAGAATCTCTCTGGAGAGTAGTGCTGATTCACCGTCCGGATGGCGCCGCAGAACCCATCCGCCTGGGTCAGGTATCCATCCCGGCAGAAATCAATAAGAAAGAGGCCGCGCATGAGTAAAACAACGGCCTCCGATACCCCGACTCCGGGAAAGGGAACAGCCCTGAGCAGGCTGCGCAATATGCTCATTTCACTGGGCGGCGGTGCGCTGATGGCACTTGCATTCCCTCCGTATGATTTTGGCAATCTGGTATGGGTGGGTCTCATTCCCCTGCTCTGCGTGCTGTGGTTAGGCCGGCGCAGCTTTATGCGCGGATTTGTGTACGGCTGGCTATACGGCATGGGCTGGTACTGTGTGAGCTTCTGGTGGATTCACGAAGTGGGCACCACGTTCGGGCTGCCGCTGCCCCTGTTTTTGGGGATAGCATTTCTGCCGCTCATGAGCATCTATTCCTGCCTGCCCGGATTATGGGCGGGTATTGCCAACACCCTGCTGCGCCCGCGTCTGGAGCCGGGCCCCGTGCCCCCTGCCGATATGCCGCAGGATAAACGCCGGGACCTCTGGGGCAATTGGAGCCGTGCAGATTTGTTATCCACGCTCCGCAGTGCCGTAGGGTGCGGAGCTCTGTGGGTATGCATTGAATGGCTGCGAGCCAACGGCACGCTCGGATTCAGCTGGAACAGCATGGGCATGGCCCTCTACAACGGGCTCTCCATGGTGCAGTGGGCAGAGTTTGTGGGCACAGCAGCCTTATCTTTCCTGCCGGTGTGTACCACGGTCATTATCTGGTGTGCCTGCCGCCGCAGCTGGCTCCACTTCCGAGGCATCGGCAAAGGCTGCATTCCCTGGGATTTCTACGGAACAGCCATCGTTCTGTTCTCCCTGTTCCTGGGCGGTCTTTTCCTTTCCAAGGCATACTCTGCTGCTGCGTTGATGAACAAAGAAAGCACATTGCAGCTGCCTGTTGCCGCCGTACAACTCAATCTGGACCAGAAGGAGCGTATAGAAGGCGGAAGCCTCCACCCGGAATACTACGGCATGCTGCTGCGCAACACCGCGCTCGCTTTCAACCAAGTGCAACGGGATACCGTGAAACGAGCCATGCAGAGCACAGAAGTCGGGCTCATTCAGCAGCTGCCCGTCTGGGTTATCTGGCCGGAGAGTGCCCTGGGCACGCCCCTGCTCCGCAATTTATTCACCGGCAAGCTGATAGAGGATTTATACACGCCGCAATACCTTTTCCACGACAACGGTCTGCCCGCCCTGCGCCGCATGGTGAGGGAAATGGGAGGACAGGATTTTGTTCTCTTCTCCGGGGCGGATGAGTTCCTGCTGCTGGCAGATGCGGACGATAATCCCATCGCTTCCAGAGGCATGCACAACTCGCTTGCCGTCATCCCGGGAGGATTTGATTCCATTTTCACCCACGCCAAACAGCATCTCATGCCCTTCGGCGAATACGTTCCCCTGACACAGGAAATCAAGTGGATAGGAGATGCGTACTCAGAAATCACGGGCACGCAGGTGGGAGACGGCATCCACCCGGGGGTAGGAGATGAACCGCTGACCGTTCCCGTTCCCGGCAGCAATGAGACAGTGCAGGTCATCCCCGCCGTCTGCTATGAAGACACCGTGGGAAGACTGCTCACGAAATATGTCCGACCGGGGCCTCAGGTTATTGTCAACATCTCCAACGACGGATGGTTCCGCCACTCGGTCTGCGGAGCACAGCAGGCACGCAACGCAGCCTTCCGCTGTATTGAGCTGCGGCGCCCCATGGTTCGCGCGGCAAACATGGGTGTCACCTGCTCCATTGCCCCGAACGGCGCTTTCATCGATTCACTCAAAAAAGCAGACGGCAGCCCCCACCTGGCAGGCTTCAGTTATGCCGTGCTGCCGGTGGACAGAAAAGCAGGCGTAACACTCTACGCACTGTTGGGTGACTGGGCGGTCATCGTCTGTGCGCTCCTTGCTCTGGGGCTGAGTATTCCGGGACGGCGTATCGCAACAAAAAACAGACACCGCAGCATTAACCATAAACAAGGCTGAATTATCATTTATCCGGGCCAAAAGGACAGCAAGTAGTCCTTTTGGCCCGAAAAATTTTTCTTTTCAGAGGCTTCCACGGAGACATATAACCGACCGTTTCATCTACCGACATATTTGAAACAGCTCCCATAAAGACACGATTAGAGCTTGCACCGGGTGCGGGAGAACATTAGAATAAAGCAGATTTCCGGCTATGAAGCATTTTCCCCTTGTTCTGATACCAGCCATGGCTCTGCCGCTGCATGCGGCGGAACAGCAGGCGGATGTAGTCTCCGCCATCCGTTCTTTCCTTCCCGCCGCGAAAAAGGCAGAGATTGTTGTCCGCCCGGAGCCGCCGGCTCCTGCGCCGCAGCCTGAACCGGAGCCTGTGGCAGAACCTGAGCCGGCTCCCGCCCCGGTGGTGGTAGAATCCACTCCGGATATTGAGCGGCCGGCGGATGTGAGCCCGGAAGCCCATGCAAAGGCATACGGAGATTTCCTTTCCCACCTTGACGAACAGGTAAAGCGGAACAGTGAGGACTACTGCCCTGCACTTTCCACCGTGCTGACAGCCACGAATGATGAATTTGCCGTTCTCCGCTGGATGGAGAAAGCAGCAGCGGAAGGCAATGTGGCAGCCATCACCTATGTGGCAGATGCCAAGCTGCGTGCTGTCCCCCATGACCAAACACAGGCACCGGAAGTGAAGGAGGCCTTCCAAATGCTGAAAAAGGCTGCGGACAAAGGCTTTGATTTCGCGGTCATTCAGGCTTATGTGTGCCAGAGAAGCGGAATCGGCACAAACAAAGATGAAAAGGCGGCGGAACGAATGCTCATGCAGGCATGCAGAGGCAAAGGTTTCCTTCCCCGCTTCAAATGGCTGCAGTTCAAGGGTCTTCTCCGCGAATACCGTGACTGTGAGCGACCTGAGGTGGTAGCAGAGATTGAGAGAGGCAATCACCATGTGATGTACTACAAGGCCATGCTCACCCCCACTACCCGCGAGCAGATTGAAGCGTTGCAGCAGGCTGCAATCAAGGGCAATGCAGAGGCTCTGTATGCACTTTCCGCCGTGTGCTCCAAGGTGAAGCCGAAACAGAGTTATGAACTTCTGCAGCAGGCCATCAAACTGCACAGTGCAGAGGCCATGTGGACCCTGGGCGGTGCGCTCACAGAGGTTGATTCCAAAAATCCGCTGCTGAAAGAAGCCGGAATTACGCCGGATGACAAAACGGGGCGCCACCTGCTGCGCTTAGCGGCTCTCATGGGCTCTACCTCTGCCTCATACTGGTTGGGTCTTGCCTACGACAAGGGTGCTTACGGTATCCGCGAAGATAAGGAACGCGCCTACAGGCATTTTGCCATGGGTGCGGGCCGGGCCAATGCTGCCTGCGGCGCGGCTCAGGGGCTGATGCTTCTGCGTGGCATCGGCGTGCAGCAGGATATCAAACGCGGTCTGTTGCTCATCCGCGGCGCAGCCAATGCTCACTATCCCTATGCCGTTGTCATGCTGGCTTATGCCCAATTCAACGGCATCGGCATGCCGGCAGACGGTGAGAAAGCCATCACGCTCCTGCAGGAAGCCGCTGCACTGGGTTTCCCGCAAGCCTATGTCTACATGGCCTATCTCACGGAAAAAGGCGGCGTGAATCTTCCGGCAAATGCCTCTCAGGCAGACAAGTACGTGCGCATGGCGGCTCTGGATATGAAAGAAGAAGCCCAAAAGCTGCTGGAGGAGCTCAAGAGCAGTCCGGAGTGGCATCCGCACCCCTGATAAGGAATCGAAATTTTACATCAGTCAAGGGAGCGCCGTCCGACAGGACCGCGCTCCTTTTTTTACGCACGCTCAGGAACGCAGCTGCTGCTCAAATTGGCGGAATTGGATAGCATCGTACAAATCAGCATCACTCGGCTGCTCATGTCCGGCCAAATCAGCAATCGTACGGGCAACGCGCAGGATGCGGTCAAAAGCTCTGGCAGAAAGCCCCAACTGGCTCACCGCAGCCAGCAGCATCTCCTGCTGAGAGGGTGTAAGCGTGCAATATCTCCGTAACTGCTTGGATGACAAGCGGGCATTACAGGTAATGCCGGTACCGGCATAGCGCGCCCGCTGCCGAGCTCTGGCGGCCATCACTCGCTCCAGAATCGCGGCACTGCTCTCCCCATCCGGCTTGCGAAGCAATCCGGCGGGATCTACCGGGGGCACCTCTATGAGGATATCAAAACGATCCAGCAGCGGACCGGATATTTTCTGGCGGTAGCGCACCACCTCCGCCGGTCTGCAGCGGCAGCTGTGCCGCGGGTCGCCCAGATAGCCGCAGGGACAGGGATTCATGGCCGCCACCAGCATGAAAGCACAGGGAAAATCCATGGTGCCGGAGGCGCGGGAAATGGTGATAACGCCGCTCTCCAGCGGTTGGCGCAGCGTTTCCAACGTACGGCGGTTGAACTCCGGCAACTCATCCAGAAACAACACGCCGTGGTGCGCCAGAGAAATCTCTCCCGGGGTGATATTGGAGCCGCCGCCCATGAGCCCCACATCCGAAATAGTGTGGTGCGGAGAACGGAACGGACGCCGCCGCAGCAGCCCGCCTTCTCTCGGCAACAGACCGCAGACGGAATGAATCATGCTGGCTTCCAATGCCTCTTCATGAGACAACGGCGGAAGAATAGTCGGGAGCCGCCCGGCAAGCATGCTCTTACCGCTTCCGGGAGAGCCGCACATGAGCAGGTTGTGACCGCCGGCAGCGGCAATCTCCATGGCGCGGCGAGCATAAGGCTGCCCCTTTACCTCATCAAAATCTATATCCCTCAGCGGCGGCAGTGCATCCTGCTCAGTGGGACAGGGACGGAAACGGGAACGCTCCAGCAGAACATCCCAGGCATCCCGCAGCGTTTCCACGGCATAAACTTCCAGCCCCTCCACCACCGCGGCCTCAGCGGCATTTTCCGGTGATACCATCAGATACTTGCGCCCGGCCTGGCGGGCAGCCACAGCCAGCGGAAGCACACCACGTATACCGCGCACCCGGCCATCCAAGGCAAGCTCACCCACCACGCACCAATCCTCCACACCCACAGGAACACGGCGGCGGAACAAGTCCGGCATGTTCTCACAATTCTGCTGGATGGCCATTTCAAGGCCAAGAGCAATGGGGAGGTCAAACCCCGGCCCCTGCTTCCGCATATCCGCAGGAGCAAGGTTTACCGTAACAATGAGCTGCCCCGGGTAAAAGAAATTACTGTTGGTCAGAGCAGAAGTAACACGTTGAATACTCTCTCTCACTGCGGCATCCGGCAAGCCGACGACGGTCATGCGGCCGACATCATCCACCGGGCGCACATCCACCTCCACCTGCACTTCATAACCAAGAATGCCTGTGACAGCAGCTGAGTATAAGCGCGAAATCATAACGGGTTAATGCACAATAACCTTTGTACCGACGGCAACTTTATCAAAAATAATGCTGCAGGCCTCTATGGGGATACGGACACAGCCATGCGAAGCACCCTCGCGATGCACCGCCCCCACATGCATGCCGATGGCACCGTTAAAGCGCATCCAGTAGGGCATCTCCGCCCCCTTGAACACGCTGCCCGACGGGGCGGCATCTGAGGAACTTGCACCGGAGCGCACCACGCTGCCGGTACGGGCATCCACAAAAGAGCCGTAGAGGTTGGAACGGTACTCGGAGCGTACCTTTTGAGAAATTCGGAACGTACCTCGCGGCGTTTCCATACCGCCGACACGTCCGGAACAAAGGGGGAAATCCATAGCAACGCGGTTGTTGATGTAGAGACGCCCGCGCTGTTGCTCCAGCAGGACTTCCACATAGGTATTGGACGGAGCGTATTGATTGATGGCCGGACCTCGCCAGATATCCCGCGACCCGCGGTAGCCGGGGCTGTTGATAAAGGCATCCAATCCTCTGGGCACGATTGTATTGCGGGCGGCGGCCTCAAGGCGGTCACCTTCCATGCGATACCAGTTCGGAGACTTATACTCCTGACAGCTCAGCAGTACCAGCCCAAGAACAAGAGGAGAGAGAAAACGGCGTTTCATATACGGAACTGTTCTATACGGGCAGCAAATTCTTTCGGCAGGATAGCTTCTACCACGGCATCATTGCCCTCATATTCCGTGGAAAGCACCTTGCCGTCACGGTGCATGAGCGCAATCGTGCGGCTGTCTGCAAGGGGTATACGATACGTGCAGCGGCAGACTCGGTGAGAAAGCATTTCCACGCAGGCAGCCATCAGCGCGTCCACGCCCTGCTCTTTCAGCACGCTCATGGAGAGACTAGGGCAATCCACCTTGGCGGAAAGAGCCTCCAGCGTTACGGCACGCATATCTTCCTCTATCAGGTCACACTTATTCCACACCACAACCATGGGTTTTTCCGCCGCACCCAGTCCGGCCAGGACCTCACAGGTCGTTTCATAATGCCGCATGGCATCCGGGTCACTGGCATCCACCACCTGAATCAGGAAATCTGCCAGCACTGCCTCTTCAAGAGTGGATTTGAACGCCTCTACCAGACGATGCGGCAAATTGCGGATGAAGCCGACCGTATCTGTCAACACCAGCGGCTGACCGTCCGGCAGCTCAATCTTGCGGCTGGTCGTCTCCAGCGTAGCAAAGAGAATATCCCGAGCCAGCACACCGGCTCCGGTTACCAGATTGAGCAGAGAAGATTTACCTGCATTGGTATAGCCCACAATAGCCGCACAGGGAATCCCCTGGCGGATACGCTCCTTGCGCTGGGTACCGCGCTGGCGGCGCACGACTTCCAGCTCTGCACGGATATTTTCTATACGCTCATGCGCCAGACGGCGGTCCACTTCAATCTGTTTCTCACCCTCACCGCGGGCAGCGGCTCCGCCGCCCTTGCCGCCGCCGGAGCCGCCGCGCTGGCGGTCCAGATGCTTCCACATGCCGGCCATGCGGGGCAGCGCATACTGCATACGCGCCAGGTCCACCTGCATCACCGCTTCACGGGTGCGGGCACGGCTGGCAAAAATATCCAGAATAACCTCTTCACGGTCAATGACGGTCACATTGACGAGCTTTTCCCATTCACGCTGCTGAGACGGAGAAAGAAGATTGTCAAAAATAACGCAATCTGCGCCCAGTTCTTCTGCACGAGCCCGGATTTCCTCTGCCTTTCCAATACCGCACAGGTACTTGGCCTGCATCTCTCGGGTGTACTCCAGACGGCTTTCTACAATGCCGATACCCAGGTTGCTCACCAAATCCACCAGCTCCGCCAGCAGAGCCTCACGCTCACGGCGGGATTCCCCGGGCAGGGCGATGCCGACCAGCAACGCCCTCTCCACCATATCCGGTTTCTCGCGTATCTCAAACGACATAGGATGACATTAATCGAAACTGCGACTGGAAGACACCGGCACGTCGCGCAGGTAATCAGAATTGTACGAGTTGCAGGCACACTCACCACAGGAGGCCAGCAGTGCCGCGGTCACCACTCCGGCAATCGTCAATGCTATCTTTTTCATACAGGCCATATTAAAACGCATTCCGGCTTACAAATCAAGCCTGAACTCTCCATCCGTTACTCTGTGAACGGATTTCCCGAAAAAAGAACCCGGTCGCTTCACGCAACCGGGCTCCGTTTATCTTCAAATCTTCTACAATCGCATCAGTACATGCGCACTCTGAGACCTCTGGAGGTATAACCGGTGGAAGGAGAGGTGAAGGTGATGTTGTGAACGAGACCGTCATCGTTATCAACAATGCGGGCGGTATTTCTGCCGGTCTTGTAATAACGGATAGAGCTGCCACGATACATGAACACGTTGCCGGTGCGGAATGTGTAGGACACGGTGCCGACGTAAATCTTACGGCCGGCTACCAGACCGGGGGCATAGCCTCTGGCAAAAGAGCCACCGCCATGATATGCAGGCACAGAAGGAGGAGGGGGTGCAGGATGGCCCACAGTCTTGAAACAGGATGCCAGGCAGAACGCAAGAGCTACCGGCACGAGATATGAGAGTTTTTTCATGGTTTTGATTGTGTAAGTAAACAGGTTGATTCAGCAGATGTCACCATCTACTATTCGGAGACTAACACAGAAAAGAAATGCCGTCAAGCCGCTTTTTTGTTATATCTTAGTATTTCAATTCACCGGACAAAACCTTACGCTCAAAGTCTGCGATATTGACCACCTGCCCCGTACGGCGGGCATGCTCAACGGCAAAGGCAATCACATGAGAATGCGCGGAAGCCTCAATGGGTGTTGTCATGTATGCGGCATCCTCTACCACAAACATATCATTATACAGATTATTGACCAAGCCCCAGTCACCACCGCCGTGCCCGGCATAGCCGCCATCCGGAGTCTCAATTTCCACCTGACGCATCTTCTTGGAGAAATGCTCCGTGATGGTAATTTCTCCGGGTCCGTTTTCCTTGTAGAAAGCACCGGCGCGAAGTTTGGCCTTGGTGCCGTAAATCTCGATATGGCGACCTTCCTCGAAAGCAGTCATCGTGAACGTACCGGTGAGACCTCCCTTGAAGTTCATGATAGCCACCTGATGATCCGGCTGGTCATTATCCTCACACTGGAACGCATCACGTCCCCAGGGAGAGGTGCTCAGCCATTCCGTAATCTGCTCCGGGGTGGCGGTTTCCGCTCCGTCCATCACCATGCGCAGCCAGCGGCGGCAGCTCTCATCCGTGATGTATTTACGGGCATCCCAAGGGTCTTCTCCGATAGGTGTGGTCCAATCCGTGCAACGGGCGGGACGCGGCTCCGTGAGCGTCTCCTTGCGGAAGAAAGAAAGCTCACCAAAGCTGGAGACCTGCTCGCAGGGGCGGTCCATCAGCCAATGCAGAATATCCATATCGTGGCAGCATTTTGCCACAATCATGGGGGTGGATTTGGAGCTATTGCCCCAGTGACCGCGGACGAAAGAGTGCCCGAAATGCCATGCACCCACGCCTTCGTTGGCATTGAAAGTCATGATCTCACCAAGCTCACCGCTGCGTATAACCTTGCGGATGGCATTGTAGAACGGAGTGTAGCGCAGAACGTGGCAGATTGCCACGCGGCGGCCGAGACGAGCAGCCAGATCACGCAGCTCCAAAACCTCACGCAGAGTCTGGGAAATAGGCTTTTCCAACAGCACATCATACCCCAGTTCCAGAGCACGCTTGCAGGGCTCAAAGTGGTAGTCATCCTGAGTACCGATGATGACCATATCCGCCATTTTAGGCTGAGAGAGGAACTCATCTGCATTGGCAAAAATGCGCACCTCGCTGCGTTCCGCCTCCGGGGCAAAATCACGGACCTGTTCTGCTCGCACTCTCACCGGATCAGCAGCGGCAACAATCCGGAAACGCTCCGGATACTCCATGGCCAACTTCATGTAGGTGCGCGTGCGGGACCCACATCCGATTCCTGCTATAGTTTTTCTGCTCATCATGGTTACACAGCAAGAATAACGCATTCCCCCCCGGAGTCAAGCGCATTTCCCATTCCTCTCCCGTTTTATTCCCGTTTTTTAACTAAAAATACGACTTTTTTCTTGAAAAAACGGGGAGTATACGTTAGATTGTGAGTTGATGAAAATTCACTTTTGCGGAGCAGCAGAAACGACTACCGGCTCCCAGCATCTGCTGGAAGTGAACGGGGTCCGAATTCTTTTGGATTGTGGTATGTATCAGGGTCATCGCGAAGACCAGTTACGCATCAACCGCGATTTCCCTTACTTTGACCCGAAATCCATCCACTGTGTGGTGCTGTCACACGCGCACATTGACCACTCGGGCAATCTGCCAAACCTGGTTAAAAAGGGGTTCGGCGGATTTATTTACAGCACGCACGCCACGCGAGACCTCTGCCAGGTCATGCTGGCGGACTCTGCCCGCATTCAGGAAAGCGACTGCAAATTCCTGAACAAGATGCATAAGAGGAAAGGGGGTGAAGGCAGTGTGGCGGAAATCATCTACACCGAGCAGGACGCAGAGCTGTGTCTGCGGAGGTTCATCAACATAGGCTACGAGATTCCTTTCCCCATCGCTCCCGGAGTCACGCTCTCGTTCTATGATGCAGGCCATATTCTGGGTGCAGCGCAGGTGGTGCTGGACATCGATGACCGGGATGACGGGCGGCACAAACGCCTGCTCTTCTCCGGTGACGTAGGTCGCGGCAATAATGAGCTGCTCAAAGACCCCATCGCCGTGCCGGATGTGGATATCATGCTGATGGAATGCACCTACGGCGGCCGCTACCACGAAGCTCCGCCCCGGGATGACAGGTCGTTCTGCAATGAGGTTCACGAGGCAATGAAACGCGGCGGCAATGTATATATACCGGCCTTTGCCGTAGAGCGCACGCAGCAGCTTCTCTACATCCTCAACAAAGCCTACCGCAGCGGCAACATGCCGAATTACCAGGTATATGTGGACAGCCCCATGGCAGTGAGTGCCACAGAGATTTTCCGACTGCACCCCGAATGTTTCAACAAAGAGGTATACAACTTCCTGTTCGAGGAACGGGACCCCTTCGGATTTGAGCAGCTGCACATGGTACGCACTATTTCTGAATCTCAGAAGCTCAATCACATGCATGAGCGAGCCATCATCATATCCGCCTCCGGCATGTGTGAAGCAGGACGCATTCTTCACCACCTCAAGAACGGTATTTCCCGCCCGAACAACACCGTCATCTTTGTGGGCTACTGCGCGGCCAACACCTTGGGACGCCGCATCATGAGCGGAGCTCAGGAAGTCCGCATCCTCGGAGATCTCTTCCCGGTCCGAGCAAGGATTAAAACACTCGATTCCTTCTCCGGACACGCAGACCATGATGAACTGCTGCGCTATTTCGCCGCGACAGGAGGCAGCAAGAGCAAGGTTTATCTGGTGCACGGAGAAAAAGAGTGCTCTGCGGCCATGAAAAAAGCCCTGCAGGACTGCCACGACGGAGAAATCCACATCGCCAGGCTCAATACCGTCGTAGAATGCTGACGCGGAGCTCCGCAGGCAGTTTTGACCAATAACGGCGGAGAAGACGAGGGAAAACAGCAGGTCCCGATATCTTCTCCGCCGTGCGCTTCTCCTGATGGGGCTCAGTGTACGCCCTTTTAACTTGACCTGCCATATCCATCTGGTATAATGGAGTGCGTATGAGAAAAATCGACCTCCTCATGTTGACCGCTCTCACGGCAGCGCCTCTTATGGGTGAAGATTTGCAGGCCATTGCAGATTCTCTGACGGTGCAGAGCCCCGCTTCCGACAGCAGGAAGCTTGAGATGCCGGTTGTTCCCGGTGCAGACGTTCGCATCCTCGGTGCAGACTATCAGCACATTATTGACAGGAACGGCAACATTCGCCCCGTTATTGAAGACACCACCGTACACGTCAGTTTTGAAGTACAGAAAGAAGGACGTAAAGTGGTGAGCCGTGACTATTTGCTCACCGTCCCGACAAGTTGCAAAAAGATAGCCGGAGCAAATCCTAAACCCGTAGTTATTCCGGAGCTGCTGAACTGGCACGGTGATACCGGTGTTTACAAAATGCCGTCCACCGTCAAGGTGCGCTGCGCAGCCCCCTTTGCCGAGCAGTTCATGTCCGAGCTTGCAGCAGTCATTCGCCGCACTACCGGACGTGACATTAAGGTGATTGCCGCCGGAAATGATGAAAAGGCAGATATCATCCTGGCAACGGAAGCATGCGGTCTGGGCAGTGAAGGCTACGCCATGTGCATTTCTTCCGAAGAGATTCAACTGAGTGCAGATTCTGACAAGGGCTTGTTCTGGGGCACCCGTACCCTGCTTCAAATGGCCGCCGGAAACAAAGGACAAATCCCTTGCGGTAAGTGCGAGGACGCTCCCCGTTTCGGTCTGCGCGGATTCATGCTGGATATTGCCCGCATTCCCGTTCCCATGCAGTACCTGAAGGGGCTGATTAAAACAATGGCCTGGTACAAGATGAATGAACTTCATCTCACCCTGAACAATAATTACATCTTCCACGAGGATTACGTGGATATGGGGCAGGACCCCTTCACCAAGAGCTATAGTGCCTTCCGTCTGGAATCCCGGGTGAAGGGAGCAAACGGTACGGCGCTGACCGCAAGCGACCTTTCATACAGCAAGGCTGAGTTCAAGGAATTCATTGACTACGCCCGCAAGCACAATATTGAAATCATTCCGGAGTTCGACACCCCGGGGCATGCCCTTTCTTTCACCCGCGTACGCCCTGACCTCATCTACCAGGGACCCATGGGCGGCAAGGCAAAACGCCGCTGTGAGATGATGGATGCCGCCAATCCTGAAGCGCTCAAGTTTGTAGGAGAGGTTTTCGATGAATACCTGGTAGCGGAAAACGGCGGCAAAGCCGTGTTTGCAGATTGCGGAGTCATCCACGTGGGAGCTGATGAGTTCTTCGGAGCTGCGGAAGATTATCGCAAGTTTGCAGACGGTTTGCTGGAGCACGTCCAGAACAGAGGTTATATCCCGCGCATCTGGGGCAGTCTCAACACCAAGAAAGGCACCACTCCCGTGCGTGCCAAGGGCGTACAGATGAACCTGTGGAACGAGGGCTGGGCTAAAGCCTGGGACTCCGTCAATCAGGGATTTGACGTCATCAACACCAACGACGGCGCACTTTACATTGTACCGGAGGCCAACTATTACCGCATGGATTTGAACCACCGCTGGGTGTTTGAGACTTGGAAACCCAACGTCATCGGCACGGAAACGCTTCCTGCCGGCCATCCCCAGTTGCTGGGCAGCACCTTCGCAGTGTGGCAGGATATGAACGGCCGCCGATTCAACGGCTACGGTATCTATGACATCGCAGGTATGATACGCAAGTCCATTCAGGTGGTGGGCTTCAAAGCCTGGGGTAAGCATGAGCCGTCCATCACCTTTGACGCGCTGAAAGCCACCGCCGGCAACATCGGTGAAGCTCCCGGTGAAAGCATGGACATCCGCCCGCTCAGCAAGCCTCTTTCCATCTCTGTAAGCACCCTGCCCATGCAGCTGAATCTGGGTACGGTTCCGACGAACTATCACATGACGATGGAGCTGGAGCTGCCGCAAGCCCCCAATCAGGGAGAAGAACAGGTACTGTTGGAATCCCCCTACGGCAAGCTGATGGCCTGCATGAGCGACGGCACCATCGGTCTGCGCCGTTCAGACGCCAGAGACTTCACATTCGGAGTCAAGCTGCCGGTCGGCAAAAAGGTAAAGCTGGAACTCATCGCCACCTGCACCCCGCTGCAGCAGTCTCAGGTCTCCGAATCCAAGAACCTGCTGATTCAGGAAAAACGTGAGGTAACGCTGAAGATTGACGGTCAGGTCTGCGGTAAGTTTGACTTGGTCACTGACACGGAGACTATCGAAGAGATTAACACCAACGTCCTGTTGCCGTTGGATGTACTCGGAGGTTCGTTCAAGGGCAAAGTATACAACCTGACGATTGACCCCACGGTTCAGAAGTAATGAACACCACACCCCAGGACGAGTTTGAGGCCGGAGCAACTGCGTTCCGCGAAGGTCGCCCGGCCGAGGGCGCAGAGCACCTCCGCAAGGCTGCATTTTCCGGACATGCAGAGGCGCAGAACCAGCTGGCCCGCATCTACTTTTCCCGGCTGAAGACCCGTCAGGATTTGGCCGACTTGGAAAGTGCAGCACAGGGCGGTGACCATGTTGCGTTGTTTGTGATGGCCATGTGCTTTCTGGAAGGCAGAATTACGGAGAAGGATACCGACAAGGCAATCCTGGCACTCCGCTACGCTGCCGAACACGGCAATATCATGGCCCAAACCATGCTGCAGCAGGGAAGCTGAGCGCACGACCGCTCCCCCCTTGTTTTCTCCAAAACGCCGTCCGCAGGGACGGCGTTTTTATATGCGTACTGCCATAAGCGGTCAAAAAGGAGTAAAGAGCCCGCCTTAGAACAGTGTTTCGGCTTGATGCGTTGAGCGGAACGTGATAGAATGCGCGCGTGAAAGTTATTGTTGTTACAGGCGGGATTGCATCCGGCAAATCTACGGCGGTTGGTATACTTCAGGAAATCGGCGGTAAAGGCGTAGAGCTTTTTGACTGTGATGCCGCAGTAGAAACCCTGCAGAAAACCGGGAGATTGTCCCGAGACCTGGTATCCGCTTTCGGAGCAGATGCATTGGATGCCTCCGGATCTGTCAACAAGGAATACCTCCGTGAAATTGTACAGAAAGATGCGGACGGACGCAACAAACTGAACGCCATCGTCCACCCGAAAATTGCCCAGATGAGCTTGGAAGCCCAGAGCGCCGCCCGTAAACGGGGAGACGTTCACACCTTCCTGCTGGACATTCCGCTGTATTTTGAGAGTCCGGTAGAATTCGGCGCAGATCATGTGTGTGTTGTTGCGGTATCGGAAGAGACGCAGATTGCCCGCATGGAGAAGCGAGACGGTTTTTCCCGAGAAATGGCAGAGGCCATGATTGCAGCCCAGCTGCCAACCCAGCAAAAGATAGACCGTGCAGACACGGTGTTCTGGAACGAAGGCTCAGAGGAACACCTGCGGCAACAGATTCAGCTTTTCTATGAAACCCAGCTGGCGGCAGAAGCCAAGGCTATTCGAGCCCGCTCCGTGGTTATCAACCTCAATGAGCTGCGCGCCAAACCCCTGAATGATTTGCAGGTGCTGGCCGCCACTACGGCTAAACGCGGCACGGACACCCTGCCCCGGCCGGAGCTGGTTGCAGAGCTGGTGAAGGCATACCTTCAGGAAGGCAGCAACGTGCTGCTGGAAGGCGTGCTGGAAATAGGCAGGGATAATCAGCCTATGCTGCGTGATGCCTCCCGCAGTTTCCGCCCGGGTGCGGATGACGTACGCCTTGCTCCGGAGATGGTTCGGCAGTTCCGTCTGCGCCCCGGCAACCGCGTGAAGGTGAAGCTCCGTCCGTCCAAGGGCAAGCAGGAAAAACACATCAATGCCGGAGAAGTGCTGGAAATTGAAGGAGTACCCGCTGCGGACTATGTCCCGCCCAAGGACTTTGAAAGCCTGACCCCGCTTTTCCCGCGTGAGCGCCTTATTCTGGAAAACCCGGACATCAAATCTCCGTCCATGCGCGTGCTGGACCTCATCACGCCGCTGGGCAAGGGGCAGCGTGCGCTCGTGGTGGCACCGCCACGCGGCGGCAAAACAGTGCTGCTGAAGACAATGGCCAAGTCTCTGCGGGCCAACTATCCCAAGGCAGACCTGCTGGTGCTGCTGCTGGATGAACGCCCTGAAGAGGTGACCGACTTTGAGGAAACCGTGGATGCGCCGGTATTTGCATCCACTTTTGATGAACCCTCCTCCCGCCACGCACAGCTGAGCGACTTGGTGCTGGAGCGCGCACGCCGTCTCGTTGAACAGGGGCATGATGTCATCATCATGCTTGATTCCCTCACCCGACTGGCCCGCGGTTACAACGCCAATCAGGTCGGAGGGCGCACCATGTCCGGCGGTCTGGGCTCAAACGCTCTGGAAAAACCGCGTAAATTCTTCGGCGCTGCCCGAAACGTAGAAGAAGGCGGCAGCCTCACGATTATCGCCACCTGTCTCGTTGAAACGGAATCCCGCATGGATGAGATTATCTTTGAAGAATTCAAGGGCACGGGTAACATGGAAATCCGTCTGGACAGAGAGCTCTCCGAACGACGCATCTACCCGGCAATCTCCATTCCGCAGAGCGGCACCCGCAATGATGATCGGCTCTACCACCCGCAGGAGATGATTCGCGTGCTGCAGGTGCGGCGTCAGCTGGCAAGTCTTCCCGGCTGGGAAGGGTTGCAGACTCTGCTGCGCAACATCATCAAAACCCAGAACAACGCAGAGCTTCTGATTAAGGGGCTGACCATATCGAGCCGTTAAGCTCAACGCTTCCGGGGAGAATCCTCACCCAATCATCATCATTCATTTTGAGCAATGCAGCCGGGGCCACATGCTCCGGCTGCATGTTATTATTTGTTCCCGGCAGTTGAATAATGAGCTCTGCGCCGATTTCCTGCAGAGAATCCACCCCGATATTCCTAATCGGATGCCGGCCCAGAATAACCACATTTGCCCTGCGCTCGTTTTCCGGCATGCGATACCATGCTTCTGCCGGGGCATTACCCAGGTAGAGCACCCTCCATTCGGGAGCTGCCTGCCAGAGAATAACGGGCGCACGACTGTCCACCAATCGCCTAGGATAATCCGCCGGAGCCGGGTAAAAGGAAAAACAGCCGGCGGGGCAATGATAGCGCATTCCCTGAGCATCCAGCTCATCTGCACTGAATATCACAGACTCCGGAAACTGATTCTGTAAGGCATTTGCACCCCGTCTGTAAGACTCCGCCGCACGCGTACGGAGAATGGCGCACGGCGTAAACCCGGCATGAAAAACGGCGGGATGCGTTCGGAATGCAACGCCTGACTCATTTCCGGGATTGATGACCAATCCCGGGTTGCCCAGCACCGTGAAAGACTGCCCAAAACCGCTGCCCATAATCAGCACCTCCTGTGGAGCAGCGGGAAGAGTGGCAGGCAGCCAGGCAGAGGGCATATCACCAAAAAAGCCCACCACGCTCAACAATACCCCTGCACTGCGCACCGCCAGCCAATCCGTGAGCAATGACAATCCGGGAATCCATCCCAGCGCCAGATGCAACATTCCGCAGAACATGACCACGGGCAACACCGGAGTAATGGCGATATTGGTGAACACACTCCAAGTGTTAAATGTGTGAAAACACAGCATCGTGATGGGAGTTGCCGCAACCCATGCGCTCAGAGAGACCACCACCACACCCCGGAGCCAAAACTCTGCATTTTTGTATGCCCGTTCCGCACGATTCAGCAGACGAGCGGGAATAAAAGCATCCGGCCCGAACCATGGAGTATCCCCCATACTGAGACGCAGACCCATACACAAGGAGGCATACACGGCAAACGAGAGAAGAAACCCTGTATTGAACAGTTGATTGGGAGCTAGCATCAGTACCAACAGGGCCGCAAAACTCCAGGTATTGAGCAGAATGCAACGGCGGCGCAATATAAGAGCCCCCAGCAGCACAACCAGCAGCAAATAAGCGCGCAGCGCCGGCACGGAAGCGCCTGTCACCAGTACATAAAGGCCCACACCCACTATCACAGCCGGGCGCGCCGCAACCGGACTGACTCTCAGCAGGCGCAACAGACCGAGCAGAATGGCAGAAAAGAGCCCCACATGCAATCCGCTGACCGCAAAAGCATGCAGACAGCCGCCGCGGCGGAAATCATCCAGAGTATCTTCCTGCGCTCTGTCCCTGGCACCCAGAACCAACGCACAAAGCACCTGGCGAGCAGGCTCTGCCTCCGTGCCGGGCGGCATCAGCATTTCGGCCAGATACTCCCGCATCTGAAGCCCCCTCTCCCTGAACGTATACAGAGACATAGGATTGCTCCTTTTCTCCACACTCACCAAATGAAAATCCGCCGCAATTCCCTCCCCTTTTCGCCATGCAACGGCATCAAACATACCCGGCAGGGCAGCACTCCGTTCCTCCGCAGGCTCAGCCAGCACCCGCACATGCTCACCCACACGCATATCATTCTCACCTCTCACCACCATGCGGGCAGAGCAAAACCCATTTCCCAGAATAACGCCGTTCCTGAGCGTTTTTACCACCGTGCCTTCCAGTTGCAGCAAATCGTTCTGTGCGGCAGCCTCTCGTATGGCTTGCTCACTCCGGCGGAGAAGCTCAACGTGCAGAAATGCCACCAACGCACAGAGTAACAGAGCCACGCATATACGATGCAGCCGCAACAGAACGGAGAAAAGAAGAGCAAAAGCAACGGCACACCAGCCATAGCCGCCCAAAATGACACCCGCCACCGCCACCAAGGGCAGAAAAAGAGGTGCAGACAACATCCTGCGTCTCAGCCACGCAGACAAGCGTCGAAAACGGCTCTCGTGACGGAGCGTATCCATGAAACATCAGCGGTACACCATCACCGGACCGGTCACGGAAGACTGAACGGAACGAATTTTCTCTACCGCCTTTATCATGATACCCACAGCAGCATCCACCTCCTCCGTCGTGGTGAAGCGGCTCATGGAGAAGCGCAGAGATTCGCGGATTTCACGGTCTTTCATCCCCATGGCCTGCAGAACATGGCTGGGGTGAGGTTCTGCACTGGTACAGGCAGAACCGGATGAGCAAATGAGCCCCATCGGCTCCAGCAGAAGCGTGAGAGACTCCGCAGAAATGCCGGGAATCCGCATATTCAGCACATGAGGCAGACGCGTAGCCGCAGCACCGGCCTCCACTACCTCCAAGCCGGCATGACGCAGGGCAGATACAAAACGAATACGCAGAGACGACAGCGCAGCGTAGGCCTCCGATGCGGCTGCAGCAAGCTCCGCAGCCTTGCCGAAACCAATGATGCCTGCCACATTTTCCGTTCCGGCGCGGCGGTAATCTTCCTGAGCGCCACCGGTCATCTGCGGGTTCCACTCCGTACCGCGTCGCACATACAGCGCACCAACTCCCTTGGGGCCATGAAGTTTGTGCGCGGATAACGAGGCAAAGTCTATCTCCGCATCATGCACACGCACCGGAATCTTACCGGCAGCCTGCACCAAATCCACATGAACGCGTGCACGCTGACTGCGTGCGGCCTGAGCCAGAGAACGCACCGGCTGAATCACGCCGGTTTCATGGTTTGCCCAAGCAAAACTCACACCATCATGTCCGGGGAGCAATTCTTTCCAGACCGCCAAATCTGCCTGACCGTTCGCCATCACCGGGGCGGCATCGCCTTTGGCAGTGCGCAGGGTGGCCGGATGCTCCGTTGCCAGAGTCAGCACATGGCTGAACTGAGCCAAAGCTGCATTGCTGGCCTCTGTGCCGCCGGAGGTAAAGACGATTTCCTCCGGCTCAGCACCAATGAGAGCGGCAACCTGTTCACGGGCTGCATCGATGGCTCGCTTCACAGCCTTGGCCGGACCATAAGCCGCGGAAGGATTGAAAAACTTCTCCGTGAGGTACGGCAACATGGCCTGCACCACCTCCGGAGCAGGCTGCGTCGTGGCATTATTATCCCAGTAAATCATGACTGACACTGTTGCTCAATAGCTTCATATACGCAGGCGGGCACGCACCGCTCCACCCAGCGCTCCCAACCTTGCACTCCGATAAAGCCTTTGACCATGGAGGAGGATATCTCCTCCAGCTCGCTCGGCGGCGTCAGGAAAACAGTTCTGATATCCGGCTCCATGACGGCATTCATGCGGGCCATGGATTTTTCATACTCAAAGTCCGCAGCATTTCTGATACCGCGCAGCAGGAAACCGGCTCCCGCCTTTCGGGCAAAATCCACGAGAAAGCCCTGCTCCACAGTAGCAGTCCGGATGTTGCTCGGCAGTTCACTCAGCATGCCTTCCAACAGCTGTTGGCGAAGCTCCAGCGGGAAAAAACTTTTTTTTGCCGGATTCACCGCCAGCACAACAACCAATTCGTCAAACAATTCCGCACCGCGACGAATCATCCACAGATGTCCGTTTGTGAGCGGGTCAAAACTTCCGGCATATATCCCGATGCGCTGCATTATATTAAACTACTAAAGAGAATATATTCTGTCAATCTCATTTCTCCGTTTCCGCCAGAACCTGCAGCAGACGGGTTACGGGAAGCCCGATTACGTTGTCAAAATCGCCCTCCATGCTCTCTATAATCAGCTCTCCGTGCTCCTGTATGGCATAAGCACCGGCTTTATCATACACATGCACCTTCTGCATGTAGGCACGGATATCATCCTCACTCAGAGGCTTGAACGTAACATAGCTTTTTTCTGCAAAATCCCTGCGACTGCCGTCCGGCATAAAGACGGCCACTGCCGTGCAGACGCAATGCGTACGTCCCTGTAAGCGCTGCAACATGGCAACAGCCTCCTGCTCATCCGCCGGCTTTCCCAGAGGGATATCATCTATAAACACCAGAGTGTCCGCGCCTATGACCGTATCCTGCGGATGCATGGCAGCCACGGCACCCGCTTTTGCTGCGGCATTGTGCGCGCAGAGAGCCTCCGGGCGCATCTCCGCATCATGCAGTTCTTCCGCAGGCTGCACTTCAACGACAAACGCCACGCCCTCCCGCTGCAGGAGGTCGCGGCGTCGCGGTGACTGAGAAGCCAGAATCAGCATGGGTCTGCAGGAGACATACGGTCAAGCACACGGTGGCGCACATCGTCCCGCAGCTCGTGAATTCCCTGGATAGTCGTACCTTTCAATTCCTCGGCTCGGACTCGGCAGGCATCCCGGTCTGCCACCGTTTCAAATTCAAGGCCCACCAAAGCGCGGCCTACGGACTCACCGGAATACTGGTAATTGAAATAGCAGAGGTTGGCATATTCACCCATGGCTCGCATGAACTCGGAGAAAGCCCCCGGGCGCTCCGGGAACTCAATCACGAAAAACACCGGATGCTTCAGGCGCTCACGGTCATAGGAAATCATGCGGAAGATGACATCTTCATCCTTGGAAACATCATGAGCCTTGAGTCCTTTGAGAGCCAGACGACGGTCAATTTCCTCAAACTGTTCGTCCGTACCCAGCACACCGAACACGGGGAACTGAATATCTCCGGCAACACGGCCGTACTGTACATCCGTGAGCTGCACCCCGGCAGGAATGCTTTCCAGATACTTGAGAATCTGCCCGCGCTTGGTTTCCATGGGAATCTGCAGGAAGCGCTCATGGCGGTCAGACTCCTGCACACCGGCGCGGGAGGCCACCACACCCATCTGAGCAAAATCCATGTTGGCACCGGAGAGTACCACAAGGCAGCGTTCACCGGGCTTGATTCTGCCGGCCTTCCAATCCTGAAGCAAGGCGGCCAGGCCCATGGCACCGGAGGGTTCCGGTATGACTCGCAAGCCATTCCAGAGCGAGCGAATAGCGCGGCAGACCTCATCATTGGTAACCGTCACAAAACCATCCAGCAGCTCGCGGCAGAGCGCATAGGTGTTTTCCCCGGCAATACGCACGGCAGTACCGTCACAGAACACGTCCACATAGGAAAGAGATTTTCTCTCTCCGCTCTCCACGGCCAGCTTCATGGATGCCTGATTGACCCCCTCCACGCCGATGCATTGACAATCCGGCCAGAATTTCTTGAACCAGCAGGCGCAACCTGCGGCGAGACCGCCACCGCCAATCTGGAGATAAACGCGGTCAAACGGCCCCTTGCCGCTCATCACCACCTCGTCTGCCAGCGTCCCCTGCCCACCCATGGTATTCAGGTCATCATAGGGGTGCACGAACGTGAGCCCATGAGCATCAGCAAATTCATGTGCAGCAGCAGAAGCGGCATCATAAGAGTCACCGGTCAGCACAATTTCCACATGACTCCCGCCATGCATACGGACCGCATTCTGTTTTACCACCGGAGTGGAGCGGGGCATAAAAATGTGCGCCTTGCAGCCCAATCTGGAAGCGGCAAGCGCCACCCCCTGACCATGATTACCGGCACTGGCAGCCACCACACCGCCGGCTCTCTGCTCCGGAGAGAGTCTGGCCATGCAGTTATAGGCACCGCGCCATTTATACGCCTTAATGGGGCCCAAATCCTCACGCTTGGCGAAGACGACGGCATCCACACCATCCAGACGGATTTCCTGCAGCGGGGTGGGTTCCCCCACGGCATACACACGCTGCCGGGCCTGCAGGATTTCATCAAACAACTGGTCTTTAAGTTGACTCATACGTAACTGGGTTTATTTTACAACTCACAAGGGACGGACGCAAGCGCGTATTCTGGCTTACTGCTTCACAGGAAGGAGAAAATGCCATTGTTTTTCCTTCACCAAGGCATCAAAGACCCGCCGGGCCTCTGTTTCTCCCCGCTCCTCTGCCATCCGGAGGTAGAGTTCTGCGCGCCGCGCATCCGGTTTGGCAGAGGCGTTCCCCAGATGCGTGAGAGCCGCCATGATGGAATAGGTATTCGGGACTCCGGAGGCGGCGGCATCACCCAAATAATTGACAGCCTTGGATAAATCGGCCGGCACACCGGCGCCGTTGAAATACAAATCCGCCAGCGCTACATAAGAATACGCACTACCGGCATCTGCCAGTTCCTCCAGCATCCGCACTCCCTTATCCGGGAGGGCATCACACCCGCGCCCACAGGCCAGGCAGTAAGCGTAGGCAACGGATGCACGGGCATCCTGCATGACAGTCCCGACATTGTACAAATCAAACACGCGCGCCGCACTGTATTCCTCCGGGCGGTTCATCATCAGCGTGGCCAACGTAGCCGTGACGGGAGAATACCCCAGCATGAAAGCCAGCTGCAAGTGGCGAATCCCGGCGGGCTCATTTTTCTCTACCTTGAATTCCCTGAGCGGATTAAGGAGAATTTGCCCGTAGGTGGCCAAACCTTCCGGCAGATGACGCTCCGCAGCCAGCTTCATACCGGCCACAAACGCCTCTGCGGAGGCATTTTCCTTCTGAGCCAGCACATACGGCGCCGTGGCACTGCCGTGTTCCGCCGCTTTTCGGAGCCATTTTTCCGCATCGGCCTTTGTCACGGGAAGTGAGGCAATGATATCCTCCAGATGATAATTATTTTTCCTGAGTTCGGAAGCAATTTCCGGGGCATCGAATTTACCGGCATCCAGACGCCCGGACAGCAGGAGATAGGCAGCGCGGGCTCGGCTGCTTCCGGCCTTACAGGCAGACATGAGATACCGCATCCCTTCGGTTTCATTGGCAGGAGCACCGATTCCGCTGCCTGCGTAGCGAGCCATTTCCACCTGCGCGGGCACATAACCGGACTCTGCCGCTTTCTGCATCAGTTCACGGGATTGACGGGCTATTTCACTCACAGCGGGATTCATCCCCGGCTCCTGTACAGACAGCAGCATCAGCTGTGCATTCCATCTCTGAGCCACCGGCTGCCCGGCATCAGAGGCAGCTTTCATCAATCGATAAAAATCCGTTTCCGTGCCGCCGGCATTCAACACAGCGTCTGCCACGGGGTACAAATCATCAGACTGCGCCTTCAGGACCGCCGCGAGCGCAGCATCAAAAGATGACTGAAGCGCGGCACCGGATTCCGCACCGGCGGGTTCCGTCGGTTTCTGCGCATCCGCCAATATGGGCATGGTGAGCGACAGGAAAAGCAGCGGAACAAGATTAGCAAATTTCATGCTATTATTCTACCCACAACCCGCCGCACATTCAAGCAGAAAACGCATCCGCGACCGGTACAACACTCAAATAGATAGATGCAACGAAAAAACGCCCCGGCCGGCCGGCGGCATTACAGACAGTTCTGCAAATCTGCAGGCAGGGGAGATTCCACCGTAATCAGTTTATCACCTCTGGGAAAGGTCAATTTGCAGGCATGCAGCGCATGGCGGGGCAGCCGCAGACGCGCCGCCAGCTCGGGAGTCCATCCCTGCTCCATAAAATCCAGATAGCAGCTTTCATCTCCGCCGTATATTTTGTCTCCCAAGATGGGATAGCCCAGATGCGCCAGATGAACGCGGATTTGGTGCATGCGCCCGGTATGCGGTATACAGCGCATCAGGCAGCAGCCGTTACGCCCCTGCTCCAGCCGCACAAATTCCGTCCGGCATGCCTTACCGTTCAGGTGACAGCACTGGCGCACATGAATGCGGGTAGCCGCCACGTCTTCCATTCTCAGGATGGGTTCTGCATTCACGGCACGTTCCCAGAGGGGGATTCCCTGCACCACGGCATAGTATTCCTTGTGCAGCAGACGCTCCTGCATGGCTTTTCCCAGAGCAGAAGCAGCCTCCGCCGTCTTGGCTATGAGGGTGATTCCGCTGGTTTCTCTGTCCAGACGGTTGATGAATGAAACCTGACCGCCCGTAGCCAGTTCATAGGAAAGCAATTCCCGCACCCCATGCCAGAGAGTCGGTTCATTCTTCTCTCCGGTGGGGTGAGTGAGCAAGGGTGCGGCCTTGTCTACCGCCAGCACGCCGTCATCCTCATAGAGCACGCGGAATTCGGCCTCCACCGCTATGGGCATATCATAGCTCATTTGCTCATGAAAAGGTTAGGATCAAACGCGACCCACTCTCCCGGCTCCAGATTCAGGTCTGACAATTTCATGGGGCCTATTTCCACGCGGCAAAGCGTCTGCACGGGAGCACCGACAGCCGCGAGCATGCGCCGAACCTGGTGATACCGCCCCTCATGCAGGGTCAGTCTCCCCGTATTCTCCCCGGTTATCACCAATTCTGCCGGCAGACACGGCGTTTTCTCTCCCTGCAGCATCAGCTCCCCGGATGCAAACAATCCGACCGCTTCCGGAGGAATCGGTGCAGCGGTGGAAAACTCATACACCTTGGGTACATGTCGGCGCGGACTGGTCATGGCATGCTCAAACTTACCGTCATCCGTCAGCAGCAGCAGGCCGGAGGTTTCCTTATCCAAACGGCCGACCGTATTGACCGCAGGATTGCGGGCAAGCCACATCTCCGGCAAAAGGTCATACACCAGTTCTCCCTCCTCACGGTGGCTGCAGGTACAGCCCAGCGGTTTGTGAAAGGCAACATACAGTCCCTCCGCAAACGGGACAGGTTCACCATCCACCAGCACATCCGCCACCTCCACTTTATCAGACACGGACTTCACCACCTGCCCCCGGTACTGCACCCTCCCGCGCTTAATCCAGGCAGAAGCTTCGCGGCGGCTGCAATATCCGAAACGGCTCAAAAGGGCATCTGTTCTCATGGCTCAGCCCATTGTGCCACGTTTTTTTGAAAAAACAAGGTTGAAATGACAGGGATTTTGTGATAGAAATAGATTGATGCGCGGGTATTGTCATACCTGCCGCTACTTTTCTTATCTTTCACCGTTATGATTACACTCATCACAGACCGACAGCTCGCGCCCGACCAGCAGGGTCTCTGGATTAAGGCCCAGCAGGCAGTCCAGACAAAAAACTACAAGTATGCCGTCAGTATTCTCAAGACTCTGGTGAAGCGCGCACCCGGCTTCCTGGAAGCCCGCAAGGTGCTGAGAGCCTGCGAAGTCAAGCTCATGCCGGAAGCTGCCTCTGCCCGCAAGGCCTCTCTGTTCGGCGGCTTCCGTATGTCCTCCACGGTCAAGAAGCCTGAGGAAGCACTTTCTACAGTGGAAGATGCTCTGGAAAAAGACCCCTACTCTCCTGCCGCCAACGGCACTCTCTATGCCGCAGCCATGGAACTGGGGCTGACAGAAATTGCCACCTTCGCGCTGGAAACCATTTGTCAGGGGGCTCCCACCGACAAGAAGCAGCTCAACACTCTGGCCAACCACTACATCAAGCATGAGCTGTTCAGTGAAGCCGCAGATACCTACCGCCGCATCCTTCAGGTGGACCCCACGGATGCAACCGCCATGCGTGCAGAAAAAGACTGCTCCGCCCGCGCTTCCATGAAGCAGGGTAACTGGGAAGGCAAGGGTGACTTCCGCACCAAGATGAAGAATGCCAACGCCACGGCAGATCTGGAAAGCGGAGATAAGATGGGCCTCACCGGCGCTGAGCTGGAAGCCCGCCTCGCTCAGCTCTCCGAGCAGTACGCCGTTGACAACACGAACCTCCAGATTGTCAAGGACATTGCCTCCTGTTATGAGCAGATGGAAGACTACGCCAACGCCTACTCCTTCTATGCCTATGCCTTCCAGCTTGGCGGTGAGGCTGACGTATCCATCAACGATAAGGCTATGGCCATGCACGAGAAGGCAATGGAGGCAGAGCTCGCCTACTACGAGCAGGTACTTGCCGCAGACCCGAACAACGAAGAGGCTCGCGCCACGCTCGCAGCCCGCAAGCAGGAAATTGCCATGGCCGTGGTGGAAGACGCCCGAGTCCGCGTGGAAGCCAATCCCACCGATGCCCAGCTGCAGTTCAAGTACGGTCAGGCTCTCTTTGATGCCGGCATGCAGTCCGAGGCCATCCCCGCCCTCCAGCGCGCCCGCACTAACCCCAACCTGCGCATCAAGGCCATGCTCATGCTCGGCAAGTGCTACCACGCCAAGGGCATGGTGGATATGGCTATCCGCCAGCTCGAGGACGCCGACAAGGAGCTCTTGGTCATGGACGAAACCAAGAAGGAAATTCTCTACATGATTGGCCTGCTCTACGACGAACAGGGTAACAAGGAGAAATCCCTTGAAAACCTCAAGGCTATCTACGAAGTGGATTACGGCTACAAGGATGTTGCCACCCGCGTGGAATCCGCCTACGCTTAACTCCGGCTTCTCACGGCTGCCGCAAGGCCGCCGTTATCATGCCATGCTTTCAAAGCGCCCCTGCTCGGGGCGCTTTTCTTTTACTGCACATACCGCAATTTCTCCGTTTTTTGCTTGATATTCCACCGAAAAAAAGCTAAATATAGAGTACAATTCTAATATTGCAGACAATCATGAAAAAGACACTCTTTCTGACACTTGCCCTGCTTAGTTCCGCCACCTCGCTTCAGGCAAAAGTGGGAGACACTCTGAATCTCAGCAACGGCTTTGTGGCAGAAGGGGTAGCCGCTACGTTCACGAACGGAGTCATGACCTTCGATAAGAATGGACTGCAAAAATCCACGCGCTTTTATGACAGCCAGAAAGGCTGGGTTGCAGGCTCAAGCTACGGAGACAGTTATATGTGTTGGGCTCACACCGCCAGTAATATGATACAATACTGGCAGAGTTATTACGGCGTATTCTACAAAGGCAAGTCCTCGCTTCCCTATGGGTCGGATTACCAGAGAACTCTCTATAATGTCATGAACCCGTCCAACAGCCCGGTCATTACAGATCCCATGAGAATCAATGTAATGAAAGCGCTCTATAACAGCGGATTCTCCAACATGGGCGGCGAAGTTGCCACCGGCACAAACTGGTTCTTCACCTGGGTAGATTCCAAAGGCGGGTACTACAGCGATTATTTCGGCAGCGTTCACAATGGACAATCCAACACCACCGGCCAAACAGCAACCATTACCGGCATCAATTCGCTTTCCGGGCTGAAAACTGCGCTGCTGCCGGCTCTGGGCATCACGGAAGCAAATGGTAACTACACACAAACAGAAGCAGGGCTTATCGCTCACCTCAACGTAACGGATGGGAGCAATCCCCATACTCTGACCTGTTATGGACTTACGACAAACGATGACGGCAGCATCAAATCCGTCATCATCGCGGATTCTGATGATTGCCGACTCCCAAGCTATGAAGGACCCACCGGCAGCACCGGCTCTGCGGGCACATATACGCCCAAGCTGACGCAGCTCTATCTTCAGACAGACAGCACAGGCAAGCTGATTCTATATACCGATGAATCCTGCAACACTCCATTTATCAGCGGACATTCCTACTATGTAGCAGGCGTCACCCAAATCAATACCCCGGAAGTACTGCAGAACATGCTGGCAGAATACAGCGATACCGCAAACGAAGCACAGGTATGGAACGGAGGTGCTGCAAAATGGACAACGCAACAGGCAACTACGGAAGAGCTGCCGACAGAATCCACCGGATGGGATGTGCATGTGAACGGTGACAATATTGAGGAAAAACACCACGGCTACTACCATACCTATGCTACAGAAGGCAGACATGTGCTTTTCGATGACCATGCCGCGGAAGACAAGCGCAGCGTTACGATTGAAGGCACTGTTGCAGCAGAGAGCATTGAGGTGGCAGCCGCTGGCTATGAGTTCAAGGCCGGGAGCAATGCCGCGCTGAAGGCAGGCGCCCATCTCACCATCCGCAGCATGGCCTCTCTGCACAGTGAAGTAGCACTGAAGCTGAGCGATTTAACGCTGGAATCCGGCGCTGAGCTTTCCTCCAATCAAGTCATCGCCGTGAGCGGCACCTTCCGTGCCGCCGCCCCGCTCACCGCATTCGCAGTACGCAACAGCACCCCGGAAAGCAGCGTGAATGCCGATTTGGATTTGACTGCAGCCACTGCCATCGTACTGGAAACCTCAGTCAACTTGAACGGGCATCAGCTCCGTCTGCTTTCAGACACGCCGATTACGCTCAACGTCGACATGGTGGACAGCAGCATACCTTTCTTTACCAACGTAGGAGAATTACTGGTTAAAACAGCGACGGGTGAAGAAATATCACTGTCTCCGGGGGCAGAGGTGACGCAATACCTCACCCTCTACAGCAACGGCACCCGGTTGCAGGATGCCGCTATCACCTACACGGCGGACGGGGCTCTCTTCCTGACCATACCGGAACCGAGCACCACCACGCTGAGCTTACTGTCCATGAGTTTTCTGATTGCCCGACGGCGCAGAAAAAAAACATTCTGAAATAAATGAACAAAAAGCTCACCCTCTTCATACCGGGAATCCTGATTGTCAGCATTGTTTATTTCCTATGCTCCACAGGGCTTGTCTCCTGCGCTCAGCGTTTCCGGGCGGATGTGACATCGTACATCCAGAATCCGGCGGCCGATGGGATTTACACAACCGCTCGAGGAGCCTCATTATCCTTGCCTCCCAATGAACTACATCCCCTTAACTACCATGGGAATACGGCTATTTCCAAATTTTCGGAAAAACCGGTCATGAAACCGGCAGGAGAAAAAGGGACTTTTCCTGTTCTGCGGACCCACCCCCGCGGATACAAAGACAATGGAAACATCCCCATCGGCACAAAAGTAACCCTTAACCGACTGTATCTGGAGCGCACCGTCATGTCGCTTTTATGGAATAAAAAGCTCACCTACGCGCTCTACGCAGACCTCACCATCCACGAGCCCTATCACGCCCATGTCTTCTGCCCTCTGGTGCATGTGGACTATCGCAGTACCATTCCGGCCCCGCAGCTCGTCAATCCGACCACCGGCTCCCCCATCACTATTCCTCTGCAAAAAGTTCTCGATGAAGCCCCCCGATGCTCGCCTTGGGAGTGAGACTGTCAGCATCATTCATGAACCCAATCCGGCGGATTAACGGAAACGGCACCATACCGGCGCAGGATATCGAGGTAACGAGGCTCCATTTCCTCACCGGCAAATAACATGGCTCGGTCCAGCAAGGAATGGCCATCGCTCATGACAGATACATCTGCCCCGGCCGCAAGGAGTAAATCCATGCTCTCAGCGGAATGCTCTTTGAGATTCAGCATCGGCATTGTAGCCCAGAGAGCGGTGAGGCCATCTACACTGCAAGCATTCGGTGACACGCCTACCGCCAGTAAACGGCGAACCTCATCAGCGTGATTATGCATGGCATGCCACACCAGTTCATACTCCGGTCGGGTAGCGGTGAGTCCCTGCTCCCGGAGTATCGCTACCACCGGCTCGTTATTAAAATGGCGAAGCGCCAAATCCAAAGCATGATGTCCTTCCGGCGTCCGGCAATGCACATCTGCCCCATGGGCTAACAGCTGTTTGAGGGAGGCGACAGCCTCCTCATGCTGTGGGTCATCCTCAAACATACCACAACCAATGCCATAAGCATTCAACAAAGGCGTATACCCCTTCTCGTCACGCGTATTCACCTCCGCACCTTCATCCAGCAAGCGGCGCACATCCGCCGAGCACCAATCACCAAACGCAAACGTGACAGCCTGCTGCAGCTGAGCATCCCTGTTTACCCCGCAGGAAACGAGCCACCACCCACAGAAAGAAAGAAGCAACAAACGGACATTTTTCATCATTGGTAGCATACAGGAGAGATTATACGGCACTTATTTCCAAAGTCAAACAGATTATTATGCCGCAGACTGTCACGAAAAGATAGTGCAGAAACGAGAGGTAAAGGTGTAGAATGCGAGGCATGAGTACGCTTGCCCCGAAAACGCTATATCTTTACCTGGTGACCGATGAGGCAGCACGCTGCCGACATGGTCTATTGCCTACGGTAAAGGAAGCAGTAGCCGGCGGCGTGACAATGGTGCAGTACCGCAGCGCACAGACGAATAAAGACGCCGTGCTGGCAGAGGTGCTGCCGCTGCGCGATTACCTGCGCAGTGTAAACGTTCCTCTTATCATCAACAACGATGTAGAGCTGGCCGTGGAAATCGGCGCAGACGGCATCCACATCGGCCAGAGCGATATGCCGCCGTCAGAAGCGCGCGCCCTCATCGGCCCGGACATGATACTGGGCTTCTCCGTCTCCAATCAAGAGGAAATGGACGCCGTGCCTGTAGATTTGGTGGATTATGTGGGCTGCGGGCCGGTCTATCCCACGGCAACCAAGCTCGATGCCGCTGCGGATATGGGTTTGCAGAGCTGGGCCGCGGTGGCGGCCGCCTGTCCACTGCCCGTGGTAGCCATCGGCGGGATTGATGCAGCGCGGGCACGCGATATCCGCGCCACGGGAGCCGCCGCCGGGGTGGCAGTGGTATCTGCCATCTGCGCGGCAGAAAATCCGCAGCAGGCCGCGCGAGAACTTCTTTAATTTTCATTTCAACTGTATTGTTATGCTTTATACACCTTCTGAGAGTGCAGCCATAGTGCTGCAGAAATTGCGTGATACGCGTCCGCTGGTGCTCTGTCTGACCAATTCCGTGGTGCAGAACTATACGGCCAATCTGTTGCTGGCAGTCGGGGCAGCACCGGTGATGCTGCAACACGCGGGCGAATGCGAAGAACTGCTGCGCAACTGCGCACAGGCGCTCCTCATCAATACCGGCACGCTCACAGAACAGCAGGCGGAGGTCATGCTGACGGCGGCAAGAACCGCCCGAGAGGCCGGAGTCCCCTGGATTCTGGACCCCGTGGCTGCCGGTGTGCTGAAGTTCCGCACGGATTTCTGCCACAAGCTGCTTGAAGAAGCACCGCCTGCCATGATTCGCGGCAACGCTTCGGAAATTATGGCGCTTGCGGGCATCAACGCAGCCGGACGCGGGGTGGAGAGCAGCCACTCCAGCAAACAGGCCAAAGCTGCCGCCAGAGAGCTGGCAAAGCGTACCGGTGCAGCTGTTCTGGTAACGGGAGCCACAGACTACGCCACGGACGGCAGCAGAATCTGCGCCATTACCAATGGTGACAGCATCATGGAAAGAGTCACCGGCATGGGCTGCGCCATGGGGGCACTGGCCGGGGCGTGTCTCGCCGTAGCGGAAAACAGTCTGGAGGCTGCCATTTCCACGGCGGTCATCATGGGGCTGACCGGCGAGCGCGTGGCCAACAAACACCAGCATCCCGGCAGTTTTGCAACGGCCTTTTTGGATGGAATCGATACCATCATGCCGGCGGATATAGCCAACTTCACCCGCACTGCGGAAGAAGAATAAAGCAGGCCGGGCTCAAATCAACCGCAGAAGGCGCAGCACGCGTTCTCCCGGCAGCACACCGAGCTGCATGCGGTTCATGACAAAGGCAAAGGACAGACCGCTAGCCGGCGAACAGAAGGCAAAACTGCCGCCTGCACCGGCATGGCCGAATCCGCCGCCCGGGAACAGTTCCGCGGGCTCCAACATGGCACCGCAGCCAAACGCAGTGTGACGAAGCAGCGTGTTGTCATACCCGTAGGCATGCACGGTGCCCATTTGCGCCGCGACCTGAGGCCGGAACGGGGAATCTCCTTCCGTATTCATCAACAGTTGATAAAAGCGGCAAAGGCCTCGGGCGGAAGCAACCCCACCCTTGGCAGGGGAGCCGCAACGCCAAGCGGCGGGCGTGTTCATTTCACGGGGCGTATCATACCCGCTGACACTGTGAAACGCGCGGTAAACATGGTGAGATGAGTCAAAATAAGCTCGGTAAAAATCGTTCTCGGGCATTTTGCCGCCCGGCAGACGGGGAGCCTGCAAATGCGCTACCTGCGGCAGCAACTCATCCGGCAGCCACCCCAGATAAAGCTCCAGATTCCGTGGGCGACGGATGGTCTGCTCCCAGTACTCCCACACCCGAGCACCGGTCAGTTTCAGCATCAGGATATCCGCCAGAGGGCCGAAGGTCTGGGGATGGTAACCGTATTCAAAGTCGGGAGAACTATGTTCAAAGGCATCTCTCAGCGCATCCAGATTATCCATGGGCAGAGGAGCATCCAATGCAGCCAAGCCAATGCTATGAGAAAGGATATCTGCCACCGTGGCGTGCCGCTCCGGGAACTCCGGCCAGATTTCCCACAATTCCATGTCGGCGGCGAGTCGATTCCGCTCCTCCAGCAGAGCATTCAGCAGACAGGCGGCCGCTACTGCCTTCGTGGCAGAAAAAACCGGCACAAGAGTCTCTTCTGCCCAAAGCACACCGGGCCGTGCAAGCCCGCCGCAGAGGCTCAGGCTCATTTCCCCCTGCCGGAACACGGCAAGAGCGGCACCGGAAGCGGGTTCCGAGCTCAAAAGGCGGCAGAATTCCTGTTCCAACGCAGTCACGGCAGCTTCTCTACGCTCAGAATAATGGCCGTACGCCCAGCTACGCGGAAAAGCACCTCACAGGGACGAAAACTCAGATGATAGCGACGCTCTGCATCCTGCTGGTAGGCCGGACGCGGGTCCTGTGCCAGCGTTTCCTCCAGGGCGGCAATCCACTCTGTCGGCATGGGGGGGCGAGGTGTCTGCCACTCTATATCCAACAGCGTTCGGGGGACGGAGGTGAAGCCCTCTGCCGCATCTGGAATGGAATCCGCATAGGGCACATAGGGCTTGATATCGACAATCGGGGTTCCATCCACCATATCCGCACCGGATACCCGCAGCACGGGGCCGGGCTCAATGGAAACAAGTTTCACGACGGAAAGTCCGAGCCCATTCGGACGGAAGGGAGAGCGCGTGGCGAACACGCCCAGCCGAGTATTTCCGCCCAGGCGGGGGGGACGCACCGTCGGGTGCCATTCATCCCCGTTATGATGAAACTTCCAGATGAGCCAGAGGTGAGAAAAAGCCTCCAGCCCGCGGATGCAGTCCTCATTCCGGAACGGAGGCTCAAAAACAATTTCACTGATGACATGCGGTGCCAGATTGCCCTGACGGGGAACGCCGAATTTTTCAACGTAAGGGCTGCGGATATGGGCAATGGGTTGCATGCCGGGCATCAGATGGAGAAGAAATCGCGCATGACCTGCTCATATACCGGACGCTTGAATTCCGGCAGAGAGGACAGGTCAAAATCGGCAGGCTGCACCCAGCGATAATCGCAGAATTCCTTGTGGTCCAGCCAGGGTTCCGCATCATCACGGTGCATGCGGCAAAGAAAGTAATGCTGCTCCTGCCCGGCGTACGGAATACCGCGCTTGCGTAACACGCGCTCACGCTCCTTGGGCGGATAATCGTACCGATAGGGCCCCGTCTCTGCCACAACCTCATATTCATTTGGGCGGAAACCGGTTTCCTCCATCCCTTCGCGGCAGGCAGCCACGCGGGGCGCTTCGCCTTTCTTGATTCCGCCCTGCGGAAACTGCCAGGCACCGGGCTGCTTGCTGCGCTCGCAAATCAGCACGGTCCCGTCGTTGCGTTGGTAGATGATGGCCGCGTTCGGTCGGTAGAGTTGACTATTCGGCATACTTGGAAAGCATTGGAGTTGATATAATCGAGTTGAGAAGTCCAGACGTCTTCACAGGCATCTGACGGCATACGCCAGTCACCGCGGGGGGACAAGGCAACAGTGCCCACCTTGGGACCGTCCGGCACACAGCTACGCTTAAATTGCTGGCGGAAGAAACGAGTGTAGAATGTGAGCAGCGTGCGGTCTATGAGCTTCTCATCAAATTCGCAGTCAAAGGCTTTGTGTGCAAGGAAACGCAGTTTCTCCGGCTCTGCACCGTAACGGAAGAAGTGATACAGCAGGAAATCGTGGATATCATACGGGCCCAGAATATCTTCCGTCTTCTGCTCCATGGAGCCGTCCTCCGCAGGGGGAAGCAGTTCCGGGCTCACCGGGGTATCAATCACATCCCGGAGCGTAGCGGCAAGCTCCGGAGAACAGCGGCGGGCCTCATGAGCCAACAGACAGCGGATGAGCGTCTTGGGCACACTGCAGTTCACACCGTACATGCTCATGTGGTCACCATTGTAGGTGGACCATCCCAGAGCCACCTCAGAAAGGTCGCCCGTTCCCACTACCATGCCGCCGGTCTTATTGGCCAGATTCATGAGAATCTTCGTGCGCTCACGGGCCTGCACGTTCTCATAAGTGTTGGTACGCAGCCCCGGGTCAAAATCCAAATCATGGAAATGCAGGAGGCAGGCCTCCCGGATATTCACCTCCTTGGAGGTAACACCCATGGCACGCATCATGGCAATAGAGTTGTTGTAAGTACGGCCGGTGGTGCCGAATCCGGGCATCGTCACCGCCAAAATGCAGGAAGGGTCCAGCCCGAGCAATCGGCAGGCGCGCACACACACCAACAAAGCCAGCGTACTGTCCAGCCCGCCGGATACCCCCAGCACCAAGGTTTGGGCACGGGAATGCTCCACGCGCTTGGCCAGGGCTGCCGCCTGAATATTCAGCACCTCTTCACACTGAGTCTCCATTTTTTCAGGAGACGGGACAAAGGGGCGGGAATCAAGCAGGGCATACGACAAATCCATTGTCTCATTCACCTCTCCCAGCGGGATGCGGCGCACGGGAGCAAGCCGCGCACAAGAGCGTTCATTGCCGAACGTGCCGGAGGCCATGCGAAGATTCGCCAGACGAGACAAATCCACGTCTGCATAGATGATGCTGCCGTCTCGGGTGAAGCGTTCATTTTCAGCAACAAGCTTACCGTTGTCCGCAATAAGGGCATGGCCGCCTTGTACGCCGTCCTGCGTACTCTCCCCTACTCCGGCAGCCGACAATACGTAAGCCGCCATACAGCGTGCACTCTGCTGCAGCACCAGGCTGCGGCGGTAGTCGGCACTCCCCACCACTTCATTTCCGGCAGAGGGATTCACTATCAGGCGAGCCCCCTGCAACGCAAGGAAACTGCCGGGGGGAATGACGCTCCACAAATCACTGCCGATTTCCACACCGAAGATAAAATCATACTCCCCACAGAACAGCAAATCCGTACCGATGGGGACCTCCCCGCACCAGGGCAGACTCACGACAGACTCACGCAAATCTCCGGCAGGGCGGAATTGCCGTCCCTCATACATATCTCTTCCGTTCGGCAGAACACTCTTGGGCACAAACCCCAGCACCTTTCCGCCCCGCACCACGGCGGCTACATTGTAGAGAGACTCCCCCACAGCCAGAGGAAGGCCCACTACGGCAACCGCGCTGCACTCCGCCGTCTGCTCCGCAAAGCGCCGAAGCCCCATCAGGGCCGTCCGCTGTAAGCAGGGCTGCAGAAATAAATCCCCACAGGAACTACCGGTTATGCACAGTTCAGGGAACACCACGACCGCCGCGCCCCTGGAATCGGCAACTCTCATTTGTGCAATCAATTCCGCGACATTATAGCCGACTTGTGCTACCCGAACCCGCGGTGACACCGCAGCCATGCGGTAATATCCGAATGTCTTCATCATATCATTCCCAGTGCGTCTATTCTGCCAGAAACACGCGCCATCGTCAATCCTGTAATTTCACCCATAGCCTCAAATCAACAATATCTTCTCCATTCCCGCCGTCTCCGGCACCAAGAACGCCCCTCAGGCAACACCCGTCCCGCGCTTTCGCCCAGTTTTTAACCGAGACATCCGTTGGGGAAACTCCCGCGCCGCCTACTATAATCACACTTCAGGACTTCTCAATCGCGTATTCCATCACCGCATCAAGAACTTTGGCGTGAACGGGAATTTTCACCCCACGTTGAAAACAGACAGGCAATGACAGCGTAAAAGCGGCTTGACGCTCCGGATGTTTTGGTGTAGGCTGACAGCCGATATGACGAAGTTGCTTCCTCTTGCGCTGATTCTGTTACTGGCCGGCATGCAGACCTCCTGCAGCATTTTTCAGCAACAGAATAATTCTGACAATTCGTCAGATGAAAAGAAGCTCAAAGTTCCCCCGCCATTACACTTGGGAGCAGTCCATCAGGTGATTCCCGACCGCAACTTTGCACTGCTGCGCATCATCGGCCCCATGCCCAAGGAGGGCACTGTCCTGATTTCCCATCCGGCAGACGGCGCCAATGACCGAGTCGGCAATCTGGTGGTTGCCGGGGGACAGCACCGCAGGGGCAATATGATTGTAGCAGACATCCGTTCCGGCACGGTCATCAAGGGCGACCGCGTTTTCCTGTACCGCTCCATATCCTCTGCCTCTGCGGACAGCGAAGAGGGGGAAAGCAACAATGACACTTCAGAGCAGACGTCTGCAGATGCAGCAACTAACAATCTGCCGGACTTTGATTCTACGCCGGCTGTAACCAATGCCGGGGAGAATCCATTCTCTGCCGCAACCGCTCCGGCTGCCACTCCGCAGCAGGAACAACCTGCTGAGCCGAACCCGGAGCCCCCGGCTCCGGAACCGGAAGCCCCGTCGCCCCCCGACCGCACGGATTTGCCGGACAGATTGCAGGCCATTCCCACCACCTTGGATGGGTGGAACTGATTTTTTCTAATTTCTCTATCGACATTCATGAAACTTCAGTACTACGTAGATGAAGAAGGAGAGAGCGTCATCGGTCTCTGGGTTCCCAAAAGGGGGTGCTATATTGACGTGACCGCACAGGATGAGCAGCTGTGGGCCGCCATGCAACCGGGCGGCAAGAAACTCCGAAAAGAAATTGAAACCTGGATTTCCAAGGGTGCGGCGGACGGCGTACCCGTAGACATGAAAGGGCTGGTTGTCTCCTCTGCTCTGCATGTGCAGCCCTGCTCTCTTGTATGCCTTGGCAAAACGTATGCGGACCACGCCCGCGAGTTCAGCGGTGACTCTCCCACGGAGCCGTCCGTTTTCATGAAAGCCACCTCCGCCATCAGTTCGGATATATCGTACGTCCTCAACCCCACCGGGGCATCAAAGCTGGACTATGAAGTAGAGCTGGCCGTCATCATCGGTGATACCCTGCACGGCGCGACGGAGGAAGAAGCCCGCAGGGCCATTATCGGCTATACGCTCATGTGCGATTACTCTGAGCGTGCCTGGCAGCTGGAACATGCCGGGCAATGGGTCATGGGCAAGAGCTATGACACCTTCGCCCCCTTCGGCCCAATTCTGGTCACGAAAGACGAAATTCCAAACCCGGACAACCTTGTGTTGGAAATGCGGGTGAACGGAGAGCTCCGCCAACGGGCAAACACCTCTCAGCTCATTATGCCTGTGGCGCAGCTGGTGGCCTATGTTTCCCGCTTCATGACCCTGAATCCGGGGGATGTGGTTTCCACGGGCACGCCCGGCGGAGTCGGCATGGGTATGAATCCGCCCTCTTACCTCAAGCCCGGCGATGTCGTTGAATTTTCATGCGATGCCATCGGCACCGTCACCCAAACAGTCGAAGCGGAATAAAAAAGTATTGATTTTATCCTCCTTTTTTATAGTATAGACGCACACGTCAGACCATCATTTCCAAATTGTGAATCCTCAACTTTATCAGCTCGCCAAGAAATTTCTTTTCTGCCTCGACCCCGAGACGGCTCACCACGTCACGCTCAACGGCCTCCGGATGGCAGAAAGCCTGCATATTCTTCCGCACATGTTCCCGGCTCGGGTAGAAGACCCGGTCACCGTCATGGGGCTCAAGTTCCCCAACCGTGTGGGTCTTGCCGCCGGCATGGATAAGGAAGCCAACACCATTGCCGCTTTCGGGCATCTGGGGTTTGGCTTTGTGGAGGTAGGCACCCTCACGCCGAGACCGCAGCCCGGCAATCCCAAGCCCCGGTTATTCCGCTGCATCCCTGAGCAGGCAATCATCAACCACATGGGCATCAATAATCCCGGCGTAGACAAGGGCGTGGATAACATCCGACGCACGAGAAACTTCAATGGCGTTCTCGGGGTCAACATCAGCAAGAACAAGGTAACGCCCAACAGAGAGGCTCACCAGGACTATCTTGCGTGTCTGAGAGCCGTGTGGGACGTGGCAGATTATGTGGCCATCAACTTCTCCTGCCCGAATGTTCCCAATCTGCAGGATCTGGCCAAAGCAGATTCCGCCGCAGACCTGCTTTCCATCCTCAAGAGTGAGCAGGCCAATCTTTCCAGCGAGACCGGTCGCTATGTACCGCTGGTGCTGAAAGTATCTCCGGATATGAATGAGGCCCGCATCCGTGAGCTCTCACAGGTTTTCCTGGATTGTCAGCTGGATGGTCTCATCTGCACCAACACCACCACTTCCCGTGAAGGTGTAGAGAAATCTCCGGCAGCCTGTGAAAGCGGCGGCATGTCCGGCAAGCCGCTTTATAACCGCGCCACGGAAACTCTGGCAGCCTTTGCCGCAGAGCTGAAAGGCAGAATCCCGATTATCGGCGTGGGCGGCATTACCACCCCGGAGGATGCCGTGGAAAAGATACGCGCAGGGGCCTCCCTGGTGCAGCTTTATTCCGGCTTTATCTACAACGGCCCCCCGTTGGTGCATGCGGCAGCCCGCAGTATCCGCGATTTCTGCGCGAAATAAGCAGCCTCCGTTTTTTCCGCCCCTTTTTCCAACGAAAAAGGGGCTTTTATCTGTCATTTTGAGCAAGAATACATTTTTACTATTTACCAAAGGCTGCTTGGTGTGTTAGTATGAACGGGTAAAACTGACCACTTCCATGAAACGTCCTTTTTCAATTTTTGCCTTACTTGCGATGACCGCCTCCGTACTGAGCGCGGCACCCATGTATACCATCCACCTGAACAACTCCGAACAGTACACTGAGTGCACGGTTGTCTACAGAAGCGACACCACCACCAAGTTCCGCGGCAAAGACAAATCCGGCAAGAACGTAACCAAGGAAGTCCCCTCTGCCACTATTCTGGCCATGAGAGAGGTTCAGGCCAAGCCCGCACCGGCCCCCGCGGCTCCCCAAACGCCGGAAAAGAGCGCTCCGACAGACGAAAAGCCCGCAGATACCAAAGGTGAGGAGAAGCCGGGAGAAACAGAAGCGGAAGCCCCTGCTCCGCCCCCCGAGCCGGAGTTCCAGGATGCCAACATTCAGCAGAAACAGGGTGAGGATAAAGCCAAGGACGTCACTCTCCGCCTGCGCGAAAAACTCCAGGAGATTGATAAGAGATTGGCAGAAATCAAGAAGCCGTCCCGCACGCTGCGTTCTATCTGCACCAACACGACCAACCGCATCAACAGTCAGATGGCGGAAATGGACAAACTCTCCCTCGAAGTGGCAGAACTTCAGAGTAAGTTCAATGCCGCCGGCATTGCGGACTATCAGTTCACCGTCTCTCCGGAACAGCGTGAACGTTTCCTGAGCGATGCATCTGCTGCCTACAATGCCATGCTCATTGACATGAAGGAAAAGAAGAGCCGTCGCAAGGTGGGAGGTTTGGATAAGTTTGAGATTCTCTTTGAGCGTTACCAGGGCGCCCCTGAATACAGGAAAGCTCATGAATGGTATCTCAAGACACTGCGCGACCTCCAGAAGAAGTGGAGCCGCATGATTGCAGCGGAACAAAAGAAGCGCAGCAAACTCCAGCCGGCCAGAGCCTCCGCCATGGATGATTCCGACCGCGAGGAATACCAGAAAATGGTGGACTACTTCAAGCGCAACGGAGAGGATGCGGCAAAGGTCTGGTACACTCCCAGCAACCGCAATCTCATGATGCTCAATAATTGCCTTAACAAGGTCAATGATAACCTGCGCCGCAACGAATACACCAAGCTGGATGCTGAAGTCGGCTGTGTACCGGAGCTCCTGACCCAATTCTGGGATGTCATGGAGAAGGCCCGCAACGAACTGGTGTGCGGACGCCTTGACGCTGCGGAAAAAATACTGAGGGATGATGAGACGGTGCGTAAGATTTCCTCCCTCAAATCCACCACCATGCCGCAGGAATACCGCAAACCCCTTCTGGATGAAAACCGCGCGATTGTGACCGAGATTCGCAAGAGAGAGAGAGAACTCCGCGCCCTCAAGGGCACGCTCGAACGCCGCACGAATCAGCTGGATCGCGCTGTTTCCAGTGCCGAGGCTCAGATTACCAATGCTCTGGAAGCCATTGAACGCGAGAAGGCCATGCAGACAGAGGATGAGACCCTCGAAATCGTAGGCGAAACGCCTGAAGACAAAAAGGCGGCTGACAGTAAAAAGGCAGAAGAGCCTAAGAAGGATGCAGCCCCCCAGCAACCGGCGGAACAGCAAAAGGCCGCAGAACCGAAGAAATAACCGTGTTTCTCTGAGCCTCCGTGTAAACGGAGGCTTACTCCATGCTCTATGGTTTCCACATCATTCATCGGAAAGGGCGTGGCATTGCTTCTGACAGCAATGCCCGTTCTTGCTGCAGAAGGGGCATTGCCCAAGCATGTTACGGATGCCTTTGAGGCATACATTGCGCTGCCTAACACGCTCGTGCCCGTTCTGGAATCTGCAAAGGACAGGAAAAGCGCAGATGCCGCAGCCCCTGCTCTGAAAAACGAGCTCCGCAAGCTCTACGATACACGCACAGCTCTGCAGAACGTGAAAACTCTTGACGCAGGGCAAAAAGAGCTTGTCATGAAAAAATATGAGCGTCCTATGCGTGAACGCTGGGGGCGTGTATACTCTCAAATGTTCAGACTCCAAAACAACAAATGTTTTCAATCTCCGGAGTTTGCTCATTTATTTCAAATAATGTGCCTGATGCTTAACAAATGACAATTCGTTCCCATGTAGTATACGCAGCGGTGCTCATCACCGCCATGCCTCTTATTGCGCAGGAGCCGCCGGCAGACATGACCGTGGAGCCTTCTGTGGAAACAACGGAGCAGCCAAAGGCCCCGACAAATGTGGTGAAGGACTCCGTAGAAGACTCCACCCCTAATCCGGAGCTTCCCGTTGCAGAACAACGCATTCGCGCCGGGATTCTGCTACTGAGCCGCCTTTCTCATTGCATGTCTGCAATCAATGATAAAGATAGCGCAGATGCAGCCGTGCCGGTTGTTATGGTGCTGCACGCGGATTTTAACAACTGGATCCAGAGTTTCAACTCTCTTCCCAAAACATCTCAGGAAGAGGTAGAAAGCCTGACAACCATCTATTTACCTATCATCAAGAAGGCAAATGCGGCTATTCATAATCAGGCAAATCGTCTCCACTCTGCAAATTACTACGGTTCTGAGCTTCTTCCCGCTGCATTAAGCAAACTTGTTCTTATCAATCAATAATATCCCATTCCCCACACACCGCCATGGCTACCATTCGTCCGTTTGCCGCGCTGCGACCGCCCTGCGAATATGTTGAGCAGGTATCCTGCCTTCCCTATGATGTCATGAATCACCGGGAAGCCTGTGACATGGCCGCCGGAAACCCTTCTTCTTTCCTGCACATCTGTCGCGCAGATATCGATACCGGTGAAGAATTGATTCACGAGCCTGTCACTTATGAAAAAAGCCGAGAAAATCTCGAATCTTTCATCCGCAAAGGATTTCTGAAGAGAGAAGCAGCCCCTGCGTACTACATTTATCGGCAAATGATGTGGGGGCGTGTGCAGACCGGCATCGTCGGCTGTGCAAGCGTGGATGAATACCTGAACGGCACCATCAAGAAACACGAGCTGACCCGCAAGGAAAAGGAGCTGGACAGAATTAACCATTTTGACACCTGCTCCACGCAGACAGAACCTGTATTCCTGGCCTATCGCAAGCACGAAGGCATTGCTACGGCCATTCGTGAATGGATTAAATTCCACAAACCGGAATATGATTTCACCAGTGACGACGGTGTCACTCACCTGCTCTGGCCGGTGACGGATGCAGAGGTCATCCGGACGATTCGCCAAGGCTTTGAGGAAGTTCCCGTGCTCTACATTGCAGACGGCCACCACCGCACCGCTTCCAGCGCGGCTGTTTCTGCCAAGCGCCGTGAACAGCACCCGGACTATACCGGGAATGAAGAATATAATTACCTGATGGCCGTCACGTTCAGTGATGAAGACCTCTTCATCATGGACTACAACCGTGTCGTGCTTGACCTCAACGGACTGACCACAGAGCAATTCCTGGAAAAAGTGGCAGAAAAGTTCACCGTGAGCACCGTTTCGCAGGAAAAGCCGCATCATCCGCGGGCCAAGCATGAGTTTGGCATGTACCTGAGCGGCACATGGTATTCCATCACGGCAAAAGCCGGAAGCTTTGATGAGGGGCATCCCATCAACAGCCTGGATTGTGCTATTTTGCAGGACAATCTGCTTGCCCCGGTGCTTGGCATAAATGACCCGCGCACCAGTAACCGCATTGATTTTGTGGGGGGGATTCGCGGCTTGCAGGAGCTGGAGCAGCGCGCCGGAAACGGTGTGGCGTTCTCTCTGTATCCTGTTACCATGGCAGACCTCTTCCATGTGGCGGACAGCGGTGAAATTATGCCGCCCAAATCCACTTGGTTTGAACCGAAATTGCGCTCCGGTCTCTTTGCTCATGAAATTGAGCGCTGATTGAATCTTCTTATTTACCGACATGAAAATACTCATTCCCACCAAGCTTGATAAAGCCGCCGCCGCCGGACTTGTTGCCGCCGGTTACAATGTGGTTCAGGATGATTCCGCCCCCATTGCAGAGATGGTAGCGGCCAACCCCGATGCATCGGGGCTGATTGTTCGTTCTGAGAAAGTGACGGCGGAGATTATCGATGCTCTTCCCTCTCTCAAGGTCGTCATCCGTGCCGGTGCCGGCTATGACAACATCGACTATGTCTATGCCCGCAGCAAGAATATCGATGTCATGAACACCCCCGGTGCCAACTCCAACGCTGTGGCAGAAGAGGTCATCGCCATGATTCTGGCGGCGTATCGCTTTGTTATTCCCGGAGATGTAACGACCCGTGCCGGAGAATGGAACAAAAAACAGTATATGGGACGCGAGCTCACCCGCAAGACAGTTGGTATTCTCGGTCTCGGCAACATCGGACGCTTGCTCGTCAAGCGTCTTCAGGGGTTTGAATGCACCGTACTGGGGTATGACCATTTCCTCTCCCGCCAGCGCGCACTCAACATCGGCGCCACTCCGGCAGAGCTGGAGGAAATCTTCACCACGGCAGATATCATCTCCATTCATGTTCCGGGCGGACCGTCTACGCGCAACCTGATCAATGCAGATCTCATCCGCCGCATGAAGGATGGAGCCATGCTGGTGAACTGTGCCCGCTACGGAGTGGTGGACGAAGATGCCCTGCGTGAAGCACGCAGAAACGGCCAGAAGTTCATTTACTGCACGGATGTGCATCCCAAGGACACGGCCGCCATGCAGCCCAGTGCAGACATTGCAGACGTGATGCTGCCGCATCTGGGTGCCAGCACACGTGAAGCCAACAAGAAAGCCGCCCTCCAGTCCGCCACACAGATGGTGAACTACTTCACCAACGGAGACACGTCCTGCGTCATCAACGCGGAACGCCCCGCAGACCTGAACTCTGCTCACCTGCACTTGGCGGAGATGCTGGGCAAACTTTGTTACAATGTGGGCGGCTGCAAACCCATCCGCAAGATTGAATGCACTTTCTACAACAACCTGCGTACCTACCGCAAGTGGTTCACGCCGTGGATTCTCCAGGGTGCCGTACCCAGCGCGGAAAGAGGGCTCATGCCCGCTGCTGCAGAAACCTCCCTGCGCGAGCACGGCATTGTATTCAAAGCCCGCGAGCCCATGGATGACAAGTTGTATGATGATGCCATCACGCTGGATTTGTTCATGGAAGAAGAAAACGGTGAGCAAAAGATTACCAGCGTGCGCGGCTTGGTGGTAGACGGCGCTCCGGTAGTTTCCCGCATTGACGCCTTCGACCACATGTACGCCGCGCTTGAGGGTAACAGCCTGGTGCTGCGATATACGGACCGCCCCGGCGTGATTGCTACCATTGGTCAGATTCTCTCCACCGCCGGTATCAACATCGAAAACATTGTGGCACCGCGGGATCCCATCAGCGGAGACTCTCTCGCCTTTGTCAAAACAAACGTCCCCGTTTCCGAGCAGCAGATTGTGACGCTCTCCCGCGCCATTGCCGCCAAGCTCGCATTCGCCCTCACCCTGTAAAGAGTGCGACTTTCGCGTCTCAACGGAAAAACGCCGCTGTGTCAGGCAGAGGCGTTTTTTCTTTTACTTGCTGTCTGAATTAATTATCCTGCGGATAGCGGCAGAATAATCACTGCGGTCATCCGGAGCAAGATCGTAGCCGAGATAACAGCGGTGGCGAAGCTGCTCCTCCGTTTCTCCCGGCAAGGTCTGAAATGCTCCGGCTCGGTACAGCAGAGTCGTGAAACTGCCATTGTGTATGGGCAGCAAATCATATTTGCGGGGAAGGTCCGGCACAAGCTCGCGGAAAGCACTCACCAGCCCGGTAGAGCAATTATCCGTCACGGTGTTGTATGGTTTATGTTCTTTTTCTGCCTCTTCTGCCAGTTTCACATAGTGCAGCAGCAGTTTGCGTGCGGCTTCCGGCTTTATTTTTAAGGGGTAGACACTCAAATCCTCATGACGGTGGTTCGTTCTGAGCCGAAAGATGTCCTCCTCCGTCCCGAACACGTAAAGGATTCCATAGCGTTTGTAAATTCCGCCGATGGCATTCTGCACCTCTCCTACCGGCAAACGCGTTTCTGCAGACACGACCAAGCTGCGCTTGCCGGCAAAACGGAAACTCAGCATTGTGTGGCAGATGGCAGTCATCCCATCCCAATGACATTCTGCAAAATCTACGCCCTGCAGTTCATCAAGACGGTATGATTCATCCCTATACACCACATCATAATCCGTCTCACTTCGGTAATGAAAATCGCGTACCTTTTTGATTCGCAACACATTATCCTTAACACTGCATTGAGGCGCTTCCGCCCACGGGGTCTGCCATGCCGCAGGACGCGGACCGGGAATGCACAGGAACCATAAGATACCCGCCGCCACAGAGAACCAGAGCAGCAACAGGACAGATACCCGACGACGCAACCAACACAGGATTCCTGCCACCGGCAGCAGCAACAACAGCGACAGCGGTTGATACACGCAAAGCCCGGCAAGCCACAAAAGCCCCACAGCAAGCAGCGGCGTGCTGCACCACATCAGGACTCTAGCCAATCTTCCGTAATTCACGCAGGCATCCTAGCACAAAAGAACATCACCTGACAAGCAGCATTCTTAAAAAGGCGGAATAAATCAGCCTTTTATTCTTGGCAAATTGCCTGTTTTGCGTTAGTATCTTGAGCAGATACATCCTTTAACCATTCCAAGCACTATGTCAGATTCCATTCTCATTGTGATTCCTGCTCGTTATGCATCCACTCGTCTCCCCGGTAAGCCGCTCGTCAAGATTGCCGGAGTGGAGATGATTAAGCGTGTTGCTGATATTGCGGCTTCCATCTGCCGCCACAATGACAACTGCAACTATGTAGTGGCAACGGATGACACCCGTATTCTGGACTTCTGCAGCGGTGCGGAAATCCCCTGTGTGATGACAGCAGAAACCTGCCGCAGCGGCACGGAGCGCTGCTGGGATGCCGTGAGCCAGCAGGCAGAAGCCCCTGCTTTCATCATTAATCTTCAGGGAGATAACCCTCTCTGCCCGCCTTGGGTCATCCAGCAGCTCATTGATGAATGGAAAGCCTGCCCCGCAGATGTCTTTACCCCCTGCATTCACCTGGATTGGGCGGAATATGACCGCCTTGTCGAATCCAAAAAGACCACGCCCTACAGCGGCACCACGGTTCTGGTAGACAAGAACGGCTATGCTCTCGCGTTCTCCAAGAGCACCATACCGGCCATCCGCAAGCCGGAAAAGGCTCGCGAAACCATGGAGAAGAGCCCGGTTCGCCGCCATGTAGGTCTCTATGCCTACACTCACAGTGCGCTCAAGAATTACTTTGAACTGCCGGAATCCGATTATGAGAAGGGATGCGTTGAGGGTCTGGAGCAGATGAGATTCCTTTACAATGGATTGCGAGTCAAGATGGTAGAGGTAACCTACCGCGGGCGCAAGACCACCAGCGGTGTTGATTCACCCGAAGACGTGGCTCGTGTAGAAGCCATTCTGGCAGAATACGGTGAATACAGTCTGTAAAAATTACTGCATGAAATTACCGCAGCACATCGCCATCATCATGGATGGCAACGGACGCTGGGCAGAAAAGCACAAGCTTCTCCGTGCCAAAGGGCACGAAAACGGCGGGTTGGCCGTGCAGCGTGCGATTGATCTCTGTATCGAAAAAGGCATTAAGTGGCTCACGCTTTATGCCTTTTCCACAGAGAACTGGGGGCGCTCCAAGTTGGAAGTGACGGCGCTCATGCACATGCTCAACAAATATCTCACAGAGCGGCTGCCGGAAATGCAGCGGAAAGATGTGCGCCTGCATGCCATCGGTGAGTTGTACATGCTGCCGGAGAGCAACAGAAAGCGTCTGCAGGAGTGCATGGAAGCCACGGCGGGCAATAAGACCCTCAACGTTGTTTTAGCCTTATCCTACGGGTCCCGACAGGAAATCACCGCAGCGGCAAAGGCTCTTGCAACCAAGGTCAGCCGGGGTGAGCTTTCACCGGAGGACATCACACCGGAGCTGCTGGGAGAGCATCTGTACACAGCCGGCATGCCTGATCCGGATTTGCTGATTCGCACTTCCGGGGAGATGCGGCTGTCCAACTACCTGCTCTGGCAAATCAGCTACGCGGAAATTCATGTAACGGATACACTGTGGCCGGACTTCAACAGAAGTGACTTTGACGAAGCCCTTGAAGCGTTCGCCTCGCGTGAACGCCGATACGGTAAACGATGATTCTCCGCAGAAAACACCTTCCCTCTTTCACAGGCGCCATATAAGTGGCGCCTTTTTTATATGTTATTGAATAGGGATGCACGGCACGGCATCCAAGCCATGTTACGCGATATATTTTCCCAACTACCGGCACATGAAAAACAAAAACATTACCCGCTATACGTACGAAAACACGGATTTTCAGGGCTGGCGCGTCAGCATCCAGCGCTGCGGCCGCATTATTACCCGTTATTTTTCCGACCTGCAATACGGCTCGGAAGAAGAATCATTCCGGGAAGCCCTGGAATACCGTGACCATGTATTGAGTGAAATGAGCCTGCACAGCAAAGATCTGCCGCACTACATGGACAGCGAGCTGGAGCACCTCCAGGAACTCCTGAGAGAAAAAGAACAGACTCTCCCCGCACACCACGGCCCTGCGCGGCACTACTGACGAAACGTCAGTTAACCAGCGCGCGCAGCTCGGTATTGCCGTAGAACTTTACTTTTTCCAAGCGGTCAATTTCTGCCGCAAGGCGTTGCAGGCAACGCATCAGAACCTCTTTGACGTTGCCCGTATGTTCAATATAGTTCCACAGCTCATATTCATCCACTCCAAAGAGAGCTTTCTGGGCATCCAGAGCTTTTTGAACATCTGCAACGGCAGATTGAGCAGATTCTGCATCCTTCACAGATTCCAGGGCATCAATTTCCGCCTCTATGGCATCTTCCAGGCGTTCGCAAACAGACTCGGCATCAGCCTCTGCTGCCGCTGCCACACTCAGCACCATACATCCGCTCAAAAGAGCACCCATAAACATCTTCTGCATGCTCACATGTTAGTGCCGAGCCGCTGAATTGTCAAGAATTTAGCGTGCCACTCGAAAAATCACCTGCATCTGCATGTACCTCCATCCAAAAAAGGCGTGACTTTTTGCGGATGAGTGGTAAAATATCCGCGTACTTATGAAATACCAGGGTCTTTACACAGCCATTATTACCCCTTTCAAGAATAACGAGGTAGACTACGAGGCACTCAAGGCACTCGTGGAGGCGCAGGTTGCTGCCGGAGTGGACGGCATCGTGCCGGTCGGCACAACCGGAGAATCTCCCACCCTTACTCATCGTGAGCACATGGAGGTCATCCGCCGCACCATCGAATATGCGGCCGGACGTTGTCAGGTTATTGCCGGCACCGGCTCCAACTCCACTGTGGAAGCCATTGAAATGACTAAAGAGGCAGCAGCCATGGGCGCAGACGGCACTCTGCAGGTCTGTCCGTATTACAATAAGCCCAGCCAGGAAGGTCTGTACCGGCATTTCAAGGCCATTGCAGACAGCACGGACCTCCCCGTTCTTCTCTACAGCATCCCCGGCCGCAGCGTTATTGAGATTTCCGTTGAAACGGTGGCTCGTCTGGCCGCAGACTGCCCCACCATCGTGGCCATTAAGGAAGCTGGCGGCAGCGTAGAGCGAGTAAACCAGCTGGTGCAGGCGCTTCCCGCAGATTTCTCCATTCTGAGCGGCGATGACGGGCTTACCGTTCCGTTCATCTCCTGCGGCGCCGTGGGTCTTGTCTCCGTCACCTCCAACGTGGCCCCCGCAGAGATGAAGGAGCTGGTAACAGCCGCACTTTCCGGTGATGGCAAGCGCGCACTGGAACTTCAGAAGAAGTATTACCCGCTGATGAAGGGGCTCATGTCTCTGGATACCAATCCTGTTCCCATCAAGGCGGCTCTTGCCCTCAAGGGTGCCATCAGCTGGGAAATCCGCATGCCGCTTGTGCCCCTTGCCCCGGAGAAGCACGGGCAGCTGACGGAACTTCTGCAGCAATTTGGTCTTATTTAATTTTACCACCTTTCCCTGCTATGTTAAAAATTCTCATTACCGGCATTTCCGGACGCATGGGTCAGGCTGTGCGTCAGGCTGTAGAATCCAATCCCAACACGGTTATTGGCTCCACCCATGATGTTGGTGAGGACATTGAAGGTGCTCTGGAATGTGCAGATGTAGCCATTGACTTCTCTTTCCACGGCTTCACCCCGGAGCTTCTGAAAAACGCTGTGCAGCAGAAGAAGCCCTTGGTTATCGGTACCACCGGTCACACGGATGAGGAGCGTCAGGCCATTTTTGATGCCGCAAAGCAAATTCCCATCGTTTTCGCCTCCAACTATTCCGTGGGGGTGAACACCCTCTTCTGGCTTACCCGTAAAGCCACTCGAATCCTCAAGGATTTTGACATTGAAATCGTGGAGATGCACCATCACCACAAGCTGGACGCTCCCAGCGGTACCGCCCGCACTCTGGCAGAAGTTGTATGCGAGGAAACAGGGATGGACTATGACAAGGACGTGATGCACGGCCGTTTCGGCAATGTGGGTGCACGCCCGCAGCGTCAGATTGGCATGCATACCCTGCGCGGCGGTGATGTAGTGGGCGACCACACCGTCATCTACGCCATAGACGGCGAACGCGTTGAGCTTGCACACAAAGCTTCCAACCGCGGCACTTTTGCAGGCGGTGCCGTGCGTGCCGCGCTCTGGCTGACGGAAAAGCCCGCCGGTCTTTACAGCATGCAGGACGTGCTCGGTCTCACCGATTAAGCTCCCACATGCAAGCGTCCACCAACGGCATTCGCCGCGTCGGCTTTTCTATAGGCTCCAACATGGGTGACCGTCTGGTCACCCTTGAGTCTGTTTGTGATTATCTCTCAGACCTCTTCGGCGCACTCAGGTTGTCACAGCTCTACGAGACAGAGCCTATCGGCTGCCCGGAAGGCTCGCCGCCCTACCTCAACGCCTGCATTGAAGTGGAGACAGACATGCCGGCAACGGAAATTCTGCGCAACTGCCTGCAAATTGAACAGGAACTGGGGCGCACACGCAGCGGTATCTACGGAGAACCCCGCACCTGTGATATTGACCTTCTTTACTGCGGAGACGAACAGATGGAAACAGGGGAGCTCACCCTTCCTCATCCCCGTGCTCACGTGAGAGCCTTTGTCCTGCAACCTCTCTGTGATATTGATCCCATGCTTATACTCCCGGGACAACACCTCAACGTCCGGCAGCTGCTGGACAATCTTGACTGCAATTACACCATCACACCCTTCCCTCTTTAAATCCCATGGATTCGAAAATTGCCACCATCCTGAGCAAGAAAGGAAAAGAACCCATTTCCCAGCTTACAGCATACGATTATCCCACGGCCCGCATGCTGGATGAAGCCGGAGTGGATATGATTCTGGTAGGCGATTCTCTGGGCATGATGATGCTGGGATACCCGGATACCACCCACGTGACCATGGAACACATGCTGCACCACGGGGAATGTGTTGCCCGCGCGGCCAAACGTGCTCTTGTTGTGGTGGATTTGCCCATACATTCCTATGATACCCCCGAGCAGGCAGTCCGCAACGCTCGCCGGCTCATGGCAGTAGGCGCAGATGCCGTCAAGCTGGAAGGCGGCGTTGCTCAGGAAGACAAAATCCGAGCCATTGTAGAGGCGGGCATTCCCGTGCAGGCGCACATCGGCCTTCTGCCGCAGAGCGTCAAAGAGGAAGGCGGCTACCGAATGAAAGGAAAGACGGATGAAGAAGCCGCAGCCATCACCCGTGATCTCGATGCCGTTATCCGCGCCGGAGCATTCTGCGTCGTAATCGAATGCACCAAGCATTCACTGGCTGCAGAACTCACCCGCCGCAGCTCCATCCCCACCATCGGCATCGGCGCAGGCGCGGCTACCTGCCACGGAGAAGTAGCCGTCATCCATGACCTTGTCGGCGGTTATCCCTGGTTCGTACCCGGTTTTGCCAAACAGCTCGGCAATGTTGCAGGAGAAATTACCCGCGCAGCCACTCAGTGGATGCAGGGATTACGGCTTCCTGAATAAACAGTTGAGCGTTACCATTCCGTAACAAGCCCACACCCCATTCGGTTCATCTTGCGCATATTGAGCAGTCATCCGCAGATGACTCACGGCTTTCTTTGCCTCTTTTTCTACCCCAATCACCAAGCCACAGAGAGAAACTACTGCGCAAAAAGAACAGGTGGAACGGAAACCCGTTCCACCTGCAAAATAGTCTGGCGACTAAAGCGTCTTCAGAATCTTAGGCGATGGAATCGCCCAGCTTCTTCATAGCCTCAGCGGCGCGGTTGGAGTAACCCCATTCGTTGTCGTACCAGCCGCAAACCTTCACCATGTTGCCGCCCACCACATAGGTGAAGCCGGCGTCGAAGATGCAGGAGTGGGGGTTGGACACGATGTCCTGGAGCACGAGAGCCTCCTCGGAGTACTCGAGGATGCCCTTGAGCGGGCCCTCAGCAGCCTCCTTCATGGCGGCGTTCACTTCCTCCACGGTCACGTCGGACTTCAGGACAGCCACGAAGTCGGTCAGAGAACCGGTCGGAGTGGGCACGCGGAAGGAAGCACCGTTAAGGAGACCCTTCAGCTGGGGAATCACCTCACCGATAGCCTTGGCAGCACCGGTGGTGGTGGGGATGATGTTGATAGCAGCGGCGCGCATACGGCGGGGATCGCTGTGCGGAAGGTCAAGGATGCGCTGATCGTTCGTGTAGGAGTGGATCGTGCTCATCATACCCTTCTCGATGCCCCACTTCTCGTTGAGCACCTTCACCATCGGGGAAAGGCAGTTCGTGGTGCAGGAAGCGTTGGAAACGATGTTGTGCTTGGCAGCATCGTACTCGTCATCGTTGATGCCGATGCAGAAAGTCAGGTCGGGGTTCTTGGCGGGAGCGGAGATAAGAACCTTCTTGGCGCCGGCCTTGATGTGACCCTCAGCCTTCTCACGAGCGGTGAAGAGACCGGTGGACTCAAGAACAACGTCAACACCCAGCTCAGCCCAAGGAAGCTGATCCGGACCCAGCATGCCGCCCACAATCTTGATGGGGTGACCGTTCACAACCAGGTTGTCACCGTCGATCTCAACCGTGCCCGGGAACTTGCCCTGGGTGGAGTCGTACTTCAGAAGGTGAGCCGTAGTGGCGATGGGGGTAAGGTCGTGGATGGCAACAACCTTCTCGAGCTCGGCCTGGGACATGGCGCGGAGCACGTTACGGCCGATGCGGCCGAAACCGTTAATAGCGTATTTAGCCATAATAGTAGGATAAATGGATTATAAGTTGAATCCCGCCAAGCCACCCGGCCCGGCAAGGCAGAGATAGTTTAACGCCGCACCGGGATTTAGTCAATAAAAATTTGGTTTCTACCCCCGAAAAATCGCGACAACTGCGCGAATTCAGCCTCTTAAGCTCACTCCAAATCACGATATCTGAATTTTATGCGACATACCACACATCTTATCTTGACAAATCCCGCCGTTTTGTGGCAGAATGCGCGCCGTTGCGAGGCGGCGTCTTATCACCGCACTCCGTAACAAAATGGCCCTGTCGTTCAATGGATAGGACGAAGGTTTCCGGTACCTTAGATGTGGGTTCGATTCCCGCCGGGGCTACTTCATCAACTCCGCCGTTTCGGCGGAGTTTTTTGTTGTTATCCGCCTTGTGCTCCGTTAAAAAGTCCAAATCATTTCCCATGTTCTCTGAGCATTATTTCCCGTCATCCCAAGGCGGTTGAGACCTACCCCTTAGCCAACGCTAAACGCCCATGCATCAGCACATAAGAACACGCGGCAAAAACCCGTGGCGGATATCAAATTAAAAGATAGGGCTTGCACGGAACGGGCAGTTTTGGTAAAATGCGCGCGTATGACGGATGTAACACTTTCCACACTGAAGCAGGCGGTTGCAGAAGGCAAGCTGCTTGAATCTTCGCTCGAAAATATCAGCATGCTCTGCGGGGCTACTCAGGATCCGATTGTCCCTGCTGCCATTGCGCAGCTTATTGAAGCAGAGGCATGGGCTGAGCTCAACAACCGCTTTTACAAAACTCTCGCTTTCGGCACGGGTGGTCTTCGCGGACGCACCATCGGCACCATCGTCACCGAGGCGGAACAGGGCAAAGGCGGCGTAAACGGCCGCCCGGAGTTCCCCTGCGTGGGCACGGCATCCATGAACTATTTTAATGTAGGCCGCGCCATGCGCGGGCTCATTACCTACGTCCGCCGCTTCGTGGAAGCAGAGGGAACGGGGCGCAAACCTCTCATCGTCATAGGACACGATACCCGTCATTTCTCCCGAGACTTCGCCGAGTTCTGCGCCAAAATCACCACGGATTTGGGCTGCGACTGCGCTCTGTTCGACGGTCCCTGCTCCACACCGGAGGTATCTTTTGCCATTCGTGAGCTGAATGCAGACACGGGTGTGGTGCTGACGGCCTCTCACAATCCGGCGCATGATAACGGTTTCAAGGCTTATTTCAATGACGGTGCGCAGCTTATCGCTCCGCATGACAAAGCAGTCATCGCAGAAGTAAATGCCCTGACAACGGATTCCTACACCCCGCTTCCCAAAGAGCAGCAGGGCTCTCTGCGTGTGCTGGATGCCGCATTTGATGCCATCTATATGAAGAAGCTTCAAGGCATCATCCTGCGTCCGGAGGTATTCTCCGCAAGTGCGGCCAAGGTGGTGTTCACCAACCTGCACGGCACCGGAGCCCGCTGCATCGTTCCCCTGCTCCGTGAGCTGGGCTGCAACGTCAGCACGGTAGCGGCTCAGGATGTGCTCGACGGTCGTTTCCCCACGGTGAAGAGCCCGAACCCGGAGAACGCTCCTGCTCTGGACATGGCCATGGCTCAGGCAGACGCAGAAAATGCAGATTTGGTAATTGCTACGGACCCGGATGCCGACCGTATGGGCATCGCTGTGCGTGACAAGGTCACGGGCAAGATGCAACTGCTCACGGGTAACCAGACAGGTTGCCTGCTGGCTTGGTACCGCTGCATGAGCATGATTGAGCTCGGTCTTATCACGCCGGAGAACATTGACCGCGCCGTTATGGTTAAGACCTTTGTGACCAGCCCGCTGCAGGATGCCATTGCTGCATCCTTCGGCATCAGCACGGTCAATGTGCTCACCGGGTTCAAGTACATCGCCGCAAAACTCGGCAAGTATGAAAACGCCATCCCGGCAGAGCTGCGCCAAAACTACCGCAACATGACAGAGGCTCAGACCCGCGAGCTGAGACTCAAGTACAGCAAGTTCTTCGTATTCGGCGGTGAAGAAAGCTACGGCTATCTTGCTCAGGACTTCGTGAGAGACAAGGATGCCAATGCTGCGGCCATTTGCCTGGCGGAACTCAACGCCTATCTTGCCTCCAAGGGCATCGGCCTCCTTGAGTGCCTCAACAACATCTACGCCAACTTGGGCTACTACAAGGAACTGGGCACCAACATTGTGATGGAGGGTGCCGACGGTGCCGCCAAGATTGCGGCTCTCACCAAAAGCTACATCGAAAACCCGCCTGCTACCATGGACGGCGCAGCTGTGGCCGGCGTGCGTGATTTCTCCTCCGGTCAGATGACAGATGCTGAAGGTGACCCCGTTCCCGCAGAGAAGATGCTCTTCATTGATCTGGCAGACGGCAGAAGCTTCGCCGTACGCCCCAGCGGCACGGAGCCCAAGATTAAATTCTACCTCTTTGCTCACGGAGAGGCCGGAGCAGACCTGACTACCGCCCGCCCGGCAGTAGAGGCCAGCATCGCCGCTCTCTGGAAAGCCGTAGAGGCGGATGCTTACGCCCGTATGGCATAACAAGCACCGGATTCAACAAGGCAGAAACGACTGTAGACAAAATAAAATTACCCAACCTGAAGGAACAATGAAATATTCCCGACTGACAGCAACGTTTCTGGCTATTACCTGGATGCTGCCAGCTGTCTCTGCCGCAAGCAGTCCCCGCGGCAGAGATGCAGCATCCGACACGGTAACGGAATCCGCAGACATTGACGTGCACGCCCGCAACATCCGCGGATACACGGCTTTACACAACTGTCTCACCGCGGAACGCTGTAAGCTTCTGATAAAGAAAGGGGCAGATATCCATGCCACCACGCCGCAAGGGGACACGCCGCTGCACACCTGCCATAATGCAGAAGTTTGTAAAGTTCTTCTGGCGGCCGGGGCAGATCCCAATGCCAAAGCTGCAGATAAAAGCACCCCTCTGCACTCCTGCTCGGAGCCGGAAATGGCCAAGCTTCTCATCAAGGCCGGTGCAGATGTAAACGCCCGTGATGAATACGGGCATACACCGCTTCATCTGGCAGATGAGCCCGGAGTTGTGAAACATCTCATAGAAGCAGGCGCAGATATCAACGCCCGCAACAGCGACGGCGCGGATGCTCTCTATCTGTATTGCGTACGCGGCTCTGCTGCTGCCGCTCAAATTCTGCTGGAAAGCGGCGTCAACGCTACAGATGCCACTAAAACGGAGTGTTTGAAAGAGGCCTGCCACATGGGGCATCCGGACATCGTGAAATTACTTCTGGACAACGGAGCCCCGGCCTCTTACACAGATGAGCAGAAAAACAATCTTCTGCATTATGCCGCCAACCGCATGATTGAAGACCAGCGGGAAAAGAGGGCCGGTATTGTTCGTCTTCTCGTAAAGGCCGGCGTTTCTCCGCACGATAGGAACTCACTGGGCTTGACCCCGCTGCACAAGGCCTGTATGGTCAATGAATGCGGCTGCGTAGAAGCACTGTTGGAATGCGGTGCAGAGGTGAACGCTCTCTGCAATCTGCTGATGCAGGGAGATGATATTCTGGCAGACGCCGGCGCACCGGTAAAAGAAGCAGAACAGGCCACGCCCCTGCATGTGGCAGCAGCCCATTCAGCTCATGAGTGTATTCCCCTGCTCCTTGCATCCGGGGCAGACGCTCAGGCTAAAGACAGCAAAGGCCGCACGGCTCTCAAGCTGCATGAGCGGTATGAAACGGAATACACCAAGGAGAAGAATGAAGCCCGACGCCTCCTCCGCGTGCCGACGGATGCGGCACTGCTGCTGTACGGGGTAAAAAACAATGACTACGCCATCATCGCCCGGCTGAAGAGTCGCGGTATTGACTTCAACTTACCGCTTGATGAAATAGGACAGACAGCACTTCATCTGGCAGCAAAAAAAGAAATGGTCAACATGCTGTTGGCTTGCGGTGCCAATGTGAACGTCACCTCAAAAAGAGGCAACACGCCTCTCCACAGCACACAAGATACAGAAATTGCCCAAATTCTTCTGATGGCCGGTGCCAATCCCAATGCGAGGAATAATATCCATGAAACCGCCCTGCATTTCGGAATCCTGGCAAAAAACATGGGGATGATTAAGCTCCTCGCGGAAATAACGGAGCTGAATCCGGTGGACTCCATACCGCCGCTCCACTATGCCTGCATGGTAGGCAATGCTCCGGCTGTATCTCTGCTGCTTGAGAAAGGTGCCAATCCCCATCTGCACAGCAAAAGTGGTAAAACAGCCCTGCAATACGCAGAAAAGAAAGGCAACAAAGCCATCATCCGCGTGCTTAAAGAGCACTCCGGAAGCTGAGATTTCTCTCACACGCCCTTCCCCTTACCCGCCGCTTTACACTACAATCTATCCGGAAGAATGTGACCCTCCGTCACATTCTTTCGCCGTTTTTCTCCACTCATTCAGGAAAGCCTCACATTTCATTACTGAAAAAGAGCCAAAAATCCGTACAAAACTAACTTTAGGCTGGATATTTGCGACAAAATACGTATAATCCCCGCGCTATGTCAGAAAATCAACCTGCTAATACCGCTCCGGGTTCTTCTGAGGAGGAGCTGATTGCCGTGCGTCGCGAAAAGGTGGGCAAGATTCGCAGCCTTGGGGTGAACCCCTACGGCGGGCGTTTCGATGTGACCACTAATGCTGCAGAAATCAAGGCCAATTTTGCGGAGGGTAAACAGGTGAAATTCCTGGGTCGCATTACCGCCCTTCGTGATATGGGCAACACTCAGTTCTTCACCGTGGGTGATGTATGCGGCTCCATTCAGTGCATGCTTACCAAGAAATCCCTCAGCCCGGAAACATGGTCCCTCTGGAAACTTCTGGAGCGCGGTGACTGGGTAGGCATTGAAGGTGAAACCTTCATTACCCGCACAGGAGAGCCCTCCGTCCGCGTGGCGGAGTTCAAGGTGCTGTCCAAAGCACTGCGCCCCATGCCGGACAAGTTCCACGGCCTGGCCGATGCGGATTTGCGCTACCGTCGCCGTCACATGGACCTCATGAGCAACGCAGACAGCGCAGACCGCTTCGTGAAGCGTTCCCTCATCATTCAGGAGATTCGCAGCTTCCTGACGGACAGAGGTTTCCTGGAGGTGGAGACCCCCATGCTGCAGGATGTGGCAGGCGGTGCGGCCGCCAAGCCGTTTGAATCTTACTACAACGCTCTCAAAAAGCCTGTTACCCTGCGTATTGCTCCGGAACTTTTCCTGAAACGACTGCTGGTGGGTGGCTTCCCCAAGGTGTTTGAGTTGAACCGCAACTTCCGCAACGAAGGCGTGGACCGCCGTCACAATCCGGAGTTCACCGTGCTGGAAGTTTATGAAGCCGGCGGTGACTATGAGACCATGGCAGAAATGATGGAGGAAATGATTACCACCGTCGCAGAAAAGGTCTTTGGTACGCTCAAGTTCGACCAGTATGATGACGAGGGTAATGTCCGCTGGACGGTGGACCTGACCCGCCCTTGGCGCCGTGCAGATTACAATGACTTGGTGAAGGAGGTTGCCGGCGATGATTGGTTTGACCTCACACCGGAGCAGCGCCGTGACCGCGCGGAAAATCAACTTCACCTGCAGATTGGTGATGATTTGGACGATACTGCTGTCACCCAGCAGGTGTATGAAAAACTGGTGGAAGAGAAACAGGCCAACCCGCTCTTCGTCTGCCATGTTGCCCGTGACCTTGTACCGCTGGCCAAGGCCAATCCGGAGAATCCGGAAGTGGTAGACGTGTTTGAGCTGGTGATGAATGGCCAGGAACTTTGCCCCGGTTATTCTGAGCAGAACGACCCGGTGGAGCAGCTGGAGCGACTCAAGCATCAGGCCGGTGAGGAAACGCAGAAGATTGACTACGATTTTGTGCAGACGCTGGAATCCGGCATGCCTAGTGCCGGCGGTATCGGCATCGGTATCGACCGCCTCTGCATGCTGCTGACAGGAGCCTGCTCCATCCGCGATATCATCCTGTTCCCGCAGCTTAAAAACCGCAGCTGATAATTTTCTATATTACTGTTTTTCATCCTCGGGCTGATTTCCATCGCCCGAGGATGTTTTATTAACACCATAAAAACTGCTTCTCCATAGTGCCTCGCCCGGTCTTCAAAGAACGAAGCAAGCGCCAAACTGCTGCGCTCCTCACAAAAAAATCACAAAAACCTTAAATTTGTCTTGCATTCTTTTTTCAGATGTGTATAATAACCACAGCGACGCAGTCGCCACCAGCATAAAAATGGTGGGTGTAGCTCAGTGGTAGAGCCCCGGATTGTGGTTCCGGTCGTCGTGGGTTCGATCCCCATCGCCCACCCTTCGCGGGCGTTATTTCGATAAGAGATAACGCCCGCGATTTTTGTTTGTAAACCGCTCAATTTACGGCACTTAACGCGCACTTCGCTGCAAGCTTCACTACCGGAATCCGGCAGATTTCAGCTCCACTCTACCCCTTTTCTACAACATCAGGCACTCCTGAGCACTCCGCACTTCGTGACCCACTTTGGCTTATATCAAAGGGAGTCGAATGTACTGGTAGTCTTTGATTATCAATAGTCAATCGTGTAGGTTCTTTCTGCCATTCCGACAAAATATGTCCAGACAAAATTTCGACAAAGCACAAAACTCTTTTATAACAAACTCATTACAAGTTTTTCGGGACATGTCGTTTGTGAACCTAAATTGGGAAGCCCGGAATAGCGCGTACCATTCCGGGCTTCTTTATTTGCCGCTCAGCTACCTCGATAGCGGCTCACAGGTGCATTAATTTATATGTGGCATCTTGCTATCCCGTGAAATTAAATATTGGTTATCGGGAGTATGAGGCTCTACTGGGTTAATCCTCTGCCTCTCTGGTGAAGTGAAAGCAAAGCCCGGTGATTTCGCCATAGCGGCGGGTCAGGAACTTGCTCACGCCAAAGGGGATGAGGTCTTCGTCTATCTTGACCTCAATCTTCTTGTGTACGCCTGTGCTCTGGATGGTGAAGCTTGCTTCGATGTATACTTTCATGGTTGTTGTGGTGTGGGGTTAGTAGTTAAGGGTTGCGTGGCCACAGTAGATGAGCCAGCTTTTATCGGCTGCGCTTGTCGATGGTAATGGTTGCCCGGTTCCAAGTATTTGGATGAGTACGCGGTCATCGCCAAAGTCACGCACTACCACATACTTCTCTTTCCCGGTTTCTCGAGGGTCAAGCCATTCCGGCTTGATTCGGACTATGTCTCCTCTTTCAATTGATGTACTGCTCATGGTTGTAAAATGGTGATGCCCACCTCCCTTAGCGGGAGGCGGAATTAGCATACAGCGATGAACACGCATTCCATAAAAAGAGGAGACATAGTCCGCATAAAGTCCGAGTGGCTTAATCCCGGAGAATCTGGCGAAATGCAGTATGTGGTACTGAAAGAATACGATGAAATGCGAATCCTTATTCAGGCTCTCGGCACCGGGCTCCCGCTGGCACCTACCGAAGCCGTGGCGAAGAGCATGGTCTACACCTGTGGTCACGTCCCCCTTAACCACTAACCAACATCAATCATGAACGTATACATCGAAGCCCACTTCAAACTGGTTAAAGAGAACGAATACAAACGTGTCGAGGTTAAGATTGACGAAGACCTCATCCCCTGGGGCGTACACAAGTTCCTTGAATGTCGATACGGAAAAATCGAAGAGCTGAGTTTTCACTTCAGTTGCCAAGCAGATGTGAGAACGTATGCAAATTCAGAGACGCTAAGATATCAATGAAAAATGCTTTTTTTGTTGTTGAGTTATCACCTTTGTGTTATAGTTCATTAGGGTATGTGGTAATTCGACATATCAGAGGAATAAAAAGGACAAATATTTAGACCGTATTGTATTATATTAATGAGAAAATATGAATAATGATTTACATTATTATGAAGATTATATAATTCTTGAATATAGAAATGATTCGGGAATAAGATGGATACATGATGCCTTTGAAAAAGGAGATGCTGTCTCTATTTTGTCACTCAAGTTTAAAAAGGATGATTTGTACAATGGTTTTCCAGAAGATCTGCAAGAGAATGTCTTGTTTTTTGTTTTAGCAAAATCAAAGGGAGATTATTACGAAATAAAAAATCATATTTTCCAAACGAAATACGATATTTTAGTTCACAATAAGTTCAAGATTTGTAAAACGTACTTTGAAAATATTCGTAAGCTTGGTATATTTAAACTCATAGAGGATGTGATTCAAAAGCCGATTATAGTTTGTAATAGCACTGAAAATACAATGCCTGTCAAGGTTTTTCGCGAACTTATGAGCATTGTGCCGAGTCAAAGAGAAATGTATTATTATAAGAGGCAAAGAATTAGTAATTTCATTAGTGAATATATAGACAACATAAAAGATTATGGCTATTTATATGAAAATCACTTAAACAAGAAAAATAAAAAAACACCAATTAAAAATTTAGATGCTTCATTGGCAAATTATGAAGAAGAAAAATACCGATTAGTATTTAAAGATTTACAGAAAATGTTGAGGGATTATCAAGCTTATACCGAAGACGCTTGGCAAAATAAAATAATACAAATAGTGACACTACTGTTTCCTAAATACGTAACATCTATAAAAGAACTCCGTTTCAAAGAAACAACAGAACTCTCTAAAAATAGGAAAATTGACATTGCGTTATTTGATGTTAATGGTAATATAGATGTAATAGAAATAAAAAAACCAGCAGACACTATTAAATTACTCCATAAATTTCCGTATAGAGATAATTACATTCCTAGCAGGCATCTTTCTGGTGCAATTATGCAGGCTGAAAAATATATTTTTCACTTGAACAGAATGGGTATTGGAGGGGAGAAAAGCCTTAGTGAAAAGTATGATAAGAAATTATCTATGTATGGCATAAAAATAAGAATAACAAAGCCTAAAGGAATTATTATAATGGGAAGATCACATGATTTGAGTGAAAGAGAAAAACTCGATTTTGAGGTAATTAGACGAAAATATGATAATATAGTAGATATTATAACTTATGATGACCTATTACACAGAATAGAATCCTTGATAAAAAAGTTCTCTCAAGCCCGAAATAATCATTGAGTTCTGTGTCTCTATATTATATATAGTAATTCGTCCAGAAACGAATTATCTTGATGAAAAATAGTTTGGTATCATAGATACACATCCCATTTGTGATAAATGAAAGGAAGTTGATAAAATATTTCTAATAAAAGATTGTACGCTTTTCTTACAAAAAGGATTACGGGGGAAGTAAAATTTCGAATCCCATTGACGGCCCTCAACGAAAAGCCCCGTGCCTGATAAAGGTGCGGGGCTTTTTTGTGCATTAGCGTGGCAGGATTCGAACACACGACGACCGGAGGGCGGAGTGGGCGGCGAATGCCAGTGGCATGAGCCGACCCTGCGCCGCCGAGACACCTCTCGGCGGGTAGCCCGACAGGGCCGCAGGGAGCGGGTAGATCCCCATCGCCCACCCTCAACGAAAAGCCCCGTACCTGACAAGGTGCGGGGCTTGTTCATCATTAGCGACAACTTGGGATGTTGCTAAACACCTAAGCGTTCACGAAGCTTGTGCAACCACTCACCCCGGTATTTGAAATACCTTGTACCGGCAATGTTGCTACAAGAGCCTGTAAAGTGTTTTGCCAGTGCAGTTAAAGACCATGATTCATTTTCATATTCTATGTTGCGGTCATCTATAACCTTGCATATGGCCCCGGAGCACGGATTATTGCGACAACAGAACTCTATTTCGCTGCCGGGTGCAATGCCGCACAGGGCAAAGGTAAACGTAGTGAGGCGTTCTTTCCTGGCCTCCTTGATGTCTTCGGCGGTCTCTTCAGCCTCCACTTCTTTTGCGTCCGGCGCAACCAATTCCAATCTGTCGGTATACCCATGTATTTCAGCCATAGCTTCCAGTACGGCGTAGGCATCCTCGGCAGACATGGCATAAAACTCGCGAACTCTCTTTTGCCCGTTAAAGTTTTCGATGGAGCGCAGATTAGGATTCAACTTATCAATGATTGCGTGAACCTTGATATCAGATAATCTCGAGTTTACTGCATATTTGGCATAAACCCGGAATGCGAAAGGTATGCATTCGCTGCGATTCAATTGTTGCAATCGGGTTTCTACATTATCAGCATAACCTATTTTGACATAATCCGGAAATGAAGGGTTGGTCAAAACATAAATGTATCCTTTCGTGTGCTCCATATCATTGTGCTGGTGTTGATACCTGTATTATACTCAGCAAATGTTATCCATCAAGCATAAATTCAACTCCATTTATGGCGCAGAGTACTCACCATGGCCTGAAGGTCAAAACTATAAGTCTTTCAGACTTGAATAGATGACCGCTATATGCTAGACACTCCTCGCTTTTCTGCCACCACTCGTCTGGTGGGTGGCTCGTTCACCTTCAGCGGAGAGTTAGCAGCCCTTTCCTCTGGGGTAACGTGTTCGCAAGGGTACGGAACAGCAGTTGAACTCGGCTGGCAGAATAGCAACCACAAATGCCTACATTAAATTCTGGTTATCATAGTGCAGATTGTTCTGTTCATTATGAGCCGGTAAAGGAGCTCCGTGCAGCAGGAAGCGCAATCCTGACTGCACGTCACTTTTCACTTAAAAAGAAGTCTTTTTGCTAAAAAATTCTTGACATTGGAGTAGATGAATATCATTCTGTGGTCATGAAATCCATGTAGGCGTGGATTGCTTTTCTGTAGAACCTCTCGGATTGCGCCCGAGAGGTTCTCTATTTCTACCCCCTTGTGAACTTGTTAATCAGAATCCCCAGCAGGGATTCAGGTGTTCCCTCGGAGATAACGGAGGGTCTTGTTACCACGCTTCACCAGTTCAACCTTGGGGGCATTGCCGATGTGGTGATTGATAAGCGTGCAAAGGTTTCTCATAGCTGCGGCCATGTAGGCAAGCGGGTGGTCATTGTCGGTGCGGGTTATCCAGCCTTTATCCTGCCACCGGGCAATCATCTCGCTGGCTTTGAACTTGCCATCGAGAGAAGATTCATCAAAGAGCCAGTTCACCACAGGTTCGGTGTCCCCGGAAACAGAAAAAGCCGGGCGTTCGGAAAAAGGAATCCCCAAGGCTGTCAGGCATGCCGCCAGCATCAGGGATTCGAGTTCTCCATCTTTGGAGCGGATGAAGTTCAGCGCATCTGTTGAGGGTTTCTTCTGCATTAGAAATCGTAAATGGCGGAAGATACCTCAAAGGATGCGAGGTCTTCATTTTTCAGTCCGATTTTAATCCCGGTCACGACATTTGTCCCAGAGGCAACGGTAGACAGCCCATGGTCAGGTGTGGCATTCGCCAACACAAGTGTCTGGGCAACCTTGATGTCCGTGGGGTTGTCGCGGGGGATGTAACCTTTCATGGAGACATCGGTCTGGTCATCGTAGAAAATGATGCCGACTTTCTTACCACGATAGTCTCGCTGTACTTTGCTGTCCGGCTTGTAGTCGATGTCCTGCGATTCCAACAGGATGCCCTGCTGGTCTTCATCGAACCCGAATACGCCGACTGTTCCGATAATTGTAGCCATAATATATTGTCCCGGTGTCAAAATTGCACCACCACCCGGAAGGTGGCGGTCTGGATAAAATCGTTATCCATCGTTTGTGGTTCTTCGATGCTCTGCAGACTCAGGCTGTACAGAATGAAATCAGCCGCCATGCCGTTGATTGCCTCGCGGGTGGTCCTTTTCCCCAGTAGAGCGCAGAGCGTGGAGAATTGCTCCCGCATGGATGTTTCCTCTTCTTCCAAAGCGGCACTATGCAGAGCGAGGGTCAACGAGCATTCCCATGTATTGTTACCGGGTATCAATTCGTCATCAGCTACGCAGCTCAGCAGGACGTAGGGCGTGTTAAGCTCGCCATTGCTGATGGGGGTATGAATGGCTAAGCCCGGCTTGGCTTCCATCAGGAAGCGGCGAGTCGTCTCGGTGATGGAGTGTGTGTTCATCGGATGGATTTGATGAGCTTTCGTTTCAATGCCCGCAGGTTTCCGTCAAATCCACGTTCCACCTTATCCAGCACGAATGCAGCCCGGCGCATGGTCATGGCTTCATTGTACGGCACAGCGTTGGTGATGATAATGGTGATGCGGTTGCGCTTGCGCGTGATCCGGCAAGCACCTTCTGCGATGCCGTGCCGTTTCACCCAGGCAGGGATGCGGGTAGCTTTGAGCTTGGCGGCTGCTGCATTCCAGCCGGAAGCCTCGCGTCCCAGGCTCTTCTTTTTCTTGGCAAGCAATCGCCGCAAGGCTGCATCCTTGCGATAACCTTTGCGGGTGATACGATGAGTTTCAAAGTAATGCGTGACTCGCGCCGTCCACTCGCTCTTGGCAGTAGAGGGATTCTTTGTCAGAATCATGGGCATGGTGTTGCGAACCGCCTGAGTCGTGAAGCGTTTGGCTCCCTCAATGAGAGCATCTTCCAGCGACTTCTGCCCCAGAATGGCGAACTTGGCAAGCTTGCGGTCGAGAGATGAAGAATTGATGGTTACTGTTGCAGACATTCCAGAGAGACGAAAGGTGTTGATTTCTTGACGCTCATGCTCTCAATCCGAAAGCTCACGCCCTCGTAATAGAGCAAGTCGCCCACCGCCGAGGTGGACGACAGGTCGCTTCGCCGGACTCTCACCGACAGGGAGCGGGTGGGAGAAAAGCCTCCCAATTCCAGCTCCGCTGCCAGCGAGCCCTCGTTGACCAATGCCGGTATTCGTTTCCTGCCGATGCTGATGTAGTCAGGTAAATCCTGATGAATGCTCAGGAAGTCGGCACTCATTTCATCGGCAAGGCTCATGGTCAGGCAGCAGAGGTTACGGTGATGCGCTGCAAAGCTGCAGGTCGGATAACCTGATAGCCGTACAGGCATTCCAGCGTGATATACACCTTGTTGGAGGTCGTATCCGTGTAGCGCAGGTAGCCAAAGGTCAGCCCGGTGACAGGGTCGGTCACGGCTCCGGCTTCATCGTAGTTGGCGATGGGCTGGAGGTAGCGCATGGCTACGGCCATAGCCGAGGGATGGGTGACGAACCCGGCAAGATTCTCGCCGTTGTCCGGCACGCAGTCCGTCTCATACACGTTAAGCCCGGCCAGTCGGTTGATGCGGGCTTCTACCACGCCCGGCTGTGCCAGATTGGTGATGAAGCTGCGGGACACGATATCGTCAGCCAGCAAGGCGGTGTTCAGGCTGGTGTTGAGCACCAGAGAACGCCCGGCTTTCGGCATCTTCGCCTTGTTGCATGCTTCACGGATTTTCAGCACGGTCTTATAGGAAAAATCCTCCGCAGAGGCTACATCGGTAGCCGTTGCAAACTGATTCTTCTTGATGGCGCTGAAAATGTCCGTCAACACGTCTATGGCGAGCTGCTGAGCAGCGGTCGATACCAGCTTCTCCAGCAGGGGAACAGCCGTGGTGGCAGCGTCCTTGGCGGTCATGTGAACGGTCTTGAACTTGTGCTTGTTGAGCACCACCGGAATGGTGCTTGCCTCGCTGTCAATGTTCTTCACATAGTTGCCATCGAAGTCGGAGGACGGAGATGGTGCACCTACCACCGGAACTTTGACCGTATCGCCTTTGTTGGCAGAGGTCGGTCCGAAGTTGGTGGAGAAGATGGAAAGCGGCATCAGCTCGGTCATCCACGGCATGAGAGCCGCCTGTGCGATGCGTACGTCCTTAAGGTCTGTGAGTGTATTAGCCATAATGGTAAGTTTAGGGTTAGAGGTTATTGTAAAGTTCGGCTCGTTCGGCATCGCTCAGGGAGCGCAGGAAAGCGGTCTGTGCTGCCGGGTCTTTGATGGCAGCAAAGCGTTCGCTTACCGGGCGCACATCCGGGTCACCCTTGGCGGTGACTGGCTGAGCAGCGGCGGGCTTGCCGTAATACTCCGCAGCCCGCTCTTCGGCACTCTTTGCTTCTGCCTTGAGCTGCTGCACTTCTTCGAGGGCTTTGCGATATGCCCCCTCCACGCTCGCAAGCTGCTCCTTCGTGTGCGTCAGGTTGTCCGACAGCTCTTCGTTGGTTGCCTGTAAGGTGGCGATTTCTGTTTCCAACGCTGCGAGTTTCTCGCTCTGCTCGGTCAGACGCGCGTTGGCTGCATCGAGTTGTTCATCGAGTGTTTCCATATTTGTGGGGGTGGTGTCAAAAATACAAGGCTGCTTCTTGACTCCTCATTCATATCAAGTATAATGGACTCATGATAGAGATAATCGCAGATGCATCCAATTATGTAGGTGAAGCAGTATATGGAACGGTCGGTGCTATCATCGGCACATTCGGAGGAGCTTGGCTTGTATACAGATTTGGTCAACATCGAGTTCATTCCGTTCGCGATTTAGCAGTATCGGCCATAAACGAAATAAAGAGTTTTGCAAAAGGAGAAAATACATATCAAGATGCAGAAAAATCTTTCAACTCAAAATTTAATGAAGCACAAAAAAGAGCAATATTGTCAGCTATCTATAAGGTTGGCATCCCTGTATTGATACCCGAAGATGGAGTTATTGACTTTTCGTCTGTATTATTCAAAGAAATAAAAATAGAGGCTTCTTACTTAGATGATGTAATAAGAAACATTAAATTGGGACATTGCGATAAATACTTTTATGAAGATATTCATTCATGTTTCTCATCTGATTTCAAAATCCATGCAATCCGAAGGATAGGTATTAGATTTGTTGATGAAGTTTTAAGTCAGAGTCGGGAAGATAATGGTGTGATTCAATATCCTGATCGATGGTTTTTAAAGTTTACCTTTGGAGAGCGACAGACAATAGCAGTTCTTATGGAACATCTTGTTGATAAATTCTATTTCGAGCATGGTCTTCCAAAGGAAGAACAAATGAAAAAAATCAAGAATGAAATCAATACAGGCATTTGGGATACTCTGTTGCAATGGAATCATATAGCTCATACAAACATGAAGCTACAAAATGAAAACATGCAATTGCAAAAAGAAAACATACAACTACAAAAAGAGAATCTTCAATTACAGAATCAAACAGCTCGTGTAATGCTTCAACTAATGTGTCAAGGAAGCAATGTTAATTCTGCACCTATCATTCAAGCAGAGGAATCGAAAAAAGATTAAAATTATACATTAAAGGAATGTCTTTTTGAAATCTTCTTTTGAACGTGTTCTAAAGAAGATGTAACTGCATCAACAATCTTTATGTCTCGCGCTTCTACGCCATAGAAGCTCTGCCCCTCCATATCGGCTTCATCAATCGCCCTGCGGCGGTTTACGGCTTGTTTGAATCTCGCCCATGTGGCATTGACCTGCTGAGTAAGGCGATCGCGTTGTTCTTCCGTCAGACTGGTGCCATCCATCCCGGTACTCTTGTACTTGCCAGCAGAGAATACTTCCATCTTCAAGCCGCAGCGGTCATAGAGAGCGGAGCTGTCTACCACCGGGAGAATGACACCGATTGAGCCCACCGTAGCAGACGGAGCTGCATAGATGACATCCGCTTGGCTGGCAACCCAGTAAGCTGCAGAACAACATTGCCCGGCGGTGAAAGCATAGACATGCCTGTCCTTGGCTATGGTACGCACCACCTGTGCCAGCTCGGGTGTGCCGTTGACTGTACCACCGGGCGAGTCGATATCGAGCAGGATGGTGTGTACCGCCGGATCAGCTGCGGCTTGCAGCAAGGCTGCGGCGGTTTCCTCCATGCTGCACAGCCGTACCCCGCAGATGGCAGCAATAGCTTTCTGACGGGGCGATACCTGGCGAAGCATCGTTCCATGAATACGAACGGTAGCCAGTCCGTCCCTCAGTTCGTAAGGTTGAGCCTTTTCGTCAATAGCGTTACCCTGCGCCGGGGATTGAAAGTTCATGGTGCAGAGTTCGCGGTAGGCTTCCAGCGTTATCAGCCAGGGCTGCATAGGGGCGGTAATCATGGTGAGGTCTGAGTAAAGGATTGATACAGGTCTTGCGGGCTGACTCCGTACTTGGCGGCAAGCTCTTTCACGAGAGCCATCTCTCGGGCGCGGGTTTCCAGCTCATGGTGAATGTCGCAGCCGAGTTCGGCAAAGTGGTCAGTTAAAGTTTTCAGCCCCGCCTTGACATCCTCGCGGTTCTGCTGGGCTTCGCGTCCGGCATCCACCGTGACTCGGCGGGGCGTGACGAAGTCGACCTCAGTCCAGTCTTCTGCGGGTGGCAGTTTGCCCGCCGTGATGGCATGCCCGATGACGAAATGCCAAATCGGGCGAAGCATACGGTCTATAAGCACGGATTGTCTGCGACTGAATCTGCGGTCGGCTTTCGCCACGGTAAGTCTTACTCCGGCACCACCGATTTTGGACGAATCGCTGGCGAACTCATACGGCAAAAGCCCCAGCGCACTATCCCGGTGCAGGAAGTCGAGGAATCCTTGGAATGTGGGGCTCGGGCGGTTGCTCTGGAAGCTCTCGATAGCTTCGTCCGGCTGAATCTTCACCAGCTTACCACCAAGGATAGTCTGAAGGAATCCGGGGTCGCTTCCCTGGGACTGAACGGGGGCATTGAGTTGGAAATCCCGGTCGTCTACATCAGCCCGGCTGGTTTTAAGGACACGCGAGATGTCGGCATTATCCTTAACGGCATGCTTTTCGAGTGCCAGCAACTCGGCAACATCCAGCATGTGGTTGATACTATGCTGAATGGTCGGATACCCGCGCATCTGGGAGATAGACATGGGAGTGAAGAGGTGCAGGACATCCCGAGCGGCGAGGTCGCGGTAATTGCCATTATCCAGCAAAAGGCGGTAGGAAAGCGGTTTGCCGAGGGCGTTTACGCGGATACCATCAATGATGGTGCTTTCGGTGGTATCTTCCTCGGTGCTGCCGATACGGTGTGTCTCGATAAGCTGAATCTTCGGTACTCCGTCCTCTTCAGTTTTCAGGATGAATATCTCGCCGTCTACTTCCAAGGCCATACAGGCGAGGTATTGGCAGGTGACGAGGTTGAATCTCCCGGTGATTTCCGCATGTCTCGCCCAGCGGTTGAAGTAGTCGAGAGCTTGCTTGTTCCATGCGGCATCCTTGCTCGCGGGCTGAGGCATAATGCCATCACCGATAGAGTACATAGCCATGCTGCCTACAATCTCCTGCAAGAAGCCGGAGTTTTTCACGAGATAGCGGCTTCGGCGCACCAGCTCGGAGCGGACTCCGGGAGTCAGGTCAAGCGAGGTATCGCGCGGGCCACTTCCGGGGACTTCCGCACGCCGTGGGGAACGGTTGGCTGATTCAAAGACAGAATGCGAACCGAAAAATATGCGGGCGGCGAGGCGTTGCAGGAAGTTCATGAGAGCAAATGTGGGTTACAGGGGTAAACGCCATGCAACATGGCTGAGGGAAGCAGGATGGTCAGATGCGCCGGAAGCCTGAGCCTGCTTCTCGAAATAGCGGAGAGCATAGGCACATTCTTCCAGCACATCTGCCACGGGCATAGCGAACTGTTTACTCACAGACGTACTGCCATCGTTCCAGCTCATGAGGGTTTTGCCCTCTAGAAGCATCTTCTTGGCGGTCGCCTGTATCTGCTTCACTTCCCCCTCGGTGAAGCCGCGAGTAAACAGACCTTTAGCACTCATACCTCAAAAGCGTTGCGGGCAGCGGAGCTGCTGCTGTACTTTTCGAGTTGGTAGTGCGGTTCATCCACAAAGGACTTCCACGTACCACCCCAGGTGATGCCCGGTACCTGATTGTAGAGCTTGCCTACCTTGGCGTAAAGGGCATGGTCGCCAAGGTATTCTTTGCCCCGGAAGATACCGATATCCCAGGCAATGCCGAAATTGTGCATGCTCTGGCCACCGCGAGCTTTGGTCACGCGCGGGCGCTTGCGATAGAGCGCATCCTGCTCGGCATAGGTACGAGTACCGCAGATGATGCGGACATCGTAGCCCTCGGCATCGGCTACTGCCTTAGCGGCTTTGAGCCAGATGCGGGCGGCTCGCTGAGTCTCGGGCGTAAGCGTGGCGACATTACGCTCGGAGCGCTCATCGAAGCTGCCGATTTCAGCCTTGATGCGTTCGGCATCGTTCTGCCACTCCTGGGCGGCGGCTTTGGTCTTGCGACCATTCACGCCGTCCACCTTACCGGGCTTATACCCGGCAAAGGTCAGCAGACGCTGCCAGAAGCGCACGTCTTTCTGTACCTGTGCCAGAGTATCAGCCATTGTCGGAGTCCTCCTTTTGGGTTTCAGTTTTATCCTTGGTGACTACGCCAATCAGACCAGCCACCGCCATGCCAGCGGCGATGATCTGCTCGGCAATAGCCGCTTCAATAGTGGCTCCGCATGCAGTTGCAAGGGCAATGACGCCCAGCCATGTGGAGCGTTCCGTCAGTCGATTGAGAATGTACTTGAACATGCCAAAGGGGGCATGTCAAAACCGTAAAAAACAAAAAGGCTCTCCAAGCCGATTCGGAGAGCCTACTTTACATGGATGAAAATTATCTGCTAACCTATCAGTAGAGTCATAGCACAGCCAAATAAGGTTCCTAAGACTGCTCCACAAAGCACCTGAATCCACGATACTCGCTCATCATGCTTCTTTTCCTTATCAGCTTGTTCTCTTTCCATTTCTCGTTTCTCAATTTCAGAGAACAAAACTTCTTCGGCGGAATAGAAATCCTTTATGAAAGCCCGAGCTATGCGCACATGTTTCTCGCATACTTTAACAAACTCCGGGGATTCTTTATCCAATTCATGCAAACTTTCAAGCTCTGCCGAAATGGAAAAAAGTGCCTTAGAATGCTTAAAGTAGTTGGGAATAATGCTGCCAGCTAAAAACTCGTATCCTTTATAGGACTGCTTAATCTTTTCAACCTTGTCCATGCACAAGGCTACATTAAACTCCATTACATCAAACTTAGCTCGATGGGTGTGACGGATAGCTCTCTGCCATTGTTTTTCGGACGCTTCGCCGTTCAATTCGGCTTTCAGAGCTTGAGCAACATGGTAAGCAGAATAACGAAGCTCATTGATACATGGGACGAGCGTTTCAGTTGCCTCCCTTTCATATTTCTTGAGGGCGGTTTCTGCGGCAATGAAGCCGTCTATAAACTCCTGTTTCTGAGCATCGTCAGACATAGCGTCTATCAGGCAAAAGCTTTCAGGGACTTAGAAAGTCGAGCGAGTCGCTGCTGCAGGTCTACTTCTGTAGCATATTTCCCCATCAGCAGGTACACGTTCCCACGAGCTACTTTTGCAGTAGCTACTCGCTCAGATATGCTGAGTTCCTGCTCCAGTCTAGCGCGGCGAGCTGCAACTCGTTCTGATAATTGGGTCTGCTGTTTCATATCGCAAGTATGATACCATTTTCTTGACTAAAATCAAGGCTTTTACGAGACATTGCTTTTGAAACTCGAAGAATTCATTGACAAAATACTCAAACTCTGCATAATGAGGGCATCAAGATGCGAGTTTTTGATATTTCTCCTGAGATGCCTCCAGCTGCTACTGGGGGCATTTCTATTTACAACAACTTGGAAATCTTATACGCAAACTGCCAGTTGCGACAGGTGCGGTAGTTCTTGCTTCGGTAGTGCGGGTCGTTCGGGTCGGCATCTGCCATGCTGAACTTTACCTCTTCGGCGTTCTCAATCTCAACGAGGATTCCGTTACGCTGGACGGTTAAAAGGCTTCCCGCCTTTTCCCGGAAAGCCAGATGGAAGTTACGACTCCACGCATAAGGGCGGCTGACTCCGCACAGGTAGTGGTAGGGAGTATCCGGCAGCGTGATGTTCGAAGCCTCGGTCAGGTTGGCTTTGATACGCGGGTCATATTCTCCCAGCAAGCAATGCGCACAATGGACTGCCAGATTCACCCCGGTTACGTGTTTCAACCAGAGATAGGAAAAGGGGGCGCTGACCTTTAGTGTGCGAATCGTAATCATGGCGTCTGTTTTGTTGTTCAGTATAGCACAGTCTTACCGATTTTGCAAATAAAACCGGCTTCAATTTACAAGAAACTTCGTTCTCGCTCAATGTTTTGCATAACTTCCGCCACAGGCTCACCGTGCATGTTGTGATGGTAGTTGCCGGGGTATTCCATGTTGAACTCCACGTTAATGGCTTCTTCTACCTTGGCGCGTGGCAGCTTCCGGGGATGACTGGCGATGGCGTATAGCTGAACCTCGCTTTCTCGCCCCTTGATTTCTACATTCTCGAAGTATTCCAGCAGGATGTTGCGGAGGCTGTCGTGAGTATGGAAATGCTGCATCGTCCAGACTCCGCTGCGGTAGGTTGCCCCGAAGTTCTCCTTATCGAGAAACTGAATATCACGCCCATGGCTGTTGTAGGTCTTGAACGTCTTGAGTCGCTCCGTAAACGGCAGCGAGCGCGTCCCGATGTAGATTCGACCGTCCTGTTTCAGTAGAGCGTTGCAAGTAGTCAGCACAGCGTGTTCAAACTGGCTGTTCACCACAGAATTGAGCACGCTATCGAGTACCACCACGTCCATGAGCCCATGCTTGCGGATGTCCTCGCGGAGTACCTTAATCATACGCACCACTTCGCGGATATTGAGCGTGCCTTTCTGCTGGAAGTGGGGCTCATAGGCGAGCATCTTGTAGCCTTGTTTCATGAGCATGTTGGCATAGGCACAACGTCCGGCACCGAAGTCCACCGTACGCTCGTTCTTCTGCAAGGTCGGTAGCACATAGTTCTCGTAGAGAGAGGATGTAATGAGTCGGGACTTCTTACCCTGCAATCGGTGCATCTGGCAATGGAGTTGGTTGTAGGACTTCACGCCCAAGGCATCGTAGTAATACTGACCGTAGTCGATGGAAAGGTAGCGCATCATCTCTTCCTCCAGCTCCAGTAGCAGCTCCTCCTCGTCTTCTTCGAGCAGTAGCTCTTCCTCCAGCTCCAGTAGCAGCTCCTCCTCGTCTTCTTCGAGTAGTAGCTCTTCCTCCAGCTCCAGCAGCAGTTCCTCCGGTGGCATTCCTCCTGAAGAACGGCACATTTGTTGCGAATGTGGAGAATGCACGGATAACGAAGGTAATCTCTATCGCATTTCAGTAGAAAATCTGCCGGACAATGGCGAAACCTCCATCTGTATGTCCGCCGCCGAATTTGAAGCACGCGGAGGCGAACAGATTCCGCCGGAAGAAGCTGTAGCCTACACTTTGCGTAATGGCAAACAAGCCGCTCCCTGCGGTGGGTTGCGCTATGTAAGTCCCTGGGCATGGCGTGCGGAAGTGAATGATGTTTCCGGCGTCGTGACCGTTATCCCGCCCGTAGGTGCTGCTATTTATTTCAATATCCAGTCTGACCGCATGACGGCAATCCCGGCAGGTGTGTCGGGTCACCGTGATTACCGTATTCAATTCCTGAATGATTCCCTGACACCGTGCGCTTTGGAAAACGCCTCCCTGATTTCCTTTGTGAGTGCCGATGGTTCCAAGGTGCGATTCAGTATTGATAACGGCGATGTTGTTGGGATGACATCTTCTTCCGGTAAGGTTATTTCTGCAGAAGAACGACAGAATCAGGTCATCTGCCAGTATGATGATAATCATTATCTGAGTTCCTGCTACTCCCCCACGGAGGGCTTGATGCAGACCCATACCGCCGAAGACGGTGCATTCGTAATGGAATGGTATGCAACCGCTGCTGTTACTGCGTTGGGAAATGGCGAATATCAAACTACCGGCAAGCCATATAAGACATCTTCCTATAGTGTCACTGAGGAAAACGGAGTCAAAACTGTCACCATGACTCGTCAGCAGGGTGAATTGCCTCCTTACACTATCACTCGCATCGAACAAAGCAATCTGGTGACTATTATCAAGGGTACTGGCGATGAAACGATTATTCGCACCATCGAAACCAATCAGTTGTATGGCAATATGAGCGAGATTATTGAGTCTGTACGAGGCATCAATGATGTAGACCCGGTTTCCTGCACCCGCGAGCTCAAGCAGAATGTGAATGGTACATGGCTACTCATCAGCCGTACTGAAGCGTTCAATACGGAGATTGCTCAAACAACCACATACGAATACAATGCCGACCTCCGCATCGAAAAAGTTACCTACCACAATGGTAATTATGTGGAGTATGAGTACGATTCCATGGGTCGCGTCACCAAGGCAACCCGCCCCTGGGGTGATGGAGGCAAGCAGATGACTCGAAATGTCTATGTAGCCAATTCTTCCCGCTTCTATGACACCCGCCCCATTAAGGTGTATACCGACTATGAAGATGCCAACGGAACATTCCTTAATCTCGCTGTAACGGATTACACTTATGAGGATTCTGCAGAAGTAGAGCGCACCACCGCCACCACCTACGCGGCTGGCGTAAACCATCAGCAGGTGACGATTGATGAGACCTACGGTGAAGCCTCTGCTTATGCCTATGCCGCAGGAAAGCCGAAGTTCAGTCAGGCTGTCAATGGCGTTCAGACATGGCATGATTATGAAGCAACGACCGAACATGGAGCCATTCATAAGCATACGGTCACAACCAAAGCTAACGGCGAACTAGTTGCTGCTCAGAGCCGCAAGACAGAATCGTTCATTGCAGAGGATGAAACCACTATCTTTACTCAGGAAAGCATCTGGGACGGAACACAGTGGCTTTTGCTGAATACGACCGCTTACGAATACGATGAGGAAAAGCGAGCCATCAAGACCACGCGTGGTAATGGTCGAATCTCAACAACTGAATGGATGTGCTGCGGTAAGCTTACCGAAACAAATGAAGATGGTATCACAACTTCCTATGGGTATAACTCAGCACATCAGTTGGTGGAAACGATTCGCTCCGAAGTCAAGGATGATGAAGTTGTTGTCACTCCCGAAACAATCACAAACTATACCTACGATGCCGCCGGGCACACGCTGTCTGTTCGCCGCGATATCGGTGCCATGACCACGACTGAATCCACGGAATATGATGCGATGGGGCGTGTAACCAAACAGATTGACGTACTCGGTCGAGAAACCATCACCGAGTACAACGCAGACGGTTTGACCTCTACGGTCACAACACCCGCCGGAGCGACATTCGTGACGACTTCTAACTCGGATGGTTCCACCAAAGAAATCTCTGGTACAGGTCAGCGAGCGCAGCAGTATTCCTACGATATTAACGGTAAGAATATCGCCACTACAATACGTTTGATGAACAACGTAATCCTGAGCCAGAATATTGTCAATGGCTTTGGGCAGACTGTAGTACAAACCGCGCCTGCTACTAATAATCGATTCATCTACACCCGTAGCGAATATAACTCCAAGGGGCAGATGATAAAACAGTATCGAGATACTGGCTGGAACACTACTTCGACTGCTCCGACTTTGTACGAATATGATGCATTCGGTAACGTGGTGAAACAGACAACCGCTCTGAGTGATACTCCCACCAAGGATAATTCTCCCATGGTAGGTCTTTCCTATGCGGTGGAATCATTGGAGGATGGAATCTACTCGACCATCACAAGGACTCGTTACAATGTGGCAGGTGATGCTCTCACCAGCGAGCAAAAGCAGATGATTTCCGCTCTTTCCCCCACCATTGAAAGTAAATCTGTTTCCATCAATGAAAGAATCTTGACATCAACACAATGGTCTATATATAATACAGGCACGAAGAGAACTACTTACAGCAATATTCCCACTTCTACCATTACGGCAGAAACAGTAACGGTAGACGGTTTCGTTGTGTTTCAAAAAGACAACGCCGGTATTACCTCAACTGCGGCTCGTGCCTATGCAACAAGTGGTATGACTCTCACCCATACGGATGGGCGAGGCAATGCCACAACTACGGCAACCGATATTGCCGGTCGTGCGATTCTCATGACAGATACCGCTGGCAATACCACCAGCACCACATACTGCACTTGCTGTGATAATCCCGCAACCGTGACGGATGCGCAGGGAAACACCAGCTGCTACCGTTATGATGAACGTGGGCGCAAGGTTGCAGAATGGGGAATGGGTATTCAGCCCGCTTGCTTCAGCTACGATGATACGGACAATCTTATTTCGCTCAAGACTTTCCGAGCTGGGACGGAAATTATTAGCACAGATCCATCCGAACGCATGGATGGTGATGAAACAACATGGGTGTTTGACCCCGCCACCGGCTTGGAATTGCGCAAAACTTACGCTGACAATTCATCCGTGGTGAAAACCTATGACGCATACAACCGCCTTGCTACCGAAACGGATGCACGAGGTGTTGTCAAAACGCACAGCTACGAAGTGGCCCGAGGTCTGCTGTTGGGTACAAGCTACAGCGACACCACCGCCGCCCGCAGTTACACCTACAACCACCTCGGCCGCCTCACGCAAGTGACGGATGATGCGGGCAGCCGCACCCTTGGCTACAACGCTTACGGAGAACAGGAAACGGATTCCCTGCTGGCGGGGGATGTCACCCACCTCATCACCGAAACGCGTGATACCATGGGCCGCTCCACGGGCTTTACCTATGCCAAGAACGGTACGGTGCAGCATACCGTCACCACCGGCTACGGCACAGATGGTCGCATTGTTACGGCAGGCTTCATGCACGGCGGCAGCGAAAAGCAGTTTAGCTACGGTTACTTACCCAGCACCAACTTGTTGCAGTCACTCACCATGCCCTGCAACATGACACTCACGCAGAGTTATGAAACGCAGCGCGACTTAATTATCGGTATGGCTTATCATCGCGGAACGGCTCTCGTAACGCAGCGTACATACAGCTATGATACGCTTGGTCGCCCGCTCACCCGCAGCACCGCCCGCAATGGGCAAACGGTGAACGACAGCTTCGTGTACAACGCCCATTCTGAGTTGGTGGCAGCAGAAGTCAACGGCAAGGACTACGAGTATGCTTACGACAACATAGGTAACCGCACCGCCGCAATCGAAGATAGCTCCGGCGTGGTAAGCCGCACAGAGTACACGACGAATGAAATCAATCAGTACACCGCCATCTCCGAGAATGGTGTCGACGCTTTTGTCTCGCAATTCGATGCTGATGGTAACCAAACGCTAATCAAGACCTCTACGGGCGTCTGGTCGGTGCAATACAACGCGGAAAATCGCCCCGTTCGCTTCACGAGCGTGGATGGCGCCACCGTCATCGAATGCAGCTACGACACCCACGGTCGCCGCGCCACCAAGAAAGTCACCACCAACGGCAGTATCACGCTGCACCAGCGCTACATCTACCGCGCCTACCTGCAAATCGCCGCCTGTGATCTCACCCGATCCGGCCACCCCTGCCTCTGGCTCCTCACCTGGGATCCCACCCACCCCATAGCCACTCGCCCCCTTGCCATCCGCAAAGACGGCACATGGTATGCCTATGGCTGGGATCTTACCAAGAATATTTGCGAAGTTTTTGGATCCGCTGGTTATATCCGCGCCGCTTATACTTATACCCCCTATGGACAGGTAACTTCTACAGGTGATGTAGAACAACCGATACAATGGTCTAGTGAGTATACTGACACAGAACTTTCTCTTGTTTACTACAATTACCGACACTATAACCCAAAACAGGGACAATGGCTTGGCCGGGATATTGTTCAGAATAACAATGAATATGCAATTGCAAACAATAATTGTATAAGAATCTATGACTATGTTGGAGCAATAGGAGTGAGAGATTTTCTCCAGAAAGGCACGAAATTAGCAGCAAAGGCATACTGTAGAACTCTACAATTAAGTAAAATTGCCAAATTAAAAGGAATTATTTGGTTGTACTCCGGTTCCGAACCAGTATGTTCTACTAGTGGAGGATGCGAAAAGATTACTATAATTGTAGAAGTTGGAAACCCTTGTGACATTTATCCTAAGAACAAAGTAGGACATACAGGGATAGGAATTGGTGATAACTATTATGACTTAGGGCCAGATCAAGCTGGAGAATGGATTAACTTCTATAAAAATGAAAATATCGAACCATGGTGGCGTTCAGACCCAGACCTTGCTCCGTTTGATGCAGAAAGTCTTGACAACATTTTGAATGATATTGAAAACCATTCTATCAATCCTACAATAGCCATCACTTTTTGTGCATGCGCGAAAAACGCAGCAAAAACTGAGCAATATTGGAAAAAGAAATATCAAGATATGGCAAATGGAATCAAAAAAGAGTATTCTCTTATAGGTTTAAATTGTTCAACTTCTGTATGGGAGTCTTTAGGCCTGTTTTCTTTTCCAACCGCTTATGCTCCGGAAGATATATTGAACTTCATAATGTTGTTTCAGTTGAGAAATCAATGCGGAAACAAAAAGTGGTTGATGCCACATTTAGACTTAATATTAGATGATTTTAAGCATAAAGGCAAGCCGACACCTAGTGAGTAAGAAAAGTATTTAAGATGTATTTATTATGAAGATAAATCAAAAAATAAAATTGATGTTTTTAGGAGTAAGTATTTTCTTTTTGTCTAGTTGTAAAAAACCTCAAAATGACTATTTCCTGAGCTTCGAAGATGCTAGCAAGGCAATTACTAATGCCTCTATATCTCCACGAAAAGCCAAAGAAATAGCTCATCTATTTTATAAGGAAGAATATGGTAGTGACACATATCTGGATTTATTTTATATAAGACATAATGATTATTACTTTTTACGCAAGTCTAAAATTCACGTATTGGATGGAGTAGCAGTTAATATATACAGCGGAGAAGTTAAACGTATTTGGAAAAGCGTATTTTATAATGCTCCATACGGCAGAAGAGATCAAAAGAGATTATTTGAGTTGAAAGAATGATACTTGAATTTTAAATAGACAATACAACAGGTTGAGAATTCCTTCTTATCTCAGCCTGTTGTATTAAGCAAGGTATCACTATAATAGTACCGGAATTTAAGACAGCACTTTAAGTCCCCTTTTTCACGAGCTATCAATCAGACGTGTGTATAATCAAACCAACACACGCGATAAGCAAAACAACAAGATACACAAGAGAGGGAGCTACAGCGCCGAATCCAAGGAAAAAGTAGCATTACAAGCATTGATAGAAGGTTATAAAATCAAATGCAACACTGGAAAGCTAGACAAAAGTCACCTAAGCAACAAAATTGCCTTGCTACCATATTAAGCAAATAATCTACAAACGTATCAAGATTAATTCGTAATTCATTATATATAAACATCTTAAATGTCATGATTTCTTTCGACTCCCATTGACGACCCTTGAAGAGAGTTGAACTATTTGCAAGTTGTTAATTACAAGTATTTAGTGTTTTTTTAGCACAGGCGTTCTTGGCCGTAGAAAGAGCAGAAAACTTATGCGCTATTGACTTGACTATCGGCGCATATTGTGATATCAAGGAAAGCAGGAATGCTACGATTTGCGCACATAACGACTCAAATTTCAAGAACAACACTATTTATTTTACCAAATGTGTAGATTTCATTTCATCATAGGTCATCTAATCGCGATTACAGCTTTAGTGCTCTTGATTGTTCATCATGTGTCTGGCGAAGATAAATTTCTTCATATCTCTGTTGTAATAATGTTTGGAGGTTTATTTGTTCATATAGTCGGGACCTTCTTATATGGTTTAATTATGACTTTTTTTGAAAATAAGAATAGCGCAGACAATTGAAAACATTAAAGTAATGAAGAATGCGAATAGTGCTATCCAAAACACAAGCACAGAGCTGCGCCGTAGAAGTAGCCTCGGCTGAGTACAACGCTACAGAATTGGAGGCAGCGAATATTTGATAGATAAACAGGTACAACGTGTTGCCTGCAAAATGCATGGCAAAATTCCTAGCCCTTATCTTTTGCGACACGAAAGTTGCCTAGTGTATAAGCACTACAAAACACACTCAACAGCAATTATAAAGCATTATCCATAAGCGTATTATAATCAATGATCCATTTCGACTCCCGTTGACGACCAGTGTTGCATACCACAGGCCAAGAACAGGGAAAAGATTTCGCGCGCTGTTTACATGATAGCTGTTACCCCTTTGACTAACCAGTATCCGCCGAATATCAACCAGACGAACAGCATCAGGGCCAGGATGAAAGGCCTGGCACCGGCTTTCCGGAACTTATCGAAGCTGGTTTCCGAACCCAGAGCTGTCATGGCCATGGTCAACAGGAAGGAATCCACCGTCAGAATACCGGATACCACCGGAGCCGGAAGTAAATCCAGCGAGTTGAACCCGATAACCACCAGAAAAAGGAAGGCAAAAACCGGTATGCTGATTTTCCTTCGTTCGTTTTCTCCCGCGCTGTTCTTTCTGCTCAAAAAGATTGCCATGATGACAAGCACCGGCGCCAGCAGGATAACTCGTATCATCTTGACGATGACAGCGTTGCTGCGAATATCGCTCTGGAGGACTGCGATACCGGCTTCATCAGCTGCGGCATCCATGGCCTCACCCGCGCCATATACATGGGCTACTTCATGCAGAGTAGCACCGGTGTAGATCCCCATCTGCCGGGCATCCATATCGAACACACCTGCCCGATACAGGGTCGGGTACAGGAACATGGCCAGTGTACCAAAAATCACTACCGTTGATACAGCAATGGCCGTCTTGTGCGGCTCTGCTTTCACCACCGGCTCCGCCCCCAGCACTGCAGCGGCTCCGCAAATGGAACTGCCCACCGAGGTAAGCAGCGCTGTCTGTGAATCCAGCTTCAACCACCTGCCAAGGAGAACACCGAAAATCATGGTAAGGCTCACCACGGCCACATCTGTCACAATGGCAGGAAGCCCAACCGCTAATACATCTGTGAGCGTTATCTTGAAACCAAACAAAACGATACCCGTACGCAATACCTGCTTGGAGCAGAAGACGATACCAGGCCCCCACCCGGACGGCAGTTTCTTACGCAAGGTATTGGCAAATATCATGCCTATGACAATGCCGACAACCAGGGGGCTCAGCCTCAGCTGCTGAATCCACTCAAGCTGGGCAAGAAGGGTGGCCACCACTGCCAATGCGACCATCAGCAGTACCCCGAAACAGAAAGACTTTTTATCACCTTGCTTCATCATTCTTTATCCACTATATTTTCTCCAAAACGGAATGTACCGATATTCTACCACTTAGATAGCATCCGAGCAATAGTTGTTACTTCATTGCCCCGCGCGGACAGAGGGCTGAGGTGGCAAGGATTTTACGGAAGATGGTCATAACCAAGCGAGTACCTGTTACGGGGCATTATATCAATTCCCGCCCCTCTGTTCAAGCGTGGATGGCATTTTGTTGCGAGTTTCCTGCATTTTTGTTGCCTATGGCGCAAAAACAGACTCCGGCTCCTCGTTGATACGCCGAGACAGGTCCGTCTTCGCGTAGCCCTTTCGGGCTCTTGCTTCGCCGTGACGGGCAAAAGCCGAGGATTTGCTCGAAGTGGAGTCCTTGGTCAGCCGGGTGCTGGTCATGGTCTTGCGGGGTGCTGGAGTAAGGGAAATCATAGAACCAAGCATTAAAACGCAATTTGTCTGAGTTTAGCCCGAACGGAGCGGTAAACTGCCAAAAATGGCATTTTTTGCAGTTTTTGCAAAATAGAAACATTGACATATCAATATTTTCGTTTTAGTTCTGCAAAAATCGATGTCGGAGTCTATTTGAGTTCGCCCCCCTTGAAGCCCCCCCCGGGACTCATGCGGGGGTGACCACCTCCCTGCCCCCCTTACTGGAGGTTAAACCTCTCTCTCCTCTTAATAATCTATCTTTTGCATTTTTAGCTCAGGCTCTTTTTGCTACCACAAGAGTCTTTTCCGCTCGGGAAAAAGTTCGTCAAAAGTCATAACGGACTTGTGAAGCCAAAGCTTTAGCGGAGGTTCAACCCTGTACCTCCTTGTGAGGGCGTAGAACGCGAACGGATGCGAGACTCGAAGCCCCAAGTTACGAAGACCTCATCCCTTTTGGCGTGAGCAAGTTCCTCGTCCAACGCTACGGCGAAATCACGGGGCTGTGCTTCCACTTCACACGAGAAGCCAACGACTAAAAACTCAGCCGCCCACAAGGCGGCTTTTTCTTTGCCCGCCTCCAGCATTACCAATGCTGATGCTCTCACGAAATCGGCGTTCTCAATAATTGAGGAATATCATCCATCGGCACATTTGTTACTTCAGAGCCGAGAAAAATGGCAAAAACTGCATAATTTTAAGCGTTTTGGCGTTTTTTCGCTTGCATCAGGATCATCAATGCTGTATATTTTCCTCAGCGGCTTAGGAGCAGGTCTCTCAGCCTCCCGACGCGCGTGGGAAAGGGTATCCCTGCACGAGTTGCCGCATCTCTTTAAAATCACAATCTTACATACATGAAGAAGACTCTCATAGCGCTGATGGCTACAGCCGGTGCAGTTACTGCCGAAACGGCTTCATTTGATTTCAAGGGGGCTGATCTCAATGGTAAAACTGATCTTACCAGTATCGAGTTGGTTGATGTAGCCACCCAGTTTGAAGCCACAATCACCGCACTGTCCGGAACCCTTGCTTATGGAGATTGGACAAGCGAAAGCAAAACAGGCGCTAACTACGATTTCATCAAGGGTGCTGCAAAAAATGTCTCTCTTACTTTGACATTCAGCAATCTCGTTGCCGATAGCCTCTATGACATCACGATTGTTACAGGTGTACCCTTTGAAGGTGCCGGTTCATGGAATTCGCTCTCAACCACAAACACCTACACAACAACATCGCTTCCATTAGGCCAACAAAACATTGCGGTTAGAGAGCTTACTACCTATACGGTAACAGGCGTAACTGCTGACGAAACTGGTGAAATTGTGTTTACGATTAACAACACCAATGGCAGTCACTCTGCCTCTTTCAACTATGCTAGCATCACCGGCGCAGTAGTACCCGCTGTTCCAGAGCCTACTACGGCCACTCTGTCTCTGCTTGCTCTGGCTGGCTTGGCTGCTCGCCGCCGTCGCAAGTAAAAAGCAACAAGCTCGAGTGGGGTAACCAAGCCCCGCATTGCGCACCCGCCCTAGGTTTCTATACCGATGGGCGGGACTTTTTTCTTTGCCTTTTGACAAGTGCCCTTAAGTATGGACACTCTCTTTCATTCTTATTCTTTTTTCAAATCCATCACGTCCGATTCTGTGGAGCTGCGACCACCCGGAAAAAGTTTCAGGCGCTATCACTGACGCCATACTCGATGCTTGCTTAGCGCAAGATCCAGAAAGCCGTGTTGGCAGCGAGACTCTGGTAAAGGGCAATCAGGTTGTGCTTGCCGGGGAAATTACCACCAAGGCAAAGCTTGACTACGAGCGGATTGTCCGCGATACAGTTCACCGCATCGGCTACCGCACGGCTCAGGATGACCCTGTTTTCAGGCACAGAGACATTCGAGTTCAATGCCAGCCAGTACTTCACCGGTTCCATGATTGGTGAGGACACCATGGTGCATTTCCGGAACGGTTCAATGACCGTGACTGGTCTGATTCCCGAGCCCACCACGGCAACGCCGAGCTTACTTGCTCTGGCTGCTCTGGCTGCGCGTCGTAGACGCAAGTAAACTAAGCGATACTTCATTTTACAAGCCGTTGCTTCTAACCGAAGCAGCGGCTTTTTAATTCAAACACAAGCAGAGCCCAATTTCAAACGTCGTCCTTCTCTCATCGTATTTCCAACTTCATCCAACTTCAGAATGCGTCAGCGCACGGCTTCCGTATTGACGTTGCTGCGCATGATTTGCTAAAATGGCTACATCATTTTTTACATGAGACTCTCTCAATTACTTATAATGTCACTGGGTGTGACAGCCAGCGTGGTCAATGCCGGGGAGGCAGCATCTACCGGTTTTACCGGCACCGTGTGGGCTCAGGGCGTGAGCAAGGAGGGCGGTTGGTATGATGCTCAAAAAAACGATCCGTATAATGGTGATTCTGATGACTATATGTGTTATGCAGCCTGCGCTGCCAACCAGATAGCGTGGTGGCAGAGCAGCGAATACGGCAAAAATCTGTCGTCATCCGCGCCTAAGGATATCAATGACATTTGGCAGACGTATGTAAACAGTAATCAGTTGTGGAATGATGGCGGAGACCCCGCTTCAGCTCTCAACTGGTGGATTTCCGGGGTATACGCCCCCACTACCGAGGCGGAATGGGAGCGTTATTATGCAGAAAAGTTCAAGGAGGAATTGCCGCTGACGCTTGCCGTAACGAATGGGTATTATTTCGACCAGTATGGGCTCACAAGCCATAACCTCTCAGATTTCATCTTTGATGTCTGTTTTTATGGTTGGTCAAAGGATAGCGGAGCTGAGGTTGATTTTAAGGAATTATTTGAAAGCGGAGCCTGCATTTCGTTGACAATCTGTTTTCCGGATGCCAACCTTGGGCATGCCATTACGCTGTGGGGCGTAGAGTATGAAGATGGCGTGCTGACCAAATTGTGGCTGACGGACTCTGATGATTACTGGGAAACAATCCCACATCTTTACAACGCCACTGTTGCTACGGGTGAGGATGGTAAAATTTATATCACCGGAACGGAGTATGATAAGTATATGATGAGCGGTTCATACTTTGGTGAGGGGACATACATTGACTCCGTGCACGCTCTCATGGCGCCTTCATCTGCCAACTGGCAGCTGGTGCCTGAACCCGCCACGGCTACGCTTTCTTTGATTGCCTTGGCCGGGTTTGCTGCCCGTCGTCGCCGTCGCTAAAGCTATGGCGTGACAAGCCGCCGTCGGGCTTCTCACTGATTCGCCCAGACAGGCCGCAAGTAATTAAAAAAGAGCACAAGCTATTTTCAAAGGTCGCTGGTTCTATCTTGAAGCAGCGGCTTTTTCTTTGCCTTTTGACAAGTGTCCTCAAGTATGGACACTTCTTTTTTCTTCATTCTTCAAAACCATTTTGTTGGCTGCAAAAAAGCACTAAAAAGGTTCCATCCTGAAAATGCGCCATTGAGAGGAACTAAGGCATTTCTTATATCTCTGCGAACGGCATGTTCCGTAACTCCTCCACAGACAGGCCGCTTCCATGTAAGGCACCGCATATCGCAGCCTTTTCCCATGCGGTGTGACCATACATATTTCTGATGGTTTCATCCGGCTTGGCAGCAAGAATATCAGGCAGGCACTTGCAAGGTGAAGCATATTGCAGGGCTCGGAATAAAGCCGTCTCCCCCTCGGGATTTCTGAAATTGACGTCTGCCCGCAATTTAAGCAACTCCCGAACCTTCTTCACATCGTCATGATTGATAGCATCAAACAAGGAGACTTCAAGCTGCTTTCCTACGTATTCAGGGTTGCCTCCCGCCGCAAGAACAAGCTGTATACATTCCTCATTTCCACGCTGAACGGCCAGCATCATCTCATCGAAGCCAAAACTGTCAGTTTCTGTGACCTTAGCTCCATGTTCAACAAGGAGCCGGACGCATGGTACAGAATCGCAACGTATAGCTTGCTTCAAAGAGGTTTTGCCGTAGCTGACGCTTGTATTTACACAGGCACCATGTTCAAGCAACAATTTCACACATTCGGCATTCCCACATTGCGCCGCATAAATCAGAGGTGTACCATCCACGGCACAATCGTTTACATTTGCCCCTTGTTCGAGAAGATAGCGCACGCATTCCGTATGACCATAGAACGACGCTAGTGTAATAGCCGTTTCGTTCTCGATATCCTCGGAATGAATATCGGCACTATGTTCAAGCAACACTTTGATGCATTCGAGGTGGCCGTTTTTGGCGGCATAATGGATGGGGCGCCAACTATCGAAATCTCCAACTACATTCCATCGGCCGGCTCCCCCATCCAATAATTTCCGTAAGGAGGCGGCGTCTCCGTTTTCTGCAGCGCCCACTACCCACGAAGCGAGCTGTTTCGGAGAACTTGTTGTGGTTATTTCATCCGGCTTCCCAGAACTCGTGACCTCCCCCTTCTCCTCTCGCAAGTTGTTCACGAGTTCAATCAAAGGGCTTCCAGTCACATAACGAGGTGACGAGGAAATAGGCGCGAGGCACTTGCTGAAACGCAAGATATCAACAGACATGGCATCAAACAGGAAAGGCTGGATGTACTCTGAGGCTCGCCAAGCTGCCGGTGTACGCCTGTCGCGATAGTCCTCCAGCTCGATATCATGCATGATTTCCATGCGTTCCAGTCGGCGCAACAGCCACCCGGGATACCCATTGGCGGCATCGATGCAAAGGGAATCCTCATAACCGAGCCATTGCTCAGGCAGGCTTGCGGGGTCATAATGAAACTTACTCATACCCCAGTCCAAATCATGACGCAGCACGAAGCCCAGCGCGGGCCCTTCGCATCTGGTGGTAGGCACAGACTTAACGAGTTTCTGCATGTTGCTATTGTATGACCATTCGGTAGGGACCGGAGGAAACTTAGCATCCCAGTTTCTGCCGTAGTCGCTATGCTGTAAAGCATATTCTCGCGTTGCCCATTCATCGTGAACAGGAAAGCCGCAGTAATCCACAAAATAATCCGGGAAGAAGACAGAAATATCGACAGCGATGGAAATGGCATACGCCTCCAGCCCGTACATGGCTGACTCTATGCGTTCATATTGATAAACAAATTCATCACTTGCCCATGTATTCCAAAAAGTAATACGTTCGATTAAGTAATCAGGTAGCGGATATTGATTTGCCGGTACGATATCGTCCCCTATTTTAAGAACTAAGTGTAAGCCATCATCAGTCTCTCTGCATAAAAGAGACATAGTAAGGCATTCCTGCTTACTGAAGCATGCGCAACGCTCACGAGAATCAGTACAGCCGACATATCGACCATCATCTAAAAGCTTGTATAAAGACATGAGAAAGTGAGTTGGGTGCGCACCCATTATAACAACTCGCCCCTATGAGGTCAAGCGACACCTCAGAAAATGCATCATATATCACATGCTCAAGCGGCGGATTTTTGCAGTATAGACTTGACACAAAGAAGCATCTGTGGTAGACTGCGCGCGTACAAGTTCCGGTCTACAATGAGATTGGGGCGGGTCATGGACCCGCTCTTTTTTTGTAGACAACTCACCACCAAACATCAGCAACAATATGGCCACCACAGATATCACAGCCCTGATTGACTATTACGTCCGCGAGAAAGACCTGACGCGTGAGCGCGTTATTCAGGCCCTCGAGGCATCTTTCCTGACCGCCTATGCCAAGATGGTTCCCGGCTCGGAGCGCATTCAAAACATCCGAGCCGACATCAACACGCAGAAAGGCACGGTCAAAATCAAGGCCATGATGACCGTGGTGAATGATGAGGACATGACGGACGCTTTCAATGAAGTGAAGCTCTCCGTGGTGCAGGCCGCCGGCAAGAATTACCAGCCCGGTGACAGCATTTCCGTGAATATCACGCCCAAGGATTTCGGCCGCATCGCCGTCCAGACCGCTCGCCAGACCATGCAGCAACGCATCCGCAAGGCAGAGCAGGAAATGCTGGCAGAAGAGTTCAGCGACCGCATCGGCGAGCTGGTAACCGGCACCGTTGTACGCTATGAGAAGGGTGATGTGGTGGTGAAAGTAGATAAGTTTGAGGGTATCATGCCGCCCAAGCAGCGCATTCCCGGAGAGGAATACAACAAGGAAGACCGTCTGCGCTTCTATGTTCAGGAAGTGCGAGACGGAGTGCGCGGCAATGAGCTTATCCTCTCCCGCAGTCACCCCAATCTGGTGCGCCGTCTCTTTGAGAGTGAGGTGCAGGAAATTGCTGACCACACGGTAGAAATTCTCAACATTGTGCGTGACGCCGGTTACCGCACCAAGATGGTGGTTCGCAGCTCTGATCCGAATGTGGACCCCGTCGGTGCCTGTGTCGGCATGCGCGGTACACGTGTTAAGAGCGTGGTGAATGTGCTGAGCCGAGAGAAAATCGACATTCTGGAATACTCTGACGACAAAGCAGTCATGGTCAAGGAGTCTCTGTCCCCCATTGAACCGGTGAAAATTATTGTGGACGAGGAAGCCCACGTTGTCACGGTGCTGGTGGAAGACGACAAGGCTGCAGCCAAGGCAAAAGGCCGCAAGGGACAGAATGTGCGCCTGACGGCACGCCTTATTTCCAGCCCGGAGCAGCGATGGGATGTCCGCGTGGAGCCCTACAATGCCCAGCAGTCCAAGGTGGAGACCGAAGCCCGCAAGGGTGCAGATGAACTGTGTGCTCAGCTGGGCATTACCGGTTCTCTGGCTTCTGCCATGATTAACGCCGGGTTCACCTCCGTGAACGGTATTGCTTCCTTTGCAAGTGAGGAAGATTTGGTGGAAGCACTCCTCATCACCGAAGATGAGGCCCGTGATATTATTGCCAAGGCTAAGGCTCTCTGCTGATTGATATAACACCCATTTAACATGTCCGAACAAGCAAACAAGAAACCGGAGGTTCTGGATCTCCTGGGCGGCAACAAGAAAAAGAAAGCAGCCCCTGCTGCTAAACCGGCAGAGAAAGCCGCTGAGCCCAAGACCGCCCCGAAGGCTGCCGCCCCCAAAGCTGCAGATAAGAAAAACTCTCGGCAGCCCGCTCTGGATCTGCTTTCCCCGAAAAAAGCAGTGAAAAAGAGCCCTGCCCCAGCGGACAAAACTGTACCGGCGGCAGCAGAAAAGGCCGCAAAGCCTGCCGCCCCGGCACCGAAACCCGCTGCAGCTCCTGTGGCAGCCCCTGCTCCGGCAGCAGCTGCACCGGCTAATGACGGCAAGGTGATGAACATCAAGGCCCCCATCTCTGTGGCGGATTTGGCAGCCCTCATGGGCATGAAACCCTTTAAGCTGATTGCGGAACTCATGCCCATGGGCGTGTTTGCCAACCCCGGCACCACGCTGGACAGTGACCAGGTGGCCGCACTCTGTGAGAAGCACGGCTTCACCTATGAGCGCGTGAAACGTGAAAAAGGAGCCGGCGTGAAAGCTCCCGTGGAAGAAATCAAGGAGCCCGAGGCTGTTGCCGTAGAAGAAGAGCCCGAGGATGTGCTGAAAGTCCGCACCCCCATCATCACCGTCATGGGTCACGTAGACCACGGTAAGACTTCTCTTCTGGACTACATTCGCCGCACACGAGTGGTATCCGGTGAAGCCGGCGGCATTACCCAGCATATCGGTGCCTACACGGTGAACCACAATGAGCAGACGCTCACCTTCATCGACACCCCCGGCCACGCCATCTTTACGGAAATGCGCGCCCGCGGTGCAGACGTCACCGACATTGTCGTGCTGGTGGTAGCCGCCAATGACGGCATCATGCCCCAGACCAAGGAAGCAATCATGCACGCCCAGGCCGCCGGCAAGACAATCATCGTGGCCGTTAACAAGTGCGACCTCCCCACCGCAGACCCGGTGCGTGTGCGTACGCAGCTGATGGAGCACAATCTGATGCCGACGGACTTCGGCGGTGAGGTGGAATGCGTGGATGTTTCCGCCCACACCGGTGACGGCATTGACGATTTGCTGGACCTGCTCTGCCTGCAGGCCGAAGTGCTGGAACTGAAAGCCAATCCCAAAGCCAACTGCCGAGCCTCCATTATTGAGGCCCGTATGGAACAGGGTAAGGGCAGCTCTGCTACGGTCATTGTCCAGAGCGGGACACTTAAAGTGGGCATGCCCTTCATCTGCGGCCCCTTCTCCGGCAAGGTTAAGACACTCATGAACGACCAGGGCAAGTCCATCAAGAAGGTTACCCCCGGTATGCCGGCGGAAGTATCCGGATTCATCGAAACGCCCAATGTGGGTGATGAGCTGGTGGAGATGGAAAATGAACGTGCAGCACGCAAGCTTTCCACCGAGCGCCAGGAAGAGCTGCGTCAGCAGCGTCTCTCCACGCCCAAGCGCTCCCGCATGGAAGATATTCTTGCCATGATGGGTGAAGGCAACCAGAAAGCCGTGCTCAAGCTCTACCTCAAGGGTGACGTGCAGGGCTCCGTGGAAGCCATCAAGAAGGCTATCATGGACATTGATAGCGAGAAGGTGGAGTGTGAGTTCATCGGCGCTGCCGCCGGTCCTATTTCCGAAAGCGATGTACTGCTGGCCTCCTCCTCCAACGCCGTTATCCTGGGCTTCAACGTGAAGGTGGAAACCAATGCCGTGAAAGCCGTGAAGCGCGAAGGTGTTCAGGTGAAAATCTTCTCCATCGTGTACGAGCTCATTGACCAGGTGAAGGACGCCATGCTCGGTCTTCTGGAGCCGGAGACCCGCGAAACGGTACTCGGACACGCCGAAATCCGTCAGGTATTCAAGCTCAACAAGGGCAAGGCTGCCGGTTCCTACGTATCCGACGGCAAGATGCTCCGCACGGCAGAGGCCCGCGTACTGCGCGACGGTCAGGTGGTATTCGACGGCAAGATGTCTACCCTCCGCCGCTTCCAGGATGAGGTGGAGGAAGTCAAGAGCGGCCTTGAATGCGGTATCCGCCTGGCCGAGTACAACGACTACGAGGAAGGCGATGTCATTGAGTGCTATACTCTTGAAAAGATTAAGCAGACCCTGTAAGAAAATACACACATGGCTTCACGACGTCTCGATAAAGTCAACGAGTTGATGAAACGGGAAATCGGCACCTTCGTACAGAAGGAGTTCGAGTGGCCCGGCACCATCGTCTCCATCCTTGACGTGGAAATCACAGAAGATCTGAAAGAAGGTCGTGTCTGGGTAGGCGTCGTGGGGCGCATGGCTCCCGCTCAAGTTATTGAGAAACTCTCCAAAAAACGCGGGGATATTCAACGAGCGGTAAGCCGGCGAGTCATCATGCGCAACACGCCGAAACTAACCTTCCGCCACGATGATTCTGCGCGCAGGGGTGTCAGTATGGTCAACCTGCTGGATGATATTGAACAGAATTTACCGAAAGCACCTCCATTACCTGAAGGAGAATACGACCCGGAAATCTGATTATATATATCAATACGTCCATGGCGAATACAAGCACCATCAGGCGAGTAGGAACATTCTTCCCGGCACTCTGCCTGGTGGTGATTGTTTTGTTAGTTGCTGTTTTCTGCTGGCTTACCATACTTGGTCTGCCCGGTCCGGTTCTGCGCCGAATGGAGCAGGAAGCAAATGCGCGTGGTATTGAATTGAAACTGGAGTCCATTCGTCTGGCTCCGACATCCGGGCTCGCCGTTAAAGCAGAGGGGGTGCAGGTCCGACTTCCTTATGACGGCAACCTGGTCGACACAAAAATCCGAAAACTGCTGCTGAAGTTCAAACTCCATGAGTTACTTGTAGGCAACAGCCTGCCGTCCGAGCTCCTTATCGTTGATGGTGAGTGCACCATGCCAATTCTGACAGATAAGGGGCTGCAAAACATCCGCCTGCAGGATTATGAAACACGGTTAAAGTTCTATAACCGAGGGACCAATCTCATGGTCCAGGCCAAAGCTACGCTGGCAGGTATCAGCGAGCGTTCCGCCGGCGGCGTTAAGCTGAGCTTTGACGGCAAATTTGATCTTCCGAAGAGAGAAGAAGAGACCGAACAGCAGGACGTAGTTGTAGAAGAGGTAACTCAACCGCAGGAAGTGCAGAAGTTTGACCTTACCCCTATCGTCCAGCCCCATGATGAGCTTATACAAAAAACTCTCCGCACACTTAACGAACTGAAGTGGTCTGACCGGATTGTTCCGGAGATTCAGATTGCGGTAAATGCTCTCCGGGATTCCTTTGACGGCAAGGGAACCATTAAAATTTCTGATTTTCAGTGGAAGGATTTGACAACGGTAGATGTGAATCTCGAGGCCGATTACAAAAACGAGATTTTCACCATACGACAACTGAACATTAAAGAGAGCGCCGGGAAACAAACGCTGCATCTGCAAGGAAACTTCTACCCGGAAACAAACAATTTTAATTTTAGAGCAAACTGCACGGCATCTGTTGCCTTCCTTCTCTCAGAGCTGCAGAAAATACCCGACATCACCCTTCCCGTCTCGTTGACCCAGAAAGAAATACAGAGTGGCGAAAACCATTACGACACCCTCTCTCTGATGGGTAGCATATCCCTATCGGACGATTTCAAGAAGCCGATAAATTACGGCATTCGCGGAAACATTAAACAAAGTAATATCTACTTGGGTAAAACGTTGTTTAATACATGGGAACTCGGCTTCTACCTCAATAACGGAGACATCAACATCAACAGATTTGCTCTGACGCTCCCGGATGGCAGTCTGGAAGGCAATATATCCATCAAGAACGCAACGGATGCAGCAGAGGAGCTTACTGAAGTTAAGCTCGTTTATAACCTTCCCATCCCTACCATCCTTGAACTGACCAACGAGTTTCTCACTGACAAGGAGAACCAAAGCAAAAAAATAGGATTGCCGGAGAACTTAAGTATCCACGGAAACTTGAGCGGACAGCTTGACGCTGTGGCTTCTTTGAAGAAGGATTTTAATCCGGCTTCTTCAGAACTTATTGATTTGATTCCCTCTGTATCAGAAATCAAGCAGCTGAATTTTTCTGTTGAAAAACTTCAATATGATAATGTTGTCCTGCTTAAACCAAACTTTAGCTTAGAGACAAATGGAATAAATTATCCGATAGACTTAACATCTCTGACAACGCAGACTACCGAGTTCAAACTGACAGCGGATGAAATACGTATCCAGCCCTCCTCAAACGAAAAAACGGATAATGCGGGTTACTGCATCACACAGCCCGTGGTCGACTTGGATATTGAAAACTTTGAATATCAGCAGGAAAATGATAAGCTGAAGGCCGACAAAATCAACTTTAACGTTCAATCCAAAGAAATTGCAATCGGGGAGACATTTTCTGTCGAAGGAACGGCGATGGATGCCTCCATTTCTGATTTGGACATCAATTTGACCGGTGAGCAGCAACAGTTGTGCTACAACGTGAGTTCCGGTTCTCTCCGGACCGGAAAAATCTTCTTTAAGGATGACAGTATCGGCATAGAGACCAAAGCAACCGCCATTACCTGCGACATTGCCGAGTTAAAAAGCAAAGGATTTGAAGGTAATTGGAAACAGCAATTACTCAATTCCAAGCTGAGCCTGCATATTACAGACTTCACCCCTTCCCCCGACATCGAACCTGACCAAGTCGAATTTGACATTAAACATCAGAATACTAATCAGGCAGATTTCATATTTAAGCACCAGGCAAATGGGGATGAAATTACCAGCACGGCCACGGTAAATTACGAGAATCTTGCATCTCAGGGTGAGCTCTTCGTTGATTTAAAACTCGATAGTTTTCCGCTGTATCGGATACACCCGATGCTGAATAAAAACGAAGCGGTACGGGATATGGCCATACAACTGCCCAAAGAATTCAGTTTGAGCGCAAATGGCCATATTGACATCAACAGCGCAAACATCCGCGACCTGACCTTTTCTCTGACGCTTCCCGAGCTGGTGCGCAAGCAGACAGAAAATTTCCCTGCCAGACCGGGTCGGAGCGAGCAGGAGAAGAAAGTAAACGGCACCATTTTAACGGCGCTCTCCCTTTCCGGCAAGCTGAATAAGACGGATAATCTTTACGATTTTTGCGATATTAAGCTTTCCGCAACACATACGACGGGCACATTGGAGATAAAGGATACATCCGCTATGCTGGATTTTTCCGGCAGCGGCTCGTATAATATCCGGATTAAAGAAGGCACCAATACCATACGGCCCGACGTGGTAGACCAATTAATTGGCAGCAGGGACGCACACTTCATCCTGCGAGATTTCCGATTTGACAAAAAAAGCGGTATCAAAGTCGACAATATTTCTTCCTCTATCGTCATCAATGACAAGGTCACCGAAGTTACGGCAAACTGTAACACTGTATTATCAAACACGGATTTCCTTATCGGGGCACTCGAGGAAGTAACAGATCCGCAAACGAATCAGAAGACGGAAAGAATAGCCTCCTATCATTACAAGGATCCCTATTCCCGAGTCTTTACCGCATCCTGCGGTGTAAACGTGAAGGTTCTCCTGCACCATGTTCAGAATGAGGGCTCTGCCAACAAGAATGATTTAAAGGTAATCCTGACAAAACCGAAACTTCATTATGACGATAAGCCTTGGATTGAGCGAATGAAACTTCCTGTACAGAAGCAGGGAAAAAGTATCATTTCCGGAAAATCCATCGTTTTCGATCTGAACAATAACAGCATAGCCCTCAACGAACTAGAGGGGACAGTCTACCCGGCTTACGCGTTCGGCATGTTCTTCTGCCCGCTTCAGTACTTCATGAAGGATGTCATCCTTCATAAGCCGGTCAACGTTTACACAAACTTCTGCCAGTTCCCCATAGCCCGCAACAGCACAGCTCCCATCAAAGGGCTTATTCATGTCACTTCCACTGACGGAGCGCATTTCAACTTCCTCGGAACCAAAATTCCATTAAAGCATTTCTCCGGATTTATCAACCTGAGTGATAAGTGCGTCTTCCTGGACAAAATGAACAGCTCCACATGGGGAGGACAACTCGACGGAGCGCTTAAAATCGGGATTTCCTCACCCAAGACCACCATTGACGGCCAGCTGACGGCGCGCAATCTGGATTTGCAGCAAATCGGCAAATCATACAAAACGGCATTGCATCCCGGCAACTGCAACGCCTATATCCGCTTCCAGTCCCCGTCAATGGATGTAAAAGACATCCGAGCCTATGGAGATGTGACCATCCGTGATGCAAACTTGTTTGACTTCCGCATCTTCCAAACCGTTGGCTATGCCCTGAGCTCCATTGTACCGGATAAAACGTTAAAGGCGAATACCATCTATAAAACCGGCAACAGACTGTTGAAGGGCGCGCCTCTCTTTGACAAGTTAACCGGCATCTCCCTGACCAGAACCGCCCTGGCCTTTGACATACGAAACGGGCACCTGCACACAAAAGGCATGACCGCCAATGGCCAGAATCTGGATGTGGACATGTGGGTAGATGTCAATCTCTCCAATCTCGGACTCAACGGACGTATACGCCCACGGATAAACAGCCTGCCCTCGCTGTTGATATATCCGGTGTATGTCTTTTCGGATATCTTCGTTGACATCAAACTGGGCGGCACACTGGAGGAAATCAAGTGGGATTACAAGTTCCGCCTCCTGTCCGAAAAGGAGAAAAAGCAGAAATAACAATCCGTTGTCATGGAGATAGCCTCAGACATGTTGCTGAACGGAGCATCTGCAGAGGCTTGGTTATCCGTATCTACCTGGTGGTTGCTGCTGCCCCACCTCATCGGGGCAGCTTTTTCTCTGCATGCGCTGGAACGGCGGCATTCTGCCCAGGGCACGATAGCCTGGATGCTCGGTCTCAATCTGCTGCCATATCTGACCATCCCTTTGTATCTGGCACTGGGAGCGGAACGCATCCGCAGACATACCGGGGAACGCCTGCCGGAAAAATCCGTGACCACCATCCTGCAGGGATTTCAGAAACACGGCACAGCGCCACCCCTCGGCACCATCGGTTACACATTATTACAGGCAAGCGGAATCCCCCCCTGCACCGGCAATGAAGTTCATATCCTCCGAGACGGGCTGGACACATACTCTGCGCTGCGGGCATCTCTGAGAAAGGCGAAAAACTCCATCCTGATAGAGTTTTTCATCATCCGGAATGATGTGGTGGGAGAACGGCTGCGCAGCATACTGGAGGAAAAAGCGCGCTCCGGCGTACAGGTTCATGTGATTTATGATGAAATAGGCTCTCACAAGTTGCCTGCTGGATTCCTGCATTCACTGAAATCCGCCGGAGTCAAAATAGCCTCATTCAACGGCAAGAGATTCCTGTGGAGCTCATTTCTGCGCATCAACTATCGGAACCACCGCAAACTGGTCATCATTGACAGCAAAATCGCTTATCTGGGCAGCCTTAACGTGGGATTGGAATATATCCGCCGGCCGGGACGCCTTTACTGGAGAGATACGTTTGTGCGACTCAGTGGCCCCATTGTGGGCCAGTGTCTGCTGAGTTTTGCCGAAGACTGGCAACGCGCTGCGCAGGAGGACATATCACATCTTGTTCAACTTCAGGAAAAGTGCGGACAGACCACCTGCCAACTCATCCCCTCCGGACCGGATGATGCCGGGCTCAGTAACTGGCAGCTTCTTCTATTGGAAATGGCGTCAAAAGCGGGAAAACGGCTCTGGCTGGCCAGCCCCTATTTTGTACCGGACGCCGCCTTATACGCCGCGCTGCTTGCAGCAGCACGGAGAGGGACAGATGTACGCATCCTCGTCCCCATGAAAGGAGATAATGCCGCCGCCAACCTTGCCCTGCTCACCTACTTGCCGGAGCTGGAAGAATCCGGGGTGCAACTTCTGGCCTATACTCCGGGATTTCTGCATGAAAAAATGGTGCTTGCGGATGATAGCATCTGCAGTATCGGGACAGCTAACCTGGATGAACGCTCTGCGCGGCTGAACTTTGAGCTGACTCTGCTGATGGAAGACCGAGACATGTGCCGCCGCGTGGAAAAAATTTTGAAGGAAGATATGGAGCAATCCACCCCCATCGGCTTCCGGCAGTGGTATCATACCCCGCTCTACACACGCATCGCGGCAGGTTTTTGCCGCCTTCTTTCGCCTATTCTTTGAATATTTCTTATTTAGGAGCCCATTTTGCTTGACAAACAGCAAGCAAAAGAGATAGACTGAGCTGCAGCAGCATTCTGCAGTTCCTCACTCCATCGACATGAAGTACAGTATATCTGCTCTAGCCCGTAAAACTGGTCTTTCCATCCACACGCTCCGCTTTTATGAGAAGGAGGGCCTTCTGCGCCATGTGGAAAGAACCGGATCCGGACGCCGTGTTTATGGCGAAGCAAGTCTGGGCTGCATCCTCGGCGTTCTTTGTCTGAAGCAGGCAGGCTTGACTTTGCCACAGATTAAATCTTTCTTTGATGAAACCGTTCAGGGGGTTACATCTCTTCCCAAGCGCATGGAAATGATGAAGGAAGCCAGAAAACAGCTGATGGAGCGCATGGAAGACCTCAAGCGAGGCATCAATCTGGTGGACTTCTTTATCAACGGCACGGACAAGGCCATGCAGGCTGCCAGCGAGGGTAAGAACCCGGATGAGGTATTCCCCTTCATCACCCTCGCCGGCATCGTCAATTTCCCCTTCCTCAAAGACAGTGAAGGCAAACTTGAACCCGCCCTGCCCCACGGCAACTGAACCGCTACAATAACCGGCCTATCACGCGGGGAGTAAATGGAATCATTTCACTTTCCCTCGCTAGGTGTAGTTTTTCTGCCCAAGCCGGGTCCGCCAACAACGCTCTGCCCACGGACACCAAGTCAATCTCCCCGGCGGAAACCATTCTCAACACGCCGGAAAAGGACAGCGGCAAGCTTCCTCCCTGCATGTTCAGCCCCACGGCACCGCCGGAGATGACGGGCTTTCCGGTCAGCAGACGGGTCCAGGCCGCCGGAGTGAGCGAGCTGCCGGGAAAAGCCGGTTGCGCATGGTGCGGAGAAACGCAATCAAAAATATCCACACCGGAATCACTGAGCAATTCCAGCAGTGTTGCCAATTCATGCGGAGTTTCCGCCAACCGCTTTTCCTGGAAACCGGCATACACCGGAGAATAGCGGAAAAGAATAGGGAAGTTGCGACCTACTGCACGTCTGACGGCATGCACCGCCTCGCAGGCAAATCTGGCTCTGGCTGCTATATCTCCCCCATATATATCCCGGCGTTGGTTTGTATCTGCACGGAGGAACTGTTCAATAAGATACCCACCTGCACCTTCAATGGCGACAGCATCGAACCCCAGTTTCACCGCCGCTGCAGCGGCAGAGGAAAACGCCTGCAACACCTCACGGATTCTATTGCGGCTCATCTCCTCTCCGGTCAGCTCCAGTGTATGGGGATTGATTCCGGAAGGACCAATGGGAAGCAGGTCCGGGTTGGGGATATCTCCGTGAAGCGGCCTGGCCATTCCCACATGACAAAGCAAGGGAGCCATGCAGCAATGGGTCGCATGCACGGCACGGCAAATTTGCTTCCAGGCACGCAGCGGTGCCCCCCCGTAAAAACGAGGCATGCAGTTATCTTCTGCAGCCACCGGGTCACCCACAGCGGCAGCTTCCGTAATAATCAACCCCACCTCACGTTCGGCACGGCGGCGGTAATATTGCAGCATTTCCGCCGTGGGTATTCCGTCCGGAGCATAGTTTCTTCGCAGCGGCGCCATGACAATGCGATTGCGCAGATTCAATTTTCTATTAAAAAAAGGGCGGAAAAGCACTTCCACCTCGCGTATCTGAAGGGATGTCACAGTATTCATCTCAACCGCAAAAATACTTCATTATCCGCATTTTTGCAATGAGTTAGAATAACATATAAAATCACCGCAACAAGACAGACACATTTTTTCACATTCTGACGCATCATCTACTTGACTTGTCTTAATCAACCAGTAAAATAGGATGCATCTAATCGTCATTTCATTATGAAGTTCCCCATTATTTCCACCGCCATTCTGACGCTGTGCGCCCTGGTTTCCACCGCACAGGCTGAGCTGAAAGTAGCCTCCGTCAACGTGACCGAGCTGTATGCCAAGTTCTACAAGCGTTTTGACACGGAGAACACCCTCCAGAAGCAGCTCGCAGACATCAAGACCGACGTCAAGACTCGTGAGGACAAGCTCCGCAAGCTTCAGGAAGAAGACAAGAAGATTCGCGATCAGTATGATTCCAGCCTTTCTGAAGCCGCCGTTGCCAAGCTTCGCGACCAGCACAATGCCAAGATGAACGAAATCAAGGCCGCTGACCAGGAGCTCAAGGACTTCGTGCAGCGCCGCTCCGTGGCTTTCCGCGAACTGCGCAACCGCGAGATGCGTCTTCTCATGGAAGAAGTAATGGCTGCAATCAAGACCACCTCCGAGGAACGTGGTCTGGACATTGTTCTGGACGGCGGCGCCATTTCTCCCCGTCAGGAAATCGGCATCGGCACGCCCGTGTTCCCGCACCTCAAGAAGAGCTTCGACATCACCCCTGAGGTGCTTTCCAAGCTCAACGCCGGAGCTCCGGAAGGCTTTGACCCGGATGCCGAGCTGAAGCGTCTGTACGGCAGCGGCGAAGCCGCTCCCGCTCCCGCAGCACAGTAAACCCTTTTACCCCATTTGAGCGTTATGAACCTCTCTCTGAATGACGTTCTTGAGCTCACCGGGGGCAAGCTTATCGGTGAGACTCCGGAGATTTCCATCTCCGGAGTCAACACTTTATCCGAGGCCTGTTCCGGTGACATCTCTTTCCTGGGCAACGAAAAGTATTTCCAGGATTTCCTTGCTACCAAAGCCTCCGCAGTACTGGTCCCCCCTGCACTGCCGCAGTATCCGGAAGGTCCCGCCTTCATCGAGGTAGAGAATCCCTCTCTGGCCTTTAATGCACTGGTGGGTCATTTCATGAAAGCCGTGACAGAGTTCACGCCGGGTGTTCATCCCACAGCAGTGGTGGATCCTACCGCCACCTTTGATGCAGAAAAGGTACACATTGGCCCGAATGCCGTTGTGGAAGCCGGCACCAGCATTGGCAACGGCACAGACATCGGCCCCGGCTGCGTCATCGGCAAAGGAGTGGAAATTGGTGAGAACTGCAAGTTCTACGCCCGTGTTGTGGTGCGCGAGCGCTGCATTATCGGCAACAACGTGGTCATCCAACCCGGTGCCGTCATCGGTGCAGACGGTTTCGGCTTCCTTCTGAATCCGGAGACCGGCCGCTATGACACCATTGACCAGGTGGGTATCGTTGTACTGGAGGATAATGTGGATATCGGCGCCAACACCACCATAGACCGCGCACGCTTCGGTCGCACAGTCATCGGTGAAGGCTCCAAAATTGACAATCTGGTACAGATTGGCCACAACTGCACCATTGGCAAGCACACCGTCATCTGCGCGCAGAGCGGCGCAGCCGGTTCTTCCAACATCGGCAACTACGTCACCATCGCGGCACAGGTAGGTTTGGCCGGTCACCTCAACATCGGTGACAAGGCCGTGCTGGCAGCCCGTACCGGTGTCATGTCCAGCCTTGAAGGCGGTCAGGCATATTGGGGTGCGCCCGCCTGCCCGGCCAAGGAAGCAGCCCGCCAGTTTGCAGCACTCCGCAAACTTCCGGATGCACTCAAGGAGTTCATGAACCTCAAGAAAAAAGCCGCAGAGATTGAGTCTCTTATTCAGCAGGCCATGAGCAGCGGTCAGGATTGATTTCCTTTCCGGCTCCCCTTTTCACCCCCGGTTCTCACAAAGGAACCGGGGGCTTTTTTATGCCGCAAATTTTGAAAGCGACTAAACGCACTTGTTCCTTGCCAGCTCATCTGTTTTATGATAAAATCACCGCATGGCGCAGCGCGATTCCGGTGAAACGAGTACCCCCACGGACGACGAACTTGAAAAGTTCGCGGCCCGCACTCGTCGCAGCCTCATCATGCGGCTTGCAGACTGGAAAGACCAGCGCAGCTGGGATGAATTCTACCGGACATACTGGAGGCTCATATACTCAGTGGCGATGAAAGCCGGGCTGAGGGAAGACGAGGCATGGGATGTTGTGCAGGAGACCGTTCTGACCATCGCCAAGCAGAGCGTCAAAGGCATGTATGACCCGGAGCGGGGGTCGTTCAAGATGTGGCTGTGGAATATCACACGCTGGCGCATCAACGACCAGTTCCGGCAGCGCAGGAAAGACACAGCCACCGATATCATCAGCAGCGAAAGCGGCAAAAACGAGGTACTTTCCGACATACCCGACACCTCCGGTGACGAGTTTACCAAAATGTGGGACAAAGAATGGCAGAACAACATCATGAAAGCGGCCATCGAGCGCGTCAAGATGAAAGTATCTCCGCTGCAGTTCCAGATATTTGACTACAACGTGCTGAGAGGCATGGGCGCCGGAGAAGTGCGCAGCAAGCTGGGGGTCAGCATTGCCCAGGTGTATCTTGCCAAGCACCGGGTGGGCGCAGTACTGCGCAAGGAGGTAGCATTCATTCGTGCTCAGGAAGACGAGCCGAACAAAAAGTAATCAACACTCCATCACCTGACCGGCGGAAAAGCAAAGGAGACGCTGTCCCATCCGCTCTTTCAACACCTGACCGGCGGCATCTCCGGTACAATGACCGGTCCGGTAACAATCTGCATATTGCATCAACTCCGCAGCCAGATTTTCCAATGCCGGAGCATCCGTCACCGGATTGCAATGCATCAGGTGGAAACCGCCCACCAGTATATTCGGACGGAAATGAGCCGCTATGTTAAGAATACCGCCGTGAGAGCAGCCGGTGATGAGAATTCGTTTCCCGTCTTCCTCCAGCAGCAGGTATTGCTCATGCCGGAAATCTTCCGGGAAGCGCTGTTCTCCCACCATCGCAGTCATTCCCCCGTTATTGACAGGATAACGCGGGGGAATCTCCGTAGCCCCCACCAACTGCAGCCCCGGTCCGAGCGAAAAAACGGATGAGGGAACCACTCGGACCCGCGGATGGTTTTCCAAAGACTTATCCAAGCCTATTTCTTTGCCGACACCGTTAAAATGCCGCTCAAAAGCATGGGGGCTCACCCAAACAGGCGCGTGGTGGTTGATTTCCAAAAAGCGGCGCAAACCACCACCATGGTCATAGTGACCATGTGATATCACCGCAAGCTCAACGGAGGTCAAATCAACCCCCATCTTTACCGCATTATCGGCAAAAGAGGGAGAAGCCCCCATATCAAAGAGTATATTGCCGGCAGGGCGTTCCAGAAAGAGACTCAAGCCATGCTCCGCCGCCACATCCGGACGTATGGACTTGTTTTCTGCCAACACATGAATTTTCATACCCCAAGTCTACACCCACACAACAGGCACTTCAAGCGTTTTCCTTAGTGAGCCTCGGGCAAATCCGCCCAGTTTGTGGTAAAAGCAGGAGAAACATGAGCCCGTTGTGCCAACGGCACAGCGGATGTGTTGGCAAAATGGATATTGTAGCCGGATTTCTGAAGTTTATCCAACACCTCCATCAGCGGATTGGGGGCAAGATTCGGGTGCTCAAAGGTGGGCTGAACATCTGCCGCCGACACTAGGTCTGCCAATAGAACACCTACTTTACGGTACCGATACCCCGGGCGGTAAATACGCTCCAGCAGAGCACAGGCAGCTGCCGTAAACACACGGGAATCATCCGTGTGGCAAGGCAAGGCACAGCCGGAGCTCTCTGCAAAAAGTCGGTCCGCATCCTCATAGCGGGAGGTGCGGAGGACAACATGCACCGCTGCGGCCATCAATCCCTCACTGCGCAGAATCCGCCCGGCCTTTTCCACAAAACGGCAGAGAGCATCCCTCAGCACGGCAAAATCATCAATAGCCTCCGACAACGTACGAGATACCATGACCTGCATACGCTGCGGCACTTCCGCATCATCCAGACAGGATATCCCCTGTAATTCCAGGGCAAGGCGTTCTCCGTGCACGCCAAACAACTTTCGCAGGCGTCCGGCCGGTGCTGCTGCCAGCTGCGCCGCCGTTCGGATACCGGCTCCGCGCATACGCTCTCTAAGCTTACGGCCCACCCCCCAGACCTCATCCACCGGAGTCTGTTCCAGCATTGGATGAATAAGCTCCGGAGTTGTCAGCGCAAGGACTCCGCGTAACTCCGGACTTTTTTTGGCAGCTTCATTGGCAAGCTTGGCAAGCGTGCGGGTAGGAGCCAGCCCTACGCTGACGGTAATACCCACCCATCTGAGGATTTTTCTGCGGATGAGACGAGCTTCCCGTTCCCAGTCCGGCCCCGGCTGGACAATGGCAAAAGCCTCATCGATACTGTACTGCTGCACCTCCGGGAGAGACTCCTCCAAAATGCGTATCATCCGGTCAGACAAATCACTGTAAAGGGCAAAGTTTGCAGAGCAGACAATGCCCCCGGCAGCTTCCAAACGCTGACGGCACTTGAAATACGGCTCACACATTGCAATACCCAGAGCCTTAGCTTCCGCACTGCGGGAAATAACACAGCCATCGTTGTTGGAAAGAACCACAAGCGGGCGTTTCCTCCAGTCCGGACGAAACACCTGCTCGCAACTGGCAAAAAAGTTATTGCAGTCGAAGAGTAAATACATGGGACACAGACATGGCGCCCCGGCTCCCTGAGCGGGCTGAGCGTGCGATTATAAGCCCAATTTAGCCGTAATAATACCGGTCACCACCTTCGGATTGGGCTTGGGATTACTGGCTTTCATCACCTGACCGGTGAGCGCATTAAGCAGCTTGAGGTTGCCGCCGCGGATGCGTTCCACCACATCCTGATTTTCAGCAATAACCTGCTCCACCAGAGCATCCAGCGCACCGGTATCCGTCTTCTTATAACCGAGAGAAGCAGCTGCCGCAGCGGCATCCATGCCGGGGTTTTCCCACAACACGTCCTGCACTTCCTTCGCCTGGTTGGTGGAGACAATACCCTCCTCAATAATACCCACAAGAGCAGCCAGAGCACCGGGCGTAAGCGGGCATTCGCAGATGCTGATTTCACGGGCAGAGAGAGCTGCGGACAAGTTGTTAATAATCCAGTTGGCAACCTTGCGCGGAGCGGAAGAAGCAGCGGCAGCCTCCTCGAAATAGCGGCTCAGAGCCACATCTCCCACCAGAGTATTGGCATCTGCCACGGGCAGACCGTATTCTGCCACGAGCCGAGCGTGTAGAGCGTCCGGCAGTTCCGGCATATCCTGCTGTACCTTTTCCACAATGGCTGCCGTTTTCACCGGGATGAGATCCGGGCAGGTATGATAACGGTAATCGTGCGCGTTCTCCTTGGTGCGCATCACAATGCTCTCCCCCAGGTCATCATCCCAGCGGCGGGTGGATTGCACCTGGGCAATGCCGCGGTCCAGCTCATCTGCCTGACGTGCAATCTCATAAATAAGAGCTCTGCGGGCGGCGGACATGGAGTTGATATTTTTCATCTCTATCTTGGCACCGAGTTCCTTCTGCCCCTTGGGACGAAGGGAAACATTCACATCACAGCGCATCTGTCCTTTTTCCATGTCGGCATCAGAAATACCGCCGCAAATCAGAATCTGCTGCAGACTCTTGAGGTATGCATACGTTTCATCCGGGCTGGTAAGGTCCGGGGCGGAGACAATCTCCATGAGCGGCGTACCGCCTCGGTTGTAGTCCACCAGAGAATAGCTGCCGTAGTGTGTGAGCTTGGCAGCGTCTTCTTCCAAATGAATATGATCCAGCTTCACCTTGCGAACCACGGCACCCTGCGCACCGGCAGCCTCACGGGAATTGGCAGGATACGCCCAGGTGTACAGAGGAACTTCACCACCAATACACAACGGCAAATCCAGCTGGCTTGTCTGGTAGTTCTTGGGCATGTCTGCATAGAAATAGTTCTTTCTGTCCCACTTGGAAACAGGCGGCGTGCTGCAGCCCAGCATCATACCCGTAAGCACCGTACGTTCAATGGCAAACTGATTCAGCACAGGCAGAGCCCCCGGCATGCCCAAACAGGTGGGGCACACATTGGTATTGGGCTCATAGCCGAAACCGGCCTTGCAGGAGCAAAACATTTTCGTCTCAGTCTTAATCTGGCAATGAACCTCCAGGCCAATGGTAACAAGATAATCAGAAACAGGCATGATATAATTTGATATAGAAATAATTTATTGTGAAGAATTTACATTTTCGCGCACCGCTTCATCCAAATCCGAGCGGAATGAAGCATCAAACACTACTTCAAAACAGAAATGATGCGTCTCTCCCAGGCACACAAACATGGTATCCAGAGCATCGGAAAACGCATCAAAAGGAGCCGTATCATAACCGGGCAAACCGGCTATGCGCACAATCTCGCTCCGTATACCCCAGAGTATCGGCTCCAGAGGCTCCGTCACCTTGCGGACATCTTCCGCATTAGCATCTGCAAAAGAACGGTTGGCGACACAGCTGTCCGGCATCAATGACTGCAGACGGGCAGTCAGGGTTTCCAGACGGAGAGCGGCATCACGGGCAGATTCAACGTCTTTCACCAGCTCCAGGGTCTTCAGCAATGCCAAATCCGGTTCCTGAAGCCGTTTCAGGCGCACCAACTCAGTGCGGGACTCATCTTCATCCAGAGGAAGAGGCGGAGTCTCCAGCAGCTCCGCAGTCTCCTCACTGAACATCCCGGAGGAAAGCGCTTTCTGAAAGGCGACACGCAGACGCTCTGAACCGTAGCAACGCACACGACACAAGCCCAGGAACTCTGTATTGATTTCCTCAAAGGACTCCAGAATACGGAGGTGTACACCATCCAACATACCGACAACATGCACCTTGTCTGGATTCGCATTCTCCTCTGCTTCAACGGAAGGCACAATCGGCAGGCGGCTGAGCAGTTCATCCAGCTCCGACACGCGCTGCACCAGTTCCAGGAAACGCGGGGCCGCCTGATCTGCTGTCTCCTTATCATTGATACCCGACAGCAGGAACCACATGTCTGAGGTTGTTTTGAGGAACTCCTGCCCCACTCGCTCAGTATCTGCGGGCGTAGCCGTTGCTGCACCGTCCACCACCAGCAGCGCGCCCTCGCTCGCCGGGGAATGTCCTCCCAGCGCCATCGCGGCGATTCCGGCCATGTACATCAGCTTCCTCATACTTGCCCGGGTATTATACCCATTTTTCCGGATTTGGCAAGACGGAAAATGAGAGGTATAGACTAACGGTGAGCACTCAGGCGAGAGCCCGGGATTCACCACTTCAGGATGGAAGAATCCAGCTCATCCTGACCGTGAATAAGCTCCTCCAATATGGGTAAACCGGTGAACTCCTCAATCAGGCGGCGGTTGGTCAGCGTGGCAGAATCCCAATCATCCGTCAAATGGTTCAGAATGATACCGCAGCAGGTTAATCCCCTGCTCTGCATATCCTGCAAGGTCAGCAGCGTGTGATTCACCGCCCCCGGGCGATTGCCCACCACAAGCACCACGGGCAGTTGTAGCTTTGCCGCCACGTCTGCCATAGTCACTCCGGGTGCAATCGGGGTAAGCCAGCCGCCGCAGCCTTCCACAAGAACATGCTCATACTCAGCAGCGGCCTTCCGGTAGGCAGCCACCACCTCGTCTGCAGAAATACTCCGCCGCTCCAGCTCCGCAGACATGCAGGGATCCGCACAGGCGCGGAAATACAGAGGATTGATGATTTCCAACCCATCGGAGGAGCCCATGGCCTCACGCATGGCGCGTGCTTCTGCCCGGTCTCCGCAGGCAACGGGCTTAAATCCGGCTGCAGCATACCCACGCCGCCGCAAATCGCGCAGCAGAGCGCACACCACATGCGTTTTTCCGACCTTCGTATCCGTTCCGGCAAAAAAATAACTACTCATCGTCCGTAGGGGAGAGATTTTCTTATTCGGGAATAGAGACGCGGATATCATCAATACTCCATTCCGGATTGCCGCCGCGCACCTGCAGATGGTCCACCGTCAACCATACCACAACGGCGCATACCAGGCAAATGAGCTTGGGCTTCCAATTATCAATGAGCAATTTCTTTATTTGAGTCTTGAGTGACATGAGCGTAAAGGAGTTGAGTTAAACGTTCGGAAAGAAGGGGGAGACTGAGATCTCTCTGCACCACACTACCCACAGCCAGCGAAACGGAACCGGTTTCCTCGGAAACGATGATGACCACGGCATCTGAAGCTTCTGCCAGACCAATACCGGCACGGTGACGGAGCCCCATGCTTCTGTCCTTGAGCTCGCGGTTGGATACGGGAAGAATGGCTGCGGCACACACAATTCGTTCTGCATTCACAATGACAGCACCATCATGCAGCAGCGTCTTCGGCATGAAAATGGTACCTATCAGCTCTCGGGTATAGCAGGCATCCAGCTCCGTGCCGGATACGGTATACTCCTGCAGATTATTGTTCCGGCAAATAGCAATCAAGGCGCCATAACGCTTACTGACCAGATAAGAGATGGAATCACACACTGTCTCTACAAAATCCAGATTGGAATCACGGCGGTTAATCAAACGGCGAATCAGCTTGTTGGAACCGAACTTGGCAAGCGCGGAACGAACCTCCGGCTGGAAAAGCACAACAAGCAGCGTACCGGGGCCAATCAACAGACCTGCAAGCTGCTGCAGCACGACGGCGTGGGTCAGCTCCAGCAAAATATAACCCAAAATCACAATCGCTATCAGGCCGGCAAGAATAGCAGCGGCACGGGAGTCCTTGATGGCCCGGTACAACTGGTAAAACAGCACCCAGAGAACAATAATCTCAAATGCCGGTCTGATTACTTCTTCAAAAAACATGTGCCTATGTTACTATTGAGCGGCCCTTATTGCAAGCGGAAACCTGAGCAGCTTTCACTCTTTTTGCCGGATTGCACTCATTCTTTGCCCGGAAATTACGGTTTTCCGTGATTTCATGTTTGCAAAAGCGTACAGATATGATAGAATACCTATGACGTTCATGAAAACGCTGGATCGCTACATTCTCCGCCAACTGATAACCATCACGTTCCTGGGCGTGCTGTCCCTTACCATGCTTCTGCTGCTCGGACAGCTTTTCAAGGAACTCCACTCGCTTCTGGTAGAAAGCGGCGCTCCGCCCACCATCGTCATTGATTTCATTCTGCAGGTTATTCCCTTCTCTCTCACGTTCTCCGTACCCTGGGGGTTCCTTACCGCCGTGCTGCTGGTATACGGCAGACTGGCTGCAGACAATGAGCTCACTTCCATGCGCATGGCGGGTCTCAGCCTCTGGCGTCTGAGTGCGCCGGCCATCGGCATGGGCATTGTGCTCTCCTTTGTCTGCTATTACATCAATATCGAGGTTGCACCGAAAGGCAAGCAGGCCATGACTGAACTGGTGGTCAAAGCAGCCATGGACAACCCCCGCAACCTGCTCAGCTCCAGTCAGGACTCAACCAAACTGGATAAGGTGCAGCTCTATATTGAACAACGCAGCGGGGATGATTTGCTCGGTGTCCATATTTACCCAACTGATGAGGAAAGCAATCCTTCCGGGGCTCCCAAGTTTGATGCCATTCACGCAGAGTCTGCCCAAATCGGTTCTTTCGACATCAAAACCCGTATCCTGCAGCTCACGCTTAAAAACGCCACCATTGAGCACTCATCCAAAGATGAAAAGAAGGGATTGGTGACCAATATGCCCATCATCAGCACCATGCCCCTGCAGGTGCATATCCCCATCCGCACCACCAGAAAATTTAAGCCCAATCGTTTCACCAACACGGAAATCAGCGATGTGCTTAACCAGCTGGCCATCCTTCAGGATGTGGACCTAAAGACTTTCAGCCGCTGTGAATTATCTGCTGAAAAGACCCCTAAATTCCCCTGTGCTGAGCGGCTTTGGAGTGCCACCCGCAAGGATGCAAATGACTTCATGGGCCAGATGAACACGAAAAACATCCGCGCCTTCAAAACAGAGGGCGTACAGCGTCTTTCCTTTGCATGCGCCTGCATCGTATTCTCCCTTATCGGTGTACCGCTGGCCATTACTGCTCGCCGCCGCGACACTTCCACCGGCTTTGCCATTGGTATTCTGGTTGCTGCGGTGTATTTCATGGCACTCGTGTTCTGTGAACTTTCCCGCAAGTCCGGAGGCATTACCCCCTACATTGTCCTTTGGCTGCCGAATGTTCTCTGTGCCATTTTTGCCATCTGGCAGCACCAGAAAGCAAAATTCAGAGGCTGATACGCATCCCGTTCCGTCAGTACCCAAAAGCGTGGATTCTGTTTTCTTCCGGGAAAAACGCTTGACATTTCTAGAGTATACTATAGAATAATCTCGAGTTGGCTCTACCATTGAGACAACGAAACAACCAAACGGAACACACACGATGAAGAAACTTCTGTTGACAAGCATTGTAGCCCTGTGCAGCATGGCCGCGCAGGCAGTAGCCGGAGTGGTCGGTTTCTGGACCACCATTGACGATGAAACCAAAGAAGCCAAGAGCGTGGTACAGATATACGAGTACCAGGGCAAATACTACGGCCGAGTAGTAGAGCTTCTGAAGGATAAGAACGCCACGGCAAAGATTCCCGGAAGCCCGAAGATTCTGGGGCTGGATATTATCTGGGATCTGGAGAAAGACGGTGATAGCTACTCCGGCGGTGAAGTACTTGACCCGGTCAAGGGTAAAGTATACGGCTGCGAAATCTGGCGCGACGGCAAGAATCTGATTGTGCGCGGCAAGATTGCCTTCCTTGGCCGCAACCAGACCTGGCTGCCGAACACCACCTACAAAGCCAAGAACGGCAAACCGGTGCCCAAAAAGCCCAAGCTGTAATCCACACTCGGAACAGAACATTTCATCCCGCTGTTACACCGACAGCGGGATTTTTTTTAGCACCCAAAAAAGCGGAGCTTCACCGGCAGGTGAAGCTCCGCAAAAATTGCAGCTGCGAAAAGACTCAGAGAGTCTTCCAGGGCAAGGAGGCCAGCAGCTTATCAAAGCCAAGACCGGTGCCGGAGGGAGCATTGAACTCAGGCGTCACATTCATCCCCAGTTCCTCAGAGAAGGGATTGGGACGGTATACATGGTGAGACACCAGACCGCAGAGCGGCACTTCATCCGCAGGCTTATCGCAGTAGAATACAGCTGCGTTGTAGGCAGCCCAGCACTGACCGAGAGGATGATCCATATACGAGGTGAAGACCGGCAGACCCGTGGTGCTGTGGTGACGGGCGGGCTTCACAATACGCATCATCGGCTTAGAGGTGCGCTTGGGAATGATACTCTCATTCTGCACCGGCATATCATAACCCAGAGGAATACCGGCATCCTGAAGCTTCTGCCATACCTCCACATCGTAGTAGCAGGGGTCCTCAATGAAATCGATACGCTCACGCATGGCACCCGGCAGCATATCCCAGAAACGCAGAGCATCATCCGGGGAAAGGGTGCAGTTGAAATCCACACGCCATTTCCACTCAGGCACCATAGAGGCCAGATTCACCAGACGCTCAACGGTGGATGCCAGTTTGGGGATAACCTTGAGCTTACCGACACGGAATCCACGCTGGTGCAAATTATACACCTGAGAGGGAGTGGTGCTCACGGTAAGAGTTGCATGGCTCCGGGGAACGCTGAGCCCATCAAAAAGATTTACACCGGCGGCACGCGCAGCACCATCCACCTCTATACACTTGAGGGCACGCTGCCCCAGACGCAGGGGATTACCATCCCGGAGAGCATCCAACTCATATTCAAGGGGTGAATCCCCCAGCTCGGTCCAGGGCTGCAGACAGGCATAGCCACCGTTATCGCCACGCAGCAGAACACCCTCACGCGGCTGAGCCGCGGCACGGGCACTCATGGCACCAATGGGATACAGAGTATACGGAGTATAGTGCATGTCCATATATATACGCACCAAGACACGTTTTGTCACGTTCAATCTGCGTCCGCAGGCAGATTTTTGCTCATTGGAGCTTGATTTCACGCTCAAGGAACGGTAGAATGAGCGCATGAAAACATGTCTGGGCAGTTTGTTATTGGTGCCGGTGCTGCTGGCGTTGATTATCACGGCTGTCTATCATATTTCCGTGAACGGCGAGCTCCAATTTGAACAACGGGACACCAACGAGCAATACATCAATACAGAACGCTCCTACCGTCCGCAGATTCCGCCGCCGGCAAAGAAAGCCACCGTCCCCACCCCAACATCTCAGTCATGAGCCTGTTGCAACAGCCTGTCATTGGCTACACGCTGGGAGACCGGGCGGGAATCGGTCCGGAAGTGATAGCCGCAGCCTTAAAACAACTCCCTGCCGGGGCTGAGTACCGGCTCATGGGGAAGAAAGAACTGCCGCCCGTCATTCCCGGACACCCGACGGACGACACGGCCAAAGCGGCGCTGGAGCAGCTGGAGCTGGCGGCAGAAGCCCTGAAAGAAGGCACCATTGATGCCGTGGTCACAGGGCCTGTCTGCAAAGAAGGCTTGCACCGCGTTGGCTTCACCTTTCCCGGCCAGACGGAGTTTTTCGCCGACCGTCTGGGAATCCGGAACTTTGCCATGTGCCTGACCGGTAAACGACTGACGGTGGCCCTGGCCACAACACACGTAGCACTGCGGGATGTGCCGCAGCTTCTGAAAACGGAGGAGCTGGTGCGGGTGGGCCGACTGTTGAGTGACTTTCTTCGCAAAACAGGCACACCCCATCCCCGCATCGCCCTAGCCGGCTTAAATCCCCACAACGGAGAATCCGGTGCGTTCGGTGATGAGGAATCCTCTCTCATTACCCCTGCGCTGGCAGAGTTGGAGAATCTGGAGCCCGGCGTTTTCCACGGGCCCTGCGTACCTGACTGCGTTTACAGAGATGCGGCAAACGGCCTGTATGACGGCGTAGTGGCTCCCTATCATGACCAAGCTCTCATACCGCTCAAGCTAATTGACTTTGACAATTCCGTGAATGCCACTATCGGGCTTCCCCGCCTTAGAGTCAGCCCGGATCACGGCACGGCCTTCGGAATAGCCGGCAAAGGCATGGCCAACCCCTCCAGCACCATTCGCGCCTTTGAGCTGGCACTCCGCAGCGTTCTTCCTTCATGAGATTTTATTTTCCGTGAAAATCCATTTCAATGGTCATGGAAAGCAGGCAGAAATCACGCACGCCGGAATAGCACAGCATGAATCCCTGCCCCACATCTGCGCCCGGCATCTGCGTGAGACGGACAGAGCCGGTAAACGGAAAGGAAATGCGCTCACGCTCAGGTGCATATTGCTCCCATTCAGAAGCACATGTGCTCTTGTAGCGGAAATTCGGTTCACTCTCCAGCAAACGCAGCCGCACACGACTCATCTGCCGGACGGAATTAAAGCTGGTCTGGCTTTCCAGCGGCAGCGTCTGCACCTCAGATTCAAAGGGCATTCCCACCTCATACACCGCACCGCTTTCCGCACCGGCAATTACCAGCACACCGGAGGCATCCACCGTCCCATAGCGGACAGACTCCGCCATTTTCCCCTCCGGAGCATAGCAAACCCTTCTACCGGCCAGATGCAACAGCCCGCTGAGCTTCCCTCCAGAACCGACACACCCCTTGCAATAGCCATCCAGAAAAGCAGAGGATGACGTGATACGCTCCAGAAAGAGCGAACCATTTACCGTGTTTTGCAGCACGAGCCAGAGTTCATCCTCCACTCCGTCTTTTCCCGGAAGAGCGGCCAACTGCAGTACTTTGCGATTACCGAAATCCATCCGCTGCCAGGCAGAGATTCTCTGTTCCTGATTCAGCGTCAACACCGCCACACTTCCATCCTGCAGCAGTACCCAGACATACGAATCCGCCCCGCGGCGGACACACCATTCCCTCACCCCGGGCCGCAGTAAATGCTCTGCCAGCAGACTGGAATCCGTGGCGGTAAAACCATCCGACTCCAGCTTGTATGAGATTTCACGGAGCCTTTTTCCGCCGCGCTGAATGAACAAAACCATATTATCGAGAGCCAGCGGCGGCAAATCCGCGCTTCCTACGGCAGACTGTCGATGAAACCCGGCGGAAAGCGCGGTGAGCGCACTGCCGGAGGTGGCGGAAAGCACCCATTCCCCCTCAGATGTTCCCAACAACAGCTCTCGGGAGGGACACATCCAGCAAATGCGGCTCTGGTTATCCGTTGCCAGGGTCAGATGCAGGGCATCAGAATCATTCGACCCCACCCCGAAGTTGGAAAAATCATCCGTGGCACTGGCCAGAAGAGTCGTGGGCAATCCCGGGATTCCCCCCAACCAGAGACGGCCTTGGTAAAATGAAGAAAAACGAGGGAAATAACACAGCGCCCCCATAGCCCCGAAACTCCAGCTCCGGGAGGAGAAGCTCTTATTGCCGCCCAAATAGCGACTGAGCAGTTCTGCGCGGGCCTTGCGCGCATGAGTGACGCTCACGATACGCATTTTGTATTCTCTTGTTCCGCCGAAGGTGCGGAACGAGAGCATGGGCTCAATCGGCAGCGAGCGAGACCCCTTGCATACAAGCACCATACGGCAGGGACGCAGCTCAGAGCCGCTGAGCGCCCAGTTCTGACGTTCGGAAAAATCATTCTGCGAAAAAGTTTTGATGCGGGTCCAGTTCCAATCCGCGAAATTACGACCTCTTTCCGGCGTATCATAACTGCGCCACAGCTCCCACTCTGCATCCCACTCTCCCTGCGTGCGGATTTCCCAATCTGCGCAGACTTCATACGGCTCCCCTGCACTGTTGAGCCACATGAACCCCGGAATGAAGTAAGTGGGATAGTCATCCGGATTTTTGCTACCGTTGAAAAGCGTGGCATTGAACTCACGGATGCAAGTGTAGTAGCGGTACATGTTGGCGGTGGCATTTTTCACATAGCCACAGGTGCCCACAGGAACGGTGTATTTGTAGAATTCCGCAAAATTGGCAAGATTCTGTCTATCAAAAGCCTCCCCCTGAAACAAAGTCACTGTGGGCACCTCCGCATCCGCCAGCACATACTCATACCCGGGCATGGAAGAAAGAAATGTGCGCTCACTACCCTCATCCAAAGTCAAAAGTGCATGGGTGCCATCCTCTTCCGGGGTTACATGAAGGACATCCTGCTGAAGGACATACGTTTCTCTGGGAAAAGGCTCCGCCACCATCTCTCTGCAGAACCAGTAGGTATCCGTGCGCCGTAGCAGCATCATCGGCGGATGCGTGGCACAGGTCACATAGACCACATCATTAATCTGGGTAAAGCGAAGCGTCTGAATCTTGGACGGAGCAATCCAAGGAGTCTGCAACACATAGGGCTCACCATTGTAATTCAATAGTTTTCCATCCTTATACACGCGCATTCCGCCCGGAAAGAACTCCAGCATCAGGACATCCGTCTCTGAATACCGGAAAGGAAACAGCCGGACCGCGCTGCTGCCGGTGGAACCGCACGAGCCAATATACTCCGTTCCGTGCCGACGGCGAATCCCCCCGTACGGAAGAGTGATAAAATTACGCAACTTTGCCGCACCTCGGAGGTAGGCCTGTAAATCGAATCGGGAGTCCAGCCAAGGCGAAAGTTCACCGGCGGTGAATCCCAGAACATAGGGTATTTCCTGCATAGCACTACAGCTCTAGCACAAGTTTTGGCATCATGCAAGAGCAGAGAATGCGGTCGCAGCTCATGCCCGCCCCTCCCGGATAAGCGGGAAAAGAACTTGCCGCCACGGTCAATTGTGATACAATAGGTGCGTGAAGATTAGTATCAGAAGCTCGATATTGCTGCTTTTTTCGCTCCTGCTGCCCTGCTCCTGCGAACGCAACGAACTGGGAAGCGCCACAGAGCAAGCCGGTGAAGAGTTTTCCCGGCTTCAGGAGGAAATGATGAACGATCAGCAAGCCGGTGAAATGAGTCAGGAAGAGGCGGAGGAAATAGACGTGCTCCTGCAGCATTTCACCAAAACGGCAGATGCACGTTTTGCCACGGAAACAGCCGGGCTCACCATGCTGCACCTTGCCTGCATCTACAAACACGCAGAACTGGCCAGATGCCTCCTGCTGGATGGAGCAAACCCCACCGCAATCCTGCGGAGCGAAGGATTCGGCACCGCGTTCTCTGACGGCGGAATCACCCCGCTGCAGATGGCAGTCACCACACCGCCCGTCTGCACGGCAGAGGAAATGCTCACACTTGTCCGGCATCTGATAAAAGCCGGAGCCAAACCGGATATGAGCCGTGAGGGGCTGATTTGTGAAAATGAGCAGGTCTATATGGAAATGCTGAAACACGCAGATAAGCTTGAGGATGCAGACTTTGAAGGAATCCCGATTTCCTGTGGCAGAGCAGCAGCAGAACACGGCTGGGTCAACGCGCTGCGAGCCCTCTTCGACCTGCGAAGCGGCAAGTTGACGGAAGGGGACAGGCTTTTGCTTCATATCATTGCCGCCGGCTGCAACGGCGACAGCGCCTACACGGAGTGCGCCAAGCTTCTGCTGGAAAAGGGAATCTGCGCAGACACTGAGGATTCCAACGGCACGACCCCGCTTTTTGCACTTGCCACAAGCTCAGAGTTCCAACAGGGAGACTGCATGCAGCTGCTGCCGCTTGCGGAGCTGCTGCTCAGCCGGGGGGCAGACCCGCACCACCAAGTTCTTCGTGACCCGGAGTACCCCGGATTTACCCCCTACGACTTCTTCCTCACCAAGCCGGAGTTTCTTCGGGAGCTGAAGAAACGGGGGCATGACATCCGGCAGCCGGAGGTGAACTGGAATGACTCCTCCAATTTACCCCGGGAAATATGCAGAGCGCACCTCCGAGAGCTCGCAGAATCAAGTACAGACCATGCAGCAAACTGTGCTCAGGGCTGCACGCACCACCACCATGGCTCTATCCGGAAAGATGTATCCCCGGAGATTGCCGGGAATTTTGATGCCATTGCGCGCATCCTGAAACCGGACGCCGGATTGCACAACCACCCGCTGTACGCAGACGCGCTGGCGGCCGGAATCGAGCTACTGGCTGCGGCAGATGCCGCCAAAACGGCTCAACTGGTTACGGAAATGCCCCTTTGGACGGATGCCCTTGTCTGGAAAGACCGGCACCCGCATGCGCTCGCAGCACTCCAGGCTCTCACGGAAAATCCGCGACTGATACTGCCGGCGGAGTTCATCTGCCGCGCAGCAGAAACCATGGAACAACAGCAGCAGTATGACGCCGCCGCCGCCATGCTGGAACTGCTCGGGCGCAGCACGGATGCAGAGGCGGTCATCTCCCGCTATGCGCAGCATGCCTCCCCCTGTCTCCAAGCCGGAGCTCTCCAGGCAGAATTGCTCCGTAAAGGTCTGCCTGCGGCCAAATGCTACGCCGTCCGGGATTGGCTGGCGGCTCACGGGCTGGCGGCAGATACCCCGGAACGCAAAAAGGCACTTCTTCTCACCTCTCAGGAAGACCTCTGGCTGGGTAATATGGCCCCGAAAATGCAGCTGGAACTCATCTCCGCCATGGGAGAAATAGGTGCCCCCCGCGCTGCAGCCGCCTATCAGGCCATCTCTCAGGCTCTCAATCAACCGGATAAACTGGATGAAATCACCGCAGACAGCCATATCTGGAAGTTCGAGCTGGAATGTGCGACCGCTCGGTACATTCTGCTGCACGCAGGGCAATTTTTAGCCGCTCCTGAGCAAAAAACGGAAAATACAGATTGACACCGGGAGGGATTTTCATTAGAGTGGAGGCAATCACATGAGACATCTTGCCACGGCTTTACTGACTCTGGCATCCGTATGCTGCGCACACGGAGCGGCGGAGCCTGTAAAAGCCCCCATCAGCGTCATCAGCACCATGTTACCCCGGGAAGCAGACGCAAACGGCGACACCCTGCTGATTCGCTTCTGCCGCATGTGCATCAGCATGCCGGAGGCGCAACGCACACGGCTCATCCCGCTCATAACCCTGATGATTGAATCCGGAGCAGACCCGCTCCAGGAAAACAAGCAGGGCTGCAATGCCATGTTCTACATCAACGGCATGCCGGCTCTCCGGGATAAACTTGCCGCAGAGTGCAGACTTCCCAGAGAACTCACGCTGAGGCTGCCGCATGATGAAATGGATTTACGGCGCTACATGAGATTGCGCACCGCACAGATTCAATACGCAGACACGCCCGGCAGTCGTGATTACATGCTGCGCCGCTACTGCGAGCCGGCCTATGAACGGGCAGATGCCCTTTTCCGGCATTACATGAGCCGCGAATCTCTCCGTGACGTTCCGCAGGGTGGAATGGGAGACTGTCTGAATTTCATGCGGGTAACGCGCCCCGAAGCAACCTGCGACTACATCAACGGGCTGAACCTCTGGGAACACGGTGAGCACTTCCTGGAGGAGATTCCGCATGAGTTGCTCAGAGAGCTGCACCGACTGAACTGGCCGGTTGCTCCGGCAAAAATACGGATGGCGCTTCACAAGCTCCACACGCTGCTGCCCACCAGCAAGGAAGACATGATTGACTGCTACGCGGCAGCTCCCATGGTCTTATTGCTTGAAATGCTTATCTCTCAGGACGGGCACCGCGCCATGGCAGATCTCAAGCGCTGCTCTACCGCCTTTGAGCCGGAATTACGCGCGGCTTCCCTGCGTCTGCAAATCCGGCTCATGGGACTTACCCCTCCGGATGAGGTAGAACAACTGCCGGAAAACGCACCGGCGCAGCTTACGGGCATCCGTAACACCCTGCTGGCAGATACCGCTATACGGAAGTGTGATGTGAGCCGCCTCACACCGGAGATTCTGCGCTCCGCCGCAGATACCTGCCGAGCCCACGGCATGCCGCTTCGCGCCGCCATGATGATAGACATGATTGAGGGCGAGCAGCTCAGCGTTTCAGAGGCAACTCTTCCCATCCTCTCCACAGCCTACGCAGAATTGAAAGAAAACACCCCGGCAGAAACAATGCTGCGTTTTCTTCTGAGTCATCAGCAGTTACTCAAGGCTGTACCGAACCCATGAGAGCCTATTCCATACGCCGGCTTCTTCTTTCCCCGACGGAGCTGCACGTACTGTGTGCCGTAATCGCGGTGCTGAGTTGTCTGCCCATTCTTTTTCCGGATTCATACCCCGGAGAATATGCCACCGAAATCCAGAGGTACGCCGGCATCCTGCTGTTTGCGGCCTGCTGTGTCTCCGGCGGGATGATGGCACTCTCCGCCGTCATCCACATGGTGAAGCTGAGCAATACCCGCGCATTCTGGCAGCTGGTATCTTGGCTTGCCATCTGGAGCAGTGCTCTTGTTCTGTTTATATTTGCAGCCATCGTGGCAGATGTATCTCCCATAGAAAACAACCGCAAGGAAGCCGGTCCCATTCAAAAGACAGACATTCTCCACCCTACCAGAGACATTCTGGTGGGACCATCCTCTCTGGTCATTCCCCTAGATACCTCCGACCAACAGATTGACACCATTGAAAGCGTGCCCAATCTCACCGCCTTAGAGCAATCCTACTCGGATATTTTTCAGCTTTTTCTCAACAGAAGCCCGCTCTGGGCCGGACATGAGACAGAAGACGCCTTTTACTCCAAACCGGGCCATGTGGTGATGATTCCGCCCAGCAGCGGTGGTATTCCCGGGCGTGTACATGTGAGCTTCCGCAAACTCTCACAGGGAGAACCCCTGCCGGTGGGCTACACCATCGTACGCCCCGGAGACCCCATGCCGGACAGCCGCCACAGCATTCCGGATATAGCCGTAGACTTAGGACGCAGCCATTATCTGCTTCTGGCATGGCGTGGTTCCAACCACAGAGACAATGCCTTACGCGCTATCAATGCCGCTATAGCCTGCACGGAAGGCCGGTTCCAACCGCTGGCAGCCACCCCCACAGCAGCTATGGTAGATCGGATACTCAGCGGCAAGCAATCGTACTCCGGCCACACACCGGAGCTGCGGGTATGTGAACCTCCGGGGCAGGAGGGAACGTACCAGGCTGAGATTTACGTCAACCCCGGAGAGGCCGGCACCTTGCTGCTCAGCATCAAAGACCTGAGCCTTAATACCATCGTCGGCGTGTTCACCTGTCCTGCGCATTACTCACAAAATGCGGAAGAACGGTTCCGGCATGACATACCGGGTATCGAATCCGAATGGAAACGGGAGCTTTCCTTCAACAAACAGCAAAGCGGTTACAAAGGAGCAGCCCCCTTCTTCACCATTCACCGCAGCAACACCACCGAGCAAAAAGAAGAAGAGACAAACGACGATGAGGAGGAAGATACCGGCAACTTCTTTGGTGCGGCGTTTGAGGTATACTTTGTGCCGAATGCAGATAATAACCGAAAGGAGCTACTTCTGAGACGCTGTTACAAGATGCGCTATTTCATCAGCGATATGCCGGCTCCCGGCAAAGAAATTAACAGTCCTCATAATCCTGAATCAGCTCCACAAATGCCCGCAGAAAAGTCTTCTGAAGCCACGGACCAACACCCTTGATGGTGGAAGCGGCCTCCATGGTCGTGGGTTTCAGCGTTGCCATAGCGCGGAGCGTTTCATTGTGCATCACCCGGTACGCCGGCATGTTACGGTCTTCCGCTATATCACGCCGCAGCTCTGCCAAGCGGTTATACAGCTCCTTGTCCATGCGGCCCAGGCCCATGCTCTGCAACAGGCGACGTGTGCGGGCGTTCCCGGCTTCCGCAACGTCTTTTTCTCTCTTGCCGGCAGCACTCCACAAACGGAGGCTCAGCTTCGCCCCGCATCGGGATTGCATCACATCTTCCCCCTTGGCGGTCAATGTCATGAGCGGAAGCTCACCGCCGGAGCTCTGAACAAGACCGCCCTCATGGAGCGCCCTGAACAGAGCCTTAATGCGCTGATCCGTCACACCGGACAACAACCCGTAGGTTGAAAGCGAGCGGAGATGATCATTCATGCCGGCATTCTTCGCCCCCCTGAGCATGTCCATGATTTTTCCCCGGCCGTAAATCCCCTGCCAGGAACCATCCTGCAATCTCCGCGAGGCTCGGGCCACCCCGGCCAGAGCCTTGCGCACCAGCAGTAAATCCTCGCCCTCCAGTTCTTCCCGCTCACCCTCATCTGCAATGCACGAATCACAGTGACCGCAGGGTTCTGCATTTCTCTGTCCGAAATAATCCAGAATCCATTGCTGGCGGCATGCTCCGGAATAGGCATAGCGGGTGATAGCCTCAATTTTCCGGTGATCGCGCCGGGCTTTTTCCTCCAGACTTTCCACATCTATCTGCAGCGACTCAAAATTGCGGGAGGGGTCCACAACCCGAGTACCTCTGATATTGGAACCCGGAATATCGAAACGGGAGACAGCCCCCGCATGAATCAAACAGGAAAGAGCCGTTCCTACAGCCATGGGATTCACGTCCTTGCTGCCCAGACGCTCCGCCATGCTATCCACGGAAAGTGCCAGCTCATGCGTTTCCGGACAGCATTCAAAACGCAGAAGATTGTACAGAGAACGCACCAGATGGATGGGCGGATTGCTTCCCTCATAGAAAAATTCCTGCGTTTTAAGATCTGCGTGATTGAACAACAGCTCACAGACGGAAATCTCACCGTCACGCCCTGCACGCCCGGCCTCCTGATAATAGGCTTCCACGCTGCCGGGAATCTCAAAATGCACCACGAAACGCACATCTGAACGGTCAATGCCCATACCGAAGGCATTTGTGGCCACCACCACGTCCGCACGACCGGAAATAAAGGCATCCTGAGAGAACGAGCGCTCCTCATCCGTCATTCCGGCATGGTAGGCCACCGCATTCACCCCGGCAGACGTCAGCTCATCAAACACCAGCATAACATTCTTACGGGTAGAGCAGTATACGATTCCCTGCTTCCATTGTTTCACCACCGCAAGGATACGCTCAAACTTTGCCTTACGCCCCTCACAGTGAGTAATGCGAAAGTTAAGATTATCCCGACCGAATCCACTGACTATAACCGCCGGCTCACGCAGTTGCAGAGTCTGCAGTATATCCTCCCTCACATGAGACGTAGCAGTAGCCGTCAGGGCCACGGTCTGTGGGCAGCCGAGCTCTTCTCTCACTCTGCCGAGCCGCAGGTAATCCGGGCGGAAATCATGCCCCCACTGGCTCAGACAGTGAGCCTCATCTATGGCCAGAAGAGATACCTGCAACCCCCTCAGCAAATTCATGAATCCCTCCTGTCCGAATCGCTCCGGTGCTACATAGACAATTCGGAGTTCCTCACGGCGCAGGGCTGTCATAACCTGTCTGTATTCATCCGCACCGAGAGCGGAGTTGATGGCCGCTGCCGGGATTCCCCTTGCCTGCAGGGCATCCACCTGGTCTTTCATGAGAGCAATGAGCGGAGAGACCACCACCGTGAGCCCGGGACGGCAAAGAGCGGGAAGCTGGTAGCAGAGGGATTTTCCCTTACCCGTGGGCATAATGGCCAACGCATCCTTGCCCTCCATAATGGCAGCCACAACCTCATCCTGACCGGGACGCAGAGACTCAAAGCCGAAATACTGCTGCAGAGCGGACTGTACATCAGTTATCTCTGAAAATCTCTCCATAGCGCGGGCATTCTATCGGAAACATGGGCAGCACTCAAGACTAAAGCGCGTTTCCCAGGCAAAAATGACCCCGAAGCTGCTTTTCTGCTTGAAAACGGGCCCCAAAAAGAGTAAAAATAATATCCATGGCAGATGCGTCCGACAGCAATTCTCAGCGCAGCACAGTCCCCGGCGTTTTTCAGTGGGAAATGGTGCGCAAGGCTCTGCGTGCCGCAGAAGAGGGCGTCTACTGCTGGAATCTGGAAGATAATGAAATTTTCTACACGGAACAGTGTGTGAAAATGATGGGAATGACCTATGATGAATGGGCTCCCAATATCTTCACGGAACCGGAAAAGACCATCCACCCCGAAGACCTTGCCTTTTTCCGTCAGACCATTCACCGCTATCTGAACCGCCCGGCGAATACATCCAATCATCTGCGTGTGGAATTCCGCCTGCTGAACCTGCGTTCCCGAGGGTGGAAATGGATACGGGTCAACGGCATGCTGGAATATGGTGCAGACAAGAAGCCCAGACGGCTCGTCGGTGTCTGGGTGGATATTACCCGCCGAAAAATGGCAGACATGCACGCCATGGAGGACAGGGATTTGTTCCGCACGCTCATTAACTGCCTGCCGGACAACATCTATTACAAGAACCGCGAGTCCCGCTTTGTGATTGCCAATGAAGCGACGGCTCGCAAAATGAAGGTCAACACGCCCTCCGACCTCATCGGGCGCAAGGACTCCCATTTCTTCTCCCCGGAGATGAGTGAAGTGGCCCGCCGTGAAGAAGAGGAAATTATGCGGACCGGCAAACCCATTACCAACCGCATTCATCACGAAACATGGAAAGGCGGCAGGCACACTTGGTCCAAGGTTTCCAAGTTCCCCTGGTATGCGGCGGACGGGTCCGTCAAAGGTGTGGTGGGCATTTCTTCAGATGTCACCAAGCTCATTGAGTCCCAGCAGAAATACCAGCGCATTGCCCGCCAGCTGGATGAACGCAACCGTGCACTGGAAAAAGAAATCACGCTGGCACGCGAAGTTCAGCGCGCACTGCAGCCTCTGCACATCCCGGACCGCATCTGGAAACTGGAGGACGGCACCACCCGCAAAGCTTCATTCCACCATGTCTATATGCCCTCCACCGGGGTGGCAGGTGATTGTTTTGAGGTATTCCCCGTGGGTAACTCCGGCATTGGCATGCTTATCTGTGATGTCATGGGGCACGGCGTAAGAGCCGCGCTCATTGCCGCCATGCTCCGCGGGCTCATGGAGCAGGTATCCAATCTGGCAGATACGCCCGGCCTGCTGCTTTCCAGTCTCAACCGCCAGCTGTACCGCATATTCGACCGAGCCAACATCACCATGTTTGCCTCTGCCTGCTATGTGTACCTTGATTTGGACAAGCGGCGTATGACCCTTTCCGGTGCGGGGCATCCGGCACCGCTGGTACTGCAGCCCTCCGGGCAGGCATTTGTGCCGCCCATTCCCCGCTCCCCTGCTCTGGGGCTTCTGGAGAACGCCATGTTCCGCGAATGTGAAATCAGCCTGGAAAACGGCACCAAGCTCATGCTGTATACAGATGGGCTCACGGAGGCACGCAATGCAGAGCATGACGAGCTGGGAACATCCCGCATTATTGATTTTCTCCGCGAACGCACACCGCAGAGCATCCGAGAGATGCTGGATATCTCACTTGCAGCCATGCATCAATTTACCGGAACCGCCAAACAGGATGATGACATCTGCCTTCTGGGGGTAGAATTCAGAGATGAATTACCACAAGAGGTGGAAAAACAGCCCGGTTGACGTGTTTTTCCAACATGCGACCGCAAAAAATGATTGCATTGGCTCAGCTTTAGCGGTAGGCTACACACCAGATAGAATTTTTTATGAAGGACAATCCTCAAAACGGCATCGCAGACTCCATCAACCTTTCAGAGTTGACAGCTTTTCAATTCGGCCCCTCCTGGGCACGCGGTGGCTCTTCCACCCCGGCCTATACGGAACAACCACGCGAACGCCGTGAGGCTCCCCGCCGCGGAGAAAGACGCGCCCCCGCCAATCGGGATGAGCGCCGCCCCCGCCGGGATGACAAGGCCCCGCGCAGAAATGAACGCGGCGAGCGCCGCACCCAGCAGAACCAGGAGCGCCCCGCCCCGGAAGTTCTGAAGCCTGCGGAAGGCTACCGTGTGGAGCTGCGCCCGGCCAATAGTGTCCTCTCTCTCTTCTCCGCAGAAATCCAGAAGCAGAAGCGGGCTCTCGCGCTGCTGGATTTGGCTCGCGTTGTCATGGCAGCAGGCAACCGCTATGATTTGGTGTTCATGAAGATGGAAAACAGCCCGGAGCTTATTCACTCCACCAAATCCGACGGTGCATGCTGGCTCACCAAGGAAGAAGCCATATCCTACCTGCGTCAGGCCCCTTGGTTCAAAGAACTTTATACGGAAGAACAGGTGGAAGCGGAAGCACCCAAAGGCAATTTCACCGCCGTTGCCGTCTACGGTTCCGGTAAGGAAGTCATCGGACCGGTCAACTGGCACGGCTATCAGGCTGCTCTCATGAATCTGTACCGCAGCAAGTACAGCAACATGCCGCTGGACGTCTTCAAGAGCCGCATTACGCTTGATAAGACAGAAGAAGCCATCTCAGCATGGAAAGAAAGCGCTTCTCACAAAGCCGTCTGGAAACCCACCCGCGAAGGTGCAGCCGATATCGTGCTGGAAGATATGCGTGCCGTGGAGGCAGATTTTGAGGCAAACCATTTCAGCACCGTGTATGAGACGGTGGACAAGGTATTCATCAGCGGTGCGACTCCGGCTTCCCGCCTGAGCGAAGGTCTGTATGCCCATGTGAAGCTGCAGTCCGAAAAGACGCGTCAACACCCGCAGATGCTCATTCCTAACCTCTGCCACGGTCTTGCCCGCCACCACATGCCCATCTATAAGTGGCACGGCAACCACTTCACCGGACCGAGCCGCGTGCGTGCCATTCCTGCCGACATGGTGCTGGCAGACCGCATGATGGCCATCGTAAACTGGAGCAAAGAAAACTCCGGCAAGAAGGCGGAAGAAATGTTTGCAGAGCTTTCCGGCGTACCTACCGGCACGGATGAAGCCGGCAAGGCTGCAGCAACGGAGGCACACGCCCCCTATGTGGCGGACATGATTTGGCTGCTGGAACAGGGGTTCATCGTTGCCACGGGCGACAACGCCGTCTGGTTCCCCAAGGGAGACAGTGCACCCAAGCCGACCCCTGCTCCGACCCGCAACAACAGAGGCAGAAATTACGGAGGAAATAAAAGCCGCAAGCCCGGCAAACCCGCCCCTGCAAAGGCTCCCGAACAGGCTGCAGAATAACCAGTTTCAGACCTATGCTTCTTGATATCAAACAATACGGCAATCCTGTCCTGCGCGCAGAAAGTGCTCCGCTGGAACATCTTGACCCGGAGCTGCAAAATCTGGCAGATAACATGCTGGAAACCATGTATGCAGCAGAAGGCATCGGGCTCGCAGCTCCCCAGATTGGCTTGAACCTCCAAATGGTGGTCATCGACATTCCGGAGGATGAAGAAGAGAAAGACGTGCCGGAAACAGCCGTCGTCAATGGTGAAATCAAGCCTATCAAAGAGCTGATGCCCCTTGTATTCGTCAATCCTGAACTGGAGCCTTACGGTGATTTGACTCCCTTTACGGAAGGTTGCCTGAGTGTGCGCGGTATCCGCTCCAATGTGCTGCGTCCGGAGTTTGTAAAGGCAAAACTCACCAAGCTGGACGGTTCCGTTCTGGAGATTGACTGCGGCGGTCTGCTGGCTCGCTGCCTGCAGCACGAGTGTGACCACCTCAAAGGATTCCTCTTTACCGACAGAGTATCCTCTGCTGCAAAGATTACGCTGGCCAAAAAGCTCAAGAAGCTCGCCGCATCACGCTAAGCCACGCGGCTTGCAGCATCAGCCAATACACTTTCCGGCGCGGGACTTTCACCCGCGCCTGATTTTTTCTGCGGCGAATGAGTTTCAGCGTGCTCAGGCCCAGAAGAGCCGGCAGCATCACGGTGAATCGCAGGCGGAAACTGCCCAAACGGGATGCGTAGTCCAGCCCGTCGTACAGGAAACGCTCTGCACGGTTCTGCCAAACCACTTCATCACTGCACAGGTAAGCCCGCCCGCGTTGCGAATCTTCAAGAATATCCCGGAGGATATTGATGAGCTGTAATCCGCGCCCGAAACGAACGCCGGCCTGCCGCATCAACTCGCGGCGATGCAGAGCGCAAAATTTCCCGCCCATCGTTTCATAGCCAAGCTCCGTCCAGAACTCACCCACACAACCGGCCACAAGATAGGTATAACGCAGCGTATCCTCATCACTTTCCACAGCCGTGCGGGTGGCAAAATAGGACAAATCCCAACACTGACCCTCTACAATAACAGCCAACACACGCCGAATGAGTTTTTGCTGCACCGCAGGAAGCGTTTCCAACATCTCCAGACACTCACCGAAACGGCTCAGCAAGGTTCTCTCCGCCGGCGAGCTCTGGGCCTCTGCCATTTCACCCTGTAACACCCGGAGCAATTCTCTGCGGGTGTCTTCCGTGCCATCACCGGCTACAGCGTACCCCATCTGTTCCAGAACGCACAGACGCCGCTCCGCCCCGGCGGAGGATGTGTCTGCCACACTATCCGTGGCCCGAGCCAGCAGATAGGCCAGAGAAATGGCCGGGCGCATGGCCTCCGGCAGCCATACCATGCTCAGGTAAAAGCTGCGGGAAACAGATTTCAGCAAATCACCTTCCGTGGGCAGATGCGTTTTCATCAGCTCATGCGGCGGAGTGCACCGCGTATCAATTCATCCGTGGTGGCACGGGGATTATCCTTCACCAGAGCACCAATTGCCTTGCGAGCCTCCGTCTGCTTGAAGCCCAGAGCCAACAGAGCAAGCTCGGCATCACCGGCGGCTTCGGATGTAGTACCCTGCTGCTGCGCTTCCCAGGTAGAGGCCAGGCCAACCTTGTCCTTCAATTCCAGAATGATGCGTTCCGCCGTGCGCTTGCCCACGCCTTTGGCGCGAGCTATGGCCTGCACGTCACCATTCACTACGGCCTGTTTGAAGGCATTGACATTCAACCCACTCAGAATAGAGATGGCCGTTGCAGGGCCTATACCGCTCACTCGGTCAATCAGCAGGCGGAAAATATCCCGCTCCGCATCCGTAGCAAACCCATACAGCACCTGCGCATTCTCGCGCACATGAAGATGGATTTTGAGAGTCACCGTCTTGCCTTCCATAGGGTTGACGGCATCAAAGGTGGAAAGCGGCACCTGTACCTCATAGCCCACGCCGTTCACATCCAGCACCAGACACTGCGGCATGGACTCCGCCACCGTTCCTCGAAGAAAGGCTATCATGAATCGTTATTGTTTCGGTTTAAGTTGGTCTTCCACCACCTGGAACTGAGCTTCCGAGCCCAAGCCGCCGATTTCATTCAACAATTCCTGCACTCGGCTATTAAGGCGGTCATAATCAGGCGGCCCATTTTTCTCTTCCTTAGACCCCGGGAAAATGATGTAGGAGACCCCCAGATTCGACACAGCGCGGGCATAGGAAGTGGCTCGGGGATTCACCAACTTGCTCAGACGCAGAGAGGCCTCCCCCGTCTTGAACTTCGGGCCGTAATCACCCACCAGAGCCGGAAAAACACGGTTTTCTACCACCACAGCGGCATAATCTCCAGGCTGGGGGCGATAGCTGTCATCCTTTCCTTCCTTAAACGTAAGCGGAATCACGATAAAGGGGTCATACTCCGCCAACAGGAAACTGAAAAGCTTGAGGTCCGCCACCACCGTGCGGGCATGGTCTATTGCATCCCGAGAACTCTTACTGTCTTTCTTTAACTTTTCCAGCCGAGCTTCCCATTTTGCCAGCAAGGGATTGGGTGTTTTGCCGACTTTACGCCAACGATACGACGTGGAAGGCTGGTAAAAATCACTCTTCATCACCTTTTCAGACATGACCGGCAGGCGGTCACCGTCTGAGCCGTCAGACACAACATCCATATCTGCCTGCATCCAGAGGACCTTGCGTCCGGAATCCGGCGCGGATATCTGAAGGATGGTATCCGTATCATAAAAATTGTGGCGATCCAGCAGTCTGTCCAGCGTGGCTGCATTCTTGCGGATGCGGTTCTGCTTGTGGAGGTAAAGGGCGTTGAACCAAGGAGAGACCTGAGCATTCTGCATGAGGGCATCATAGCGGTTCAATACGGCAGGCAGCTTCGGGTTGGCCAGCTTGAGTTCCTCTCCGTTTGCCGCATGCGGCTGCCGAAGATGCAGTGACATCTGCACCTGATACGCATCCTTGGACTTACGATCCGCAGAGGCGGTGCTGCCGGGGGCAAACGTGACCCCACTGCGCATATTGATACCGGAGCCCAATTCGTTCACGTGTTCAAACGTGCCGTTTTCCACACGTTCCGGCAATGCAGGCGGGAACGGAGGCAGCACGATGTCCGGCATGGTAAACATGTTGTCCGGCATGGTAAACATGTTGTCCGGACGCCACGGGGCAGCGGTCTCCACCACCGGCACCACCACAGGCTCCGGCTCTGCCGGCTTCTCCGGCTTGGGGGGCTGAGCAGGCTGCTCCGGTTTTGGCTTGGGCTGTTTCTTTTCCGGTTCCGGCTTGTTTCTGATGGCCTTTACCAATTCAATGGGATATGGAGTGTAAAGAGAACCGACTGCCAGGAAAAATATTCCCAGCAGACCTGCCCCGAACCAAGGCAGGCACCCCATTTTTTTCTTCGGCGATGTATGTTTCATTTTTCGTCGAGTGAAGAGACTTTGCGTGGGCGACGCCCCATGACCGTACGCAGCACCCACAGGGGCAGATTCCGCACCAGCAACCCGGCCAGACGAATCCGCAGAGAGGGATAATAGCGGGCTTTGCCGCTTTCCAACGCAGACACGGCACCGTTCACCACCGTGGGAATGGGCGTGTAGAACCATTTTTTGAACGGAGAATAACCGTTTGTGCATCCGTGCCGCCGCGCTACATCTCCGAATCCGGTATGAACGGGCCCGGGGCACACCGCCACTACGGGAATACCTTCCGAACGCACCTCCAGACGGATGGCCTCACTGAACGAGGCAACAAACGCCTTGGATGCGGCATAAACGGCAAAATCCGGAATAAATAAATCTGCCGCAAGGGATGCAATGTTGATGATACCGCCGCCCTGCGTTTTCATGCGGGGTAACAGTGCGCGGGTCAACTCCGCCACTGCCACCACATTCACCTGCAACATCCGGAGATTCCGCTCCGGCTCACTGACGGCATATTCTCCGTAGTCTCCCAGCCCGGCATTGTTCACCAGCAGCAGATTTCCCGCCGGCAGAGCAGTCAAATCCACCATCAGAGCTTCACGGGCAGCGGGATCCGACAAATCGCAGGGGCGCACCGTCACCTCCACACCGGGGTGAGCTGCTCGCAGCTCATCTGCCAGAGCCTGCATAACCTCACCACGCCGCGCCACCAGCACCAGATGAGCACACTCCCCCGCCAGGCGGCGTGCAAACGCCGCACCGAATCCGGAAGAAGCCCCGGTTATCACAGCATGGGCATATTTCATGTGCCTATTCTCCCACAGCATCAAACGCAAAGCAAGTCTAATCTATTTCCGGTCCCGGCAGATGACGCGCCACGTGTGCACCATTGCCCGCCATACTGCGTATACAGGCAGAAAGAGGAGGTTGAGCAAACCGGCATCCAGTAAACACAGCCATTTCGTATTGTCCGCCACAGGAGTAAACAGAACAGAGCCGATGTAAATGCAGGCCCACGGAATGATAGGAATGAATGATGTATGCTTTCCGTCTTCCCGAATCCACCGATGCAGAAGATTGTAAGCCAGAATACACCAATTGACACCCGCCAGAAACAGTCCGAACAACATCAGCAGTCCACCGGCTCCGCAGGAGAACCACTCAATCAGGGTTGACGGAGCATTCATGATTTTTCTTCTTGTTCTGACATCTTCTCAGATATAATCTTTAAACGGTTCTGCGCTTCCGTATGATTCTGCTCTGCAGCTTTTTTGTACCACTTGAGCGCCTGGGATTCATTCTTTTTGCATCCTCTGCCTTCCTCCAGATAGATTCCCAGTTGATACTGAGCCTCCGCTATACCGGCATCCGCCGCACGCAGGCACCAGTCAAATGCCAATCCGGCATCTGCCGGAGCCCCCACCCCATGCTCATAACAGCGGGCAAGAATCAACGCAGCGGAATCACAAAGACCATCCGCCGCACGCAGAAGGCAGGATACACCATCCTCTGCGTTTTTTTCACAGCCAATGCCTTCCAGAAGACAATACCCCAGACGGCAGGCCGCATGAGAATGCCCGGATTCAGCCGCGCGGCGCAGCAAAGAAACCGCTTCCGATTCGTTGCGATTACCGCCCGTGCCCTCCAGGCGGCACAGTCCCAGCTGATAAAGAGCTTCCACATGATTTTGACGGGCGGTCCGCTCCAACCACGCCAGCCCCAGGGTGTCACTTTTAATAACCCCTTCACCCTTCAAATGAGCCATTCCCAGACGGAACTGAGCCTCTGCATGATTCTGCTGTGCCGCCTTCACCCACCACGAGGCGGCCTCTTGGGCATCTTTCTGCACGCCTATGCCATCTGCATAGCATTCTGCCAGATTGCACTGAGCTTCGGCAAATCCCTGCTCTGCAGATTTGCGCAGCCACTGCAGAGCCGTCGCGGTTGAGAGAGCCACTCCCGCACCGGTAAAATAACAGCGAGACAGTTCATACTGAGCAGCTGCATCTCCGGCTGCGGCCGCAGCCCGACACGCATCCGCAGACTGCGCTACCTGCACAGCCTCCTCCGCTCCGGATTCCTGAGCCGGGCAACTCATGCCACACGCGGTCAGGAGTGTTATCATGAGAGTTTGACGTATCATCGCATACCTCCTGTTTCTACGCTGTTACTCTACCATTTTTCCTGCATCGGTGCAAGTTTATTCGTCTCTGCTCAGGAAGTCACTGTTTGCGCTTGAAAAAAGCGGGCAAAAGGTGTATAAGGCGCGCATGTCAACGAATGTCCGCACACGCTTTGCACCCTCCCCGACCGGCTATCTGCACATCGGCGGGGCCCGCACCGCTCTGTTCAACTATCTCTTTGCCCGCAAGATGGGCGGCACCTTTATCCTGCGCATTGAAGATACTGACCAGGAACGCCACGTGGAAGATGCTATGAAAGCCATCTTCACCGGTATGGAATGGCTCGGTCTGGATTGGGATGAAGGCGAAGGCAAAGGCGGCGCTTACGCCCCTTATTACCAGAGCCAACGCAAAGACATTTACGACCGCTACTTCCAGAAGCTGGTGGATATGGGACGCGTGTATGAGTGCCCTGCTCCCAACAAGCGCGACAAGAACGGGGATGAGATACCCGGCACCAGTGAGGGAACGGTATGGCGTTTCCGCTTCAAGCGAGAAGGAGTCATGACACTGCATGACCTCGTCTGCGGCGATATTTCCGTGGATTACAACAATGTGGACAACACCCCCGATATGGTGGTGAAGCGCACGGACGGCTCCTACATTTTCCATCTGGTCAACGTGGTGGATGACATTGAGATGAAGATTACTCACGTCATCCGCGGTGAAGACCACATCATGAACACGTTCAAGCACCTGCAGCTTTTCGATGCTTTCGGTATCGAGCCGCCGGTGTATGCCCACATCCCCCTCATTCAGAACCCGGACGGCTCCAAAATGAGCAAGCGAGACGTGGGTGCCCAGCTGGGCAACTATCCGGAAGAAGGCTTCCTGCCGGACGCCGTCATCAACTTTATTGCCCTGCTGGGCTGGAGTCCGAAGAGCGATGACGAGGTGTTCACCAAGCAGCAGCTTATTGAGCTTTTCTCTCTGGAAAATGTGAACCGCGCCGCTGCCAAGTTTGACATCACCAAGTGCAAATGGATGAACCAGCAGCACATCATGCGCCTTGAACCGCAGAAGTTTACGGAGATGGCACTTCCTTTCTGCACTGCCGCCGGGCTGCAGGATACTCAGCAGCTGCGTGAAACGCTGCCCAGCGTACAGACCAAGGTACAGCTGCTCAGTGAGACCCCCGCCTGGGTGAAATGGGTACAGGTGCTGGAGTATGAGCCGGAATCCATGGCCAAGCTTCAGGACAACGCCCGAGAGATGCTCAACCTCTTCGCCGCCGCCGCCCGAGAGCTGCCGGAATGGAATGGAGAGGAAGCCATGAAGCTCGTGAAGCCCATGACCAAGGAACACGGTGTCAAGGTGGGTGCTATGATGTTCCCGCTGCGCATGGCTCTCACCGGCACTCACGCAGGACCCGGCATCGATGTCATCATGCAGGTGCTCGGTCGTGATGAAGTGCTGCGCCGCATTGAAATCTTCCCCTGCTGATTTCTTTCCCCATTCAAAGCCGTGCGTACCGTCGATTTCGATTATCACCTGCCGGAGGAGCTCATTGCCGACCGTCCGCTGCCGGACAGAGCCGCCAGCCGCATGCTGGTGGTGCACCGCGACAGCGGGCTCATTGAGCACCGCAGATTCAGCGATATCCTCGACTACGTACGGCCGGGCGACCACTTTGTTCTCAACGATACCAAGGTGATTCCCGCCCGTTATTTCAGCAATGACGGTGGCATTGAGCTCGTCCGCGCCGGGATGATGGGCGAGCTTGTCTGGAAGTGCATGGTGCGCCCCGGCAAAAAAATGAAAATTGGACGCACCGTTCAGGTGGGAGATGCCACGGGAACGGTGGAAGCCATTGATGAAGAAGGCTACAGATTTATCCGCTGGGACCGCCCGGTAGATGTGGAGACCTACGGCAGGCTCGCGCTCCCGCATTACATGAACCGAGAGAGTGAACCGGCAGATAAGGAGCGCTATCAGACCGTTTATGCCGCGCATGAAGGCGCCATCGCAGCCCCCACGGCAGGGCTGCATTTCACGCCGGAGATTCTGGCCGCCGTGCCGCATTCTTTCGTCACACTGCATGTGGGCGTGGGCACTTTCCGCCCCGTCAAGGCAGAGCTGATAGAAGACCACCACATGCACACGGAAAGCTTTTTCATGCCGGAAACCACCTCCGCCGCCATCGAAGCAGCTCAGCGTGTTATCGCCGTGGGTACCACGAGTGTGCGGGTTATGGAGACGCTGGCAGCCCGACACGGGCGTCCGCTGCCCCCCGGCTACGGCGACACGAACATTTTTATCTATCCGGGCTTTGAGTATAAAGTGACCAATGCCCTGCTCACCAATTTCCATCTGCCGCAGAGCACACTCATCATGCTGGTCTGCGCATTTGCAGGAAAAGAACTCATCATGGAGGCCTACCGTCAGGCCGTTGAGCAACGCTACCGCTTCTTCTCCTACGGTGACTGCATGCTCATTCTCTGAGCAATGTCGGCATTATTCCCGACCGTGCGCGAGCTCAGCGATTTAAACGATTCCGCACCAGCAGCAACCGCAGAATAACCAGAGGCAGCAGGAAAAGGAAAAGAACGATTGCCAACACATTCCACCAGGCCGGCCTGGCGGACTTTTCTGCCTGAGCACCACCGCACAGATTGCAATTTTCCGCATCGCCGCAGGCATCTGCGTAGTGCCCTTTCTGAGTAACACCAAAATATTTGCAACGAGCATTATGCACCTTGCCTCTGTCGGTAATCCAAAACGGCTTACCATCCGGATTGGGTGCAGCGGGGCGCGCTCCGCGTCGGAACTCCCAAGGCGGAACAGGATGCGGGTGCTGCCAAAGGCCCAGCTTATCCGCAGCAGCCAGAGTCTCCGCCTCTGCCAAATCAAAATCCAGCGGCGCATACACCTCATAATGCCAAGCCAGACCTTCTGCTACCAGCTCATGGTTGATATAAGTCTTGCCGGCATATAGACGCACTACGGCTCGCCCATACCGGTCATGTGACATTACTTCTGCGCGCAGCTCCCTACCCTTCACCATTTCTTCCAACCGCTTCCCGGCAAACGCACCGTAGTCCTGCGCTTTCTCGGGAGCATCCACGCCGTAAAGGCGCAGTTTCTGCACCTGCTTATCCGGCAGAAGAAGGGTAAGCGTATCACCGTCTGCCACTTCTGCACAGGTCCCCACCAGCGTCTCTGCCCACAACAGAGACCCCGATAAAAACACCGATAAAAGCAGAAGATGACCTAATCTATTCATCATAAAGAACAGGTGAGCGCGCATAGTACCACATTTCCATGTATCTGGCTAGCCCAAACTTTGTCTGCGCAGACCGGCTGTGCTCCCCACCGGGCACAAACAAAAAAAAGGCAGCCACCGGGCTGCCTTCCGAAAGGAGAGCGGATGATGGGATTCGAACCCACGACATCAACCTTGGCAAGGTTGCGCTCTACCACTGAGCTACATCCGCTTTTCTGTTAACGTGGTACCCCGCCCGGCGAACCGGAGAGGGGAGAGAGCGGATGATGGGATTCGAACCCACGACATCAACCTTGGCAAGGTTGCGCTCTACCACTGAGCTACATCCGCTTTTCTGTTAATGTGGTATCCCGCCCGGCGAACCGGAGAGGGAGAGAGCGGATGATGGGATTCGAACCCACGACATCAACCTTGGCAAGGTTGCGCTCTACCACTGAGCTACATCCGCTTTTCTACACTCACCACCCTGTCAGGCAGTGGCGTGGAAGCGGGGCTATTATACAGATTTCTCCCGCCATGGCAAGACTTTTTTGTGATAAAAATCTGCTTTTTTTTATTTTTTATTCTTGAAGCCTGAAAAACGGCAAGTTGGAAAGATGTCATAATGAGGCGCGACACTCCCGAACAGTCTCAATAAAGTAGCGGCGGAAATCAGTATTGTCAAAAACACGGTGGAGATAAGTTCCCCAGATGCGGCCATGACCATACCCGATAGGGGAGCCATCCACCCGGCGGAACAGCACGGGTTCTTCTCCTCGGCAGACACCGCTGTGCGTCTCAAAGCCCCGCAGAAGAAAACCACCCGGAGCAGAAACGGAACGCAGGCGGGAAAAGACGGACGGTGAACCATAGCATACATCCAGACGCAGCAGTCCCATCATCACCTTTTCTGAAAACGGGTATTTGCTGTGAGAGGAATCCAGCAGCCGCTGCGCCAGCATGTGCAATCCACCGCATATACCTACCACCCAGCAGCCTGCGGCAACGCGTGCTAAAATAGCATCTGCCATGCCGGCGAGACACAGCGTATCATAATCCGCCGCCACATCCTTCGTGCCCGGCAGCAGAATTACATCCGGCTCCCCGAGTTGTGTCGCAAAGCGCACCACTCGAAAATTCACCCCCGGCTCTGCAGCAAGAGGTGAAAAATCTTCCTCATTGTATGAAGCCCGGCCAGCACCAGTGCCATATCTACCGTAGTTTTCATTCCCCTGCCCAATTCCAGCGGATTTTCTTTTCCACGGCAGAGGATATAATAGCCCCCACCGGACAATGCTCCGCCGCTTTTTCCATCATACGGCGGACAATAGGAGTGATTTTCTGAGGAACGGTAACATCAAAGGTAAGTGCAGATATGGCCCCCTTTTCATTTGTCTCATAACCGGAGGAGATACTGATACCACCGGTGTCAAACCCCTTATTTTTACCGGTCAGGGCTACCATACTCAGCATACACGAGGCTACGGCTGCCGTCATCATGGCAGCAGGTGAAGGAAATTCTCCCTTTCCGCCGTACTCTGCCGCCACATCCGTGCAGCAAACCTGCCCGGAGGCTTCCCAAACGCTTCGGCACCGCATGCCGCCTTCATGTGTGGTTACTGTTGAACTCATACCGGTATGATACACAGGAAAAATGACTGAGTCAACCCAACTTTCCCCCTGTTAAAGCCGGAAATTATCACAAATGGAGAAAAAAGACAAATTACGGCTTGACATTACTCAGGAAATCTGTAGTATTGCTGCGCGCTGCGACGGTAACGCAGCCGTTATCCATTATGAAGGCAGATATTCATCCCAAGTACAATCCCGTTGTGTTCGTGGACATTACCACGGGCCGCCGCTTCATCACCCGCTCCACTGTGACCTCCGCCAAGAAGGAAGAAATCGATGGTGTTGAGCACTATGTTGTGTCCTGCGGTATCACCTCCGACTCTCACCCCTTCTTCACCGGTAAGAACCAGTTCGTGGATACCGAGGGTCGTATCGACAAGTTCCAGAAGCGTTTCGGCGCCGTGCGTCGCGCCAAGAAGCCTTCTCTCGGTTAATTTGTCTGAGACAGATTTTTCATCAACCCGGTTCCGTATCGGAACCGGGCTTTTTTATGTCAGGAAGTGACATCTTTATGCTGGAAATGACAGCATGGATATAGTAGAATGTGGGGCGAGCCAATTTTCATTTCAACCCATAAGTACATGAAAGCATTTCACCGGATAACGCTTGCGGCAGCAGCCGCCACCGCCCTGTTCAGCAGCTGCCAGCAAACCACCTACCCCGTCTTTTTCCTCACGGAGTCTGACACGGCAGAAGCGGGTGCCTCTTTTAACATTCTCTATAACGGCGTGTACTACAACCGCATGCCCATGCTTTCACTCAAACACTTCCAGAAGTTCCGCTCTTTCCTGAACAATGACGGAACCTACGGCGTGATTTTGTACACAAAAGAAGAATACCGCTCTCGTCTCTACACGCAAACTCTGGACAACGACGGCCGCAAACTACTGCCGGTGATTAACGGCCTGGCCATGCCCCCCATGTTAATTGACGGCGGCATCAGAGACGGCAAACTCGTCATCTGGAACGGCCTCAATGGTTATGACCTCAAAATGATTGCAGAAACAGTAGAACCCGCTGATCCGGAATTGGAGGAAAAACGCTATCGTGATGAGAACCCGCGCAAGTTGCCGAAAATCCCGAAGGGTGCGCAAATTAAGCGTGATGCCACCGGACGCATGATTCCGCAGTTGTTCTCTGAGAACGCACAGTAAACTTCGTTTCACTCCATGGTGGGCATGAGGAAAACCATAAGAGTCGTTTTATCCGGCATTCTGCTGCTATGCAGCGGTTTGAGCCCGGCCGCAGTGGACCGCATATACCGACTGCCCACCGGCAATGATGCTATTTTCCGCAATGACTACAGTGCGTTCTTCACCTATGTTGACCGCACGTTTGAGGGAGTCACCTCTCGCCCCTGGCAGGGCGGCACCTACGGTTTTGTCCGGAATCCGCAGCGGCTTAGTGACGGCTCTATCAACTTCAGCCGCCTGCATGAGGGTATTGATATCAGCCCCATTCACAGAGATGCCAATCAGGAACCGCTGGATGACGTGCACCCCGTTGCCGCCGGACGCGTGGTACATGCCAGCAGCAACCCATCCCACAGCAACTACGGACGCTACGTTGTGGTAGAGCACAAAGTCCCGGAAGGGGCTTTCTATACCCTCTACGCCCATCTTGCAGATGTATTCTGTGAAGCAGGCCAGCGTGTAGGGACCGGCAACAAAATAGGTCGGCTGGGATATTCCGGAGTGGGGCTGAACAAAGTGCGCGCCCACCTGCACCTGGAAATATGTTTCCTGATTAACTCTCAATACGACAAATTTGCCGTAGGCGAGAACAAACACGGCATCTACAATGGACTCAACCTCATAGGGTTTGACATCACTCCTCTATTGAAACATTGCCGCAACGGAAGCCGAATTTCCCTCCGCAGGCACTTAGCCACCCTTAAAGAGCATTACCGGGTAAGGGTACCCTGTGTGGGAACCATGGATTTGTTACAACGGCATCCCTTCCTTTACAAAGGAGACTGGAAGCAACGCCCGGCAGCTCTGGACATCGCCTTCTCTGCAGAAGGCGTACCTCTGGCAGTCTACCCGGCAAAACAATCCGTTACGGAGCCGAAAATCGTGTACTGCACCCCCATGCCAACCCTGCAGCAAAACTGCACCGTCAACCGGGTCAAAAACAACAGCAAAAACGCTGAGCTGACGACATCCGGGCTGCGCTATGTGAATCAATACCTGTGGCTGGAGGGAAAATACCCGCCACCTGCCCCGGAAACGGACGGAGCAGAGACAAAAACGCCGTAAGCCATTTTCTTTCATCATGAAATTCATCTCCTATCTTACCATCATACCCTTTCTGGCATTATCCGTGCAGGCTGCAAGCCCCGTAAAAGAGGCAGAACGGCTTCTGCGCAACGGTGATGCCGCGGGGGCACTCCGATGCCTGAAGCCGGGGCAGGGTCCGGATTCTGATTTCTGGATTGGACGCGCGCTGATAGAGCTGAACCGCATGAAAGAAGCAGCGGAACACCTGGGCAACGTGCCGGAATCACATCCCCTGTATCCGTATGCTGCCAAAGCGCTGCTGTATTGTGCCTGGCAGAGCCCGGAGGTGGATTTTTCCACGGTTGTACCCAAACTGGCAGTCAGCAACAACTCAGAAGTTGCCAAACTTGCCGCAGCAGCACTGGCGGAGTTCTGGCTGCAGCAGCCGGAGAGCCAGGACAATTCTGCTCTCTCTCTGCTGAGAGATATTGCCCGACAGCATCCGGAATTTACGCCCACTCTGAACCTGCTGGAGGTGGAAAATCTCCGACAGAAAGGCCGGTTTGATGCAGCGATTGAACTCTGCCGCAAGCTGGAAGAAAATCCGGTTCTCACAGAGGAGCTGCGCCACCGCGTCCGCCTGGCACTTGCAGAAGTATATTATGCCAGAGAGGCAAAAACATCTCCGGATGAGGAACAGGACACAGGCTCCGGCATACTGTCCACCATCACTCAAACGGCTTCCGCAAAAGGCGAATCAGAGGATGAAGATATGGTGAATCCCCTCACCAAAGGCAGAGGAGAAGAAACCCTGCTGCATTTCATTTCCACCAATCCGGAATCCACCCTGCTCAAGGAAGCCTTCCGACGCCTGGCGTTTCACCGCGCCTTCAGCAACGGGGAACAGGCCCGAGCCAAACTCCGGGAATGGATTGAGGACGTCCAGTGGCCGCGGCGCGCGTCTCTGGCACTTCTGATTCAGCAACACCTCCTGGCCGGGGATAATCCTAAATCTGAAACGCCCGATAATACATGCGCCAACCTCGCACTTTCACTCTTCCCCAATGAGGCAGCCACGCAAATCATTCTTCTGGAGCAAACCAGAATCCTGCTGGAAAGCGGGCTCATGGAAGATGCAGAACACTACCTCCGACAAGTGCGAGACGGCTCCCCGTACAAAACTTTTTATACGGCATACATTCTCGCCGCAACAGATGTGAACAGAGCCGCAGAACTCTTCAGAGAATGTGCACGCACGGCCCCGGCCGCACTTCGTCCCGCAGCCGCAGCCAACAGCCTGCTTTGCGCCCTGAAAAGCGGCAATACTGAGCTTGAGGGAAGAATCATGAACTTCCCCTACTTCACGCCGGAGGAACAGATGGAGCTATACGCAGCCAGGTTCCTTTACTTCATGGAAAAAGATTCCGCTAAAGCCAGAGAGGCTAAGGAAAAGATGCAACATCTGCTCACCAATTCATCTCATTTCCTGGGAGACTTCGAGTTGGATAAGGCATGGTTCGGGCTTCAGGAATCTCCCTCTGTGGTGGCAGATCTCCTGATAAACAGCGATATCCGCAAGTATACCCCCAAACAAAAACTGCGCTATTACATCCTGAAAGAAGCCGCTATCCGCAGGGCGGCACCGGTAGACCGTAAGGCGGAAACAGAAGAGAGAATCTGCAGCATCTTCCGGGAGGCCATGGAGCATGCAAAAAATACGCAGCTGCGGCATCCGCTCGGCTTCCACCTGGCGCATCTTCTTTCCTCCAGAGGCATTCACGAGGAAGCGTTTATGCTGCTCATGCAGCTTCACGGAGAAGCAACCACCAGCCATTTCGCTGCTATGTGCATGTTCCATGCAGCGCGAGAAAAAGAACTCGCCGATACAAAAGCGACTCTGGCAGAAGCAGAAAACCTGTACAAGCTTTGCGCTGAAAAATACACGGATTTTCAGGCGGAAGCCTGCATTCGGCGTGCCACGGTTCTCATTCGCATGGGGCGCAGCGATGAAGCGGTTCAGCAGCTGAAAGCTCTTCTCTCCGGGAAAACGCCGCTCACCCCCACGGAACATACACTGGCGTTGCTGACAATGGCCAACAAATTCGCCATGGACGGCACCGTGAAGGATTTGGAGCATGCAGAAAATATAGCTCTGCAGGCGCTTCAGACGGAAAGCCTGCCCCGACATTGCAAATTCACGGTCCTGTTATGCCACGCGGCGCTCTGTCTCAGAAGCGAAAAGCAGCAGGATGCTCTGGTATCCTACCGCAGGATTCTGGAAATGAAACCCGCCACCGGAGCATTCCAAACGGACGACGCAGAGTGGCAGGTATTCCACCGCGCAGCCAGCGGCTCAATTGCAGTGCTGGCAGAGATGGGCCGCTTTAAGGAAGCGGCGGATACCGCAGATGAGATGTCCCGATGGAATGCTGCCCATACCGAAAAAAACCGGGAACAGCAGCGCTACGCCGCATGGGCGGAATACATCCGCCAAACCTACTTTGTAAAGTAAGACCCGCAGGGCTTACTCAACGGAGCTCACACCACACAGCACGGTGATCACTGGCCTGCTGAGCCGCGGGGATGTCCACCACTCCGGATTCATCTCCGCGTTTCAGCCGCTTTTTCAACGGCTTATTCACAAAAATCTGGTCAAAGGTATGGTAAGTATTGCCGCGGCGGTAATAGAGAGTCCACTCTTCTCCTCTTGAATCCACGGGTCGGAGTCGATTCAAAGAAGAAATGTTACCGGTTCCCTGCTGCAGCAAACGCACGGATGTGTCACCGGGATCATCATTCCAATCTCCGTACACCAGTACCGGTAGTTCCGGCTGTTCTTTCATGATAGCATGGATATATCCGGCAAGTGTATGCGCTTCTCTCTCCCGCAGGGATGCCGTTGCAGCAAAATCTGCACCGACACGGGATTTGAGGTGGGCCCCGATAATACGGAACATACGCCCGTCCGACAAACGGCAGGTGATATCCAGAATACCGCGCAGCATTCTCCGGCGCTGCTGTCCGTACAACCCGTAGTTTGCACGGGACGCATCCTGCACAATAGGATGCATGGACAATAAAGCCAACGCCCGGTCCTCTCCGCCACGCACCAACACTTTGCTGTGCGGATAGTCCAGCCCGCTTGCACGCAGCCGCTCTTTCAAATCCTCCAGAGCCAGAGGTCCGCCTATTTCAATCAGTCCAACCAGTTCCGGCTTGACGGAAGCAATCACTTCTGCCACCGCATCACGGGCTTTTTCAGATTTAGGCTGTATTGTATAACGGGAGCGCTGCTTTTCTCCTGCAACAAAATAATTTCCCACATTGAGCATCAGGAAACGAACGGGCGGCCCCGTGCGCGGCATTTCTGCTACCTGTTGACGAGTAAGCGTGGAATATGTACTTTCGTTTTCCGTCTCAGCGACTGCTTGAAACGGCACCCCTGCCGCGCAACTGCTCCCCTGCTCCGTACTGCCATCTATACCGTGCAGCCGCAGCATCAGAGCAGACGACAGCACCATCAGCATCAGAAGAAACAAATCCACCCGCAACAGACGGAAGCGTTTCTTCTGACCGGGTTTCCGGGAAAATTGGGGCGACATAGCCGGAATAAGGTTCACCGGTTCATTCCGAGCACAGCCACTCAGCCACCTGCGGAGCAGCGTAGGTCAGAATCATATCCGCTCCGGCTCGGCGTATGGAGAGCAGAGACTCCAGCATCACCTGCCTCTCATCCAACCACCCGGAAGCCGCAGCAGCCTTCACCATCAGGTACTCACCGCTCACATGGTAGGCAGCTATCGGCAGAGTTGTTGCGGCACGCATGGCGGCAATCACATCCAAATACAGCGTAGCCGGCTTCACCATCAGAAAATCTGCACCTTCCGCCGCATCCAATGCTGCCTCACGCAGTGCTTCCCGCACGTTAGCCGGATCCATCTGGTAAGTCTTCTTATCTCCGAACTTGGGCGCGCTTCCCAACGCACCGCGGAACGGGCCATAAAGCGCAGAGGCATATTTGGCAGTATAGCTCATGAGCGAAACCTTTTCAAATCCCTCCGCATCCAGCGCTGCACGCAGGGCCGCTATGCGGCCATCCATCATATCGCTGGGAGAAATAATATCCGCTCCGGCGCGAGCATGGCAGAGAGCCTGACGACAGAGGGCCTCCACCGTTTCATCATTGAGAATTTCATAGGAACCGTCCTCATATTCCCGCACCAATCCGTCCTGTCCATAGCTGTTGAACGGATCAAGAGCCACATCCGTCATCACCGTCATCTGCGGCACTGCTTCTTTGATGGCGCGAATGGCATGCGGCACTACCCCATCAGGATTCCAAGCCTCACTGCCGGCAGCGTCTTTCTTTTCCTCCGGCACCACGGCAAACAAGTCCACACAGGGAATCCCCAGAGCGTATAGACGGCGGCATTCCTCCGCAATGCCCGCCACGCTCCAGCGGGTACAACCCGGCAGAGAATCAATGGGGGTATTCTCTTCCCCCTCCTGCACAAACATCGGGTATATCAGATGAGCGGCAGAAAGCTCCGTCTCTCGCATTAAACTACGGATTCCGGCAGACTTTCGATTACGGCGGGGACGAATGGGAAGATTCATATGGGCATTATACTCCTCTTCCCCACGCAAGGCAAGCGTGAAGACCCGCAGCTGACGTTTCCGCTTACGCCGGATTAGCACCGGCCACCCAGCGGTAGGCGTTGCACCCTACAAAGTTGCCCACCACAATCGATGCGTAGAAAATGAGGATTTCTCCCGCATTGGCACCCCAGAATTCCAGCGGGGCACAGAGATAGAAAAAAGCATCCGCCACGCAGTGGGGGAAACCGCAGGTGATAAAGAGCGGCACACCGAAAAGCATAGGCATCGGGTTTCCCTTGCGAGCAAAGGTCACGGCTGTTGTCATGATAAAACCGCAGCCTATAGCTAGCAGTCCACCGTTCAGTGGGCCGAGAATCAAGCGTTTTTCCGCGAGCAAAGTCTGAGCCGTCTCCTGCAGCGGCATGGCAGAGAGCCGAGTCATGGCAGCCATGGCTGCGCAGCCGAGTATATTCCCGAACAACACCAGAAACATGTGCCCCACCTCATTCCGGGCAATGAAGCCTGCGGTTCCCGTATAAAGCTTCAACTTGTAATTCACCACCGCAATGAGTGCGAACGTAAACAGAATACTCCCCACAATGTCCGGCCTAGCCAAATAACCGAATCCGGCAATACCGATGCAAATACCGGATAAAAAAGAAGATTTCAGAACCTCAGTCGTATTCATATTACGGTCTGCAGCCTACCATATATTCCAACGGAAAGCAATGTCATTCTCTGTCCGGACCCAATAAAAAAGCCGCATTCCCGAGCAAATGCGGGAATGCGGCAGAAAGTATATTTCCGAATGAGGAGTGGGTCCGAAATCAGGGCTTGATCACGGAAGCCAGCACCACCGTGCCGTTGAACGGCGTGGAGATGTTGGCGGGCAGCTCCACCTGGGAAAGACGCAGGGACTCCTGGTACTTCACGCCGGAGATATCAGCAACGATAGCGGCAGGAATGTCCTTGACAGCGCACTTGATGGGCATCTCGTGCACGATCTGGTGGATTACACCACCCATGGCCAGACCAACGGGCGTGCCCTTAAGCTTCACGGGAACGCGGGTCTTCACCACGGTATCGGGAGTCACGGCGCAGAAGTCGATGTGGTTGACAGCGTCGGTCAGGAAGTTACGCTGCACATCCTTCACGATAGCCAGAACGGGGGTGCCGTCCAGCTCCAGGTTCACCAGCACATTGTCGGTGGGAGCAGCGTTGAGCAGCGTGCGCACATCGGCCACGGTGGCCTGCACGTTCACATTGCCCTCCACAGCGCAACCGTAGATAACGCCGGGAACGATGTTCTGAGCACGAAGAGCATTGAGCTTGCCGGTACCGACAGCCTCACGCTTGGTCACTTTGAGAGAATACGGAGTCATGATTGATGATTCTATGTATTGGAAATTGAGGTTTGTTTGGAGTTCTTCCGACGTCGGTGCGCGTTATTATTGTCACCCGCCGGGTTGGTCTCACCCAGGTTAGCGAAACAAGGGTGGACGCCCAGAATACTCCTTTGTTAAGGAATGTCAAGCAAAATCCTGCTTATTTTCGGTGAATAAGCTTACAAAAGCGAGTCATTGCGGTCAAATTCCGCCGTTATGGTCAAATTCAAGCATTGTCAAGGGCTCGTACATGTGTTAGTTTAGGCGCAGATGAACACGACAAGCGCCCCCCGAATCCGCAAAGTGATGCTTCTGCTTTTGGCTGCCATTTTTCTGGCACAGTTGGGACATGGGATATGGGATTTGCTCTTCAGCAACTATCTGAGCAATGTTCACGGATTGGATGCCGGGCAGCGCGGCTTTTTGGAGCTGCCCAGAGAGTTACCCGGCATCCTCTGCTTTGTGGTAATATGTGCGCTGTTTTTTCTGGATGAAATTAAGCTGACTGTTCTGGCCTGTCTTCTGGCGGCAGTTGGGGCATTCGGCTTCATGCAGCTTAGTGCAGACTGCGGCATGCTCACCCTCAGTCTCTGGATTATCACGGCAAGCTTGGGAGCTCACATCCTCATCGGCACAATAGATTCCATCGTCATGCACACGGCTCGCCCGGAGAACCGCAGCCTGAGGCTGGGACAAATGCGGGCACTCGGCACGGCGGCCACCCTGACAGGGGCTCTTTACATCGGCGTGAAATGGAAGTTTTTCAACACGGATTTCTCCGTAGACTACGCAGTAATGGGAGTCATGATGCTGGTGGCCGCCGTCATGCTGGGCTGCGTGCGCGGCACAAGTTTCCCGGCCCGCCGCACATGGAAGGAGAGTTTCATTATCCGCCGGGAATACGGGGTCTATTACGGGCTTGAGATTCTGCACGGCATCCGCAAGCAGCTCTACCTAACCTTCGGCTACTGGCTCATGGTCAACACCCTCGGGCAACAGCCTTCCGGCATAGGATTCATCCTGCTGATTGCCGGAGGCATCGGCTTATTCACCCAACCGCTCATCGGATGGAGCATCAAACGCTACGGAGAGCGCAAAGTGACTATCTTTGACAGTGTAGCACTCTCCCTGCTCTGCCTGGCCTATGCCTTTGCTCCCGGTTTGCTGCCGCTGGAATGGGCAGTTGGCGTGGTGGGGGTCTGCTTTGTGCTGGACAATCTGCTGTTTGCCATGGGCATGGCACGCACCACCTACATTGCCCGCATCTGCGGGGAGAGAAAGCATGAAATCACGCCCTGCATCTACACCGGCATTGCCATCAACCACGTAGCTTCCATTGCCTACGGTATCATCGGCGGCATCATCTGGGAGCTCACGGGCGGGCCGCAGGCGGTATTCCTTATCGGCGGTCTTGCCGTTGTAATGGCGGGCATCCTGGCCCGCAGAATGAAAGAGCCGGAACAAATTCCCACAAACGGTTAATTTTCTAAGAAGAACACCCCTCAAAACAGTCTCCGCCCACCGGAGCTAAAAGCTACCATAAACGGAAAGTCTTTCATATTTGCCTTGCCTGTAAGAAATTTTGGTATATAATAACGCGCACATCTACAAGCGCGCACTTATGATTGAACAGTTACGCAAACGACTTCTGGACCGGGAGCATCCCGTACGCATTCATCTGATTGGTGTTGCCGGCTCCGGCATGAGCGGACTTGCCCGCATGCTGCTGGAAATGGGGCACAACGTCAGCGGTTGCGACCGGGTGACCAGCACCGAAACCGAACGCCTGCAACAGGCGGGACTCACCTTTTCCTGTCCGCACAGCGCCGCCGCTGTGAGTGACGCAGAAATTGTCATCTATTCCTCCGCTATCCGTGAAGAGAACGTGGCCCTGCACGCCGCCAGAGAGAACGGCTGTCTCTGCCTGCGCCGTGCGGAGTGTCTGGCCGCCATTCTCAACAATAAGAAGGGTGTTGTCGTGGCCGGCACGCACGGCAAGACCACCACTTCTTCCCTGACGGCGCATCTGCTGCGGGAAGGCCGCATGCGTCCCTGCCACTATGTGGGCGCAGAAATCCCCGTTCTGGGTGCAAACGCACACTGGAACAATGATAGTGATTACCTGATTGCCGAGGGCGATGAGAGTGACGGCACCTTGGTGAACTACCTGCCGGAGCACAGCATCATCCTCAATATCGAGGCCGAACATCTGGATTTTTACCGTGATTTGGACCACATTAAAGAGGTGTTCCACCGTCTCTGCAGCCAGACCCGCGGCACTATTTTCTACTGTAAGAGCGACGAAGGCGCGCGCGACGTCTGCTCTCAGTACCCCAACAGCATCTCCTACGGATGGGAAGACGCCGATTATACGGCAACGGAAGTCACCGTCAAACGAGGCAGGACCCTCTACACCATCAATCACCACGGCACCCCCCTCGGGCGCGTAGAGCTGGGAATCCCCGGCCGGCACAACGTGCTCAACTCTCTCGCAGCAACGGCTGCAGCCTTGGAGATGGGGTGCGATTTTGCCAGCATTGCCAGAGGCCTGGTAAGCTTTGCCGGCGCAAAACGCCGCTTTGAAACCAAGTATCTTTCCCGTGACTTCCGCATTGTGGACGACTACGGCCACCATCCCACGGAAATTGCCGCCACCGTTCAGACCGCACGCAGCCTGAACCCGGAGCGTCTTGTCATCCTCTTCCAGCCGCACCGTTATACCCGCACACAGCTGCTGCGCGATGATTTCGGCCGAGTTCTGAAAGACGTAGATAAGCTCTTTGTGGCAGATGTGTATCCTGCCAGTGAGCCGCCCATCCCCGGCATCTCCGGGCAGACAATCGTGGACGCGGTGAAGGAACACGGCCCTGCGGACGCGGTTTTCCTGCCGAATCTGTCACTTGCTCACCATGTGGTGGGCAACCAGCTGCGCCCGGGCGACCTCTTCCTCACGCTGGGTGCGGGCAATGTGCATGAATCCGGCACCAAGATTGCCCAGGATTTACGTATTCTGGCAGAAATGCGTCAGGACTGCGGGGCAGACATTCCCTGCCGCCTGTATGAGCCCATGAGCAAGCACACCACCATGGGAGTGGGCGGTGAAGCCCAGTACTGGATTGAGCCGAACAGCTTTGAATCCATGCAGGCTGTGGTAAACTTCTTCAAGGATCGCAACATCCCTGTACACATTGTGGGTCGCGGCTCCAACCTCATTGTCCGCAACGGCGGCATCCGCGGTGCAGTCATTCATCCCAACGGCGGTGAGTTTGACAAGCTGGAGCTTCAGGGCAACAACATTGTGGCAGGCGCCGGCGTGCGTCTCAAGAAACTGGCGGCTTTTGCCGCAGCCAACGGGCTCTCCGGGTTCGAATGGATGGATGGCATCCCCGGCTGCGTCGGCGGCAGTCTGCGCATGAATGCCGGCTGTCTGGGCGGCGATATGTGGCAGGTCTTCCAATCTGCCGTAGCTCTGGATGAAGACGGAGAACAGGTGGAGTTTGACCGCGACAGCATGGCAACGCCCAGCTACCGCTGCATCCCGGAATTCCGCCACAACATGGTTATGCAGGCCACATTTGCCGGCACGCCTGCAGACAAGTCTGTAATTGAGGCCACCATGGAGGACTACCGGACCCGCCGCAAAACGACCCAGCCCATAGAACCGAGCGCAGGCTGCACCTTCAAGAACCCGGAGGAAATTCCGGCAGGCAAACTGATTGATGAAATGGGGCTCAAAGGCTTCTCCATCGGCGGAGCTCAGGTTTCCCGGAAACACGCCAACTTCATCGTCAACACCGGCAAGGCTCTTGCCACGGATGTGACAGAGCTGATAGATGCCATCCGCGCAAAAGCCCAAACGGAACGTGGTATCACCCTGCGTACGGAAGTACAGGTGGTTGGTGACCGGGAGACGGAATTCTGATCAATATAATAAGACTGACACATGAAACAACTCAGCAAAGACACACGCATTGCCCTGTTGATGGGCGGACCCGGTTCTGAACGGGATGTATCTCTGGCATCCGGCAACGGTGTTCTGGAAGCCCTCCGCAACGAAGGTTTTACCAACGTGACCCCCGTCATCGTCGACTCCGAGCGCCCGGAGATTCCCGAGGGTACCGAGCTCTGCTACAACATCATCCACGGCACCTACGGTGAGGACGGCGGTCTGCAGTCCTATCTGGAGGAACTGGGCATCCCCTACACCGGAGCAGGCTCCGTCACCAGCCGTAACTGCTTTGACAAAGTGCTGTCCAAGAAAGCATTCGTAGCCGCCGGGGTTCCCACCCCACTCAGTGAAACCATCACGGCAGATCAGCAGCCCACCATCCCGGTACCCTGCGTCATCAAGCCGCCGTGTGAAGGCTCCTCCGTCGGTGTCCAGATTGTGAAAGATGCCGCAGAGCTGCCCAAGGCCATTGCAGAAGCCGGCAAATACGGCAAAGAGCTGCTGGTGGAAGAATATATCGCCGGCAAGGAGCTGACCGTGGCCATTTTCAACGGCACGGCCCTGCCCGTCATCCATATCTGCCCCCGCTCCGGCTTCTATGATATGAACAACAAGTACCCCTCCATGTACGGTGGAGCGGGTTCTGACTACATCTGCCCGGCAGATATTACCGAACAGGAAACCAAGGATGTGCAGGCTGCAGCCGTGGCCGCTTACAATGCGCTGCAGGTAGAGGTGTATGGCCGCGTAGACGTGCTGCTGACAGATGACGGCAAACCGTATGTGCTGGAAATCAATACAATTCCCGGCATGACCGGTGCCTCCCTCTTCCCCAAGGCTGCCGCTGCGGCAGGTATTTCCTACGGTGAGCTCTGTACCCGCATTGCAGAAGTTTCTCTGAACCAGCCGCGAGGCTGACTCTAATTCCGCGCACACGGCCAGCATGAAAAAAGGCAACAGATTCCGCCGACAAGGCAATGTTAAAATCCTGGAGAAAGCACTCTCTATCCGGGATGCCTTGTTCAGCAGGCTGGCCGTGCGCCGCGGAGCAAAGCGTCTCCGCAAAATTTTTCTGCTGTTGCTCTTGATTATTCCGGTCTGCATCGGCATTTTCTACGGAATTGCCTATACCATCGACAAGGCTTACAGCCTCAGCATTGAGCGCATCACCTTTTCCTCCGCCCACGGATTCATCTCCAAAGAACAGGCCATGAACATCCTGGGCATCAAGGAATCCATCAACATGGCCACGCTGGATGCCTCCGGCATGGAAGAAACGCTCAGAAAAGATCTGAGCATAGCCTCTGCCCACATCCGCGCAGAATTGCCGGATACCCTCAGCATTGAGATTATTGAGCGCATTCCCATCGTCTACGTTGAGATGGAAAATGCAGCCGAAATCGGTGAGCGTAAAAAACTTTACATGGATATTGAAGGCCGCCTGTTTCCGATGGTACCGGAGTACCACAGCAAGGTGCAGGAATTGCCGGTTTGGTACCTCTATCCCGGTGACGTAAAAAAATTCGAATCCGGTGAAAGCATTGAAGAATCCAGATACCGCCCGATTGCTGAGCTGATTCGCGCCATCAACACCTACAGCCTTACAGAGCTCCCGCGAGTCCGTGAGATTTTCCGTCCCAAAGACTGGAAAATTGAGCTCACGCTGGAAGACGGTGCCGTGGTGACCATGCAGGCCATAGACATTCCCAGACAGATTCTGAGTCTTGTGGAACTTATTGAGCATGCAAGAGCTACGAAGCAGCATGCCACCTCGTACAACGTGATTCCCACTATCAATCGCACCGCTGTCTTTCTTCCCGCCCCGGCAGAGGAGGAAAAGAAGCAGGACTCAGAGAAAGACAAGAAGAAAAATCAACCCGTACGCAGGCGTCGCTAAGCTTCTTTCACCGTCTTTCACAAATTTCACTTTTTCTTACAAAACAGGCAGGAATTTGCTTGTCATAATTTCCTAATTGTGTTACCCTTTGCGGACACTTCTGTCTCTGCGGAGACAAAGGACTTTCCGGATTCATCCATTTCCAGACACTGACAACATGTTCAAACGCTTCACCACTGCTCTGTCTGCTGCCATTGCCATATTGGCAGCCTCCGCTGTGCCTGCACATGCTGCCAAGGCCAACCCTCACGCCACCAGCAAGGGCTTCATTCCCCCTGCTGCACCCAGCCCCAGCGCTGCGCCGGATAAAGACCTCCCCAACCTCGGACGGGACAAACACGGTCTGCCCTTTTATCACCCTAAACAGATGAACCGCGTTGTCCGCACAACGGCCTACACGCATTCTGAGAGTGATCACCTTGCCTACGGTCCCAAGAGTGCCGCCGGCACCTACCTCAAGTACACGGATGAGGTTCGCAGTGCTGCTGCAGACTGGTCCGTCTACCCTCTGGGTACTAAGTTCAAAATCAAGGGCGAACCCTACATCTACATCGTTGATGACTACGGCAGTGCGCTTGTCGGCACCTGCACCATCGATATCTATCAGCCCTCCAAGGCGCTCATGCGCAAGTGGGCTACCCGCATCGTCGAAATCGAAGTGCTGGAGTGGGGGTCTCCCTCCCGCAGCATGCAGCAGCTGGCCGGCCGCCGCGGTTACAAACACTGCCGCCGCATGTACGCCGCCTTGGAGCGCCAGATGCAGGCTGCTCAGAAAAAGGGTTAACCCCCCTGCCCCCCTTTTCAAAACAGCTGAGCCCCACAGGAGCTCAGCTGTTTTCTTTTTCATGGTATCGCATTTACTTGGCCCGTCTCCCCTATCCGATTACTTGACAAGCCGAGAGCATACGATATAATGCACAACAAGAAGGAGGGACTATATGATGAGTCTACGTTTCTTAATTATTTTGCTCTGCTGTTGTTGCGGTCTTAGAGGCGGAGTCGTCAGGGCAGATTCCGTTAATGAGGTACAGGCACGCAATGCGGGCTTGCCGGACAACAGCACCTCCCCAAAAAGCGAATAGTGCAAAAATGAATTGACAGCTGAGTGTATAGGATGATATAAGCGTTACACACACCGGAGGCACACTGTAGGGAAAAGGGATTCCCGGTTGTTGAAATATTAGCATCTGTTTAACATGCATGAAAAAGCCTAAAATCAGCGTTATCGTACCTGTCTATAACACCGCTCCATGGTTGAAGCGATGTCTGGATAGTATCTGTTCTCAAAGTTACCGTGATTTGGAAATTTTGTGTGTGAATGATGGTTCTACTGATAATTCAGCAGAAATACTGGCAGAATATGCCGCCAATGATACGCGCATCAAGGTATTCACGCAGCCGAACGCCGGCTTGTCCGCCGCTCGCAATACAGGATTGGCACATGCCTCCGGCGAATGGGTGACCGGAGTTGATTCGGATGACTACCTCTACCCGGGAGTGTATGAGGAGACCGTAAGCTGCATATCCGCCAAGGTTGATATGGTGTTTTTCGGGGTACAGGACGTTGCGGAGGATGGCTCCGTTCTTCCCCATAACGCCTACTTTGATTTGCCAAAAGCCGGGGAATATCCTATGACTCCGGAGCTGGCAGCTCAATTTAACGTATGTTTTCACAGCAAGCTCTGGCGCCGCAGTGTGTTAGAGAAAAATGAGCTGTGCTTTCCCGTAGGTTTCGTGCATGAGGATGAGGCCATGTATTACTTGGCAGTGCCGCACATGCGCGGAGTTGCCGTTTGCCCGAAAATGGGTTATGCCTACATGCAACGAGAGGGCTCCATCATGAAGGCCGTTGGTTTGGATTTTGTGCAAAGGGTTGCGCGATATGAAAAAATATTGGGGTATACATACGGCGAATATGAACGTAGAGGATTGTTGAGTGGTGAGGCACGAACATACCTGGTAAAGATGTTTGTGCGCATATGTGCACCTTATTACCGGATAAAACCGTGTGAAGGAGGGGATGCTGTAAGAGAACTTTTGGCAGGAATCATAAAAAAGTATGGAATGAGTGGGTGTGATTACCGCTTGGAACGTTTTCTACCTTCCGATTCAACGGGCTTCCTGAGGATAAAACGCAGGTCCTGTGTAAAAATATACACGGTACTGGGAATCCCCGTGTGGGTTAAGTGGTATACTTACGCAGGCCGCCGGGTAACACCGGCAGTACTGGCCTTCCATCTCGGCAAGAAATTCCGCCGTTTGCTTGGCAAATGAGATGCCTGCTTTCTGTTTGTTAGAGCGGAAGGAATAAACTTGGCTCCCTTGCCAAGCAGATGCCCCATTGTGCCACTTTCCGGGCATTTATTCATCCTCATGGCAAGCTGATTAAAGCAGCTTGAGGGAGACTTCAATGGGCCTTTCCTTTAGACAACAGGAAGCGGAGAGCCATAAAAACACTCTTTGCGCCCTTAGCGTGGCAAATGCAACAAAGCACTTGACATTTTTTCCATCTGTGTTAGATTCTCTGCGTCTACCCGAAACAAACTGTTCCTACATCCGGTAAACACCCAACACCATCCGGACAATAACCTTGGTTGCGTTCTCCCTGCGTAATCGGGATTTTACTGTCCCCCCCCTAACCCTCCAACTATAAATCTATGACTGATATTTTCACGGAAAGGCGCCATATTCTCCGGCTGCTCGGCGGTGATGCCGTATTCTTCTGCAATGATGCCGACAAGCTCGTTTTTGGCAATGAAAACAAAATTTTTGATTTACTTCAGGAGAGTGGCTTCTCTCAGCTTCATTCCGTCATACCGGAACGCCTGCAGGGGAAAGTGCCTATGCACAGCCCTATGATATACGCCTTAAAGGAAGGCCGGGCAGCCTGCATCTGTCTTCCGGCGGTGGCCGACAGCCCCATGAGAATCCAAGCCCTCACAACGGAACAATGCGAGTACTGTGATACGAACTGCGCCGAGTATGATGTCTACTATGCCGCTCTGTTCTACTCCGGAAACATGGAAGAGCGAGAGTTGGAACTGCTGGGGCCCGTACCCGTCAAAATTCAAGGTGAGTGGCTGTACAGCAGACCGTGCAGCAATCAATATCTCCCCATTTCTGCTGAAGAACCGCCAGATCGTTACCGCGCCCTCTTCGGAGGAGCGGAAATCTTCAAAACTCTTCAGGAATTATGTTCCACATACTCACAGGGGCACAATCTTGCGGATATCTGCATTCGCAACCTACGGCTTGACGGCACCCGGGCTAAGACGGAATTCTGTGCGCTTCTGGACAGATTTCCCCCTGCAATAGCCTGGATAACACAACCAAGCCAACACGGAAGAGGATACTCATTTGTGCGCCCCTTCTTCATCCATTGTAGTGAGCAGTTATCTGAATTAGAGCTTCTGGAGCATTGCGGAGAAGAAACTTCTGCCGACGGTCTGGTCAAAATGATGGACGCAACGGGGCATACGCTATACGCAGAATGCTTGGAAAGCCTCATCTACCGCCCTTCTATCCCAACGGGATGCAGATATAACTGCACCCTAAGCATGGTGGCACAGCAACTGGTCTTTGCAAAACAGGAGATACGCATCACCTCCGGTCCCGCCTTCGAAATTCACAAATATGAATATAAGCAGGAGCACGGATGCGAACCGCCGGAAGATTTTGCCCTGTGTATCTCCATGGAACGCATGAGAATCCTCAGTCAGCCGAAAGTCGGTAGTTTCTGTAACGCTGCCGGAAAGGTTATCTGTGTAAAGGAAGCGATTGTACACGATCAGGACATGCACGTCATCACCATCCGTCCCATACCGGACAACGATGACGTAGAATTGCATATATTCCTCTCTCATGAAGTGATGGGACCCCGTATTCCGCAACCGGGAGACATCATTGACTGCATGGGGCACCTCTTCGTATCTCCGGATGAGCTCCTGACAGACCTCCCCTCCTGGCAGGATTCCGTGGAGCTTGCACAGGACATGGAAGAAAGGGAAATCAAAAAGGCGCGTCACGATGCGTTGGACCGCTTCGCGCAAACATCTCTCGCACACGGCGTGGCAGCAGCTGCCTTTGTCGGCGCAGGCTGGAGGGTTGAGGCAGAATCCGACGCGATACTGTTCAACCGCAATTACCCTCTACATGCAACGAGTCAGTCCGGAGAGGAAGCTGTTATCTGCGTGGATTGCCGCATCGGCCGCAAACGAATCACATCCGGGTATGGATCAATGAAAGAACTCCACCACCGGATAAAATCTGTCTATGGAGAACAAGTGAGCTGTTTCCACTGCACCGTCAATCTCCACTATGTAGAGGCGGCAGACCGTTACGAGGTATCCATGGAAATGGAGCCGGAAGCCCCCGGTGTGGAAAACAGGCTCCGTTACATGGCCTGTCCTTTCAGTGAGATGGAAATCAGTATCAATGAACATTGCGAACCATACAACAGGAGACTCCGACCGGAGATGCTTGACGAAGCGCAGGTATGCAAGCTCTTCCGGGAGGCCCTGGCCGCCGGAAAGTGGGCGGATTTTGCTCTCTGGGTTCGGGAAGAAGCAGACTACAGCTCAGAAACAGTTGGCTGCAAACTGAACAGCAAACTGGATTTTCTGCGCTATCTCTGCGAAAAAATTGAGTTCTGGAAACGTTCCGCAGGCCTTACGTGGGATAACTTTTCCGTCAGCACTGGCAGTGTCATGTACCAAGGCGAGCGCAGGCACTGCACCGCGCTGCACTACTTGGGCGTGCCCACGGCTATCACCATATTTGAAAACAAACAGGGTATGGTGGGGCATATTCACAATCTACCATGGAGTGCATTCTGCACCTACAAACAGAATACAGAAGATATCAACCGACTACGGAATCCCGATGCAGCACCGGCAACGCTGGCGGACATAGAACCTCCGCCTCACATGGCGGAAGAGTGTGATGCAGCCCCCGATTCGTATTCACCGCAGCTGAAGCATGCGGCAGAACAGGTGCTGCAGTATCTCCGAAAGCAGAACAAGACAGCCGTATGGTGTTCCCTGCAGAAGCAGAACTGCCCGCATATCTGGTTCAGAGACACAGACGGGAGACTTTCCTGGATTTGCCTTTACCCAGGCGACAAATGGAAAACAACGCTTGAGCTACCGGAGGCATGCCGACTCAAAAAACTCCGCCACTACCCCGGGTACACAGCCACGGTAGCCCCGCAGGATAACACCGTGCGGATGGAGAAGGTTGACTGGTCGGCCTGGATAAATCTCTGAGGAAACGCCGGGAGAGTCAGGAAGGACTAATCATCCGCAAGCATACTGCGGATAGAAGCGAAGAAGTCTTCCTGTTCTTCCTGACTGACCGGTGCCTTCATCAGCTTTTCATAATCTACATACTCGTAGAGCGTTGAAGGAATTTCCTTAATAAAGCCGGAAGGCAGACAGCGTTCTTCCTGACCGTAGCGGCTGCGCTTGGCGCAGTAGGTCATGGTCAGCCGTTCACGGGCACGGGTGATGCCAACGTAGAAGAGACGGCGTTCCTCATCCAGGCTGCCCTCATCCACGGAGCGAGTGTGCGGAATAAGCCCTTCTTCCACGCCCACGATGTACACCTGCGGGAACTCCAGACCCTTGGCCGCATGCATGGTGATGAGACACACCCCGCTCTTCTTCTCGATATCGTCATCATCCCTGTCATTGTCCAGACAGATACCGGCCAGGAAATCCGTGAGCTTATGCCCCGGCAGCCAGAATTGGCGCAGCGCCACCTTGATATCATCAATGGCGGCCAGACGACGGTGCTTCTCCTCCTCCGTCTTGCAAGTGCGAGCGATATATTCCTCGTACTCAATCTCCTTGAGAAACTCCTCCAGAATTTCCACAAAGGGACGCTCACTGGCAGCAAACTCCGAGCCATAGTGTGTCACGATATCGGTGAAAGCCGTGATGCAGTTCTGGGAACGGGTGGAGCATTCCGACAGGAACGAGATATCCATCAAAGTGGCCCAAAGGCTCTTCTTATTATCGCGGCTCCAGTCAATGGCAAAAGAAGCCGTGGTGGGGCTGATGCCGCGTGGGGGAGTATTGAGTACGCGCAACAGATGCAGGTCCGCATCCGGATTGTCCATCATCTGCAAATAGCTCAGCAAATCTTTCACCTCTCGGCGGTCGAAAAAGCTTTTCGTACCCACCATGCGGTAGGGGATGTGGTGCTCACGCATGGCCATTTCCAGCTGCCGGCTCTGCGCATTGGCGCGGAAAAGAATGGCAAAATCCTCCCAAGCCATGGATTCCCGGGCACGAAGTGTCTCTATTTCATCTGCGATAAACTCAGCTTCCTCCTCTGAGCCGGGCATGGCCAGCAGGCGCACGGGGTGCTTACCCTCCTTGTTGGTGCGGAGAGTCTTGTCTCTGCGTCCGGCATTGTGGCGAATCAGCTCGTTGGCGCAATCCAGCACCTGGCGGGTGCAGCGGTAGTTTTCCTCCAGCTTGATGACGGTGGGGTTGGGGAAAAAGCTCTCGAAGTCCAGGATATTGGAAATCTGGGCGCCGCGCCAGCCATAGATGGACTGGTCATCATCTCCCACCACACAGACATTGTGCTCCGGGCCGACCAACTGCCGTAGCAGGCTCATCTGCAGGGAGTTTGTATCCTGGAACTCATCTACGGTAATATAGGTAAAGCGTTTGTTCCACTTATCATGAACATCGGGATAAGCCCGCAGGAGACGTTCCGTAAGGATGAGCAAATCATCAAAGTCCACGGCATTCTGCGCCTTGAGCTCGCGCATGTAAGCCTTGGACACGGCAGCAATAAGCGTATCTTCAATCTTGTCTATACCAAGGCCCTGATTACGGACACGGGAAAGCTCTGCCAACACCTGCCCCGGCTCCAGTTTCTCACGGCGGGCACCGTATTCCATGATGAGCCGCTTGAGCAAGCCGGTCTGGTCACTGCCGGTGTAAATGGAAAAGTTCTCTTTGTATCCAAGGCGACCGATGTCCTGCCGAAGGATGCGTACGCAGAGAGAATGGAAGGTACACACCGTCATGGCTCGGGCAGATTTGCGGTCCACAAGCCCGGCCACACGCTCCGCCATTTCATTGGCGGCTTTATTGGTGAACGTGAGAGCCAGGATTCCCTTGGGATTCGCCCCCTTGGCAATCATATTGGCAATACGACAAGTCACGGTTCGTGTTTTCCCCGTGCCTGCACCGGCAAGAATGAGCACCGGGCCGTTGAGTGTCTGCACCGCCTGTTTCTGGGCGGCATTCAGTGAATTGATGTCGAATTTTTCTGCCATGGGATTCTGCGCGCGGAGAGAGTAACAGATTCCCGCACCTGCTTCAAGATTTTATCACTCATGGCGGGCAAAAAGAGGCCGGGAACATATCCCGGCCTCTTCATCTTCAATTAAAAATGCTTCACAGATAAATTTCCGGCTGTTTAGGCTCTGCGGCCACCTGCATGAGACGAGCCGTCATGGCTTCTACCATGGGAGGCGGCAGCGCGCGGGCATCCTGCGGACAAATCTCCACACAACGCATGCAGAGAATGCACTTGGAAGCATCCGTGGTCTGCGGGTCATCCAGGGGAATGGCTTCTACCGGGCACATGGAAGCACAGCTGCCGCAGTGCCCGCAGGCGTCATTCGTCACAGGTGTGACAGGCATTTTCGGGCGTTCGCGGTACTCAGGATTGCCCGGCACGTCCGGGATTATCCAAGCATCCTCGCCCTGAGAAAGCTTGGAGAGAACAGCCCGCCCGAAATCTGCCGCGACCATCTTATCCGCGGCATCCGGACGGCCGTTTGCAATGCTGCGAATGACGGAATGCTCAGCAATGAACGCCGCAGCAGCCACCACTCGGAACCCCTGCTGAGACAGAGTATCCTTCAGCTCAAGTAGCGCGTCCTCGTAGGCGCGATTACCGTACACAACCACGGCCACGGCCGGACCGCCCTGCCCCTTTATTTTCTTCAAACGCTCAATCGCCGGTTCCGGCACTCTGCCGCCATATACAGGCACAACGGCCAGCAAAGGCATATCTGCCGAAACTTCTCGGGCAGCAGAGGGAAAAGTTAAATCAACATCCCGTGTTCCCGCCACATCCGTGACGATGGCATCTGCAATGGCGCAGCATCCCCCGGTGGGGCTGAACACGGCTTTAAGCCAAGGTTTGGTAATCATGGTGCTGAATGAGTTGGAGTTGTACGCAGATTGAGACTCCGGCTAACTTCACCTGCTCGGGAAAACAGGCATTATACCGTTAATTTTCGTGGACGGGAGGCTGCATGCCGCTGTATGGCTGCACGTCAGGAGTCGTCAAATCCAGAGAAGCATCGTGGTAGGGCGTTTTCAGTCCGAAAATGCCAAGCAGAGTATGGAAAATGTGTTCGTGAGCCACCGCCAGACGCCTGTTTTCGCGCAAGCGGGTCAATACGCCCGAGAAATGCGGATGCAGACGCTCAAATTCCGGAGAATAGAGGATGAACATGCCCACCTTGCAACCATCCGTTGCGTGATAGATGTGAGGATTCTGCCCGAGGAAGGCTCGGCCCCAGCGTCCGTCATGCCCCAGGTATTCGCCGTGATCGCTTACATAGACATAGATAAACGGCCGCCCTTTCAATGAGGTTGCCACGCGACGGAAAAATTCATCCGTGTAGTGAATGGTATTGTCGTAGGCATTATTGACGGCCTCCGCCTGCGCCGCCGGGTTCTGGAAGCTGGAAACAGTGGGAGTAAAGGGCGGATTTTCTTCATCATAATGGCTGAAGGGCGTGTGGCTGCCTTCATTGTTGATGAAGAAAAGCAAGTTCTGATTTGGGTTCTCCTTCAGCACCTCCTTCATCTGCTCGACGGAGGTCCAAGGGTATCCGGGCGCATTGTAACGGGCCTCAGACTGACGGGTCAGAATGCGGACCACGCGGTCATACTTCAATTTCTCCGCACAGCGCCGCCCGAAGAATGAATAAACACGGAACTGATGTTTTGCAAATAAATCAATGACAGAACCGGTCGTGGGCTGCATGCCGGGTTCCTTGTCGAAAATACGCCTACGGCCGTTCGTGAGGATGGCTATCTGTGCCTGACAAGTGTCACAGGCAGCGGAAATGCAGGTCGGGTAATTGATGAGAGACTCACCGCAGGAGGCGAGGAACGGGGTTGTGGGGCGTGTATAGCCATTGATGGACATGCGATCCGCACGCATACTCTCCCCAATATGCAGGACAAGCACCACCCCTTCGGAACCTTTCAGCGTGGTGAGCGTGGAATGTTTTTCTGCGGGGGACTCCAGCACTTCCACCTGATTGATGGTCGCCTCATTGATGGTCAACGCCTCCGTTACAGCGGTGACCAGTTCCGGGATTTCACAGGCAGGCCAGTAGTAGTTCTCTGTCTGCCCGGAAGGACAGAGGGCAGAAGCAAACACACCGCAGAACCCGCAGAACATTAAACCGGTATTGGCCAGCTCTAAACGGGAGCAACGGCGGAATACACGATTCATCAGCACGGAAAAGAGAATGACGATGAGGACCAACGGAATCATCAATCCCAGATTAAGCGGCGTCAGATAGGCCTGAGCCTCTTCCATGGATGCCTCAAAGGTCTCTGCCAGTACCAGAGAATTGATGCGGGAACCATACTGGTGAAAGCCGATGAACTGCAGGAGCTCCACGGCCATGAACGGTGCCCAGAACAGCAGAGACCACCGTTTCAGCAGCGCCCAGCTCAGGCTGAGAAGCCCCATGGTCAGAAACAGCGGAAAATGAATCTGCCAGGGGGAGACAAAGGCCAGTAAATGCCCGAGGCTGACGGCAATGCACCCCAGCAACAATAAGCCCAGAAGATTGACGGCCGGCAGCAGGGTCCTTTTGCGCAGGAAACAGCCCACTACCGATACCGCCAGAGATAACGCCAGCGACACAATGCCGGCTATGCCCCAACCCGTCAGCTCAAAAGGCACATCCCACTGCCGCAGCCATAACTGCGCCGCACGCACGGGAAATGCAAGCAGCAGCACAAAGATGAGCAAGCGTAACAGTATCGGCGCAAGAACCGACCAATGTGCCTTGAGACGGGACAAGGGAGTAAAGAAAATCAGTGTTTATTCTTGCAGCGGCACTCGTGGTCGCCATCATGCTTGTGGCGTCCGCAGCACTCACCGTCACCGTGACCGCCACAGCACTCACCGTCACCGTGACCACCGCAGCAGCACTCATGCTCCTCTTCATCGTGGTGATGATTGCACTCCTCATTATCGCAGGAATCACAATCACCGCCGCAGTGACCACCGCAGGAGCAGGCGCTCATCTGCTGACTCATGACCTGCGCCACTTCCTCATCCGTGGGAGCAGAGCCTTTCTCAATAGCAATAACCATGTACTGATTTACCACGGCGAGCATTTCATCCAGCTCTTGGCGAGCCTCAAGGAAGCCTTTGCAAAGCGGATTATTCACCACATCCTGGCGCAGTTTATCAAACTCAGCAATCTCACTTTCCGAAGGGGGCATACCCTCCATGTGTTTGTTGCGCAGAGTTTCACCATATTCACTTACCTTGCGGAACAGGTCGGTTGCGGCGGGATTCTGGTAAAAAAGGCCTATACGGGCCTTAGCGGAAATGACTTTCTGAGACTGGGCAAAGGCAGAAGCCAGCTCCATGGTCAGCTTTGCCACTTCCGGGGAAAGAGATGTATTTGCCATATAGGCGGGTATATTACCAGAAAACAAGCATGTCCGCAATAATGGAATGCGGCATATCCCGCAGTTTCTTCTCTTTCCCCTGCATTTACCCGTCCCCATGTGCCTAAGCTCACACTGCGCAGGATAAAAAGTAAGGAAAATCAAAAAAATCCGATTTTTAGCACAATGGAAGATTGACGGCAGCAAAATGATGGTGTAGACTGTGGAAAGTGCGTAGACGTGAGCTACGCCGTGACGTCATATACTTTTACCTCTCTCAATCCCGTGTACTCGAACGAATCTTTCCTTCTGCAACTTCTGGTGGAAGCCGGAGCTATCGACGAAGGCACTCTGGATGCCATTCGCCAGCAACTTTCACCGCTGGACAGCGTCATTGAGCATCTTGTCAACAATGGCTATCTGACCGGAGAATACATTGCCCAGATTGCCGCTGCCAATTCCGGGCTGGAATATGTTGAGATTTCCTCATTTGAGGTAGATCCCGCCATCATTGCCCGAGTCAAGCCGGAACTGGCGCGCCGCGTTGGTTTCATTCCCCTCGGTGATGACGGTTTCTCTCTGCAGGTGGCCATCACGGATCCCTTTGACATGGGAACAATGGACAGCCTGCCCCAGTTCCTGGGCTGTGATGTCTCCTTCTTTGTGACCTCAGAGAAGGAAATGAAGCAGGCTCTTGAGAAGTATTATCCGGAGCAGAAGAAGTACGCCAAGGGAGACAATGAGGCTCCCATCATTGAGCTGATTGACAACATGTTCAATGAAGCTCACTCCATGCGCGCGTCCGATATTCACATTGAGCCCATGGAAGACCGCGTCCGCATGCGTTACCGCGTGGACGGACGTCTGGTCGAGGTGGCCAACCACCCGAAAAAGCTCCTCGGGCCCATCGTAGCCCGACTCAAGGTGATGAGCACCTCCATGAGCATTGCAGAAAAACGCGTACCGCAGGACGGCCGTATTGAGCTGGACCTGAAGGACGGAGCCCATATCGACCTCCGTGTCAGCACCGTTCCCACCAACCACGGTGAATCCGTGGTAATGCGTATTCTGGACAAATCCGCCCTGGCTCTCGGTCTGCCCCAGCTTGGTTTCCTCTCTGACGACGAAGCTACGTTTGACCGACTCGTAACGCTGCCCGACGGTGTGATTCTGGTGACCGGCCCCACCGGTTCCGGTAAGACGACGACACTGTACGCCTGCCTCAACCACCTGAACCGCCCGGACAAGAAGATTATCACCGCTGAAGACCCCGTGGAATATGAACTTGCCGGTATTAACCAGGTGATGATTCGCTCGGAAATCGGCATGACATTCGCCGCCGCGCTCCGAGCCATGCTCCGTCAGGCTCCCAACATCATCATGATTGGTGAAATTCGAGACGGGGAGACCGCCAGCATTGCCATTCAGGCAGCCATGACAGGTCACCTCGTCCTTTCCACCCTGCACACCAATGATGCCCCGTCCTCCGTGGCGCGTCTTGCAGACATGGGCGTTGACCGATTCCTCATCGCCTCCGCCGTGCGAGCCATCATGGCACAGCGTCTCTGCCGCAGCCTCTGCTCCTGCAAGATTCCCGGACACATGACCCCCAAGCAGGCCTCTACGCTCGGCGTGGATATCAACCGCCCCGTCATGGTTCCGAATCCCAACGGCTGCGAGAAATGCCGCGGCAAGGGCATGAAGGGACGTCTCGGCATCTTTGAGATATTCGAGATATCCGATGAAGTGCGCGGAATCGTCAACTCAGACATGACCTCCGCTCAGCTGCGCAAGCGTGCACGAGAGATGGGCATGCGTACCCTGCGGGAAGACGGCATCCGCAAGGTCATGGCCGGTCTTACCTCTGCAGATGAGGTGATTCGCGTAACCGCAGGCGATGCCAGCTGATTCTACAACCCCACTTATTCCCCCGATTATTTTCTCTGAGTTATGAACAACGATGTAACACTGGATGTTTTCATCAACAATGGCATGCTGGACAAGGCAGTTGCCCGCGACATCAAGGACGAAATGTCCAACAGCGGCAAGGAAGTCTGGGAGACCCTCATCGACTTCGGCATCATCAGCGCCCCGGAAGATTTCTGGAATGTCATTGCCACGGAAGTGGGTGCACAATACATCTCTCTTACGGATTTCTATCCTCCCCAGGAGGTGCTGGAAATGCTACCCGGTCCGCAGGCCCGCATGCACGGTGCCCTGCCCATCGAATACCGAGAGGGTGAAGGCCTCTACGTCTGCTTGGAAGACCCGCTGAACCCCCAGACCATTGACGACCTGCGCATGGCCACCGGTCAGGATATCTACCTGTACGTGGCAGCGGATTATGAGGTACGCGCCCGCATCCAGGACTGCTACGGCGGTGCAGATGCCGCCATGGGTGACCTGCTCAACGAAATGAGCAGCATGAGCGTCGGCAGTCAGGACGGCACGGAAGAAGCCAATTCAGCTCCCGTGATTAAGTTCGTCAACCTTGTGATTATTCAGGCCATTAAGGAAAAGGCCTCAGATATTCACCTGGAGCCCTTCGAAAAAGAGTTTAAAATTCGATACCGCGTGGACGGTGCCCTGTATGAAATGGCACCTCCTCCCGTGCATCTGGCCAATCCGGTTATCTCCCGCGTCAAGGTGATGGCCGGCATGAACATCGCCGAGCGCCGAGTCCCGCAGGACGGTCGTATCGTGATGCGTCTGGGAGAACACAGCGTGGATATGCGTGTGAACTCCCTGCCCACTCAGTATGGTGAATCCGTGGTGCTCCGTGTGCTTGACCGCGGCAGCGTGAGTCTGAACCTCAACAACCTTAATCTTGACCCCAAGCTGCACGAATACATCATTGATACCGTCAACAAGCCCAACGGTATCTTTGTGGTAACCGGCCCCACCGGCTCCGGTAAAACAACCACACTCTACGCCGCACTCCGAGAAGTGAACACCGTGGACTCCAAGCTGCTCACCGCAGAGGACCCCGTGGAATATGATATTGACGGCATTGTTCAGGTGCCCATCAATGAGGCTATCGGGGTCACCTTCCCCAGAGTGCTGCGCGCCTTCCTCCGTCAGGACCCGGACCGCATTCTGGTGGGCGAAATTCGTGACCAGGACACGGCACAGATTGCCATTCAGGCAGCTCTGACGGGTCACTTGGTCCTCTCCACACTTCACACCAACGACGCCGCCGGTGCGGTGACCCGATTCGTGGATATGGGCGTGCAGCCCTTCCTGCTTTCTGCAACACTGCTGGGTGTGTTGGGGCAGCGTCTTGTCCGCACCATCTGCCCATACTGCAAGACGGCATACCGCCCCTCCGCCTCCCTCCTGCAGCGCCTCGGCATCAACCCGTCACTCATCGGCCAGCAGCAGTTCTTCACCGGCGCCCGCTGCGACAAATGCGCCCACACCGGCTACAAGGGCCGAAAGGGTATCCACGAGCTGCTCAACGTGACGGATCCCATCAAGGACCTCATCACGCAGAACGTGCCCTCCATTGTGCTCAAGCAAAAAGCAGTAGAGCTGGGTATGTCCACGCTGCGAGAAAACGGCATTCAGAACATTTTTGAAGGTCATACCACCATTGAAGAGGTACTCAAGTACACTTAAACTTGACGCCACGCTTCACATCTGCTATTTTTAACAAGCTGAACAAATTTTCTAACCAAACGCAAAAATATGCCTAATTTCAGATATACTGCGCTGGATCAGAACGGCGCTGAAAAAACCGGTTTCATTACGGCCGACAACAAGATAGCCGCCATGGAAATGGTGCGCAACCAAGGTCTGCTGGTACGCGAGTGCGTAGAAAGCACCAAGGCCGAAGCCAAGGCCGCAGAAAAGAAGAAAGCACCGAAGAAAGGAGGCAAGGGAGCCAAGAAGGAGAAGAAGGTCGGGCGTCCCGGAGCCAAGGTTAAGCAGAAGGAAATGATGGTGTTCACACGCCAGCTTGCCACGCTGATTGATGCCGGTCTTCCTCTTCTGCAGAGTCTCAATGTGCTTTCCAAGCAGGAACCCAACGCAGACCTGCGTGCCACCATCGGCGCGCTCGGTGAATCGGTTCAGGGCGGTTCCACCTTCTCCGAAGCCTTGGGAGCCTATCCCAAAATGTTCAACAAACTCTTTGTGAACATGGTGAAGGCCGGTGAGCTCGGCGGTGTGCTGGAAGTGGTGCTCAAGCGTCTGGCTGAATATCAGGAAAAGGCAAACCGCCTGCGTGGCAAAGTTGTTTCTGCCATGGTGTACCCCATCATCATTCTGGTGATTTCCGTGGGTATCCTCATCTTCCTCATGGTGGCCATTGTGCCCAAGTTCAAAGAAATGTTCGAAGGCCAGAACATGGAGCTGCCCGCACTGTCCGAATTTGTGTTCAACTTCTCGGATAACTGTATGGCGTGCGATCTCATTCCCTTTGTGCCCAATGCATTCGTGTTCATCGTACTGGTCACGGCAGCAGTCATTGGCTTGGGCTTCTGGAAAAAGACCCCCAAGGGCGGGCGCATTGTGGACAGCTTCATGCTCAAGATTCCCAAGATTGGTCACCTCAACAAGATGAGCGCCGTTACGCGTTTCTCCCGTACCTTCGGTACGCTTGTTGCCTCCGGTGTGCCGATTCTGCAGGCTCTGCTCATTACCCGCGACACGGCCGGCAACGTTATTGTGGCAGATGCCATCACCAAGATTCACGATTCCGTGCGTGAGGGTGAATCCATCGTTACCCCGATGACCGCCTGCGATGTCTTCCCGCCCATGATGATTTCCATGGTGGACGTGGGTGAAGAGACCGGTCAGCTGCCGGACATGCTGCTCAAGGTGGCAGAGGTGTATGACGAAGAGGTGGACAACGCTGTAGGTGCCCTCACCGCCATGCTGGAACCGCTCATGATTGTGATGCTCGCCGTTATCGTTGGTGGTATCGTGCTGGCCATGTTCATGCCCATGATGGAAATCATCAAGAACGTGTAAAACAGCCATGAAACTTCAGATTCCTTCCCGCAAGAGGGGCTTCACCCTCATTGAGATTCTCATCGTAGTAGCCATTCTGGCGCTGCTTGCAGCCGGTATGTGGCAGGCCACGGCTTACATTCAGGAGCGTTCCATGAAATCTACGGCGCAGAGCCAGATTCAGATGCTGGAAGCTTCCATGAATGCGTACCGTGCAGACAATGCCGGCTACCTGCCGGCAGGCCGCGGTGACGACCAGAGTTCCAACGTGATGTACGAGGCTCTCAGCCGTGACGAGGACAATAACGGTGAGCCGGATGACAAGAACGGTGAAATCCTGATGCCCTACTGTGAATCTTTCTATGTGGCTTCCTCCAAGGACACCCTGCAGCAGGAAGGAATCCCCGTCATCAAGGCCCGCATCAAGGCCTCCGGCGGCAGCAAGGGGGCACGCGGTAAGGTGTACATCATCGTAGACCCCTGGGGCAATCCCTACCGTTATCGTCTCGGCTATGAAGCAGAAACCGAAGGCGGCAAAACCGGTGACGGCATTAACCCCGATTTCGACATCTTCTCCACGGGTCCGGACGGCAAGGGCAACGGACGCACTAATGACGGCCCCAATGAAGATAACATTTCCAACGTAAAATCCTGGAAATAACACCTCTCCAACATCAACAAGCTCTCAGCCAGCCCATGCGCTGGCTGAACTTTTATAAACATGAACCATCTCTCCTATCTCACACTTGCCCTGGCACCCACCGTTTGTCTGGTATCTCCGTGCTATGCTGCCCGGACAGCAAAAAAGAAAGTCAGCGTGCCGGCCGCAGTCAACGTGGTCAAAAGAATGACCCCTACCCTTCAGAAATCCATCGTCTTTGCCGTTTCAAAAAAAGCAAAGCAGCCCACTATCACCAAAAAGAGCGGAAAGGTACTTATTACGGCGGCAAACACACGGGAATGTATACGGGCATACGGCTATTATCTACGCCATGTTGCCCACGTTCATTTCTCACAGAACGGTGATCGCATCGGAGCTGCAAAAGCTGTTTTACCGGACAAAAAAATCACGGTTCCGAACACACATAAGTTCAATTATGCCTATAACTACTGCACCCTGAGTTACACAGGAGCCCATTGGGACATGAAACGCTGGGAGAGAGAGCTGGATTTGCTCGCCCTCAGCGGCTACAACGCCGTGCTTGTGACCCCCGGTCTGGAGAGCGTCTGGCAGGGTTTTCTTACAGAACTGGGTTACTCCCGGGAAACGATTGAAGGATTCATTGCCAATCCGGCATACAGTGCCTGGTGGCACATGGGCAATCTTGAGGGAGAAGGCGGCCCGGTTCACAAGGATATCATCGCCAACGAAACGAAGCTGGGTAAATTCATCGTCCAGCGTCTGCGGGAATTGGGCATGACCCCGGTTCTGCAGGGATATGTGGGATTCCTCCCCAGCTCCGGCTCAGAAAACAAGGTAGCGGGCAAGCTCATACCCCAGGGCAAATGGTGTCACCAGTACACCCGCCCCACCATTCTGCAACCAACGGATCCCAACTTCGGGAAAGTGGCAGCCATCTGGTACAAACACATTAAGAAAGTATATGGAATCCGCGGCTCACACTTCGGCGGAGACCTTTTCCACGAAGGCGGCAACCAGGGCGGCACCCCTCTCAAAGAAGCGGCGGAAGCAGTCCAAGCGGCTATGCTGAAAGCTGCTCCGGGCTCCAAATGGCTCATTCAGGCGTGGGGGCATAACCCGTCACCTCAGCTGCTCAGCGGCACGAAACCGGAAAACACCATCATTCTGGCGCTGGACAAAGACATGCGAGCAAATCACAACATTTCGCGCAACTATCAGGGGCGTCCCCACGTTTGGTGCGAGCTGGCCAATTTCGGCGGTAACCACGGTCTCTACGGCGGTATTCCTCTGTTGGAAAAAATGCCGGCGGATATCGGCGGGGCCATCGGCATCGGGCTTCTTTCAGAAGGGCTGGAAGTCAACCCTCTGTACTATGCCATGGTCACGGAGCGCATCAACTCTGCCGGTCCCGTTGACCGCCGCAGCTTCCTGACGCACTATGCCAAGGGACGCTACGGCACGGATGATGCCGACATCATTCAGGCTCTTGATATTCTGATTAACAGCGTGTACAGCCCGGTACGACTGCAGGAAGGGTGCCAGGAAAACATCATGTGCGCACGCCCCGGACTAGCGGTAAGAAAAGCCTCCACCTGGTCAAAGCCGGATAATTACTATGATTTTGCACAGGTACGGAAGGCTGCTAAGCTGATGCTGGCGGCAGGCAAAAAGCATAAACTGGATTCCCTGCCCACCTGGCGTTACGACATGGCGGACATTTGCCGACAGGTGCTTTCCGACGCGGCGCGGGAACAATTACCCAAATGCAAAGCGGCGTTTGACGCAAAGGATAAAGAGGCCTTTGCCCGCGAAAGCAAACAGTATCTGCAGCTGATAGAGCAAACGGCGGAAGTGCTTGCCACCTCAGAGTACTTCCTGCTGGGACGCTACCTGAAGGAAGCGGAAAACAAAGCAGGCAAGAGCAAAGATGCGCAAGCACAAATGAGCCGAGCCCTCAAGCAGCTCTTCACTACATGGGTGCCCAAATCCGGGACCACGCTCAATGACTATGCCCACCGCCAGCTTTCCGAGCTGATGCAGCACTACTACCTGCCCCGCTGGAAAGCCTACTTCAACGCTCGTACGCTTGAGCTGAGAGGACAATCCGCCGCCGGAGAAACAGGACGCTCGGCGGAAGAAAGCAACAGTAACAACGGAGAGAACGTCTCAACCAGTCATGAGCTCAGTGCCTCCGTGGATGCCATTGAAACCGGCTTTGCGGATTCCGACATTCCGCTCCTGTACAAACCGAAAGGTAGCATCATCGAACTGGCAGAAAAAATCCTCGCTCAGTGATGAGGCGGTCTTCCTCCTCCGGACGGGGGAGCCGGACGGAAAGGACGATATGGCCCATGCAGCGGACGACGTCCCATTTTACGCATGCGGGAGCGCAGCTCCTGCATGCGTTTTTCATCATAACTTTGCAAGAGCAGCGATATTTCTGACTGCTGCTGGGCACGGGCCTCTTCTCCCGCCGGATAATGCGCCACCAGGATGGCAAGACGCTCACGCATCTGAGGAGTAAAATCCGGGCGGCTTGTCAGCAGCGCCAGAGCCCCCAGAGTATTCGCATTGAAGCGCTCTGCTTCCGCATCCTTACCCTCTCTCTTCAACAGAATCGCATAGCGATTTCTCAGAACAAGATAGGAGAGCAGCAAATCATTATCCGCCGGGAACTCCGCCAACAAAGCCTGAGCATAATCCACCGCGCGCTCCAGATTGACGGAAGACACCGATGATTCCTCTCTGCGCCGCGGCTGAGGTCTGAGGATGTGCTCAACATAAGCCCGACGATAAATCCTGCTATCCGGCTTGTTCTTCAACAGGGTCTCCAGCAGTGAAAGCGGCGACTCCCCGTTGGGGGCAAGCGTTTTTTTCCAGGAATCACGCGGCATTCTTTCCAACAGGCGCAACTGGAATAGTCTCGCCTGCTCATTATCCGGGTTCGCCTCCACAAGAGCAGCCACCAGGCAGACAGCCTGATTGAAGTACTGCATTCTGAGTTCACGCATCTGCTCTCTGGTTGTATCCGCAGAGCGGAGCAAACCGTAGCGCGGCTCCAACAACGTAAACAGGGCTTTCACCTGCTCCAGACGATAAGCATCACCGAGCTTGGAAGATTCCGCAGACAACACACCTGTCAACAGTGACTGAACTTCTTTCCGATACGTCCTTCTGTCCTTGAGCAGAGAAAGTGCCAGACCATTCGCGGCGCGGGCATATTCCACGGATAACGGTTGTGATTTTTCCAAAGCTCGGCGATAATAGAGGCGAGCCGTATCATCATCTCCGGTTCGGTGCGCAATAGCGGCCAAAGTGTAACAGGCTATGGCCATATCATCCTCCGCAGGACCGCCCTGAGATGCAATCTGCTCATAATAGGGCATGAGATCCAGCAGCAGCATGGCATCTGCCTTGGTAACATTCTGCAGAATCTGCTCGCCCTCGCCGCCTGTCATCATGCTGTCAAAAATGCGTTTCAATGCCGTATCAGCAATCCGAGCATTTGTTTCTGCGAGCTGTCGCTGTTCATTTTCATTGGCATATCCCCAGGAAATGCTGGCAAACAGCAGCACCACCAATCCGGCAGCCACATGACTCCACAGAGCAACGGCCGGACGCCGCTTCACCCACATCGCATAGCGGCGCAGCAAATTGATGGGTCTGGCCTTCACCGGCTCACCATTGAGATAACGCTGGAGATCCTCCACCATGTCAGACATACTCGCGTATCTGTCCTCCGGGTGGAATGATATGCTCTTGTTGATGATAGCGCCCAGCTCTCCTTCATTCTGCAGTAATTCAAGCGGTGCAGAGCAAATCCGGTGAATCAGTTTCCCCGGCTCAACCTCGCGAAAGGCCGGACGTCCGGTCACCATTTCATACAGAGTCAGGCCCAGGCTGTACTGGTCTCCGGCATACGAGTTTTCACCTCGCATCAATCGCTCAGGAGCCATGTAACGGAGAGTTCCGTCATGACTCTGTGTCACCAGCGGAGCATCTTCACCCATATTGAGCACCGTAGCCAATCCGAAATCCCCCACATAGAGAATACCGTCCTTGCCCAGCAACAGATTCCCAGGCTTCACATCTCGGTGCAGAATCCCCTGAGAATGGGCATACGCCAGAGCCTTAGAGGCCTGCAGCCCCACTCGCGCCACGGCTCGAGAATAATCCGTACCCGGAAAGGCCTCCCGAATGGAGGCGGGAGTCACCCCCCTGCCCTTGACCAGACTCATCACATAGTAGCGATACTCACCTTCATGACCGGCGCCGAACACCTCCACAATGTTGGTATGGTGCAAGGCGGCAATAACACGGGATTCCTTTTCAAAGGCCTCACAATGACGGGCATCAGAGCTCCAGGAAGGGAAAAGAATCTTGATGGCCACCTCGCGCTTCAGGGCTTCATGCTCCGCCCGAAACACCGTTCCCATACCACCGTGTCCAAGTCTGTTCAACAGACGGTATCCGCCCAAACGCTCCGGGTATGAAGCCGCCACATCCCGCGCCGTGCGGGTCGCGGTACGGCTCACTCCTTCCACTTCCAGCATCATGGGCAAAAGGTCCAGCAAATCCTCACGACACTCCGGGTGCTGTGCAGCAAACTCCGTCACCGAGGGAGCTTCACCCCTACGGTAGGCATCCAGATACTCATCTGCCAATCCGGCTACAATCTCTTCCTTTGCAGATTCATCCATGATTCGCTCTTACATGTAGGGAAACTCAGTCTCTATCAGCTCGCGGAATCGTTTGACCGCGCGTACATAGCGGATGCTGGCAGCCTTCACCTCTATCCCCAGAACGGCGGCACACTCGTTGTTGCTCAATTCCTCAAAATGGCGCAATTCCAGTATTTCCCGGTCGTTGGGAGGCAGCTTTTCCAGCACCCGGCGGGTGGCGGTCTGCCGCTCCAGACGCTCCATGTGAGAACGGGGACTGGAAATAGAGTCTGCAAACTGGGCCCAGGCATCCATGATGGAAGCGTCATCCGGGCAGCGCTCCTTCATGGCATCCCGTTTTCCTGCACCAAGGTGTCTGCGCTGCACATCCGTCAGCGTTTGCAGAGCAATGCGCCGCAGCTTGGCATACATGGGAACCTCCGGCTCTGCCTGAAGATACGCTATCCGCTTACCGCAGGCAAGGTAAGTCTCCTGCAGCAAATCATCCACCCCGATTCTTCTCTGCAGCACAACAGGCATGCGCAGCACCAGCAGGCGCGCAATGCGCTCGCGGTACTCCAGCCAGCATTCGGCAAGCCAAAGATTTTCGGGAGATTCAGACATTGTAGCAAATCCGCTTCTAACCGAAAGAACGGCCTCTGCTCCGAAAAGTCTACACGTTTTCAGCAGAAAACGCTTCCCTTTAATTACGGACTTCAGGCAATGACATTCTCTTCACGCAGCACGCGGGTCATCAGCTCATCCAGAGCCTGTCTCGCAGGTTTGCCACTGTACAGAATATCATACATGGCATCCGTCAACGGCGTGCGGACGCCCAGATTGTGCGCCAGCTGGTAGACGGAAAGCGTGTTGGGAATACCCTCCACAACCTGACCGATGCGTTTCTGACACTCATCGATGGGTACCCCGTCTGCAATGAGTCGGCCGGCCGTCAGATTGCGGCTGTGCTCCGAATAGCAGGTCACCACCAAGTCACCCATGCCGGAAAGTCCCATAAACGTCTCCATACGGCCACCGCGGGCCATTCCCATGCGGGTCATCTCCGCCAGAGCGCGGGTAGCAAGAGCTGCGCGGGCATTATCCCCCAAACCAAGCCCGGCACAAATGCCGCCGGCCAGAGCAAACACATTCTTCATGGCACCGCCAAGCTGCATACCCACCACATCCGTGGTAGTGTAGATGCGCAGGAACGGCGTGCTGAGGTGCTGCTGCACGGCCTTAGCTATCTCAATTTCCTCAAAGCCCACCAGAGTCAGGCTGGGAAGCCCCAGCACAATATCCTCCGCATGGTTGGGGCCGGAAAGAGCACCCACGGGGCAGCTCAGCACAGAGGAAAGAATCTCGCTCATCAGCAGATTCGTATCCTTTTCAATACCCTTGGAACAGGTCATCACCACGGCATCCTCTGCCAGCCCCACCTCAGAAAGAGACTGAGCCACGCCGCGCATCACCACACTGGGAACAACCACCAGCACCAAGTCAGCACCTGCAACATCTTCCCATTTGCTGGTGACCAGCACGTTCTCAGGAAGCAAATTTGCCCCCATGGGGGCTACCAAACTCTTGCGGGTCTTACGAATGGCCTCAGCTTCCTGCTCAAGATAGGTCCAGAGCACGACCTCCTTACCATTTTGCCCTGCGGTATAGGCTAGAGCCGTGCCCCAGGCACCGGCACCTATTACCGCTGTTTTCTTAAATGTTCTCTGCATAACAGGTCGAAATTATTTTTTTGAGGAAAAAGCCTTGGGTTCCGTTCCCTTGCACAGGCGAACTATATTGCTGCGGTGCTTCACCACCACCAGGATGAAAATAAGCAACAGCAGCCCCAGCACCATCATATCCGCCACGGAGCACACGGAATCCTGATACCAGAACAGGTAGGCGGCAGATGCCATCATCACCACGCCTGCCATCATACTGGACAGAGATACGTAGCGAGTCAGTATCATGCAGACCACCCAGGCCAGCACGGACCAAAGCCCAATCAGCGGAGAAAGTGCCACTAGGCAGCCGGCTGTCGTAGCAACGCCTTTGCCGCCGCGGAACCGGAGGAAGCAGGTGAACGTGTGACCGAGCACCAGCGCAAACATCACGCCGAGCAACCATCCCATCTGCCCCGCATCAAACTGCGTCACATCATCACCGAGGTGATATTTCATGAACAGCAACGGCCCGAATCCCTTCAGAAAATCCAGAATGAACACGGGAATACCCCAGCGCTTGCCCAGCACGCGCACCGTGTTGGTAGCGCCAATGTTATGAGAGCCATGCTCTCGCAAATCTATCCCATTGATTCGTCCGGCAATATAACCAAAGGGTATCGAACCTATCAGATACGCTGCCAAGACATATATGCAGTTTTCTATCATGCGTTTTCAGTATACTATCACGTTGACCTCTTTGCAACGATTTTTTCAGCTTTGTTAAGTTTTTTCTGCTATTCAGCCGCAGGAGTCTCAGAAACCGGTGTTTCCTCGGGCACAGGAGCAGTACCACCGCTGGTCCAAAGATAAATGGCGAGCACGATATAGCCGACCGTCAGAACATTACCCAACAGATTCACTATCTTTCCGATAATTTTCCAGCGCGTCAGCACCGACAGGCCGAAAACGAGCAGACTCACCACCACGGCAATGGCAGCAATCACACAGCTTCCCGTTATATCCTGATTGTTGAACACAAAATTAAACACGGCCGGAACAATTGTCAGCATCAGCATGGCACCGAGAATATCCCAGCTGTTAAATTCGTTCAAATCCTCCGGCTCTTCACTCATATCAGTTGAGAGTATACCCTGTCCGGGGACTCTTGGCAACTTCTTTTATCTCCGTTGACGTGTAATTTCCGCCGATAAACAGCGCAAACGGAAAAAGCCCCGTTGCAGGGAAAACTGCAACGGGGCTGAAAGTATTGCAATAGCGCAGGGCTTTACTTGTCGGAGGGGCTCCACTCCTCGGACTGCAGAGCAGCGAGGTTGAAGGCCTGCTCCAGACCCACCATATCGCCGGCACGCACGGTCTCGAAGGCGGCCGTCTCGCGGCGCAGCTGCTCGGGATCGTAGTTGACAGCCTTGATGGAAAGACCGATGCGGCGCTCGACCTTGTCGACCTTGATGACGCGAGCCTTGATGGCATCGCCCACCTTGATAACGTCCTTGACGCGCTCCACGTGCTCCTCGGAAAGCTGGGAGATGTGGATGAGGCCGTCGATGTCGCCGTCGAGGTTGACGAACGCACCGAAGGAAGCAATCTTGGCCACGGAGCCGGAGACGAGGTCGCCCACCTTGAAGCGAGCGTCGATGGATTCCCACGGATCGGACTCAAGCTGCTTGATACCAAGGGAAACGCGCTGGTTCTCCTTGTCGATGTTGAGCACGCGAGCCTCCACCACGTCGCCCTTCTTGAGAACTTCGGAGGGGTGGTTAATCTTGCGGGTCCAGCTCATATCGGACACGTGAATCATGCCGTCAATGCCTTCCTCCAGGGCCACGAAGGCACCGTAGGGAGTAAGGTTACGCACAGCACCGGAGATGATGGTGCCAACCGGGAAGCGGGTCTCGATAGCAGCCCAGGGATTCTCGTCGAGCTGACGGATACCGAGGGAAATCTTCTGCTCCTCGACGGAGATGTTGAGCACCACGGCCTCGATTTCCTGGTCGAGAGACAGGACATCGCTGGGACGGGTGATGCGCTTGGTCCAGGACAGCTCGGAAACGTGCACAAGGCCTTCCACACCCTTCTCCAGCTCCACGAAGGCGCCGTAGGCGAGAAGCTTGGTCACGCGGCCGCTGACGCGGGAACCGATGGGGTACTTCTGCTCGATGTCTGCCCAGGGATTGTCGGACAGCTGCTTGAGGCCCAGGGAAACGCGCTCCTTGTCGCGGTCCACGTCCAGGATGAGGACGTTGAGCTCCTGACCGATGTGCAGCACCTCGGAGGGGTGGTTGACGCGGCCCCAGCTCATGTCGGTGATGTGCAGCAGACCGTCCATACCGGAGAGGTCCACGAAAGCACCGAAGTCGGTGATATTCTTGACGATACCGGTCACGCGGTCGCCCACCTTGACGGTCTCCAGGAAGCGCTGACGCTGCTCGCTGCGCTCGGCCTCGATAACCTCACGACGGGAAAGCACGATGTTCTTGCGCTCGTCGTTGACCTTGACAATCTTGAACTCATAAACATTGCCCACGAACTCGTTGAGATCCTTCGGGGGAATGATGTCCACCTGGGAACCGGGAAGGAAAGCTTCCACGCCAACGTTGACCATAAGGCCGCCCTTGACCACGCTCTTAACCTTACCCTTGACGAGACCGCCGTCCTTGTACACGGCAACAATCTTGTCCCAGTTCTGCTTGTGAGCAGCCTTTTCTTTGGAAAGGACGACGAGACCCTCGTCGTTTTCGAGGCTCTCAAGGAGCACCTCGATCTGATCACCCACTTCAATTTCCTCGTCCTCAAACTCGGAGATGGAGATAACACCCTCGGACTTGTAGCCGATGTCGACGAGAACAACCTGCGGGCGGATTTCAAGGATGGTACCGTTCACGATGTCACCCTTGCGGAAAGAAGGAAGCTTGGAATCAATCAAAGCCTCCAGTTCGGAATTTGTCATTTTGATTATGTTTAGGTTAATATGTTGCCGTTTTTCTCAAAGGCCCTTACAACGGTGGTTAAGAGGGCGCCTGGCGCCACCGTGCGAAAAACGGTGCCCGATGATACCTACTTCCCCCCACCTTGGCAAGCCTTTTTTTACGGATTTATTGATTTTTTACGAGCTTATGCGTCAGCTGCTTTAATTGAGGCGGGCAAACTGGAGGTGCATCCAGTCGTAGTTACGTTCCCTCCCCAGTGAAACAGCGCCGTGAGCCTCCCAAATCTGCCACCATGCCTCACACTCCGGGCGGGATAATGAAGCACGCGGTGATTTGTAGCTGTATGCGTTGGCATCCGGAGAAAAATCCAGGGCAATCCCCCATGCATGCATGGAGAGAGCCCCGCCTGCGCTGACGGGGCGGTAATTGTAACAACCGCCGTATAAATCCAGTCCGAGCCGGTGAATGGCGTCACTTCCGTAATGCGCCAGGACTTCCCGCAGAGCCTGTTTAACATGATAGGCAATGGCACCGTGAACTCGGATACTGCTCACGGGGCACCCCTCATACAGCAGCATGTACGGAGGCGTGATGGCGGTGAGCATATCCTCATTGCCGGGGCGGCCGAATCGGCTCGTTCCCTGCCGCACTTCCGCCTGAGTGGGCCAGACGGGTGCCGGGGCAATCTCCGGGATTTTAAGAGCACGGCTGATGGCATCCAGGGTGCGCGGACCGATAATTCCGTCTGCCGTCACCCCCACTTTCTGCTGAATACGTCGGATAGTTGGTTTCATGGGGTCGTGTTGTTTTTATTTGGCTGTATTCTGTTCAATGCGGGAAAGGCGCAGATCCATGGAGCGCAATACTTCTACCGTATGCGCAGAGGTGGACGCCTGATCCTGCACTATTTGCTTAAAATCGGTGTACACGAAGCACATGAGGCAGATGCCACCGAAGGTAATAATCTCACGGGTGTAATCCCGCAACAGACTGAGGTAATCTCTGAATGGTTTGCACATATCTCTCCGTATACTCCACTTTTTTTGAAAAATCAAGAGTTGTCCATACGGACGCACCTCCTTTTCGCGCAGGAAAAGGAGGTGCCGAAAAAACGGATTTGTGCTTCTGCAGAATCAGAGCGCAGGTGCGGAATCCGGAGCGGCAGGTGCTGCGGGAACAACCGGACGCGGCTGAGGAGCGGAGGTGTAGCACACCACGCCGTCCAAACTGGTCTGGTAAATACCGCCGGGGATGATGGCGATACCAATCGTCTTGCCGGCATACCCGGCGGGAGGATCTACCTTATAACGGCGAATCTCCGGGGTATCGGGCTTATCCGGGTCACGCACCACCACGGTAATCGGGCCCTTGATGGGAGCAACATTCTGCTTGGGAGAATTGATACTCTGCTGCGGAGAAATGAAACCGCAGGGGAAGATTTCCCCCTGTGCGTCCTGAGCCTCAATAAAGAGACGGCCGGGAGTATTGTTGATAAACTTGATAGTGTAGTTCGTCGTAGCAGCAACGGCGGGAACACCGGCAACCGGTGCCATGGGGTCTGCCGCTACCGGACCGGGAGCCACGGGAGCAACCGGCATAATGGGAGCCATGGGATCAATGGGAGCACCGGGGGCTACGGGAGCCACGGGCGCAGCCGGCACACCCACAGGTGCAGCCGTCCCCTGCGTATAAGCAGCAACCTGCTGGTCAAAAGCGGCATCCGTATCTGTCGTCACGGCCTGCACGGCCTGTCCGGGAAGTGCAAGATACTGCGCAGAACGGGCAGGTGCAGCGGGAACTCCGGCATTCGGAGCATTCAAGCCGGCCGCGGGATGAGGCTGTACGCAGGATACGACAGCAAGAGCGGCGGCACCGATGATGGCATAATGACTTTCTTTCATCTTGACACGAAGTCTACCACAATTCAATTTCAAAAGCAAGCCCTATGTGAGCCATAGGGCTGTTTTTACGTTTTTTTCAATAAAAAAGGGCTAAAATTCCCCCAAAAAAGCGCCTCAAAGAGAAGAAATAAGACAAAAAGAGCTCCCGGTGCAACACCGGGAGCTGAAATTCGCATTTATTCACTCAACGCAGCCACTCAATGTGTCTCCTGCACCTCTTTTGGGCAGATGGGGTGCCCCAGAATACGCTCAGCCGCAGGAATATCACGCTGCGTCACCCAGTTCAGGCGGAACCAGCCTTCACTGCTCACGCGTTGCTCCACATTCCGAGCCGCCTCAACCAGCATCCCACGGAAAGCAGCATCTTCCTCCTCACTAAGCTCATTCCGGCAATGGTCATAGGTATAAAGAGCAAAGGTCAGATTGGAAGCAATGGGCACCCGGCTGCGGAAATCGGATGCAGAAAAACGCCAGCGCAGCTTCATTTGCCCGTCATCCTCCGGCACCGCAGCGCAGGGCGTATGGAAACCATAGCGCATGTTAAGGTCACCGGCAAGAGAAGAGGGAGGGTTCACCTGCGTGAGAGCCAGCAGAACCAACCCCGCCATCAGCCCGCCGGACGCAGAGCGAAGGAATTTTCCACTAATCATGTACCCCAGCAGCACCACCAGACCGATAACACCGAAGAGCATCATTTCCCCTGCCACCAAACGGCGAACAGTAAAACCGAAATCATCTATCTGGTAGAAAAGGCGCAGGAACACACTGCCGGCCAGCAACATGGTCTGCCCCACCAGAAGGTACCCCAGACCACGGGTCATCACCCCTCGGCGGGCACCGCCCGCCGCACGGAACAGGAAAATGAGAATAGCCGCTGCAAAGACGGAAGCCCAGATAATACTGTCCGCACCTTCATGCAGGTACTGAGTCTGAGAAACACCTTCCGGCACACGGCGGAACCACAGATAGGCCATGTCGGAAGCATTCACAATCATGAATGCCAGATTGATACCCAGCAGCGTCATGAGCGGGGCATGCGGCAGGATACTGCGGCCGGGTGCCACCGTCACCGGAGCAACGGCCTCCTTTGCCCGCGAGCGGCGCATGGTGAAGAGCCCGAAGCCCAGCACACCCAATACCCAGAGCAGCACATGCACCCCAAAATCCCAGTCCAGTCGCAGGAAAGACACCAGTCTGTTCCATGTTTCGGTAATGTAATTCCAGATAAGTTCCACCACCGGATTACCGGCAGCAAATATGCAAAGGAAAAGAATAAACAGCACCACGCCGATGAGAATGCTGATGAGCAGCGGCAGCAACGAGGTGATGCGGGAGAGGCGGTTGGAGCGATGCGCCGAAAACCAATATTTCCACCAAGTGTAATACCGGGCATCTTTGTCTGCGGCACACTTACGGGCAGGCACCATTGCCAGATAGAAAAGAGGTACCAGGAAAGCCATCAGCCAGCAGATGAGAGACCCGCTCACAGACATCGCCAATGCACAGCACAGCCCAAGAACTCCCAGAAAAATCATCTCGATTCGCTCCAAATCGCGGCGAAGCAGAAGAATGGCCGATACAAGCACCACTGCACCCAGCGCAGGCCCTATACCTACCAGCATCTCGCCGTCCGAAAGAAAAGTAACACGCGGCGCCAGCAAATCCCCGGCGGCAGCAGCCAGCAAAAGCACCACGAAAGGCACCCAGGCAGAGCGCCACCACAGCGGGTATCGGAAGCCGGGCTCAGCAGGGGGTGCAGGCACGGGAGGAAGAGCCGAAACCTGAGCAGGTTTTGGCTGAGAGGGAGTAGACTGTTGCTGTTCCATGATAAAGAGTTGGATGCAGCGTCTAACGAATTTGTTCAATAATGATTCTTTTTTTTGCATTCGCTCCCAGATTCGTGTTGGGAGCTGTCATAAAAAACTTCAATTTTGATAAGTGTTGGCACGTTTTATGCTTGCACACGGGCGAGCGCATCGTATATACTGCAGCGCATGGAGTGGAATGACCGATTTATGCTTCTTTTCCGAGAATCAGTAGAGCGATATCTGCTGAATTCCAGAACTCCCGTGGATCGTTTTTTTCTGCCGGAGGAATGTGACTTTCTGGCAGAAATCGGGCACAAGCCGGCAGAGCTGCACGGATTCATCCAGGACTATGCCATGTTGGGAGAACCCAGTCCCAGCACCGCGCTGTTAATAGCAGCCACGCGACGGGCCTTTTTCCTGACTACCCAGCGCGGTATTTCCGGCAATTCCGCACCGGTCTCCCAACTGCCGCCGGAGACGGACGAATTTCAGGAAATAGCCTATCTTCCCCGCATCATCCGCAAGGCAGAGACCAAGTTGTTCGGCTCTCTTGATCCCTCTATCATGTATCCGGATGCAAAGGACCGCAGATTCCTGAAAGAGCATGGAGACATCCACCCGAATGATTTCCTGAATCTGATTTGGACCACCCGCGGCGACCGCCAGCAGATTATTTCCGCTGTACTCAACGCCATGCGCCAGCAGGAAAGCAAGGAAGCAGCCACTGCCGCCCCTGCCCCGGAAGAGGCAGAACAGACCCCAGCTGAGCAGGATACCCCGAAGGAAGCCACAGACCAGACACCCCATCAGACGGAACTCCGCCTGAACTGATAGACCACCGATATTACTCTACCCGATGAAATACAACGAAACAGAACCGGAGGCGCAGGTCAGCACAGAACCGCAGCGAATCGCGTTGGAGAGAATGTCCGCAGAGCTGGTACACAAGCTCAACGTCATGATAGCGGAGCAGGAAGAGCGCGCACGCATCTTTGCCGAACAGCACCACTCACAGTCCCCGCTGCCGCAGTCCCCTGCTCCGGAAGTCATTGCGGCCACAAAGGCAAGCCTTCCTCCCATCCCGGAGCCGGAACAACCTAAGCCGCTCGTAGCAAAATTCAAAGCCATCGCGCGAAACATTCCGAAACCGGTTACCCGCACACAGCAGACCGCTCCGGCCGAGCCGCAGGCAAAACCAGACAAGTTTCCCGTTCGCAACACCCCACCGCGAAAAGCGGCGGAAGACAAAGAGGAATCCAGCATCGGCATCGGCACCATCATCACCTGCATTCTTATCATCATTTTCCTACTGAGGGCATGTTCCTGATTTAGTGACACTTTTCTACAACCAGAACATTTCAATATATATGACTAGGCAAACACTTATCACACTGGCGCTGGGCAGCTGCACGCTGGGGCTGCTGCCGGTTGCCTGCAACAACGGCTCGGAAGAGACCGGCAAGGCAGCAGAAACAGCACCGGCTATCCGGGTGTTTCCCATCGTACAGCAGAAAGTAACCGATTACGGCGAGTGGTTTGGTTACCTGCGGGGCGACAAGGAAACGGACATCCATCCCCGCGTGAGCGGCTTCCTGAAGTCTCAGGATTACCGCGACGGCCAATTCGTAAAGGAGGGAGATGTTCTCTTCACCATTGAGGACGATTTGTATAAAGCCCAGCTCCGCCAGGCAGAGGCCAACCTGCAGGCAGCGGAAGCTGCCAGAGAAGCAGCTATTGCTCAGCGGGAAAAAGCTGCGCTGGACGTGAAACGCTACGAGGCGCTGGACCCCAAGGCTGTTTCTGAGAAAGACCTCACGGACGCCCGCCAGAATCTGAAGTCTGCCGTAGCCAACGAAGAAGCAGCCATCGCCAAGGTGAACCAGATGAAAGCTGCCGTGAAGCAGGCGCAGATTAACTTGGACTACACCGTTATCAAGGCTCCGTACGACGGTGTTGTCAGTGCGGCACAGGCCTCCCAAGGAGATATGGTTTCCTCTTCCACCAAGCTGGCCAACATCACAGCAGTGGATCCCATCCGAGCCACATTCTCCGTCAACGGCAAAATGCTGTTGGATTCATTCAAGAAGCACGGTCAGCTCTCCACGGAGGATACGGCACCGCCTGTCTACCTGATAACGGATGACGGCACCCAATACCCGTACGCGGGCAAATTCAAGGCTATGGAAAGCAAGGTGAGCCAGGACGGCACCATCAACTTTGAAGCAGCTTTCCCGAACCAGAACCTGACCCTGCGCGCCGGCATGACCGCTCGTCTCAAAATGCCGCTGGCCAGCTACGATGCATTGCTGGTGCCGCAGGTTGCCATCCGTCAGGTCATGCGCAACAACTTCATCATCGTGGTGGATAAACACAACATCCCCCACATGGTTCCGGTCACCCTCGGCAAAACTTATCCAATCAGCGTCACGGAGGATGACGGTTATACGTCTGAGCAGAATCTCGTGGCTATTTCCGACTACGGCAACAACAAGCTCAGCGATATTTTCCGGAGCTACGGCTACGACAATCCCTCTGAAGTGCCGGTGGTTGCAGACGCAGACCACGGCGTACAGGCCATGACCATATCCTCTGCCAACAGCCGCCTGCCCAAGGGGGAAAAGCCAACCTCCATTAAAACCGCGGCTTTCTCGTTCAAACCCGTTGTTGATCCCGCTATGGCCGCTGCAGAAAAAGCTCAGAATTCTCCCAAAAAGGATGCGGAGCCAACCCTGCCCCCCGTCCCCGTAAAGGTGATGCCCATGCTCTGCCGGGATGTTCAGGTTCAGAGTGAATGGTTCGGCAAACTGCGCGGAGAAGAAGAAACCGACATCCGCCCTCATGTGAGCGGATTCCTCAAGAGCCAGAATTTCAAAGACGGCAGCATGGTGAAAAAAGGAGACGTTCTCTTCACCATAGACCCCGCTCCGTATCAGGCAGAGGTGGAAGAAGCAGAAGCCAATCTGGCTGCCGCCAAGGCCGCCCGTGAACAGGCAAGTGCCGAGCTGAATAAAAACGAAGTCAACTACAAGCGACTGGAACGCCTGAGCCGCGAAGCCCCCGGTGCCGTGGCAGACAAAGACGTGACGGATGCCGCAACCTCCGTCAAAACCGCCAAGGCATCACTTCTGGAAGCGGATGCCACCGTCGCGCAGATGGAAGCAGCCCTGCAAACAGCTCAGATTAACTTGGGATACACCACCATCACCGCGCCGTTCGACGGACGAATCGGCATCCGTAAGCCGTCCATCGGTGCACTGGTTTCTCCGCAGGATGCTGAACCGCTGGTCACGCTTTCCTCCGTCAATCCCATGCGCGTAGACTTCCAGGTGAGCGGCAAAAATGCCCTGAGAGGATTCACCCGCTTCCGCAAGAACCAGAGCGCCGGCAACTCCCGCAAGCGTGAGACGTTCGACCTCATTCTCAATGACGGCAGCATATACCCCCACAAGGGCGTTATCATCAATTCCGATAATGCCCTGAACAAATCCACGGGAACACTCACCGTCATCGGTCAGGTAGACAACAGCAACGGCAACCTGCGCTCCGGTATGCCGGTTCGGGTACGCGCCGGCATGCAGGGCGGCAAGAACTCCATTCTGGTGCCTGCCCGCGCGCCGATGAATGCCAAGGGCAAAGACCTGCTGGTACTGCTGCGCCCGGATAACACCCCGGACATGCTCCCCATCACCAAGGGGCCCCTTGTCAACATACCGGTCAAGGAAGCAGACGGCAAGGAAGTGCTGCAACCCATGCAGGTGGTGGATGTGGACCGCCCCATGCTCAGCGCTGCCATTGCAGCCAAAGCCGGTGCCCCGAGCACGGAAGCCATGGTACTGGGCGGAGCCGGTGTAAAGGACTGGGGTGAAATGCTGCTCAAGCAGAGTGGGGAACCGGATTTCCGCACGCTGCTGGAAAAACAGAGCGGCGAAAAACTCCCGGATGATGCCCCGCAGCAGGCCCAAGTTAAGGATTGGAAGGAGCTCTACCTGCGCCGCAGCGGAGCCCGCAATTTCCGTGAACTCGTGCTGGATAAGGCCGGTGCCAAAGATGAGCTGGACCTCATCGCCGCCGGTCAGGGATTCAGAACCCCCATGGAAATGATGCTCAAGGGCATGGGATATGACAGCCTTGAATCCGCCCGAGTGGTAGCGGAAGGCTCGCTCATGGCCGCACAGGCCTACGGAGCCAATATGGAGGCAGGCGCAAGGGTCAACAAGCTGACTCCCTCCGACTACCATTACACAGCCCCCACCACTGTGGTGGACTCCGTCACCGCAGATTCCGGCAAGTAACCTTTAACAACACAGGCAAAACATGTCACCATTCTTCATTAAGCACCCCATCATCGCGGCGGTTATCTCCATTGTCACCACCATGCTGGGTATCATCAGCATGATGGCACTGCCCATCTCCCAGTACCCGGACATTGCGCCGGTCACCATCTCCATGAGCGCCACCTACCCCGGAGCCAATGCTCAGGAAGTGGCGGAATCCGTGGCAACCCCCATTGAGCTGCAACTCTCCGGCATGGAGGGTATGGACTACATGAACTCCGTTTCCTCCAACAACGGTTCATGCAGCATCAATGTTATCTTTGAGCCGGGCACAAACGCCAACACCGCCCAGCAGCTCACCTACATGAAGTACAGCCAGGCAACCTCACAGTTGCCCTCCTCTGTGTCACAGATGGGCATCACCATCAAGCAGTCCTCCGGTCTGCCCATGCTGCTGTATGCCATCGAGTCCCCGCAGGGCTTCTTCTCCCCGATTGACCTGACGGGTTATGCCTACATCAACCTGGTGGACCCGGTCAAGCGCGTACAGGGCGTGGGCGACGTCATGGTGTTCGGCTCCCGCTATGCCGTTCGTATCTGGCTGGATTCCGAAAAGATGGCACAGAAAGGTATCTCCGTCAACGAGGTTTACAACGCCGTCAACACGCAGAACACCATTAACCCCGGTGGTTCCGTAGGCGCAGAGCCCATGCCGGACGGTCAGGAGTTCACCTACACTATCCGCAATTCCGGGCGTATGACCAGTATCCCGGAGTTTGAGGACATCATTGTCCGCCAGACCGGTACTCAGGCCGTAAAGCTGAAGGATATCGCCAGCGTGGAGCTGGGCACCCAGAGCTACTCTATTGCCAGCCGGGTAAACGGTAAACCTGCCATCTGTCTTGCCATCTACCAAGGTGCAGAGGCAAACGCCATTGAAACCGTGGACAACCTCCGCGCTCTCTTTGCGGAGAAGGAAAAGAACATGCCGGAAGGCATGCGCGGCTTCGTCTCTCTGGACTCCACCACCTCCGTGCGCGACTCCATTGAGGAAATCATCCACACCCTCTTTGAGGCTCTGGTGCTGGTGGCACTGGTGGTATTCATCTTCCTGCAGGGTTGGAGAGCCACCCTCATTCCGCTCATTGCCGTACCGGTATCACTGGTAACGACCTTCTGCTTCTTCCCGATTCTGGGCTTCTCCCTCAACACCATCTGTATGCTCGGTATGGTGCTGGCAATCGGTCTGGTGGTGGATGATGCCATCGTGGTGGTGGAAGCCGTAGAATCCCACATGGAAAACGGCATGACCGCCCGTCAGGCCACCTTCGCCGCCATGAAGGAAGTGAGCGGACCGGTGGTGGCCATCGCCCTGGTGCTGGCGGCAGTGTTCCTGCCCTCCGTGCTGCTGCCGGGTATCACCGGTACGCTCTTCCAGCAGTTTGCCGTCACCATCGCTATTTCGATGTTGATATCGGCCTTCAACGCACTGACCCTTTCACCGGCACTCTCAGCCATTCTGCTCAAGCCCAAGAAAGAGCACAAATCCCTGCTCACACCGCTCTACAACGTCTTTAACCGTAGTTATGACGCCGTAGCATCAAAATACTCTCAGTGCTGCAGATTCCTCTGCCGCAATCTACTCATTTCCATTCCCCTGCTGGCCATCATCTCTGCCGCCATCATCCCCGTTGCCAAGAAAGTACCGGGAGGCTTCCTTCCCTCTGAAGATCAGGGCTTCCTCATTTGCGGTATCATCATGAAACCGGGTGTCTCCCTCCAGCGCGCGGCAGAACAAGCCAAAGTGGTGGAAAAAGTGGTGATGAGCGACCCCGCCGTGGAATACATCACCTCCATCATCGGCATGAACCTGGTCATCAGTGTGCAGACCACCAATGCCGCCACCTTCTTCTTCACCCTCAAGCCCTATGCAGACCGACCGCCCATGGCGAACGGGAAAATCCCGACCGCAGATGACATAGTCAAGCGGGTCAACGGCGCACTGGCCATGTCCGGAGCAGATGGTATCAGCTTCGTGGCCTCACCGCCCGCTATTCCGGGTGTGGGCACCGGCAACGACATTGCCTTCGTGCTGGAAGACACAGCCGGTCAAGGTGTAGCAGCTCTGTATGAGCAGGTGGTGAAGCTGGAGGCCGCTCTCAAGAAAGATCCGGCCATCGCCAATGCCTCTGACATGATGCTGCCGGCCGTGCCGCAGAAGAGCATCACCATCGACAAGGACAAGTGCCTTGCCATGGGCGTAGACTACTCCGGCGCAAACTCTCTGCTGCAGTGCTTCAACGGCTCCCGTTTCGTGAACTATTACACGGAATTCGGCCAGCAGTGGCAGGTGTACCTCCAGGCCGCCGGTGAAGACCGTTTCAACACGGACCAGATTGCCAACTTCTATGTGACCAACGCACAGGGCGAGCAGGTGCCGCTCAGCACGCTGGTCACTATCAAGGATATTGCCGATACCGAGTTCGTGCAGCACAACAACAACTACAACTCCGGCAAAATCTCCGTGGTACCGGCTAAAGGCTACTCCACCGCTCAGGCTATGGCTGCCATTGAAAAGGTATTCAAGGAAACCATGGACCCCACCAAATTTGCCATGGAATACATTGACATGAGTTTCCAGGAAAAGAAAGTGCAGGACGGTCTGGGCCTTGGCTCCATCTTCGCCCTCTCCGGCGTCTTCGCCTTCCTCATCATGGCCGCTCTGTATGAGAAATGGACTCTGCCCATCGCCATCTTCCTGACGGTACCCATCGCCGTGCTTGGTGCATTCATCGGTCTGCTGCTGTATGGCATTGAGCTGAATCTGTACGCCCAGATTGGTCTGGTGATGCTGGTGGGGCTGGCCGCTAAGAACGCCATTCTGATTGTGGAGTTCGCCGTGTTGCAGATGGAAAAGGGCATGAGCCTGCTGGATGCCGCCGTAGAGGCTGCCCGCATGCGACTGCGCCCGATTTTGATGACCTCTTTCGCCTTCATCCTGGGCTGCGTACCCCTGCTCACCGCCGTAGGCTCCGGTGCTCTGGCCCGCAACTCCATCGGCGTGGTGGTAGTCATTGGTATGACCATTGCCACGGCTGTGGGCGTGTTCTTCATTCCCTGCTCCTTCGTGTTCGTGATGAAGCTCTTCCGTTCTCGTATCGAAAAGGCTCACCGTGGAGACGACCCGGACGAGGTATATGCCTATGCCCGACTGGAAGAGGAAGAAGAGGCACAGAAATAAATCCGCTTCCTCAGCACTATTCTCACTCCTCCCTGCCGCCCGGCGGGGAGGAGCTTTTTCTTCCCCGGCAGAGGAAAAAATCATGGACAAAAACGGGCTGTCATGGTATAGCAATAAGCACATGAGATTCCGAGCTTTCATCATACTGCTGCTGTGTGCAACCGGAGCGTTGGCAGACGTCCCGGGGCGGCAGCCTGCCAGACCGAAAGCTAATCGGGGTGAAATTAACGGAATTTTCGAGCAGGCAAAAGCCATTCTGTTTGACCCCAATAACAGCAACGTGACCACGGTTCCCACCGCAGTGGAAGCCTGCACCAAGCAAGGACATGTCGGCGCTCTTTGTCTCTGGCTGGATATTCTGGAAGGCAAGTTCAAAGGCTTGCCTGCAGACCTGACCAAAGCCCGTGAAGATGCAAAAAAATACAGCCGCGCATCTGCTGAATTCAGTCCGGCTTTCCGGGCAGAGGCCTGCTACCGTCTGGCACTCTATCAGGAACGGGGTATAGGCGGCAAAAAAGATCCGGAGGAGGCCTACCATTACATGAGAATAGCAGGCAGCCTGCAACTGGACAAAGCCATCGTGGAGCAAGGGCGGTATCTGATGCAGGGAATTGGGCACAGAAGAGATACCCGCCGCGCATGGAAATATCTCCACTCCGTTGCCATCCGCGCTCCGCGCACGCCCAACGTCTTCTACTACATGGGGGTGCTCTGTTACAAGGGATACGGGAAAAAGCCGGATTACCGGAAGGCTATCCGCGTCTTCCACATGGGGGCACGGGTCGGAGATGCCAACTGCATCAACAATCTGGCCACCATGTACGAGCGCGGCATAGCAACCAGACGAGATGAAGAAACCGCGCTCTACCTGTACCGGAAAGCAGCGGGACTCGGCAACAGAGAAGCCTCTGCCAATATGCAGCGGCTGGCCTTCAAGGTGGATAAAAAAGCGGATAAATCCACCAAGAGGTCTGCTGTCACCCGTGTTCGCAATGCAGCAGGCAGAGTCATCCTTGCCCTCCCCTTTTCCGCCTATTCCCGCTCCCGCATACGAGCCTGGATTCTTGGCCACGAACAAAACTCATGATACACCCTGCACGACAGGCTCTCGAATTTGCCGCCGCTTCCCTGGGTTTCTCCGCCGTGGGGGTTGCGCCGGCTCATGCGGACCAGGGAGACACGCTCCGCCGCTGGCTGGAGCAAGGCATGCACGCCGACATGGTATGGATGGAGCGCCACCTGCCGGCCAGGCTCAATCCGGAGCTGGTGTTGCCGGGCGCCCGCAGCGTCATCATTCTCACCTATGAATACCCCCGTGCGGATGCCAGACGGGAAACCGGAAGCATTGCCCGCTATGCCCAGGGTGAGGACTACCACAAATTGCTTGCCGGCAAGCTGGCGGATTTAGATGAAACGCTGAGCTTCTACGGTGGCACACAACGCTGTTTCAGTGATTCCGGTCCCGTCAGCGAGCGTTTTTTTGCCGTTCAGGCAGGTCTGGGATGGATTGGCAGAAACGGACTGCTCATCCGCCCGGGGCGCGGCTCCTACTGTTTCCTCGCCTCCATTCTTACCACGCTGGAGCTGCCGCCGGACACGCCCATGCGCAACCACTGTGGCAACTGCCGCCGCTGTGAGCAGAATTGCCCCACCGGGGCTCTCCGCGACGGCTGCTGCGATGCCCGCCGCTGCCTGGCCTACTGGACCATTGAAAGCAAACAGCAGGAATTGCCGAAGGAAATACAAAATGCACTCGCAGGGCGTATCTACGGCTGTGATGCCTGCCAGGAAGCGTGTCCCTGGAACTCCCCGCAAAGCCTGAAGCACGCCCCGAAAATTGACCCGCACCTGCTGATGCCGGCCAAGCTTTCCGCCGCCTCTGCGGCTCAGCTGCAGGAGCTGAGCGGGGACTCCTTCCTCCAATTCTTTGAGCGTTCCCCCATCCGCCGCATCGGAGAGCAGCATCTCCGCATGAATATACACCCGCTCACAGAGTAGAATTAAGCGTCATCTTACTTTCAGATTTTGAACTTTTATCCAACTATTGTATCTTAACTTCATACAGACATGATAACTCTTTTCACCACCTTAGCACAGTACGGATACTACGGAAGCGGGCACGGCAGCGGAGTCGGTGCCTATGACTCTCTCACCGTCATCGGTTTTCTTCTCATCATCGGCACCGGCATTCTGGGATTCGCCGTGCGCCACGCCCTGCAGAGCAGCGTACAGCGCAACTCCGCCATTCCGGCCCCCATGACCGGGGCAGACACGGCACGGCTCATGCTGGAGCAGAACGGCATCACCAACGTGCAGGTCATCAGCCCCCCCGGACAGCTCACAGACCACTACAACCCGATGGACAGAACCGTCAACCTGAGTGAAGAAGTGTACAACTGCGCCACCGTCACCGCCATGGCCGTGGCAGCGCATGAGTGCGGCCATGCCGTGCAGCACGCCACGGCATACCCCTGGCTCAGCCTCCGCTCCTCTCTGGTGCCCATGGTCAATCTTGGCTCCCGTCTGGGGCAGATTGTGCTCTTGCTGGGGCTGGGGCTGGTAGCCATGGGCGGCGGCACTACCGTGGCGTGGATTGGTCTGGCCCTTTTCGGCACCACAACCATTTTTGCACTGGTCACCCTGCCGGTAGAGTTTGATGCCTCCCGCCGGGCTCTTGCCTGGCTGCAAAAATCCGGTCTGGCAGACAGAGCCATGCACGGACAGGCGGGGAATGCGCTTCACTGGGCCGCCATGACCTATGTGGCCGCGGCACTTTCCTCCATTGCCATGCTGGTATATTATGCCATGATGCTGCTCAACCGCAGAGACTGATACCTTCTTCCCTCCACCGGTGAATCGTAAGGAATTCCAGGAATCCGTCCGCATCGCGCTGGGAGGCACCGCCACCACCATGGCTGCTGAGCTTGCGCTGGATGCCGTCATTCATGCCATCACAGACGGATTACAGGAAGACGGAGAAGTCAAACTGGCCGGTTTCGGCACGTTCCGGCTCAAACAGAGACAGCCCCGCAGACTGCTGCTGCCGGGCAGCGGAGAAGAGCTGATTCTGCCCGCCGGAACCGTGCTGAGATTTACACCGTCTCCACTCCCTCGCAAGCAGTAAGCGCATCTTACCCGCCCAAAATTTTCTGCTCGCCATACGGGGTGATTTGTGGTACAATGCGCGCGCTATGTTATCAGATCGTACCAAGCTGGGAATAGAACGCGCACCGCATCGCAGTCTGATGCGTGCCACGGGTATGACGGATGAGGACATCCGCAAGCCGTTTATCGCCATTTGCAATTCTTTCAACGAAGTGGTTCCCGGTCACGTTCACCTCAATAAGGTGGCGGAGCTCATCAAGGATGAGGTTCGCAAGGCCGGCGGTACCCCCATTGAGTTCAACCTCATCGGTGTGTGTGACGGCATCGCCATGGCTCACAAGGGGATGAAGTTCTCCCTTGCCAGCCGTGAGTTGATTGCCGACAGCGTGGAGACCATGCTCTCCGCCCACGCGTTTGATGCCTGCATCTGCATCCCGAACTGCGACAAGATTGTACCCGGCATGGTCATGGGCGCACTGCGCTGCAATATCCCGACCATTTTCTGCTCCGGCGGTCCCATGGCCGTGGGCAAGGGACGCAACGGCGAAGATCTGGACCTCAACAGCGTGTTTGAGGCAGTGGCAGCCTGCACAGCAGGCAAGATTTCCGAAGAAGAGCTGCACTATGTGGAGTGCAACGCCTGCCCGGGCGCAGGCTCCTGCTCCGGCATGTTCACCGCCAACTCCATGAACTGCCTCTGTGAGGTGCTGGGGCTGGCGCTGCCCGGCAACGGCACGCTGCTGGCCCTTTCCGATGAACGCAGAGAGTTCTGGAAAGCCGCCGCCCGCCGCGCCGTGGAAATGGCCAAACAGGGCGGGCCCCTGCCCCGCGATCTCATCACGCAGAAGAGCATCGACAACGTCTTTGCCTGCGACATGGCTATGGGCGGCTCCTCCAACACCGTGCTGCACACCCTCGCCTTTGCAGCAGAGGCCGGGCTTGACTACGACCTGCACCGCATTGATGAAATCTCCAAGCGCACCCCGAACATCTGCAAGGTAGCCCCCAGCTCCCGCTACCACATGCATGATGTGAAGCGAGCCGGCGGTATCATGACCATCCTTTCCGAAATCAGCAGCATTCCCGGCGCGCTGCACCTTGATACCCCCACCGTGAGCGGCAAAACACTCGGCGAACAGATTGCCGGGCTGGAGACGCAGGACCCCGCCGTCATCCGCAAGCCGGAGAACGCCTATTCCAAAGACGGCGGTCTGGCCGTACTCTTCGGCAACCTCGCAGAACAGGGCTCTATCGTCAAGAAAGCCGGTGTTCTGCCGGAAATGATGGTTCACCGCGGACCGGCCGTCATCTTTGAGAGTCAGGAAGCCGCCTGCGCCGGCATCCTGGCAGACAAGGTAAAACCCGGTGATGTGGTCGTCATCCGCAACGAGGGACCCAAGGGCGGTCCCGGCATGCAGGAAATGCTTGCCCCCACCAGCTACATCATGGGCAAGGGACTGGGCAACTGCGTGGCTCTCATCACAGACGGCCGATTCTCCGGCGCCACGCACGGTGCCTGTATCGGCCACGTCTCCCCGGAAGCCGCAGAAGGCGGTCTCATCGGCCTGCTGAAGGACGGGGATATCATCTCTATCGACATCCCCAACCGCAGCCTCACTGCCGAACTGAGCGAGGAGGAAATTGCCTCCCGCCGCGCCGTGTGGCAGCCCACCATGCAGGAAATTGACGGCAAGTGGCTCAAGCGCTACCGCAAGCTCGCCACCAATGCCAGCAAGGGCGCCGTGCTGGAGTAAACCATTCTCTCCCACCAACAAACACATAGCAAAAACACCCATTATCATACAATGAGTAGTTCCACAACCAAGCCCAATCCGCTCGTCAACTACTTCTCCGAGTTCGGCGTGCTGAAGGACTGCGGGAAGAACTTCTGGCTCACGAACTTTATTCAGTTCTTTGACGGCCTGTCGTACTTCACGCTCATCATCGTATTTACCCTCTTCCTGAACAAGTACTGTGGATTCAAGGATGCAGATGCCCCCTACTGGGTGGGCATGTACACGCTCTTCATCTCCATGTTCGTGTTCGCCGTGGGTACCATCTGCGATATCATCGGCCTGCGCCGCACCTACCTCATCGGCTTCATCCTGCTCATCGGCGGACGTGTCATTCTGGGCATGGGTACCGATTTCGGCACGGAAATCTGCGGTCTTTCACAGGATGCCTCCCGCTACTTCGTCATGGCGGGCATCAGCATCATGTCGTTCGGCACGGCTTTCATGAGCCCGTGTATTTCCACCTCCATCCGCCGTTTCACCACGCTGCGTTCCCGCCCGACCGGTTTCAACTTCTACTACCTGTTCATGAACATCGGTGCTTTGCTGGCCGGTTTTGCCATCGTGGACCCGCTGCTGGCCTGGCAGGGTGATGTGGACGGCCTGCTGTGGGTAATCAACTTCGGCACCTGCTGCAACGTCATCGCCTTCATCTTCACCCGCTTCATTGACGATGACTTCTACGCCGTTCCGGAAGAGAAGCTCAACCGCAAAGAGACGGCCACCCGCCGCCCGCTGCAGCTCATCGGTGAGGTTGCCCGTGAAAAAGCATTCCAGAAGCTGATTGTCTTCCTGCTGCTTACGCTGGGCGTGCGTCTGGTATTCACACTGCAGTTCCTCATCATGCCGCAGTACTACACCCGCACCATCGGTGATGACTTCCAACTGGGCTTCATGAACTCCATCAACCCGTTCATCATCATCACGGGGCTGATTCTCATTATCCCCATTCTCAACAAGTTCTCCACGGTCAAGCTGATGATTTCCGGCATGTCCATCTCGGCATGCTCCCTGGTTCTCATGGCCGTGCCCCCGCAGTGGTACTTCATCATCCCCGGTATCGAGACCATCGGCCAGGCCTACTTTGTGGCCATCTTCCTGCAGATTGTCATCTTTGCCTCCGGTGAGCTGCTGTTCAGCCCGCGTTTCTCGGAATACGTGGCCCGCGTGGCACCCAAGGACAAAGTGGCCTCCTACATGTCACTCTCCGCTCTGCCCATGTTCATAGCCAAGCCCATCAACGGCGTGGTAGGCGGTCTGCTGGTCTCCTACCTCTGCTTCGACGGCATTGCCGCCAAGATGGACACCGGCCACATCGGCTTCTGGCAGTCTCCGGAGTTCATGTGGACCATCTACCTCATCATGGCTCTCATCTCCCCCATCGCCATTATCCTCACCAAGGACAGCTTCGTGTCTGACCACCCGGAGGAAGACGCAGCCAAGGACACCTCAGCAGAGGAAGAAGCTGCGAACACCGAGGAAAAAAACGCTGAAGCCTGATAACCCGGACCCCCATTCATACCATGTCTGACAACAACACGACAACGCCTATCTCTGAGACAAACTCGAACGAGGTTCCCAAGACCCAGTGGGGTCCCATCATCAAGGATATGTTCATCCTGGTCTGTGTGATGGCCACCCTCGGCTATCTCTGCAAGCTGGCCATGGTGCCCTTTGAGCATACCTCCCCCACGGACTCTCTGGTCTCCATCATCCGCAAGGGTGCCGTCACCGACGGAACGGACGACACCTTTATCAAGGAAATGAATCAGGGAATGAAATCGGTGGATAACTTCGTGAACTATCCGGACAACACCGGCCGCACTCCTCTCATGTGGGCAGCTTACTGCAACTTCAACAACACGGAGGAATCCCTTGAGAAGGACATCTCCCGCCTGTACTACGTGCGCGCCCTGTTAGCCACCCCCGGCATCAACGCCAAGGCTGCAGACCGTGACGGGTTCACCGCCCTGCACTGGGCAGCATGGAGCGGCATGCCCTACACCGCCGTTCTGCTGGTGGATGCAGGTCTGGATATCAATCAGAAGGACAACAACGGCTACACGCCCCTCATGCTCGCCGCCATGCGCGGCAATGAGAAGGTTGTCTCCATCCTGCTCTCTCTGGGGGCAGATGCCGCAGCCGTGAACAAGGACGGCAAGACCGCCTGCAACCTGGCTGTGGAAAATGAAGCAGCCTACAGCAAGCGTGAAGCCAAAATCCTTTCCTGGACCGGCATCCCCGGGCTCAAGGACTTCAACCTGTTCGAGCTGATTTTCTCATCTGCCCGTGAGGGTGCCTACATCGGCACCGTGAAGGCCTTTGATGCAGCCCCCACCGCCGTCACCATCGACGCCCTCAAGAGCGAGATGGAAGCAGCAGAGGCAAAGGCTAAAGCAGAAGCCGCCAAGGCTGCAGCTCAGGCAAAATAAGCCAGGTCTTTCCCCTTCTCCCGCGCCGCCTTCCCTACCGGGAACGCGGCGCATTTTTTGTTCTTACAAATCGAAATAACTTGCTAAAAACGCGCAGTATGCTACAATGACGGCATGAAGATACGACCTGTTCTGAAGCAACAATCCGTGATTTCCGTGGCCGTGGCTCTGGGAAGTTCCATATTCTCCGGCTGTGACCAGAAGCTTGGCGGAGATGTCCCCAAGCCCCCGGAGGCGCAGCAACCTCTCGGCGGGGGTGTGCGCGACCTCGACCCGAAAGAGCAGCCGCAACCTCTCGGGGGAGAGCCACCGGTTGAAGCACTGCCGGAGGACAGATGAGTGCCGAGAATTATCCCGTCACACATAAATAAACATGAAAATAAAAGCCCATATACAACCGAAAGCCGTTCTCTATCCGGCGGCGGCTGCGGTCGTGGCCGCAGCAGTTCTTTCCGGCTGCCAACAACAGCAGCAGCCAACCAAGCCGGAGTATGTACAGGTGCTCGGCGGCATCAAGAAATAAGTGGCAGTACCACGCAAACTACCTTTAAGCGAATGAACCGCCCCCTACTGCTCACGCTCTGTCTGACGCACGACTGCACCCTGCGCTGCCGCTATTGCTACGCAGGGCGCAAGTACGCGCATGCCATGACCCACGAAACGGCGGAGGCGGCTATTGAGCTGGGTCTTCAAGAAGCGGCAGACAGGTCCTGCGGGCTGGATATTGCCTTTTTCGGCGGTGAGCCGTTGATGGAATGGGAGCTACTGCAGCATTGCCACAGTTACTTGAGCAGCCGCGCCGCAGAAATGGGCATTGCCGTACGCTACGGTATCACCACCAACGGCACACTGCTCTCACAGGACAAACTGGAATGGATGGCGGAGCGCAATTACCTCATCGGGCTCTCGCTGGATGGCTCACCCGCCATGCACGACACCAACCGCCGCTTTGCAGACGGTCGCGGCAGCCATGCCGCCGTGTGGGAAGCCTTGGAGCGCATCAACAGCATCCCGACGCTGCGCAGCAAGGTCATCTGCGTGGTGAATCCGGCCAATCACCTCTATCTGCGTGAGGGCGTGCGCTGGCTTAGCAAGCATTACGGGGGCGAAATCGGCCTGAACTTCGACTACTGGAGTGAGTGGACGGACGAGCAGTTTGACTCTCTCACGCAGGAGCTGGAAGGGATGGTGAGTGACCTCACAGACACCTACCGCAACGGGCAGCCCGTGCGATTGGAAGCCATCGACGGCAAAATACGCAGCCATTTGTATGAGAATGCGGGCTTCTGCAACCACTGCCACATCGGCGAGCAGGAAATTGCCGTCTCCGTAGACGGAAAACTCTTCCCCTGCTCACGCATGGTCGGCGTGGGGGACGAGCCGGAAATCACCTTCGGGGACGTCCGAAGCGGTATCGACCGTGCCCGGCAGCATTACTACATTACCACGCGCGGCAATGCCACCCCGGAGTGCCGCATCTGCACGCTGCGCCACCGCTGCACCAACACCTGCGGCTGCACCAATTACGCCGGAACCGGCACCATCAACCAAGTCTCTCCTTTCCTCTGCAACCTCCAGCAAACCCTCATCCGGCTGGCAGACTCTATGGCAGAAACACTCTATCAGGAAAAAAATTCTGCCTTCATGAGCAAATTTTATTGCGGATTTGCCCTGCAGGAGGATTAACCTTTGTAAAAACTGCCGGAAATGACAAGCACACCCCCACAAAAAGCAGGTCACAAGCACAATCGCAAGCGGCTCGGATGCATGCTGAAGCTTATCTGTGGGGTGATTCTGCTGCTGTCGGCGGCAATCGGCGGGGCCTATATATGGCTGAGTGCCTGGAAGTGGTATCCCCTGCCGGATTTCCATGAATCGTGGACAGCGGAGGAACGCGCCGCGCTCAGCAAATTTGACTCCTATCTGAAAGACGGAGAGCTCGGAAAGGCTTTTCTCACTGCACAGAAGGGCTTTTCAGAGATGATGGACAACCTGCAGATCAGGCTGGGAGGAGAAGGAATGCCCGCAGACGAAAGGCTGCGCGAGCTGCTGGTTCAGCACGCCGTTACTCTGTACGTGAGCCACGCCATAGGCAGCCCCATGCGCAGAGAGCTGGCAGCCATAGCGGCAAGCGGCTCTGCCAAACGCCCGCCGCTTCGCATAGAGGAAACTGACACCACGGACACCCCGGCGCGCTTTGCTGTCTTTGTGGGGCACACGGATGCCGCAAAAGCGATGATTCGGCACGGCGCGGACCCCAATTTCCACGACCACGGGATGAAGGAATCTCTTCTGAGCAGTCTGCTGAGCAACATCTCATTAACCGGCAAACACCCACTGCCGTTGAATGGAAGATTAGCCATGGCCGATTGGCTGACGGAACAGGGCACGGATGTCCGGAGACTGCGGGAAAGCCTGCGCTACGCGCCGATGCTCGCACAGCAAGAAGCAGAAAGCATCCTCCGCTGGCTCCATTCGCATCACTTCGGCACAGAACCGTATGAAAACGGAGCCCCCGTCTACGAGTTCATGTACCAACCGGCGGAAATGGACTTCTGGAAAGAGATGTTCAGCTCCGGCAAGCTGTCCATCAACGACACGCGCGGCAACAAAACGCCCATACAGGTCATTTGCGGCAACATTTCCACTGCGGCACAGGTACAGATGCTGGAATGGATGCTCCGGCATGGAGCAGCACCTGCCATTTCCGCTCAGCAGGAAGGGCTCTTTCCGCAGGAACAACCGCTGGAGCTGCTGTTGGATGCTTTCCGGGGAACGGAACCGGACGCGGAAGAATCTACCTATCTCTTCCGGGCTATCCGGCTCCTGCAAAAGCACGGTGCTACGCTCACCGGAACCCCCCTGCCCCAAAATGACGATATGAACCACTACCGCCGTCTGCTCAGACAGGACTCCGCAGAGCACCGGAAGCGCGGCAGGTAATAAGCCCCCCGGCGCACCTTGTGCTCCGACTCGGCTTCAATGTTCAGCGAATGAGAGAGGCGGCATAGTCGCGCGCCCAGGCATCTGCCGCAAGAATGATATCCAGCTGCCCGTGGTAGTCCTCCGGGGTGGCGGCAGCGAGCGTTTTCTCCACGGTCTGCCAGATTCCGGGGAAACTGAGACGGCCTTCCACAAAAGCCTGCACGGCCACTTCGTTGGCGGCGTTGTACATGGCGGGCATGGTGCCGCCGGTTAGCCCGGCATGGCGTGCCAGATTCAGCGCAGGGAAATCATCCCAACGAGGGGCTTCAAATTTCAGAGAGGCAATCTCCGCCAGATTGAGGTGCGGCAGGGAGTTATCGATGCGGTCCGGCCAGGTGACGGCATACTGGATGGGGAAACACATATCGCTGGAGCTGAGCTGTGCCAGAATGGAGCCGTCCCTATACTCCACCAGAGAATGCACAATGCTCTGCGGATGCACGATGACATCCACCCGCTCCATGGGGATGTCAAAGAGCCAGCGGGCTTCAATCATCTCCAGCCCCTTGTTGAAAAGGGTGGCGGAATCAATGGTGATCTTGCGTCCCATCTTCCATGTGGGATGCTTGAGAGCCTGCTCCAGCGTGACAGAGGCTAGCTGCTCGCGGGGCGTCGTGCGGAACGGGCCGCCGCTGGCGGTGAGGATGAGACGGCTCACCTGCTCCGCTCCACCGTGATTGCCCTGCAGGCATTGGTAAATGGCATTGTGCTCACTATCCACAGGCAGCACATTGATTCCCTTCTCCGCAGCGCGGGTCATGACCACTTCACCCGCCATCACCAGAATTTCCTTGGAGGCAATCGCCAAATCCTTCCCGGCATCAATGGCGCAAAGGGTGGGTTGCAGCCCGGCGGTGCCGATGATGGATACCAGCACCATATCTGCTTCCTCCAGAGCGGCCAGCTCGCACAGGCCTTCCAACCCGGCACAAATCTTCACATCTGCAGGAAGAAGCTCCCGCAGCTCCGCAACCTTGGATTCATCAAAAATGCACACATTGCGCACGCCGAACTCCCGCGCCTGCTCGGCCAGCTTACCTACACTGCTGTGGGCGGCCAGAGCCACCACCTCCATGCGGTCCGGAATATCACGCGCCACTTTGAGCGCGCTGGTGCCGATGCTGCCGGTGGAGCCGAGGATGACGACGCGTTTTCTCTTCATACGCCGACTATTCTACGGCAAATCCGCTGAAAGTCAATCTTTCATTGTTGCGGAGCCCCTGATGATATGATAGAATGGCACCCGTGAAACTCCACACCCACACTACTCTGAGTCACCTCTACTCCGGTACATGGTACTTCTCGTACATCATGGACTATCGACTGGATATAAAGGTAAGAGAGCATTACATCGACATTAAACTGGCGGATTTAACGCGGGGTGAGGAATGTGAGCTGACACCCATCAGCATCAATGCCGCCTATCTGGCGTTCCGCATGGACAGCAGCTGGGGAGATTTGAGACTCCGTATCTATCCGCACCCGGAATCCGGCGGCATTCTGGTGGAGGCATGGGATACCGACCGCTTTTTCCGTTGCGATGAGCCCTCCCCTGAACCACCGCACCGGCAGATTGTGCGCATCACCTGCACAGATGAGGATTACCCCGAATGGATTGAAGGAGTGTGGAAAACAGCCCTTTGGGAAGACGGACGCCGCCTTTACCTCAACAGAATCAGCCCGCGGGAATTAAGGCTGGCCTCCTGGTATACGGAAGAGGACGGAACGCCGAGCTATGACCACGTTGCAGAGGTGTACACCTGTGGCTACATGGGGCTGAAATTGTCTCTGCAGCGCAAAGCTTTTATCTACAGTCCGATACAGGAAACGAACATTCTCTTTGACAGCGGCAGGCAGGAGCTTTCCGTGGAGTTCAACCGCATCTGCCGCCCCTGCCGAACGCAACCGCAGCCAGGTCAATTCCCCGATGCCTGGCAGGATTGATGGGACACCCCCATCAATTTCAACAACACGGAATCGGCAGCGTCTCCTTGCTTGACATACTGATGCCAGCCATCTGAATCATCTGCTTTCACAGACAGGATGACTTCGCCACGCCTGATGTTAATTTTCACTCTTGCGGATCTCATCGTTATGCCCTCCGGCGCGTAGGATATGTACGACGAGTTGAGCCATGTCGTATGCTCTGCGACATAGGCATTCAACGCCTGCTTTTCATCCGGGGTCAGGTGCTTCGTCAGCCGTTGCTTCCCTCCATTGTCAAGAGTGATAGTGTTGTCGCAGAAATAATCTGCCTGCATATCGCTGCAGGAACAGACCATCAACGAGATTGCTGCCGCAACCATGATTGAGCAGGGTTTCATTTTCCGTGTGTCCAGGCCAGTATTTTCCGTGTCGTCGGCTGCACCAGATACTCCGCTGCACCACCCAACCAGCGGGGCGGCAAATCGCAGATGGTAACCAACACATAGCGTTGTCCGGGCTCAAGCTGCGGCTGTTGCAGGAAGCGGCGGCGCGATGCTTCTTCACTTGTCAGCACGCGGTAGTCAAAGCGAAGGTAATTTTTCATCTCCCTGCCCGCGCGGTATCGCTTTTTATAGTCATTGATGCAGACGGTGAGAATCTCCGCATCCAGCTCAGATGCAGGATAGGTGGCGATGGCGGGAGGCGGCTGTGTCCGGGACGGGCGGGCATCGCCGCAGCCGACTGCCACCAGGACCAACGCTGCCGAAAAAATGTATCTCATACACCCCTATACATCCGATTCCGAAGAGAATCCGCAACTTTTTCTGCGTCTCGCGGTAAAAATCAGGCTTTTTGCAGGACCATCACGGTACGCGGCAGGAGATAGAGAGAGAGCTGTCGCTTGTCATCCGTGAAGTGGTACAAGGATGAATCCTGACGGGCATAGCCGCCAAATGCCTCGGCATCAGAATCCAGCACCACGCGCCAGCGTCCGGGAGCGGGTGCGGGCAGCTTGTAGTCCGGGATGGCGCGGGCACCATTCCAGTTGAACACAAAGAGCAGTCCCCCGCGTTCAAAGGCCATCACCTGATTGGCTTCATCCATGTTCAGCGGCTGGGCCGGGCGGGAATCCGGCAGATTCCCCTTGCGGGCCAGCGCCACCATAGCCGCATCAAAGGCATTCAGATAGCGATACCGCAGGTCTGCATTATCCACCAGGCTCCACTGGCGGCGGCAGTATTTATACGAATTACCGTTGCCCTCACGGGGGAAATCTATCCACTCCGGGTGACCGAACTCATTGCCCATGAAATTGAGCCATCCCTCGCCGCCCGCCGCCAGCGTGGCCAGACGAATCATCTTGTGGAGTGCCATACCTCGGTCCGTGATGAGACTGGCGGGCTGCAGGCAGCTCATGTTGGTATACATCTCCGCATCCATGAGCCGGAAGGCAATCGTCTTGTCCCCCACCAGCGCCTGGTCATGACTCTCTGCATAGGCGATATTGGGTTCGCCATAGCGGCGGTTGATAAGCGTGTACCACATATCGCCCACGCTCCATTCCTCATCCTTCTTCTCCTTGAGCAGCTTAATCCAGTAATCCGGCAGCCCCATGGCCAAACGGTGGGAGAAACCGAAACCGCCCTCATCCACCGGACGACAAAGCCCGGGCATGCCGCTCATATCCTCCGCAATGATAAGAGCACCGGGGCAGACCCGCTGCACCAGCGTGGTGGCCAGCTGCAGGTAGGTCACGGCATCCAGATTCACCTGATTATTGAAATAGCAGCCCAAATCCGTGAACGGCTCGTGCCCGTGGTGCACATAGAGCATGCTGGTAACACCGTCAAAGCGGAAACCGTCGAAATGGTATTCCTCCAACCACCAGCGCAGGTTGCTCAGCAGGAACTCCTGCACCTCAATACGACCGTAATTGAACAGGCAGCTGTCCCAGTCCGGGTGGCGGCTGTCGCGGTCGCCGGCAATGAAATACTGACCGCCCGAGCCGTCAAAGTCATTCAGCCCCTCCGCCACATTCTTGACCGCGTGGGAATGCACCACATCCAGCAGCACGGCAATGCCCAGGCCATGCGCCGTATCAATGAGGTATTTGAGGTCCTCCGGCGTGCCGAAGCGGTTGCACGGAGCAAAGAAAGACGAGACATGATACCCAAAGGAGCCGTAGTACGGGTGCTCCTGAATCGCCATTATCTGCACCACATTATACCCCAGGCGAGCAATACGCGGCAGCACGTTGTCCGCAAACTCGCGGTAGGAATGGATGCACTCTTCCTCTCCCGCCATGCCCACATGCGTCTCGTAGATGAACGGCGTGCGCACGGTAGACGGATTCCAGCGCGTATTCTTCCAGCGGTAGGGTTCTGCGGGCTCCCAGATGATGCCGGAGTAATCAAAAGTAGAGGCATCCTGCTCCGTGTAGCGGATCCAGGCCGGCATGCGGTCGCGCCCCTGATTATCAGCACCGATAACATGCACCTTCACATGCTGACCATGAACCAGCGTCTCTGCCGGAAGCCGCACTTCCCACACGCCTTCCGCATTGCGCTGCATGGGGGTCGCCTCGCGGTTCCATCCGTTGAAATCACCTATCAGGTACAACGCCCGAGCTCCCGGGGCCCACTCGCGGTATATCCACTCACCCGTCCCGGCATCACGGTTAAAGCCATAACGGACATAGCCTTTCGCAAACTCCGTAATATCCCCGCTGCGGCGGCAGATGCGCTCCATGGACGAATCAAAAAGGCGCAATCGGCCTTTGATATCACGCTCAAAGGGAGCCAACCAGCTGTCTGCCAGCACCAATCCGGGTATCGGGGATCTTCTCATGCCCCCATTGTACCCGAACCGTTACCGTTTCTCAAGAAAATTACACTAAAAAATCAGCCTCGGAGCTTCTCCAGAATCTCACAGGCCGTGCGCACGCAGACCTCACAGGGCACACGCCCCTCCCCCTTGAGCTGACGGCAGGAGGTAGCTCCGTTGACCTCACCGAAAGCTTCCCGCAGCTGAGCTTCCAACTCCGGAGCCACCTGAATGGCACCATAGAGCGCACCGCAGGTTCCCTCCGGCGCACGCCCGCCGCCGCAGCTCTGCATCGGTTCCAACAAATCATCAGCCCCGAAAGCGGCGCAGACGGCCTGGGCACAATTATAGCGATGAGGCGGGCAACGAAAGACGGAGAGAGCTCGTTCTGAAGCGTTCATAACGGCGTTATTATACCACAAGCTCCGGGATTGTCAATCTGCTTGCCCCTGCTTTGCGGAAGCTTTCGCCATCAGTGTTTCACATCCGGCGTTTTATCGAAGTCTGCCAGAGTTCCCGTCCGATAATCAATGACAGCTGTTCCGAAATCACCGCTCCACAGTCGCTCGTACGGGCTTGAAATGGGAATTTTATTTTTCAGCACCTTGTTATCATGCAGCAACTGCACGGAAATTTCCTGCGTCCAATATGAGCGGGCAACGGACATACGGCTGTTATCCGGAGTAAAGTCCATCATACCGGAACCGCGATATTCGTGGTAAACCGGACTGTCTGCAAATACAACGCGTGCCGACACACGCTCCTTCCAGCTTTCCCCGGAAATGCGTTCCAACTGTTGAAAGGGATTGCATGAACTCAGCAACAGTGCACCCAAACAACAAACAGAGCAAATGCAGCGTTTCATCATCACACCGCCAGTGTACTACAGCGAATGAATCCTGTACAGTTTATTTTGTAACCGTGTTCCAACTATTGGATACCCGACGCCCGCCAGAAAAAGGGCTCATCTTTTCTCAAAGCCCCGTACGGAACCGGAGCGTTTTCCTATCAGCACATAGCCGGAATCTCCGGTATTCAAGCGGTCCTGTTCTCTGTTCAGCTTAATGGAGCCACTAAGCTGCTCTCCGCTTTCCTGACACCGCACTGTAATCTGCTGGCTCCAATACGACCCCGCCGCGCTCACAGATGAATTCCGACCATCCTCTGCGCCCCTTCCCTGGTACTCGTGAAAAACCGGCCACGCCGCCATTTCCACAGTTGCCTCCACCCGCAGCTTTTCTTCAAACCCGAGAAAAGCCCCAAAATCCTTTATTGTCTCACATGAGTTCATGCCGCCGGCCAGCAACACGCAACCCAGCAGCAGAACAGATACCCTCTTCATCATATAGACTTAGTATATAGGGGCTCCGGGCGTTTGTACAGATTTTACTCTATACTATCGCTGTTTTCTTTCTCACTTACGCGTCACGTCAAAGCCGATTACATTCCCGTCCGAATCAACCAGCGCATACCCGCGGTTACGGGGATAGAGTCTCTTTCTGTATGATGAGAGGCTGATAACGGAACTCATTTGCTTTTTATTATCCTCGCGTCGAATCGTAATCTGCTGCTCCCATGTCCTGCCGTCAGAAACCGGAGAACCGGCAGATATGACACAAGCGCGTATCCGGTACGTTTCTTCATATGGCGTACGCTCAAAACCGCGAAGCTGACCGGAACGCTGACCAATCAAAGAATAACCGGAGTCACCGCGATACAGGCGGTCGTTCGGTGAATCGAGAGTAATAGTGCCGGTCACAACCTGATTGTTGTCATGACGACGAATCGTCACCTTCTGGGACCAAATGGTTGTCGTACCGGAAATACGGGTTCTGGCGCTGCCGCCACCAATGGCACCGCCGCCGCTGAAGGTCACGCAGGTGGGAGAGTCAGCGGACAGAATGGTGGCATGAGCTTCAATGTCGGTTTGGACAAAAAAATCCTTCATGGCCTCACAGGAAACCATGACGGAGGACAGAGGCAGCAGAGACGCAAGAACTATGAGATGCTTTTTCATTTTACAGCTGTTTTGTGTATCATTTCAGTTTCAGATGTGATATGAACGCCTAGCGCCATCCGGCTTTCCTTGCCGGATTCTATCAAAAGGGCATACATTGCACAACATTTTTTAGCAAAAAAGGGCGCACCCTGCATGCAGGATGCGCCCGGAGTAACAAAACAGCTTGTTAAAAATCAGTCAGAGGTCTTCTCGAAACCGCGGAGCTCGCCGGAACGCTGACCAATCAGAGCGTAACCGGAACTTCCGCGATACAGACGATCGTCCGTGGAATCCAGAGTGATGGAGCCCGCCACGAGCATGTTGTTGTCATGACGGCGAATCGTCACTTTCTGGGAGATGACGGTCACTGTACCGCCAAAAGTCTCTCCTGCACTTCCGCCTCTAAGTTTTGCCCTGGCGAAAACGATCGTACTGGAGGGAGAGTTGGCGGACATCACCGTGGCAGGCACGCGGCAACGGTCCTCAAGTTTACCAATACACATAGGTTCATTTAAAAGACTCTGGCAAGAAACAATGCCAGTAGAAAGTGTTACAAGAGAAGCGAGAATGCAGAGATACTTTTTCATGATTGTGTAGATATTGTTTCGTTGATGATTTTTTTGAGAAACGATGTCGTTCTTCACCCATACAAGCGTTTACCCCCGGCGTTTTTATCTATCTTCCTCATTTTTCTTAATTTTCCCTCCGATAAAGAAGAAAAGGGCGCACCCTGCATGCAGGATGCGCCCGGAGTAACAAAACTGCTTGTTAAAAATCAGTCAGAGGTCTTCTCGAAGCCGCGGAAGTTGCCGGAACGCTGACCAATCAGAGCGTAACCGGTGTTACCGCGATACAGGCGATCGTCCGTGGAGTCCAGAGTGATGGAACCGGCCACAAGCGTGTTGTTGTCATGACGACGAATCGTCACCTTCTGGTTAATAATGGTTGTCGTAGGCGTAACAATGGTTCCGGTGCTGCCGCCACCAACGGGAAAGCTGGCTGTAATGGTCGTGCTGGTGGGAGTATCAGCGGACAACACCGTAGCAGGCACAGAAATATTGGCTTCAAGACCGACCAGATATCCATCGTAAGGATCACAAGAGGCCATACCGGGTAATACCAAGGCCAGCGGAAGCAAGCGTGCTTTCTTCAATGTTACGGGATTTATTTTCATATCATTGAGGTCTTTTTCGTTTCACGGTTAGTTTGCCATATTAGTCAGAAAAACACAAGTGCGATTTATAAAAACATAGCGGGATGAGCAGGCGAAAAGGGCGCACCCTGCATGCAGGATGCGCCCGGAGTAACAAAACTGCTTGTTAAAAATCAGTCAGAGGTCTTCTCGAAACCGCGGAGCTCGCCGGAACGCTGACCAATCAGAGCGTAACCGGTGTTACCGCGATTCAGACGATCGTTCGTGGAATCCAGAGTGATGGAGCCCGCCACGAGCATGTTGTTGTCATGACGACGAACCGTCACCTTCTGGGTAATAGTGGTCACTCTAGCGCCATAAATCCCTTCTGCACTTCCGCCACCAAGTTTTGCTCTAGCATTTATGGTCGTGCTGGTGGGAGAGTTGGCGGACATCACCGTAGCAGGCACGCGGAAACGGTCCTCCAAACCTCCTTTTGCAAGCAAATCCATAATGGACTGACAGGAAACCATGCCGGTGGAGAGTGTTACAAGAGATGCGAGAATGCAGAGATACTTTTTCATAATTGTGTAGATATTGTTTCGTTGATGATTTGTTTTGTATTTTTTGAGGAACGATGTCGTTCTTCACCCATACAAGCGTTTACCCCCGGCGTTTTTATCTATCTTTCTCATTTTTTCTTCATTTTCCCTCCGATAAAGCAGAAAAGGGCGCACCCTGCATGCAGGATGCGCCCAAAAGGACATAACAGATTTCTTAAAATCAGTTGGCGGTTACCTCGAAACCGCGGAGCTCGCCGGAACGCTGACCAATCAGAGCGTAACCGGAGTTACCGCGATACAGGCGATCCTGCGGGTGATCCAGAGTGATGGAGCCGGCCACGAGCATGTTGTTGTCATGACGACGAATCGTCACGCGCTGGGACCAAATGGTCACCGTACCGGAAACATAAGTTCTGGCACTGCCACCACCCACATTACCGCCGCCGCTGATGGTCGTGCTGGTGGGAGAATTGGCGGACATCACCGTGGCCGGCACGCGGAAACGATCCTCCAGACCGAGAGCGGCACCCAGATCCTTCATGGCCTCACAGGAAGTCATACCCGTAGACAGAGTCAGCAGGGAAGCAAGAACAAAGAGATACTTTTTCATATTTTGTAGCAGTTTTGTATGTAATTTTAGTCTCAGAAAGGATAGGGGCATCCATCGATGTCCGTCCTTCCGGGCCATAGTCTAGCAAATATAATGCGCGATGTCCAACACTTTTCAACAACTCTTGCAAGAAGAAGAACTTTTGACCGAAATTCAGCTACTTTTTTGGTGTTGCACCGCCTATTTATGCTTCAAAAAAAAGAAAGAGGCGGGCGCACCCTGCATGCAGGATGCGCCCTGAGAAACAAAACAGAATTTGGTAAATCAGTCTGCGGTCTTCTCGAAGCCGCGAAGCTCGCCGGAACGCTGCCCCATCAGAGCGTAACCGGAGTTACCGCGATACAGGCGATCATTCGGGGAGTCCAGAGTGATTTCGCCGGCCACGAGCATGTTGTTGTCATGACGACGAATCGTCACGCGCTGGGACCAAATGGTCACCGTACCGGAAACATAAGTTCTGGCACTGCCACCACCCACATTACCGCCACCGCTGATGGTCGTGCTGGTGGGAGAGTTGGCGGACATCACCGTGGCAGGCACGCGGAAGCGGTCTTCAAAACCAAGCTGAGCAAAAAAATCCTTCATAGCCTCACAGGAAGTCATACCCGTGGACAGAGTCAGCAGGGAAGCAAGAACTAAGAGATACTTTTTCATATTTTGTAGCAGATTTGTAAGCAATTTTAGTCTCAGAAAGGATATGGGCATCCACCGATGTCCGTCCTTCCGAGCCATAGTCTAGCAAATATAATGCGCGATGTCCAACACTTTTCAACAACTCTTGCAAAAAGGCCACATGTGCCCCAAAGATTGCGTGAGGCATTGAAGGATGAATCCGATTATAAAGGAAGCCCCTTTTTTTCGGATAATGAGATTTGACGAAGATTCGGCGAGCGTAGTGAGCTAAATTCTGAGTCCGGAGGACGACAGCCGGTAGCCGGGGGTGGAGCTGCACCGGCAGCGTAACCTCCGGAAATCGTATGATAATAAAAAGGAGTCCCGCAAGGGCCGACAGAGAGCGCGGAATTGTCATTTACCCCGGCAAAAAGAACAGCAAAAGCTCAGAGGATTCCATTTGCATGCATAGAGGAAACGCCGAACTTTGATTCATCACCACCGCATGGGTGCGCCTCACCCCGGTTACATGGCAGTCTACCGGTCATGGCAGGAGCTCCGGGTTAACACCCTGCGCCGGGTCTGTCGGTCTCCGCCACATCGTGGTCACGATGCAGCTCCGGGCTTTCCATGGCATTCTTGGTTGGGAACCGGGGGGTGCGCTGCTGACGCAGCTCCACCCCCGACTACCTTCTGCCGTCCTGCGGACTCATGATTTCGCACGCCTTCGGCGTGTATGTTTTTCAACCAATCCCCATTGGGCAAAATCTTTGGGACACATGTGGCAAAAAGAAGAACTTTTGGCAGGCAATCCTCTGTTTTTTTGGAGGGGGCGTTACGCCGCCGATTTATGTTTCAAAAAAAGGCAGGCGTGACCTGCATGCAGATCACGCCCTGAGAAACAAAACTGAATTTGGTAAATCAGTCTGCGGTCTTCTCGAACCTGCGGAGCTCGCGGGAACGCTGCCCCATCAGAGCGTATCCGGAGTTACCGCGATACAGGCGATCATTCGGGGAGTCCAGAGTGATTTCGCCGGCCACGAGCATGTTGTTGTCATGACGACGAATCGTCACGCGCTGAGACCAAATGGTTGTCGTACCGGAAATACGGGTTCTGGCGCTGCCGCCACCAATGGTACCGCTGCCGCTGATGGTCGTGCTGGTGGGAGAGTTGGCGGACATCACCGTAGCAGGCACGCGGAAACGATCCTCCAGACCGAGAGCGGCACCCAAATCCTTCATGGCCTCACAGGAAGTCATACCCGTGGACAGAGTCAGCAGGGAAGCAAGTACAAAGAGATACTTTTTCATATTGTGTAGCAGTTTTGTGTGTATTTTAGTTTCAGAAGGGATATGAACATCCAACAATGTCAAGCCTTCCACCGCGCAGTCTACCAAATAGGCTCCGCGTTGTCCAACATTTTTTACGATACAAAGCAGAAAAGATGAAAAAACCATCAAATCTCAGCCGTATAAATGTGGCAGGATTGTTTCCGCTTGCGGAAAAATTGATTTCTGATAGAATACGGTCATGAAAGCACCCATTATGTTTTCTGTGGTAAGCGCTCTGATGCTGGCTCCGGTAGTAACGGCAGCCTGTCCTGAGCATTTCTCCGATGCAGCCAAAACACGTCTGGCAGACAGCATCAAGCTGGAAGAAGCAGCCTACAAACTGAACGTGGTATACTTCACCGGCAATGATAATGAACCTGTAGCCGATTATCAGCGCCGACTCAGCGAATTGCTGCTGTACCTGCAGCAATACTACGGCAAGGAAATGGCCCGTAACGGTTTCGGCAATCGTTCATTCGGCCTGCAGATGCTTGCCAACGGCGAGGTGGATATCATCTTGATTCGCGGCAAGAAGGGACATAAGGAATACAGCTATGGCACCGGGCACAATGCCTGTCTGGAAGAGGTAAATGCCTATTTTGCTGCTAATCCTGAAAAGAAGCGCAGTCAACACACCTTTGTGATTATGCCTACCCACTACGATGAGCAGTACGGCAACCATAATCCCGGCGGGGTTCCCTTCTACGGGCTCGGCCGCAACTGTTTTGCGCTGGATTATCCGGATTTCGACATCAAATACCTGGGACAGAACACAACGCAGGGTCGACTGCTCACCAAATGGTACGGCGGTTTTGCACATGAGCTGGGGCACGGGCTCAATCTGCCGCACAATGACGGCCCCACCGGCATGAATGCCGAACTGGGCACGCCGTTGATGGGAAGCGGCAACTACACCTTCGGGCTCAAACCCACCTACATGACGCCGTCTTCCTGCAGCATACTGGACAAATCCGAAACCTTTGCCGTGGCGGGCAAAGCCCCGAAGTTCTATCCGGAAAACGCCGCAGAGCCCACGGTTGAGGGGCTCAGCATCGTGTACGATGGTGAGAATATCAACATCTCTCTGCGTTGTGAGGATGATTTCTGCGTGAATGCCTATATTCAGGATCCGGGTTATGCCGTCAATCAGGATTACGATGCCGTCGCCTTCCTCATGAAATGCAGCGCAAAGGAAAACGGCATGCAAACCTGCACCGCGCGCATGCCGCTGTCTGAGCTGCAACGCCTGAAGAATGTCCGCAAGGGAGAACAGGCCATTGATTTGCTGTTCGGCCGCCCGAACGGCTCTCGCTTCCGTACCAGAATCATCTTCAACTGGGATTCACTCAAGCCGGGCGACGCCGTTCCCGTCGAGAAGCTTCAATTCCGGCAGGGTTATTAATTACCACGGCATTCGCCGTCAAAAAAAAGCAGCTCATGCCGTGGGTGCATGAGCTGCTTTTTTTGACAGTGCTTTGTCTGCATGCATCTTAAAGAGACAGACGCAGGGGCAACAGGTTGCTGACAACCTGTTGCCCCCCACTACGGCTATTCACACCGCATTTACGCCAGCTTTTGCAGCACGGATTTGAGGATGGTCAACCCTTCCTCCAGCACATCTTCCGGGATGTTGAGCGCGGGAATGACGCGCAGCGTATCAGGCCCTGCCGGGCATGCCAGCAGACCGGCCTCACGGCAAAGAGAATTCACGTATCCGGCGGGAGTCTGACCTTCCGGCACGGTGAAGCTGCCCTTGCGCAGCCCGATACCGCGGAGGAGGCCCTTGCCGCGCACGGTTTCAACACAGGGAAGCGCCCAGCTTTCTACGGAGGATTTGACCACCTCACCCAGACGGGCGGCGCGTTCCTCGTACTTACCGGCCACCAGCTCGGAAATGACAGCCTTGGCAGCAGCACAGGCCAGCGGCGTACCGCCGAAGGTGGAGCCATGAGAACCGGCTCCCATGATGGAAGAAAGCTCAGTCCCCTGCCCGTCAATAGCACGATTGCTCACCCAGAAGCAACCCATGGGGAAACCGCCGCCCATCCCCTTGGCGCAGGAGACCAAATCCGGCTCCACTTCCGGGCAGACAGACTTCCAGCCCATGGTGGCACCGCAGCGGCAATAGCCGCACTGCACCTCATCAATCATGAGCAACAGGTCTTTTTCCTTGCAGAGTGCAGCCACTCCGCGCAGGAACTCCGGAGTGGCGGGGTTCACGCCGCCTTCGCCCTGAATAGCTTCCAGCATGATACCGCAGGTCACATCGGACACAGCGGCTTTCAGTGCCTCCAGGTCATTAAAATCCACATATTTGAAACCAACCAGCAGCGGATCGAACTCCACCTGAATCTTGGCTTGGCCGGTAGCAGCCATTGAGCCGAGAGTGCGACCGTGGAAGCTCTTGTTGAAGGTAATCACCTCATAACGGGGAGAGCCATCCGCAGCAGGACGGCGGTGACCGAAACGGCGCGCCACCTTGATGATGCCATCGTTAGCCTCTGCGCCGGAGTTACAGAAGAACACACGACCGGGAATCCCAATCATCTTCTCCACCACCAGCTCTGCCACCTCTGCCTGACCGGGAATACCGTACAGGTTGGAGCAATGCATGAGCGTGGCCGCCTGGCGGGAAACGGCATCTACCACGGCCGGGTGTGCATGCCCCAGACAGCAGGTAGCAATGCCGGCACAAAAATCCACATAGCGACGGTCCGCCGAATCATACAGATACGATCCCTCACCCCGCACCGCATCAAAGGGTGCACGTCCGTATGTAGGCAGAACATATTGCGTATTCATAACAGAGCAGACTGTACACCCAGCCCCTTGCCTTGTCAATGAAAAACACATTTATAAGCCCGTATCTCCCGGCTCAGCCATTTATCAGAAAAAACGTGTTTTTTTGCTTTCCAAGCCCCCAGGCGTTTGCTATCATGCGAGCGTATGAACCGCATCTTTCAATATACCCTTCCCGTGGTGCTGACCGCATTTTCCCTGAATGCTCAGGGTGCAACACCGGCGGATGATTTTGCTGCGCTCACGGCGCATTGGAATTTTGATATAGGCCGCAACTGGCATAACATGCCTTTTCCTTATGAAACCGAGGGAAGTCTGGCAGAGGAACCTGTCAGCGGTAATCATATCTCATTCAATCCTCAACGGGGCGTAGGAGCGCCCGACAACTCCTGCTGGGTATCCGGCCGCCAGTACTCCGGCATACGCGGCTGCAATGCCATGGTACCCACCAAGCCGCTGGTGGAGCTCAACGGCTCCGTTTCCCTCTCGTTCTGGATGAAACTTTACGGGCAGCCGAATACCCGCGGCATCATCGGCTCTGAATACAATGCCCTCTGGGGTGCCATGAATAAGAAGGGGCAAGTGGGGCTGCGCATGCGGGGACGCGAAGTGGTGATGACCCCGGAGCCGATAAACGACACGGACTGGCATCACATTGTCATTACCCGAGATGAGGCAACGGGCAATGTTGTGCTGTATCTGGACGGCAGACAGGTGAGCACCGGCACCACCCGGAAGGGTAAGATAGACGGCCACTTCACCCAGTTTGCCACCAATAACGCCGCACTGGACCAGATTCACCTCTTCTCCAAGGCCATCAGTCCGGAAACAGTGACGGCACTCTACGATAACCATGCCCCGCAGGTGTTTGAACAGACATATCTGGTGGAAAACGGGCGCCCCTCCGTCACCGGCAGTGTTCTGCACGGATTTACGTATGATGTGGATGATGACAACCTGCGCGTGGCTCGCTTCACGCAGCCTCACCACGGCAAGGTGCGCCATCTGGGTGACGGCAGATTTGAATACACCCCGGACAGCACTTTCAACAAAGAAGGCAAGGATATTTTCCATGTAGAGATTACGGATGGGCGCGGCGGCTACGCCTGCACCAACATAATGTTGCACGACAGCAGCCATGTGCCGGCACCGGCAGTACGGGAGTTTCGCTACAGCGGAAATCTGCCGGACATCCCCACCGGCACCGGTAAACAGCAAAGACACCGCAACCCCATGGCCATCCGCCTGGGCGGAAAGCGGCCGGATCTGCTGGTGCAGGCTGATTCGCGCCTGTGGCTGTTTGCCAATGAATCCAAAAAGGGCAAGCTGCTTTTCGCAAAACCGCTTATCATCCGCGGAACTGATGGCGCCGAGGTAGAAACTGACGGTGCCGCCGTGCTGAAAGACAATAAGATTCTGGTACGCCGCCCGGACGGCACCCTGTCCACCGCCACGGTGATGCTCAAGGACGTGCCGCACCTGCAGATGGGAGCCCCCATTACAGACACCAACGGCAATATCTTCAAGTGCCCCTCCCGCCATTTTGTGCTGGTGGACTGGGACCACGATCATACACCGGACCTGATTTGCGGGCTCAACGACGGGCTCTATGTATACCGCGGCATGAGTGATACGCCCGATGGGCTCGCCTTTGCTCCGGAGCATGAGCCGGTCTACAAGCGCTCCTACAACATTGCTCCCGCCGTGGGAGATTTGAATAACGACGGCATGCAGGACCTGCTCTACGGCATCAACTGGGGTACTCTGCACGCCTGGATTAACAGCAAAGAGAAACCCGTCATCACGGAAAACGAATGCTTTGAGCTCCAGCTCCGGGATGAGCCGGTGGAAAAATACCTGCGCGACCTTAACGGTGCTCACACCACGGTGGCGGATTTTGACGGTGACGGCAGCGCAGACATTATTCTGGGCGGCAACGCCGGACGAGAGCTTTCCGGGGCACTCGGCATCAGCACGGATTCCTGGGCCGGTAATCTTGAGCTCATCGAGAAGGAGCTCTACCAAGGACATGAACATGACCTCGGCAAGCTGCTGGAAGCAGATGACCGCAAGGGGCTCAATCGCTACCGCGAGCTGATGACCGGCTGGATTCGCTGGGCGGTCAGCCGCCGCACCCCCGCCGAGCGCCGCGCCGCCTATGACATGCTCAAGGCGCACGTGAAGAAATACCCCTTCCTGCAGCGCGGCAGGCTCAATGAAGCCTGGGTACGCTCCGAAAAGGGCAAGGTCATTGACTACGGCAACATGCACCATGTTCCCGGTATCTTTACCATGAACTGGGTGGTGCTGGACCAGCTGCAGCCGGACTCTGCCGCCCACCGCAGGGACGTGGCCGATGCGCTGGGGATGAAACCCGGCCCGGACAGAGATGTCTACCTGGCCACCGGTATGCCGCTGGCAGACAACAACAGATGCTCCACCGGCCAGCTCTATGCTATCCGAGACATGCTGCGCTACCACGCCAACATTCTCTTCCCGGATGACCACATCTCCATCGCCCAGCACTTCGATGACGGTCGCGAGGCCATGTGCTACGTATTCAACTCCAACAAAAATACCTTCGGCATGGAGGTGGGCAACAATATCGCTGAAATGCACGGCGATATGGTCAAGCTCACGGAGGAATGTTTCGGCAAGAAGGGCGCAGCCAACGGTGACTACTTCACCTTTGTGCTGGCGCACGAGGTATGCCATTCTCTGGATGCCTATGTTCGCGGCAGAGCCAACAAGGACCTCACCCGCCGCTGGGGTGACCAGAACTTCTACGCAGCCACGAACGGAGGGCTCTGCGATGATATCGTGGCCAACGAGACGGGCTGGTGGGATCTGAATCTCACAAAGGAACGCTTCCGTGAGCGCGGTTACTGGGACGGCAAAAACGAAAACTGGGGCACGGCCTGGCAGGAGTACTGGAAGAAGTCTCCCTATCGCAACAAGGTGTTCATGCGCGGAGATATCGACTGGTTCCTCGGCAGCCAGCAGGAAACCTTCGCCACGCAGGCCAACCACCACTGGGCCCGCTCGGAATCCCGCCTCATCGGGGCCATCCTGCGCTACCTCCAGGGCTACAAGTCCAACATCAACGAAGTGGTCTTCTTCCTGGATGTCCTCTCTGCCGGGCAGAACAAGCTGGCCATGCTGCACCCCTGGGGTGAGGGCAACCCGCCCATGGTCAACTTCAACCCGGAATACGCCTGGCTTACCCGCAATGATAAGGGCTACATCACCGACATCCGCATCGGCGACCGCCACTACGGATTTGAGGTCAATGAGAACGGACGTGTCACCGGCCTGCGCACTTATCCCTTTGCAGACAAGATTCAGGCCGCTGCCAAGGCTGCCAAATAATAAAATATACAGCATTCTGCAAGCCTCTGTCCCGTCGGGTCAGAGGCTTTTTACATTCTCCCCGCCTCCCCCGCCGTACGGGGCGGGTCCCACCCCCACGCGGTACGTGTGACAAATCCGCCACATTGCCCCTTTTGGCTTGAAAAAGCGGCGAATCATGATACGATGAAGCAAAAAACGGATTCTGCACATGACCGTATCCTGGAACATAGCCCTGGGGCTGATAGTGGTGGCATTCATCCTGCCTTTCATCTTTCTGCACAGCCAGATGGCGGCGCAACGCCGCCGCAGCCGCTGCGACCACGATGAGCTGGAGCACCTGCGCGCCATGCTGCGGGATTTGGAGGAGCATGTGAGGAAGGATAAATCTCTCTTTCTGGAGGCACTGGGGGTACCGTTCCTGTTAATTCGCCGCTCCGGGCGGCTGGTTATGGCCAATGCCGTTGCTGAGCAGCTTCTGAAAGTCAATTCCGCAAGAAGCGTCAATCTGCTGCGCTACCTGCCGGAATCCGAGCTCCGCTCTCTCATTCGGGATGCGGCTGCCTGCACGGATAAAACACGTTTCAACCTGACCGTATCCGCAGAAGACGGTGAGCATATCTACCGAGCCACAGCCACCCCGCTCCAGACGCAGGAACAGCTCATCGGCATCGTCTTTCACGATATCACCGAGCTGCACCGCACCCAGATGATTCGCCGTGAATTCGTGGCCAATGCTTCCCACGAGCTCCGCACCCCGCTCACCATTATCCGAGGTTATCTGGAATCTCTCACCGATGACCCGGACATGGCAGAAGATGCAGAGACCCGCACCCACGCCCTGCGACTCATGAAAAAACACGCAGATCGCATTGTGAGGCTGGTGGAAGACATGCTCACCATCTCACGTCTGGAAAATGCGGAAAAAGGATACCTGCGCATGGCGGATTTTGACTTCGCTACCGTGACGCAGGAAGTACTTTCACGGCTGGAAAGCATGGCACAGGCTCAACAGGCAACCCTGAGCTGCAGGCTCCCCTCCGGCGGGCTGACTCTGCACGGAGATAAGTTCTATTGGGCGCAGATTCTCTTCAACCTCATGGAAAATGCCCTAAAAAACAACCCGAAGCCCGGGCTCCGCGTGGAGCTGACCGCCATGCAGGAAGAAAACGCAGTCACCATCACCGTGACGGACAACGGGGTGGGAATCATGCCCGAACACCTGCCCTTCATCTTCAACCGCTTCTACCGTGCCAACACCTCTGCCGCCATCAAAGGCACCGGGTTGGGGCTCTCCATTGTACGCCATGCGGTAGAGGCCCACGGCGGCTCAATAACCGCAGAAAGCATACCCGGTCAACACACCGCCTTTACCATTACATTGCTTAATCAGGAGAAATTATAATTCTGTTGTCCGCGAAAATATTTTTTGCTTGACGAAAGCGGGAATAAAGTGCTAGTTTTAGGTGTTATCGCGATGAAATCTCTCTTCAAAAAGCTCGCATATAGCGGTATGGTCTTGTTCGGTGGAGTGGCTCAGGCATCTGAGGAGGCGCACAAGCTCTCAAATGATGCGCCGGTGCTGTGGAATATCGACATTCCGTTCTGGCCGGGACACAGCCTGCCCATCACCAACTCTTTGGTTATGATGGCCGCCGCCGTTGTTCTTATCACTCTCCTGCTGCGCCTTGCAACCCGAAAAATGGAGCGCATTCCGGGGAAACTTCAGAACTTTGCGGAGTGGATTTTTGAGACACTTTTCAACTTTGTCGCCGGGCTGACCGGCAAGCATCTGGCACAGCGTTATTTCTGGTATTTCGCCAGCATTTTCCTGCTGATTCTGATCAGCAACTACATGGGACTGCTGCCCGGCGTGGGTGAGATTCTCTACGGGCATGACCCGCTGCTGCGCGGCGCCAATGCCGACCTGAACATCACGCTTTTCCTGGGTCTGTTCTATACGCTGCTCTGGTTCGTCTGGTGTCTGCGTGAACAGGGGGTCAAGCACTTTGTGCTGCACATCTTCGGGCCCAAAGGCGGCCTGAGCGGACTGCTCAAGAATCTGCTGCTGCCCGTCTTCTTCTTTGTGGGGCTCATTGAGATTCTCTCCATCGGCATCCGTCCCGTGGCACTGGCAGCCCGACTTTTCGGCAACATCTATGCCGGTGAGGCTATTCTGGAGCAGATGCTCAACATCTCTTCCAATCCTTTCATCAGCGCACTGGCTGCTCTGCCTTTCATGTGCCTGGAAATTCTCGTCGGCTTCGTACAGGCACTCGTCTTCCTGATGCTCACTGCCATCTTCCTCAAGACGCAGGTGGGCGATGGAGAGGAGCACCACGCCTGATGCGCCGCCAAGTCCCCCTTCCCGCTGCGGATCATGCAGAAAAGCCGTGAGGCAGCGGGTTCTTCAACCAAAATAACAAACCATAGAAAAACACATATTATGATGCTCCCCATGCTTGCCACCGCCGCTATCAAGTCCGGCATGGCCGTTATCGGTGCCGGTCTCGGCATCGGCCTCATCGGTATGAAGGCCGCTGAATCCACCGGCCGCAACCCCGGCGCCTCCGGTCAGGTGCTTACCATCTCCATCATTCTGGCCGCTCTGGTGGAAGGTGTTGCTTTCGTGGCTATCTTCATGTAAATCCTTACACACCCCCGGAGCCGCGCACCCCGCGCGGCTCCCGTCCCCTTTCCCCCATTTTTTCAACCACACTCCACCTCTCAAGAATATGTACCACCCGCTTCTCGCAGCAGGACTGCAGGAACTCCCGGAAACATTCGGTCTGCACACCGAGGCTTTCATTGCGCACTGCATTGCGTTCACCGTTCTGGTGTTCATCATTGTCAAGTTCGGACTCAAGCCGGTCATGACCCTGCTGGAGGAACGACGCAAGCGCATCATTGAGGGCGAGGAAATGCACGCCCGCAGCCAAAAGGAGCTGGCAGAGGTACAGGCCGCCGGTGAAAAGATTCTGGACGATGCCCGTGAATCCGGCCGCAAAGAGATGGAACACGCACGCGCCACCGCAGCCAAGCTGCAGGATGACCTCTCTGCCAAGGCAAGCGCAGAAGCACAGACCGTCATAGAGAACGCCCGCAAGCAGGCAGCCCTTGATACCCAGCGAGAGAAAGATGCCCTCAAGGGTGAGTTTGCCCGGCTCGTTGCTCAGGCTACTGCCCAGGTCACCGGCAAGGTTCTGACAGACGAAGACCACCGCCGCATCAACGCAGAGGCCATCTCCCACCTGTAAAGCCCCCCTTTTTTACCGGAAAGTTGCCGATATGAAAATCACCAAGGACATCCAGGCCCAGGCACGCCGGCTCATGCGTCTCTGCATGAGCCCGGAGGGTCTGCTGATTGAGGAAAATGTACGCAAGGTGGCAGACGGCATCACGGCAGCCAAGCCGCGCAACTACATTGCCCTGCTCACAGCCTTTACCAATCTGGTGCGTCTGGAACAGGAAGCCCGCACCGCCACCATCACCAGCGCAGTCCCCCTGTCGGACAGTGAGAAAAACGCCATCTGCGCCAAGCTCAATGCCCGCAAGCCCGGTCTTATCTATAACTGGCAGGTGAACCCCGACCTCATCGGCGGCATCACAGTCTGCGTGGGTGACCAAGTAACCGACGCCTCCATTAAATCCCGTATCGAACGACTTTCCCGCATCTGAGAACCCCTTAATTTCCACACCACGGTATGAGCAACATCGTACAAGAACTCGAAGCACAAATCCGCAACGCCACCGCAGCATCCGTCAGCGAGAATATCGGCGTCATCAAATCCATCGGCGACGGCGTGGTCCGCATTGAGGGCCTCAGCAACGCCATGCTCAATGAAATGATTGAATTCCCCGGCGGAGTCATGGGCCTTGCCATGAACCTCGAAGAACACGAGGTGGGTGCCGTGCTCATCGGCTCCGGCGCTGCCCTCAAGGAAGGCGATACCTGCAAGACCACCGGCAAGCTGCTCCAGGTACCCGTGGGCTCCGGCCTGCTCGGCCGCGTGGTAGACACCCTCGGCAATCCGCTGGACGGCAAGGGCCCCATTCAGGCTTCCGCCTACTATCCCGTGGAAAAGATTGCCTCCGGTATCATCTCCCGTCAGGGCGTGAACCAACCGGTGCAGACAGGTATCCTCCCCATCGATGCCATGATTCCCATCGGTCGCGGTCAGCGTGAGCTCATCATCGGCGACCGCTCCACCGGCAAGACCGCTCTGGCCATCGACACCATCATCTCCCAGGCTGACCAGAACCGCCGTGCAGAGGAAAGCGGCAACAGCGACTACCGCCCGCTGTACAGCATCTATGTGGCTATCGGCCAGAAGCGTGCCAACATCTCCCGTCTGGTGGCCAAACTGGAAGAAAGCGGCGCCATGCCCTACACCGTGGTGGTGGTGGCCTCTGCCTCCGACAGCGCCGCCATGCAGTACCTTGCCCCCTATGCCGGCTGCGCCATGGGCGAGTACTTCATGGACCAGGGCAAGGACGCGCTGATTGTGTATGATGACCTCTCCAAGCACGCCGTGGCCTACCGTCAGGTATCCCTGATTCTGCGCCGTCCCTCCGGTCGTGAAGCCTATCCCGGTGACGTGTTCTACCTGCACAGCCGCCTGCTGGAGCGTGCTGCCCGCATCAATAGCGAAGGCGGCCGTAAGGGCGGTTCCCTCACTGCTCTGCCCATCATCGAAACCCAGGCCGGCGACGTCTCCGCCTACATTCCCACCAACGTCATTTCCATCACCGACGGCCAGATTTTCCTGGATACCGACCTCTTCTACCAAGGCGTGCGCCCCGCCATCAACGTGGGTATCTCCGTGAGCCGAGTGGGCTCCAGTGCCCAGACCAAGATTGTGAAGAAGCTTGCAGGTTCCGTGAAGCTGGACCTCGCCCAGTTCGAAGAACTTCAGGCGTTCGCCCAGTTCGGATCCGATTTGGATGCCAACACCAAGGCCAAGCTGGAGCGCGGCCGCCGCATTGTGGAGCTCTTCAAACAGGGGCAGTATGAACCCAAGAGCCTTGCCATTGAGGTGATTGACCTCTACGCCATCCAGCGCGGTTACCTTGATGACGTGGCCGTGGAGGACATCCGCAAGGTACAGAAGGCCATGGAGGAAGAGGCCGCCATGAACGCCCCCGAGCTGCTGGCTGCCATTGATACCGAAAAAGCCCTGACTCCTGAGATTGACACAAAGCTGCAGGAGTTCATCACCACTTTCAAATCCCGCCTGAAGAAGTAACAACATGGCCAGCCTGAGAGACATCAAACGGCGCATTAAGTCCGTACGCAACACATCGCAAATCACCAAGGCGATGCAGATGGTTGCGTCTGCCAAGATGCGCCGTGCTCAGGAGCTTGCACTCAACGGGCGAGCCTACATCAGCGCGCTTGCCAACGTGTTCAAGCACCTGCAGGACACCATCGCGGAGTGCTCCTCCCCGCTCATGCAGCGAAAAGAGACAGGCAAGCCGCTGGTGGTTGTCATCAACACAGACCGCGGCCTCTGCGGCGGTCTCAACTCCAACCTCTTCAAGGAGGTTCTCACGTCCTGCCCTGCAGATGCGGACTACATCACCATCGGCGCCAAGCTCAACCCGCAGTTTGCCCGCACCGGACGCAATCTCGTTGCCTCCTTCAGCCTGGGCGACAGCTTCGATGAAGCAGAGCTCAAGCCTATTCTGGATTTCATCCGCAATTCCTTCCTGGACGGCACCTACAAGACTGTGACCGTGGCGTACCAGAAGTTCATCAACGTGATGGTACAGAAGCCGCAGATTGTGGAACTGCTGCCCATCACCCCGGAGGAACTGCTGGCAGTGGCCGCGCAGGATGATGCAGAAGATGATGACAACGCCAACTTCCTGCTGGAGCCGAGCGCCGGCAACCTGCTGGCCTCTATCCTGCCGCTCTACTTTGCCAACCTCCTCACCCAGCAGGTGCTGGAAGGCAAAGCATCTGAGCAGTCTGCCCGTATGGTCGCCATGAAATCCGCTACGGAGAACGCCAAAACGCTCATCGGCGAGCTCACGCTGGAATACAACAAGGCCCGCCAAACGCAGATTACCAACGAACTCCTCGAAATCACCACGGCTATGAAGGCCATGGAATAATCCCCCGCTTCTTCTCCCCTTAACATCTTCAAAAAAATAACATTTCTCTTATGAACACAGGTAAAATCGTGCAGATTATCGGCGCCGTGGTAGACGTCGACTTCTCCCAGGCGCAGATGCCCGCCATTTACAACGCTCTCTCCGTCAGCTACGAGGTAGACGGAGAGCCCCGCGTGCTCGTGCTGGAGGTTGAGCAGCACCTCTCCGACGGCTGGGTACGTACCGTTGCCATGAGCTCCACCGATGGTCTCAAGCGCGGTATGGACGTGGTGGACACCGGTGCCCCCATCTCCGTTCCCGTGGGTCCCAAGGTGCTGGGCCGTATCTTCAACGTGCTCGGCGAGACTGTGGACGAAAAGGGCCAGCTGGAGGGCGTGAAGCGCTACCCGATTCACCGTGAGGCTCCCTCTCTGGAGGAGCAGGCCACCTCTTCCGAAGTGCTGGAATCCGGCATCAAGGTGATTGACCTCATCTGCCCCTTCCTCAAGGGTGGTAAGGCCGGTTCCTTCGGTGGTGCAGGTGTGGGTAAAACCGTGCTCATCATGGAGCTCATCAACAACATCGCCAAGGCTCACTCCGGTCTCTCCGTGTTCGCCGGTGTGGGTGAACGCACCCGTGAAGGTAATGACTTCTACATGGAAATGAGTGAATCCGGCGTTATCGACCAGGAGAACCCGGAAAACTCCAAGGTGGCTCTTGTATACGGCCAGATGAATGAGCCGCCCGGTGCCCGTCTCCGTGTGGCTCTCTCCGCCCTCTCCATGTCCGAATACTTCCGCGATGAGGAAAACCGCGACGTGCTGCTCTTTGTGGACAACATCTTCCGTTTCTCCCAGGCCGGTTCCGAGGTATCCGCCCTTCTGGGTCGTACTCCCTCCGCCGTGGGTTACCAGCCCAACCTCGCAGAAGAAATGGCAGGTCTTCAGGAGCGAATCACCTCCACCCGCAAGGGCTCCATTACCTCCATGCAGGCCGTGTATGTGCCCGCTGACGACTTGACCGACCCCGCCCCCGCCACCACCTTCTCCCACTTGGACTCCACCGTGGTGCTGGAGCGTGCGCTGGCCGCTCAGGGTATCTACCCCGCCGTGGATCCGCTGGCCTCCACCTCCAAGGCTCTGTCTCCGGAGCTCGTGGGCGAGGAACACTACCGCGTTGCCCGCGGTGTGCAGCAGACCCTCCAGCGCTACAAGGACCTGCAGGATATGATTGCCATTCTCGGCATGGACGAACTCTCCGAAGCCGACAAGCTGACGGTGAGCCGCGCCCGCAAGATTCAGCGCTTCCTCTCCCAGCCCTTCAGCGTGGCAGAGGTATTCACCGGCATCAAGGGGCAGTACGTGCCCGTGGCCGAAACCGTGCGCGGCTTCGCAGAGATTCTGGACGGCAAGTGGGACGCCGTACCGGAAGGCAACTTCTACATGAAGGGCGGTATTGACACCGTCGAGAAATCCTGATTCCCTGCCCCGCCATGCACTTCAAAATCATCACCCCCCTGCGCACAGCGCTCGATCTGGACGTGACCGGACTCAAGCTCCCGGCCACCCAGGGCGAGATGGAAGTGCTGCCCGGCCATGCCGACCTCATCACCTCCGTTGCCAACGGTGAACTGACCTACACCGCCGGCGGTGAGGCGAAGAGTCTCTTCGTGGGCGGAGGTTTTCTTCAGGTGGAGCATGGGGATGTTCTCCTTGTCACGGACACGGCTCTGGAAGCAGCCGCCATTGATACGGACACCGTTCAGGCGGCTCTGGAGCGTGCCCGGAAGGCACTCCGAGACCGTGCCTCCGTCCTCTCCCGAGAGGAACAGGCCTATCTGGAAGCCTGCATCGCCAAGCAGCTGGCCATGATGGAGTACTCCCGCTCCAGAAAACGCGGCTAATCCCTCTGTCTTTCCCATTTTGGGCCTGCATTTCCTACCGAAATGCAGGCCTTTTTGCATCAATCAAAATCGTGATGGCTTACACCATCCAGCAGCCATTACGGCGCAGGGCCTGCTGCAGAGAATCCAGCACCTCCTGCGGGGAAAACCCGGCAGAGCGAAGAGAAGCCAGGGAGCGGGCCCCGTCTCTTTTGGCTAGGCGCTTGCCGTTGTTGTCTCTCAGCAGGGAATGATGGCAGTAGGCGGGAACAGGCAGGCCCAGTACCCCCTGAATGGCGCGGTGAATATGGGTGGCGTCAAACAAATCCTCACCGCGCGTCACATGGGTGACCCCCTGCTCTGCATCATCCACCACTACACATAAATGATAACTGGCGGGAAACTCCTTTCTGGCCAGCACCACATCACCGAAAGCAGTCGGCACACAACGCTGCGTACCACGCAGCAAGTCATGCCAGAGCGGGCAGCCTATCATATCCTGCACTCGTTCCATATTAAGCCGCCAGGCATGCGGAGCACCGGAAGCCATCCGCTCCGCCACCTCAGTCTCCGACAAATGACGACAAGTACCGGGATACTGGTAGCCCAGAGATGCGTGAGGCGCACGCCCCATTTCCGCCAGCTGAGCCTTAATTTCCGCGCGGCTGCAGAAACAGGGATACAGTACCCCCAGACGGCGCAGCCGTTCTAACACCTCACCGTACACGGCAAAGCGCCGGCTCTGAATCATAACCTCACCGTCAAACTGCAGATTCAGCCACGCCAAATCCTCATACATGAGCTCTACCATTGCCGGCTGCTGCGCCCTCACATCAATATCCTCAATCCGCAGCAGGCATTTTCCGCCATGGGCATCTGCCAGGCGCCGCGCCTGCAACGCCGCCAGCAGATGCCCCACATGAAGGGGTCCGCTGGGCGACGGAGCAAATCTTGTGGTGACAGCGCGGGGTGGCATCAGAACGCGGCATTAAGGATGAGCTGCGTCAGCCTGTCCGCACCGGCCTTAGCCAGACGCGAACCGGGATAAATGCACAGAGCTCGGTAGTAGCAGGACAAGGCTGAGCCAATCTCATCCCGGTTCTCACAATCTTCTGCCTGATTGAGAGCCTGAACGAAATCATGCGCCGAAAGGCTGTAGCGATTGAGGGCTTCCTTAAACACCGGGTCGAAAGAGTAGCGGGTATCGTCCTGCTTTTTCTCCATCAGCATTTCATAGGCCATACAGGGACCGATACCCCTATCCTGCTGAGACGTAACCTCCAACTGTTTAAGCATGCCGTCAATCGTGCTGATCAGCGTAATCACATCCCGATACTGCTGCTTGAGCTCCGGATCTATGGCAACCACCTCAAAGCGGGTTTGCTCATTGTATATCGTTCTGTATTCATTGCGCTTCACCAAGTTACGGAATTCATCCTTAACAGGCGCATGGCTGTCTATCTTGGAGAGCATCGCCCGCCCCTCTGCCAGCTTCGGGTTACGCGGCCAGATGAGTCCGGCATCGGTAATATGGCGGTTGAACTCTGCTTCATCACCCTCCTGAAGTGCCTTGACGGCATTGCGGAGTGCCAAATCGCTCTGCTGCTTTTTGCCTGCACAATAGCTCATAACCAAGGCATCATCAAAATCACGGTCCAGCTCCTTCATGCGGCGGGCAATATCTTCTGCCGTACCGTAATCGCGAGCGTTGAGTGAGGTGAGCACGCGGCGGCGCAGACTCCAGTATTCCGCAATACGGCGGCGTTTTTCCGCCGGGAATGAGGAAACGGAGGACATGTATTCACCCAGCACCACAGCTTCGATGAGGTGCTGCGTAGCATCGGACAGCTTGTTCTGATCCAGCAGGTTGCTCACGGCTTCCATGTGCTGGTCCACATCCCGCTTGGCGGTTGCGGCAGCAGAGGCAATACTGTTCACGGTGGGGGGCATGCCCGCCGTGCCGCTGAACAGCTTGGCAGCCTTGGATTCCTTATCCAGCTTCAACGTCGTATCTCCATCTCGGAAAATATGGCGGTAGGAATTGGCACCAATCAGTGCGTGATCATAGCGACGGGACATCAGCAGAGACACCAGCATGGACTGGTAATTTACCTTGGCCATAGCCAGCGCAGCCGTACTTTCGGCATCATTCTTGATAACCGCTGCCTCATGGCCGGCAATGCGCTTGGTGTTGTGCGAGATTTTGACGGCGTTCGTATTGCGGGAATCACCGGCAGATACATTCCCCTTGCCCTTGCTGCCCGTATTCTTGCTGCTTCCCTTGCCGGAGGCAGACGGCAGTCGCCCGCCCCTTCCCGTATTGATGTTGGTAAGGCGGTTGGTATGAGCCACCAGCTTGTCTATCTCCTCCTGCAGCTTGTCATTCTCCCGGTCTCGACTGCGGTTGGCAAACTGTACAGCCAATGCACTGGCCATGGCACTGGCCAAGGCTCCGGACTGACCGCCGTCCGGCGGGTAATCATTAAGCTCGTAAAGACCGTGACCGATACGCACCATGTTTTCCCCACCCACAGGTTTGGAGCTGCGTGCATTGCGCTGCGTCACACGCACCAGTTCCTCCATCTTTTCACGATAAAAGCGAGCTTCTTTACTCTCATCCGGGTCTTGCTGGAGATACTTCTCAAAGCGGGCACGCACCAAGGCATTATTTCCCACATCAAACACGCCGCCGTTATAGCTGACAGTATCGGAAGCCGGATCCAACAGCGGAATCTCCACACCGAAAATCTCCGGAGGCTTGGGCGCGGCATCAGTTGTTGCAGGGGCCGCTGCAGGCTGTGCCTGCGGGGCAGAACCGGCTGCGGCGGTCGGTTTCTGTGCGGCCGGAGCCGGGGTCTGCGCGGCAAGAGGACCTACCAGCAGCGGAAGCAGTACAAGATAGCGAGCGTTGATATTCATCTTCATTTCTCCGTTTCTACTTTTCTCACCACAAGCACACCTTTCACCTCTTTTTTCTCTGCAGAGTGGCCGGTACAGCATTCCACCTCAAAGACAAATGAATCTCCGCGGGTCAGATTGGTCCGCCCGGCCACACCGCTGCGCACCAGCAAAGGCAGCCGCTCCATTTTGTTTCCGGGCACGGAAATGGCAACCACTCGGTCATTGCCCAGAGTCTCAATCTGCTCCACCCGGCCCTCAATACGGTAGACATTGCCGGTCAGACGGGAAGCATCACGGCGGTAATCTTCAATACTGAAGCTCATCGTATCCGCTGCGGTACTTTCCTTCTGAGAAGGTTTGAGCGCCAGCGCCCCCACCACCACGACACCAATCACCGCGGCTGCGCCGAGCAGAATCATCGGCAACCCGGATTTTCCGCGACTATTCTTTCTCTTGCTGCGTCTTGCCATATTCTGAAAGAGTTCTGTTAAAAGTTTAATCCCATAATGTGCGGCGCACCCCAATGTAGGCCAAGGCTATGCCGGCTATGATGTGTATTGCCAATACCACCAGGCAGAGAGAATCCCCAGAGAAAGAGGTCTGCACTATGCTGTTGACTGCTTTGAGCACCTCTGAATCAAGGCCGCCCTGCACGCTGCCGCTCCAAGCCCAATAGGCAGATATAAAAGGCTGAGTAAAACGCTCTATCACATCCGGCAGGGCCAACACCGCACCGGAAAGCGGTAACTGGAAACCCACCAGATATATGCTCAGCAGAGAAGACTGCTCCGGCGTGCGACAGTTTGCGGAAATACCCAGGCACACCGAGGTCATGGCAGCATTGGCCAGAACCAGGAACAGCAGGTGATTCATCGCATCCCCGCGCAACGGCCAGCAATACTGCACAAAGGCAAACATCCAGAGACTCTGCACAAGCACCAGAGATGCCAGATAAATAATCCGGGATGCCACAAAAGCACCGGGAGAAGCTCCGGCAAACTTTTCCTTCTCCAGAATCAGGCGGCTTCCTGCCACCTCTCGCGCAGCATTGTTAGAGCCCATGAGCCCCAGCAGTATCACCTGGAACATGATGATACCGGACACTGCGGAGCCGACCCGTGCACGAACCTCTGCCAGCTCCTGCTGCGCCTGGATTTCTGCCATCAGGTCGCGCCCCACGCTGTCCGTCAGACTCAGCAGCTGCTCCTGCCCTTTTCCGGAAAACAAAGCCACCAGAATCGGGAAAATGATAATCATGGCAAGCTGCAGCAGCAGCTGAGAACGGTCACGGAACAGCAGGGTGTATCGCCGTCTCAGCATCGTCATCATCTGACTGAAAAACGACGGCAACTCTGAGGATACGGCAATGTTTTCCAAGTTTACGGAAGGCGGCTGTACCCCCATCTTGCGGTACTTTTCCACATGCTCCCGCTCCATTCTCGCATAGTAATCCGCGCGGTGAGACAGCCAGCTGGCCTGCCACTCTTCCGGGGTACGCTTGGGCAGGCGGGTATAAACATCCTCCACCTTGGCCGCGCTGAAATAGTGCGGCATCACCTCCGCCGGGCCATGGTAAGCCAGGCATCCGCCGTTCATCACCAGGATGCTGTCATAGAGCTCTGCCTGAGACAAATCATGTGTCACAGAAATAACCACGCGGCCATCTTTACGACTGAGACGGTGCAGCAGCTCCACAATTTCCTGCTCAGAACGCGGATCCAGTCCGCTGGTCACCTCGTCACACAGCAAAACGTGCGGACGGGACACCAGCTCCATGGCCAGAGCCAGACGCCGCTTCTGCCCGCCGGAAAGCAACTTCACCGGTCTGTCTGCAATCTCCTCCAGCCCGGTTTCCTTCAACACGCTGTCAATCAGCTCATCCAGCTCATCTCCCGAGGCATCGGTGCGCAGGCTCGCGGCATTCTCTACACTCTCATCAACGGTCAATTCATCATAGGCTATGCTGAACTGCGGCACATAGCCCACTTCGCCCGGCTCAAAATCGCCATCTTCCGCCAAATCCCGACCACACCAGAAAAATGAGCCGTCCGTTGTCTCCTTAATCCCGGCTATCGCTTTGAGCAGCGTTGTCTTGCCGCATCCGGACGGACCGACAATGGCAGCAAAATGTCCGGGAGGAATACAGAAATTCACCTGATTCAGCAGGCTATGCACTTCCCCTCCTGATTCTATCTCCAAAGATATGTTTCTTGCCTCAAGCATACCGGATTAGTCTTTATTTATCATTCTACCAGAATACACCCCACCCCGCAAGCACAAAAGCCCGGTTTCAAAGGCTCCATGACGCTTAGAGTCCCTGCCCGCTTCTCTTCCGTGCAGGGGAAGCCATTCTGATTCTTACCCATTCCTCAAACAACTTCGAGGGACGGAGAGAAGCCAAAATCCGTGCGCACAACAGCGAAATTTCTGCTCAGGGCAGCAGCGGCACCACATAAATGCTGCCGACAGTCAGCCAGATGGGCAGTGTGATAAAGGAACACACTGTCGTAGTGAGCAAAATCTGCGTCCCGATTTCCGGAATACCGCCGTAGCGCTTGGCCAGTATCACAGGAATCACGGCACTGGGAATGGCACTCTGTATCACCATAATCCGCTTGATGATGGGGTCCACCGGCAGGATCCAGGCTACTGCCAGAATGACCGCAGGGGCCAACACCAGACGGGTGATGATTCCCGCAGCCAGCATCCGCGGACGCCAGACAAAATTGCGCGACAAATCATACATGGAACAGCCAAAGAGGATAAGACAGATAGGGGTAGCCACAGCACCTATCATTTCCGCAGCTTTCATGATGGGAGGTTGTGCCACATACACGCCTAACCCACTCCAGGCCAGTATGAGAGAGAAACAGACCGCCAGCAGTGGACCGCGCAGCAGCAACCCAATGCGCAAATCCCGTGCTCCGCCGCAGATAAGAATCACCCCCACGCTCCACACAAAGATTTCACAGCCCATGTTATGAATAAACAAGGCTCCCATGGTCGGGTCCCCGCTCCCGCTGAACAACATCTGCACAATGGGAATCACGAAAAAGGCGTAATTCTGCACACCGGCAGTCAAGGTAAACGTACGCAATCCGGTGCCGATGCGCAGACGAAGAATGCGGGCAACCATCCAGGCCACCATCACCCCCAGCGTCATCTCCAGAAAACCGCATCCGATAGCCTGCAGGGAAAATCCAACGGTAGTCATCGTGGGGTGAGCCTCCACCACCATGTATTTCATAATGCTGTGGAAAATCAAACACGGATATCCCACATCCATAGCCAACTGCATGATGACATTATCATGCTGCGGTTCAATTGCCTTCTTGTATCGCAGCCAACACCCTATGGCAAAAAAGATGAAAACGGGAATCGTGGACAGGAAGGAATGGAAAATAACGTCTAGCATGACGCCCCACATTTTACCACAATGGCGAACAAACTCAAGAAAATTGGACAGGCGCAGCCACCAATAATCACAACAGACAGCGTTTCGTTCTTCAGCAAAAAACAAACCACTGAGCCTGCAACAAAAAGCCGCCGTCTCCATAAGGAAACGGCAGCTTTGAGATTTAATTCAACGATTCAACAGGGAATCAGAACTTGGCGAGCATGGCCTGACGCTGAGCCTCAAGCTCGGCGGGCAGCTTGTCGCCCACCATGTTGAAGAGCTCGGTCTGGGACTCGAGTTCAGCCTTCCACTCAGACTCGGAGAGAGCCATGTTGGTGTTGAAGGCAGCCTCATCGTAGCCCTTGAGACCATCTGTGTCGAGTTCGTCGTAGGTGGGGGAGATACCCAGAGCGGTCTCCACACCGTCGACCTCGCCGCGGCAACGACGCAGCACCCAGTCGAGCACGCGCATGTTGTCACCGAAGCCCGGCCACACGAAGTTACCCTCGGCATCCTTACGGAACCAGTTCACGTTGAAGATCTTGGGCAGCTTGCAAGCGCAAGTCTTGGTGCCCATATCCAGCCAGTGCTGCCAGTAGTCGCCCACATTGTAGCCGATGAAGGGCTTCATGGCCATCGGGTCGCGACGCACCTGACCAATCTGGCCGAAGGCAGCGGCGGTCATCTCAGAGCCCATGGTTGCACCCACGTACACACCGTGGTTCCAATCTCTGGACTGGAACACGAGCGGCATGGTGGTAGCGCGGCGGCCACCGAAGAGGAATGCGCTGATGGAAACACCCTCGGGGTTGTAGTACTCGGGATCGAGCGTGGGGCACTGGGAAGCGGGAGCGGTGAAGCGGCTGTTCGGGTGAGCGCACTTGCGGCCGCAGTCCGGAGTCCAGTCGTTGCCCTGCCAGTCGATGGCGTGAGCGGGAGCCTCGCCGTCCATACCTTCCCACCAAACGTCGCCGTCATCGGTCAGACCCACGTTCGTGAAGATGATGTTCTCCTTGATCGTGTCCATAGCGATGGGGTTGGACTTGTAGGAGGTGCCGGGAGCCACACCGAAGTAACCGTTCTCGGGGTTGATGGCGTGGAAGGTGCCGTCCTCGTGGGGCCAGATCCAGGCGATATCGTCACCGATGATGCTGGTCTTCCAACCCTTCTCAGCCAGAGCGGGCGGGGGCACAACCATGGCCAGGTTGGTCTTACCGCAGGCAGAGGGGAATGCGCCGGTCACATAGGACTTGCGGCCCTGGGGATCGGTGATGCCAAGGATGAGCATGTGCTCAGCCATCCAGCCGTTCTTGCGGGCAATGCCGGTAGCGATACGAAGAGCAAGGCACTTCTTGCCAAGCAGAGCGTTACCACCGTAACCGGAACCGTAGGAGATGATCTCGCCGGTCTCCGGGAAGTGGCAGATGTACTTCTCCTCGTTGTTGCAGGGCCAGGTCACGTCTTCCTGACCGGGCTCCAGGGGAGCACCCACAGTGTGCAGGCAGGGCACGAAGTCGCCGTAGCCGTCACGCTTGGGATTGCCGCCGCCGTTGAGCTCGTCCTCAAGACGCTTGAGAACCTTCTCACCCATGATGGTCATGATGCGCATGTTGGTCACCACGTAGGCAGAGTCGGTGATTTCGATACCGATCTTAGCCAGGGGAGAGTCCAGCGGGCCCATGCAGAAAGGAATCACGTACATGGTACGGCCCTTCATGGAGCCATCAAGGAAGGGGTTGAGGATGGCGCGCATCTCTTCCGGGGACTTCCAGTTGTTGGTGGGGCCGGCGTCCTCCTGCTTCTCAGAGCAGATGAAGGTACGCTCCTCCACACGAGCAACGTCGGAAGGAGTGGAACGAGCCAGGAAGCAGCCGGGGCGCTTCTCCGGGTTCAGGCGGATGTAGGTGCCCTTTTCCACCAGCATGTCGCACAGCTTGGTGTTCTCTTCCTCGGAACCGTCGCACCAGTAGACGGAATCGGGTTTGCAGAGCTGGCGGACTTGCTCCACCCACTCAGCAGCCTTCTTATGAGTAGTACCTGTAATCATGGTGCCTGAAGAATACCATATTGCACCACGACTTGCAACACGAATTTGCATCATCCCCTCCTTTCTTTGCAATTTTTTTCGCTCAAAATACCGTCTGAGACGGAGAGAAAGGTATTGCACCGCACGCTCTTTTGTGCTATGGTGAGTCCGACGGCGCATGAACGAGGAACTTCCCAGGAACGAAGAGACAATTTTCACCGTGCAAAATGCAAAGGTGAAGAAGGAGCGCGGTTGCACACGGAACCGCCAGCGCTGCTATGTGAGCGCCACCGGTCTGATTCTTTGGATGCTGGCGGCAACGGTTGCCCTGCACCTCTGGCTTCTGCGCCTTTTCGGTGCTATTGAGCTTCCCTTCTGAAGCACTTACGCACGCTGACAACGCAAGCAAAACCCGCTGCAAGCCATTCCGGCCGCAGCGGGTGTTTTTCTTTGACAAGGGATTTTCCGGAATTACTTCCGGCGGCGACGAGCCACCAGGCCGGCCAGAGCCAGCAGGCTGAGAGTAGCAGTTGTCGGTTCCGGGACAGCCTGAATGCTCACCACACCGTCTGCAGAGCCGCTGTAAATAAGAATGTATTCATCTGCCTCACCCACGTTTGCGAATATGCGGGCAGCATCCGTGGTGAAAGCTCCGGTGTACGAGCTACCACCCACTATCAGTGTATCCACACCGGAGAAAAGGGTAAGAGACTCCCCTGTCCCCAGGGCCCAAACCTCGGCAAGAGTGGCATCATCCAGCAGCACGTTTCCAAGCGTAAGGGAACTGCCCAGAGCCAGGCTGTTACCGGCCAGTGCAAGCGTGGAACCGTCTACCAGCTCCAGATTGGCATTGAGCGTAGCACCGGAGCCGCCCACCAACAGTGTATCCGTAACGATAAGTGAAGTTTCCGTTGCCGTAGACACTACATGATTCTCTGCTTGCAGGAACAGGCCGAGAGAGGTACCGCCGCCCAGCTCCAGACGGCCTACGGACAGTCTATTACCGGCATTCAGTTCTGCGTCTGAGCCATTCATCACACTAAGGGAATCAATAACAGCACCCAGCGTCAGCCCCTGCACATACGCCTTCTTCATGACGACGTTGTCCAACACCAAATCATCTGTTTTAATCATCCCGTCGTATTGATCAAATCCGGCGGTATTTCCGCTTTCCGCCACATTTCGCAAAGCAACCTTATCTGCCTCGATATTGCCGCGGATATCGGCACTATTGCCAACGATGGAAACGGAAGCATACGCGACATTGCCCTTTTCAATACCGCCCTTGATAGTACCGCCGGTCACTGTCACGACAGCCTGATTCACCGAAGCTGCTGCACCGGAAATCTTGGAACCGGCCACAATCTTCCCGTCTACCGTACCGCCGTTGACAGCAATGAAAACATTGTCGATTTTACCGTTTCCGTTGATAGAACCACCTACAATATCTCCATTTACAGTACCGCCGTTGACAAAGACGCGGAACTGCTCTGCACTGCCGCCGCCATAAGAACCGGCAATGGCAGCCGTGACACCGCTGTAAGTTCCATTACCCACCGCAGCGCCTTCATCCACCTGGACCAGCAGATTACCGGCATTAGCCCCATTCATGGAGCCGAATATCGTGTAAGTTGTGGTGCCGGTTACCTGTACGCTGATGTCTCCGCTGTGACCGCAGTTGGTCAAACCGGTCCATCCGGCTCCGGATGTCAGATTATACACGCGATCATCTGCCGCCGTTGAGCCAGACACAAGAATCTGACCTGAGGAAGCAGCGATTTGCGTAGCATTGGCAAAATCCACCCCACTGCCGGCCGCCACAAATCCGGAAACAGCAGCGGCATCCTGTGTGGTGATGTAGGCGTTTTCCGCACTCACCATACCGAGCGTGGTGGGCGCATAAGCCGTATCAGTCCAGCTGAGCCCGGTCAGCGTACCGGAAGCCCCGATGGTTTTCAGAAGAATACCATTCAGCCCCGCTCCTTCAGTTGCACTGAGCCCCTGACCGATGAGCATATCACCAAGCCAGACGTAGTAACCTTTAAGCACATTATCCGCAGCATTGCCATTGTGCCACACCACACGCAGAGCATCCAAGCCGGAAGCAGAGTTATCCTGACAGAACAGCACGTCGTTGCCCCACATGATATAGCCCTCACTGAGGTTGAGCGTACCGCTGTTTGTACCGTCGCCAACACTGATACTCAGCGCATTATCTGCCGACAACCAACCATCCGCTGCACCATTACCGAACACGGCGGAAAAGTCCACGGTATACCCGCCATCCATGGTGAAGGCATTTTCACCCAGCAGCATGGACGAACCGGCAGCCAGCTCACCCACCGCAGCAGACTCCCAACCGGCAGCGGCGGCACGCTCCAGACCGGCGGTACGCCCGCCGATTCCCATAGCCTGAGCCAAATTCCCGGCCATGATGAGTGAACCCTGGTCGTTGGGGTGCAGACGGTCTCCGCTATTGTTAAAGAAGTCGTCATGCCCCATGAAGCGATTATTGTGCGTAACATCCACCATTCCGCGCGTTACATCCACATACACCACATTTTTACCGGATGTTTGAGAATAGGACTCACACCACGCTTTCAAATTCCTGTTGAATTCAGCGCCGGCGTAGTGGTCCATATCACGGTTATGATTGGAATGACTGCCCCAGGGCGTGATGGAGAGCATATAGAACGTATCCCCGTCCTTGCAGACATCATTCACGATGGTTGCCATGGAACCCCAGTTAGAGCCGGCACTCCATGTGTATTTATCAGAGCCGGCATCATAACTCACGGAACCACCCAGCATCTTTTGCATCTGGTTAGAGTATTCATCGGTTGTAGGACCGGCGTTTGGGGTATCTGACAGCAAATCATTGGTACCCATCATGCAGAACCAGGTATTACTGTCATACGCAGCGGCGGTGGATGCCGTAGAATGGCCGCCGTAATTCACGCCGCTACTGTACTGCACACCATTCACCGTAGCCGATGTGCTGCCGGAAATAATGTTGTGCGTACGACCGGAAGCCTGTGCCAGATGAACATTGGCAAACTCAGCACCACCATAGCTGCTGCCGGCATCTTCCGTGTGTCCCGGCGTGTTGTAATATCCCTCTCGCGGGCCCACAATCTCATTTTCAATTCCATTATCCGTCAGCGTCTTGAACAGCTGCCAGCGGTATGACTGATCATTGACACCGTGGGTGATGGAATCGCCCAGGAAAGTAACCCGACCGATACTTGTCCCATCCGTACGCAGACTTTCAAAGGGTTGGCTGTAGTCCACCGGGGGAACGTAAGAGTCCGTATCAAGCGTAGATGGCGTATTCAGCGTAACGGCGGTCACATAGTTCAGGTTAACGTAATATCCATTCGTAACGGTGTTAGAGCTTGCTTTCAATGAATCCGCAGAGTAGAGCTGTACGGAAGTTCCCTTGCTATCTGTCGTCGACACCGTCACGCCAGCAGTAGAGCTGTTCGTGATTTGAAGCGTCAGCACGCCATCTACCGCATACTGATTAAGCGTCGAGTAGGTGATATTATTCGAGCTTGCGTTCCACGCTTTGCCATCCCAATAGCCGGAGAGATACGGTGTCCGGGAACCATTATCCACAGATGTATCCGCATTGTCAGCCAAACCATAATCCGCCGCATTATCATCCCACAGCAACATGTAACCACCGGTTTTATAGTCATTGGAATTCACATAACTGACCAGAGATGACATATTGATAGTCAAATCAATGGATGTATTTGCCGACGACTTCACGGCAAAATATCCCTTACCATTGTAAATGACATTGTTTACCTCATCACACCAGGATTTGGTCAAATCTGTGTACGTTGCCGCATCCGCCGCACTGAAGCACGATGCCAGAGCCAAAGTAAGAAATAACGTCCTTTTCATACGAATGTATAAATATTCTGATGATCGTTCACTACCACTTATTTGAATCTTAGCACAAAAAAACCTCGGCTGTACAGCAAAAAAAAATCCTCAAAAAAGAAAAAAGCGCGCTCTGAAACAGAGCGCGCAAGACGAATAAATCCGAGCCTCATCGGGCAATGGGCATCACCGGATAGGGATCCGGCGGCAGGGGCGGCAGCGGCTTCTGCGCTTTCTCCTTAAGATTCAGATCCGTTACGGGACGAACAGGCATGAGCACGTCCCCAAAATCGGCATAGTAATGCTTCTGAGTCAGCACCACCACATCCCCCGGCGTGAGGGATGCGAGCGTTTTAAGAACGGAAACGTCCTGCCCCGGAACATCCTCCTTGGCATCGATGAGTATTTCCGAACCGGGCTCTGCCTTATCATCTCCATATTTCCCCGGCTTGGCGTACGACTCATTGGAAATCACACGAAACACCGCCACAGCAGCCGCATGACCGCAGCGGTCCGGGCAGAGAGCAGTACGCCCCATGCAGGGCAGCCGGCGAGTCCCCAGATACTGCGCCGTCACCGTGTTACTTGCCAGCAAATCCGCCTTCTGAGGCAGCGGTGCCGCATGAAGCGGCAAAACAGCTACAACAACGGCTAAAACGGAAAGAAGAGACTTTATCATACAAATTATGATTATTTTTAAAGAAAAGCGTTCAATCATTTTTCCGCAGCAGGCAGCAGAAGCCCCCTGCCCCAAAGCCATGATGCGGGAAAAGACGGTACGAGGGAAAATCCGACAATTCCGAGCGGAAAGGAGCCAGAGACGGCACTTCCACAGCCTCCCAACCGGGAACGCGTTTCAGCACATAGGCCATCACCTTCTCATTTTCGTCCGGGTCGTACGTGCAAGTGGAGTACAACAGGTGAGCCCCGGGAGCGGCGCACTGCACCGCCGCCAGCAGGATACCCTTCTGCCGCTTGGCATTACCGTTCACCATGGTCTGGCTCAGACAGCCGGGATTTCGGATTCCCTTGCAGAGCAACGATTGCCCGCTGCAGGGGGCATCCACCAGCAGCAGGTCAAATTTCTCACCGGAGGCAGCCCATTGATCCGGACGCAAGCCGGTCACGGTTACATTCGGCACGCCGCATTGTTCCATATTCTGCCGCAGAATGCCACGGCGTGCGGCATTCACTTCATTAGCCGTGTGGTTCTGCGGCAGGTAGCGCGCTGCCATCAGCATGGATTTTCCGCCGGGGGCGGCACAGAGGTCGAGACTGCGTACGGGTGGCGGCACGCATTCCAACGCAGCGGACTCCCAGCAGGAGGACAAATCAAGCATGTAATACATGCCGCGGCGGTAATCCTCATACGCCGTGGGTTTCTCCGCGCCCTCCGCTGCATGCGGCACAAATACACGAGGCGGCAACCACGGGGCAGAGCCCATATCTGCACAGGGAAAAGGCGGCACATAATCCGGAGGTGCATTCGGAGTCAGCACCACCGCAGAGCGGGAAGAATTTCCCGCCCGCATGGCCGCGAGCAGCGCTTGGGCGCCGGTATCATCCAGTCCCAAACGCTTACAGAGACGCAGTTCACCGTGTGATGCCTGCAACATGCCTGCACAGTCAGCGGAGTTAGTGACCAGCCTCTCGCAGAGCCATGGCAGCTGCACCCACCATACCGGCCTCATTACTGAGCATGGCAGGCAGAATCTTCAGCTGAGCGAAATGCTTGGCATACACCTGATTCTTCACATACTCACGCAGCGGCTTGAACAGCCAGTCACCGGCCTTGGCCACACCGCCGCCGATGATGAAAGCTTCCGGGTTCAGGATGTAGTGGCAACTCACGAGACAGCATGCCAGCTTGCGAGCCAGGTCATCCCAGCAGGCAAGTGCCACGGGGCAGCCTGCCTCCGCAGCCTTTTCCAGACCGAGCGGTGAGCATTCCTCCTCCGTGCGGGTAATACCGGCTGCAGCATACGCTGCCACGGCGTCAGCCGTGAGATTGCGGTGGCCGATATAGTCCTCCAGCGCACCATAATTCTTATAATAACCGGAGCGGCCGCGATAATCGATGCTCATCTGCCCCAACTCACCGGCAGCACTCATGTGACCGTGCAGCATCTGCCCATTCACAATGATACCGGAGCCCACGCCCGTTCCGAGCGTCAGACAGACCAGATTCTTCATTCCCCGGCCCGCACCCAGCTGCCACTCAGCGTATGCCATGCAGTTAGCATCATTATCCACTGCAGCCGGGAGACCGGAAAGCTCCTCCAGAAGACGCCGGGCAGGCACATCATACCAGCCCGGCACATTGGCCAGACTGTCGGCAATTCCCGCATCGTGGTCAACAAAACCGGGAAGCCCCATGCCCACGGCCTTGAGGTCGGGGTACTTCACCTGCAGAGCCTTAATCCGCTTACCCACCTCACCGAAGACAGCCTCCGGAGTACCGAAATCCATGGTGGGAACCGGTTCTGCCCTCTCAATGATATCTACACCCTTTACGACGGCAATCTTCACGGAAGTGCCGCCCATATCCACACCGATAGCTAACTCGTCTTCGTACGACATGCTTTGATTATGGCAGATTTCTGCCAAAGGTAAAGAAAAAAGCAGATAAGACGGAGCAAACCTGCATAAAAACGGCATGCAAAAAAGCGGACACTCTTTGGTGTTGCCCGCCCGCGGTTTCCGTGGTAACATCCCCGCATGCCCCAACGCTTTGAAAGTGTGATTGAAAACATCATGAAGAAGCATGATGAATATGCACCGGATGCCTACGAGTTTCTCCGGCAGGCCATGGATACCGCCGCGCAGCGTTTCAATAAGGATGAAAAGAATCGCCATCTGAGCGCAGAAGAGCTGTATCTGGGAGTCTGTGCCCAGGCTCTGGAGGAATACGGTCCCCTCGCCCGGGCTGTCCTGCAGCACTGGGGTATACGGGAAAGCAGAGACGTGGGCCACATCGTGTACAACCTGATAGAAGCCGGTGTATTTGGCAAGCAGGAGGATGATTCGCTGGAACAATTCTACCGTCTACCCAAACTCGCCCATCTGCTGGATACGCCCTACACAGACTGATTCACACACAGCACACCTCACCCCATACTTTTATGACTCAATCAAACATGCAGGGGGCTCAGCTCAGATGGCCCGCAGAATGGGAACCGCAGGATGCGGTTTGGATTTCCTGGCCCCACCGCGGCGACCTCTGGCAGGGAGGGCTGAATGAGCTGCTCGGAGATTATGTAAAACTCTCCGCCGCTATTGCGGAACAGGCAGAAGTGCGTATCAACGCAGCTGCCGCCCTGCACCCCGCCATCAGCAACCTGCTGGAAAGCGCAGGTGTACACAGGTTCCGCCTGTTTAACCACCCCACCAATGATGTATGGTGCCGCGACCACGGCGGCATCTTTGTGCGCCGAGAAGACGGCGGCATGCAGATTGCCAACTGGAAATTCAACGCATGGGGCGGCAAATTTGCGCCATGGGACTTGGACAACGCCATACCGGATGCCATGGCCGGCAGTCTGCAGCTGCCGCAGCTGCACAGTGAGCTTTTTCTGGAAGGCGGAGCCATTGAAGGTAACGGTGAGGGGCTTCTCATCACCACGGAAGCCGTATTGCTGAACCCGAATCGCAATCCGCACAGCTCTAAAGCAGATGTCGAGGCGGAATTACACCGCATGATGGGCACAACCCATGTCTTCTGGCTCGGAAAAGGCATTGAAGGGGATGATACAGACGGTCACATTGACGACATGGTGCGCTTTGTCAATCCGGAAGCAGTCATCTCTATTGTAGAGCCGGATTCGCACTCCCCACACTACCGAAACCTGGCGGAAAACAATGAGCGTCTGCAGGATTTGCGTACGCCGTCCGGACACAGAGTGGAAATTGTACCGCTTCCCATGCCGAAGCCGCTCGTGGCACGGGATTGGAGACTGGAACAATTGCCCGCCAGCTATGCCAACTTCCTCATCTGCAACGGAGCGGTTATCGTGCCCATCTTTATGCAGGATAAGGCAGATGACCACGCGCTGGGCATCCTGCGTGAGTGCTTCCCCGGCAAAAAGGTTATCGGTATCGATGCCCGAAGGCTCGTTATCGAAGGCGGCGCCATTCACTGCATCACGCAGCAGCAACCCTCTGCATAAAACAGATATACCACTTTACCAAAAAGCGCCGGCATGAGAGGTATTCATGCCGGCGCTTTTGTTTAAGTTTTTCTTACTGCATCAGATATCCCACAGGTCAAGCCACTTGAAGGATACCACTCGGAACTGGCGGCCCATCACTCGGTTGGCATCGCTGAGCCCTTCGGCCTTCGTGCCGTCATCCTTGAACTGCGTCTCATACGGGTCGTTCGACGGGTCTACGTAATTCATGGTACGCTGGACTACGGCTTCACACCAGGCCTGAGCCAGAATGGCGTTGTTCGGGCTGCGCACGCAACCGTATGCACGCACCGTGAAGGTATCATCTCTCACCGTCAGAATGTTACCCAGAGAGGCCAGCACGTCACTCTGAATCAGATAGCCGGGGGCGGCCGTGTACATGGAGCCGGTTTCTGCCTCCGGGAACTTGTACAGGCTGCCGTCCTGTGCCTTCACCGTCACGTCCTGGAAGTCCTTGTTGATGTCCGTGGCATCTATGGC
>JAZRBU010000026.1:0-22279 GCA_045635265.1 Akkermansia sp.
GTTACATTCCGATAATGGAATGAGACCTCGGCCCGGGGAAGGGTGCCCGGAAAAGGGCACCCTTTCCTGACCGGACCGGAAATACAGAGCAAGGTTATAGGGTAATAGCTCAATTGGTAGAGCAGCGGTCTCCAAAACCGCGTGTTGGGAGTTCGAGTCTCTCTTACCCTGCCAGCCTTCCTCTTTTTTTTTCTCGAAAAATCCCCTACACTCAATTCGATCGTTATGTTCCGCAAGATTTCCCAATACATATCCGCCCTGAAAGGCGAGTTGAAGAAGTGTTCCTGGCCTTGGGAAAGTGACCCGAAGGTAACCGGGTTCAAAAAGTTTCGCGAACTGTGGGGGTCCACGCTGGTGGTGCTGGTAGCAATGGTGCTGCTGGGCGGCTACGTGGCTTTCTTTGATTATGTGCTGGCAGCCGTTGTGAACCGCGCCATTCTCATTTTCTCCTGATAGTTTTTCAAATTTTTACGTCGACAAATTATGTCTCGACTGCACGAACGTAAATCCGGAGGCCTGCGCGCTGTACCCGAAGCAAAGGATCAGTGGTACGTGCTGCATGTTCTTTCCAACAAGGAGCGCCGCTCCGTTGAGAACCTCAACCGCCTTTTCAAGGAAGATGAGGAGATGGGAGCCCTTCTGCAGAGCCCGCCTCTTGTCCCCGTGGAGAAGGTGGAAGATGTCCGCAAGGGTAAGAAGTACGTGGTGGAGCGCAAGCTTTACCCCGGCTATGTGTATCTGAACTTCGCTCTTCGCCGTCCGGATGGTTCTCTTAACAATGATGCTTGGTACAAGATTCAGGCCGTTGACGGTGTCATCAGCTTTGCCTGCGGTCGTAACAAGGAGCCCATTCCCATGTCCATGAAGGATGTGCAGGAACTCATGGCTGAAATTGAGCGCCGCAGCGGCGCCGCCCGTCCGAAGGTGGCCTTCACCGTGGGTGAAGAGGTTGTGGTGCTTGAGGGTGCCTTTGCCGGTGAGCGCGGTATCGTTGAAATGGTTGATGCTGAGCGTGGTCGTCTGCGCGTGGGTGTAGACATGTTCGGCCGCTCCAATCCGCTTGACCTCGACTATGTTCAGGTGCAGCCGGTTCCTGAGGATGAAAAGAATCAAGGCTGAGTTGATATAACAAAATCTTCCCGCCGGTTGAGTCGTGAAAACGGTAAGACCGGCAAAACAACACAACAAAACCATGGCTAAAGAAGTAGTTAAAGTAATTAAGCTGCAGATTCCTGCCGGCGCCGCGAATCCTTCGCCGCCCGTGGGTCCTGCTCTTGGTCAGGCCGGTGTGAACATCATGGGCTTCTGCAAAGAGTTCAATGCTAAGACTCAGAAGCAGGCCGGTGATGTGCTTCCCGTCGTGATCACCGTATACAAGGACAAGTCCTTCGACTTCATCACCAAGCAGCCCCCGGCAGCAAACCTTCTCAAGAAGGCAGCCGGTCTCAAGTCCGGCTCCGGCGAGCCGAACAAGAAGAAGGTGGCTAAGATCACCAAGGATAAGTTGATGGAGATTGTCAACGTCAAGATGCCCGACCTCAATACCAAGGATCCGGAAGCCGCTTGCCGCATCATTGCCGGCCAGGCCCGCCAGATGGGTATTGAAATCGAGGGTATGTAACCCCTTCTGCAGGAGGGAAAATCAAATATAAACCCGAACGTACTGCTAACAATTATGTCTACAAAACGCTCCAAGCGCTACAATGAGGCAGCCAAGCTTGTTGACAACAGCAAGTCTTACGCTGTCGAGGAAGCTGTGGAAGTGATGAAGAGCTTCCCCGCTCCGAAGTTCGACCCCACGGTTACCGTGTCTTTCCGCCTTACGGTGGATCCCCGCAAGTCCGACCAGATGGTGCGTGGCTCTGTTGCCCTGCCTCATGGTACCGGTAAGAATGTCCGCGTTATCGTCTTCGCTCAGGGTGAGGCCGCTCAGGCTGCCCTCGAAGCCGGCGCTGAAAAAGTTGGCCTGGAAGACCTCATCAAGGAAATCCAGGGAGGTTATCTTGATTTCGACAGCGCAATCGCCACCCCGGATGCCATGGCCCAGGTGCGTAAGATTGCTCGCGTGCTCGGCCCGCGCGGCCTCATGCCCAACCCCAAGACCGGCACTGTGACGGAAGATACCGCCAAGGCCGTGCGTGAGGTGAAGGCCGGTCGCGTTGACTTCAAGGTTGACCGCAACGCCAACATTTCTGCCGCAGTTGGTAAGCTCTCCTTTGAGAGCGACAAGCTTGTGGAGAACGCCCGCGCTCTCATCTCCGCTGTTGTGAAGGCTCGCCCCTCCGGTGCGAAGGGTGCCTACATCGCCGGTGTGACGATGGCCAGCTCCATGAACCCGGGCCTTTCCATCGCCCAGGTTGAGTACTCCAAGAACTAATAACCTGAACCGCAACGAATCATTATGAGCACTGAGAAGAAAGTGAATGCCGATAAGGGCATTATCATTGAGAACCTGCTGGCTAAGGTTAACGCTTCCCCGTTCGTGCTGGTGATTGACTACACCGGCGTGACCGTGCCTGAGTTCACTACGCTGCGTGCCGAACTGGCCGCCGCCGGTGCCTCCTGCATGGTGGCCAAGAACACCTTCATGACCAAGGCTATCAAGGATGCCGGTCTGCCCGACATCTCCGCCTGCCTGAAGGGTCAGACGGCCTACATTATGGGTGACAGCGATGTCTGCGCCGCCGCCAAGGTGGTGAACGGATTTGCCAAGAAGTCCAAGAAGGCTGCCTGGAAGGGCGGTATTCTGGACGGCGCTGAGCTGGCTCCTGAAAAGATCAAGGCTCTCGGCGATCTGCCCAGCCGCGAAATCCTCCTTGCCACCCTGCTTGGTACCATCAATGGTGCCGGTGCCGCTCTGGCCCGCGTCATCCAGGCTTACGTGGACAAGGAAAATGGTGGTGCAACCGAGGAAACTCCGGCTGCAGAGTAAAAAAAATAAAAAAAGACTTGAACAGATGGCGGCGGTGTGCTATCAAGTGCCCCGCCGCCTGAAAAAGAAATTAGGCTCTCTGTCGGCTCTCCGGCCGGTGAGAACTGAAATGGATGGGGAGCCCCCATCCGCGACAAGAACCAATTACAATAGAAAATACTACAATGGCTGATATCAATAAGATCGCTGAGGAACTCGGCACCCTGACCATCCTGGAGGCTGCTGAGCTTGTTAAGATGCTGGAAGAGAAGTGGGGCGTGTCCGCCGCTGCTCCCGTTGCCGCCGCTGCCGGCCCCGCCGCTGCTGCTGAGCCCGTGGAGGAGAAGACTGACTTCGACGTTGAGCTGACCGACGCCGGCAGCAACAAGATTGCTGTTATTAAGGCTGTGCGCGTTGTCAAGTCCGGTCTGGGTCTGGCTGACGCTAAGAAGCTCGTCGAGAGCGCTCCCGCCGTTGTCCTCGAAGGTGCCTCCAAGGAGGACGCCGAGAAGGCCAAGGCCGAGCTCGAGAAGGCCGGCGCCAAGGTCACTATCAAGTAACCTTTCATTTTACGCGATTGCAGGGTGGAATTTCTTTTCCGCCCTGCCTTCGCGTCTAATCGTCTCTTTATCTAAAACTTAATTTTTATTAATAATTTATCTTTTCACCGCGCGAGCGCGTGTGAGACCGACCCGGGGCTGCCAGAGCCCGGAAGGGAACCGGTGATTCCGGGTCGGTTTTACCAAACGTAAGCCGACCCCGCATCTGTGGCCCGGATGCACAACCTCATCTCCGACAACTCCATGTCCAAGCCCAAGCAAGAGCGAATCAGTTTCGGTAAGATCAAGGAGGTCATTGACCCGCCTAACTTGATTGAGATTCAGACTAAATCCTACGAGGAATTTCTGCAGCGTTTCACCGAGCCCGGTAAACGTCTGAAAATGGGTCTTCAGGCTGTTCTTTCTGAGCATTTCCCGATAGAGAGTTACGATGGCCAGATTCGGCTTGAGTTCGACTCATACGAGATTTCGCCGCCTAAGACGAGCGATTTTGCCGCTATCCGTGCCGGTGAGACATACAGCGCCTCCCTTTATGTGAAGTTCCGTCTTACCTGCGGTGACTACACTGCGGATGAGAACGTGTACATGGGAGAGATTCCCATGATTACCGATCGCGGTACTTTCGTGATTAACGGCGCCGAGCGCGTTATCGTAGCTCAGCTGCACCGTTCTCCCGGTCTTTGCTTTGAGAAGACTCAGCACACGAACGGCAAGGATATCTACTCCTTCCGCATTATTCCTGACCGCGGTTCCTGGTTGGAAGTGCAGTTCGACACCAGTGACCTGATGTATGTGTTCCTGGATCGCCGCCGCCGCCGCCGTAAGTTCCTGGCCACCACTTTCCTGCGTTATCTGGGTTATGAGAGCGACCGCGCCATCGTGGAGCAGTTCTACACCATCCAGAAGCTTCGTCTCGCAGAGGTTTCTGCCGATGAGCTTGAGTACCTGATTCCCTTTGAGGATGTTAAGTTCGGTGATGAGCAGAGCGGCCGTAAGGCTACCATCATTGCCAAGGCATACGAGTCTCTGAGCCTCTCCACCATCCGCAAGATGCAGGAGCTGGGTATTGATGAGATTGAGGTGATTGACCAGCGTGAGGAAGAAACTCTGGTGAAGACCCTCAAGAAGGATCTTTCTCATGACCGTGAGTCTGCTCTCAAGGAGATTTTCCGCAAGTTCCGCCCGGGTGACCCCTCTTCCGTTCAGCAGGCTGCCACGGCTCTGGACCGCCTCTTCAAGGAAGAGAAGCGTTATGACCTTACCCGCGTGGGTCGTTACAAGATTAACCAGAAGCTCGGTTTGGATGTGCCGGAGGATTGCCGCCTTATCCAGCCGATTGACTTCCTGGCCTCCCTCAAGTATCTGCTTCGTCTCAAGAAGGGCGAAGGTCAGGTGGATGATATTGACCACCTGGGCAACCGCCGCGTGCGCGCCGTGGGTGAGCTTATTGCCAACCAGTGCCGCGTGGGTCTTGCCCGCACGGAGCGTCTCGTGAAAGAGCGCATGACCCTTCAGGATACCAACAACAAGGACATCACCCCCAGCAAGCTCATCAACCCGAAGGCTCTCAGCGCCGTAGTGCGTGACTTCTTCGGCCGCAGCCAGCTGTCTCAGTTCATGGACCAGATTAACCCGCTGGCAGAGCTGACGCACAAGCGCCGTCTGTCTGCTCTCGGTCCGGGTGGTCTGAACCGCGATCGCGCCGGTTTCGAGGTGCGAGACGTTCATCCTTCCCACTACGGTCGTATTTGTCCCATTGAGACCCCTGAAGGTCCCAATATCGGTCTGATTAACTCTCTCTGCACCTACGCCCGCATTGATGAATACGGTTTCATTGAGACTCCGTTCCGCCGCGTGAAGCAGATTGAGAAGAAGAATGCTAAGGGCGAGGTGGTAGACACCGAGGTTGTGGTGACCAATGAAGTAGTATACCTCACCGCAGACAAGGAAGAGTACTACCTCATCGCACAGGCTAACAATCCGCTGGACAACGATAACGGCACCGGTCACTTCACGCGTTCCCGCGTGACGGCTCGTCAGCATGGCGAGTTCATTGAGGTTGACCCCCGCCGTGTGGAGTACATGGACGTGTCTCCCAAGCAGATTATCTCCATTGCTGCCGGTCTGATTCCCTTCCTGGAACACGACGACGCCAACCGAGCCCTCATGGGTGCAAACATGCAGCGCCAGGGTGTGCCGCTGATGGTGAACCAGGCCCCGCTTGTGGGTACCGGTATTGAGGCTAAGTGCGCACGCGATAGTTGCTCTGTGGTCTGCGCTCTTGCCGGCGGTATTGTGGCTTCTGCTACGGCAGAATACATTGTGACCACTCCGGACGGTCAGCTGCCCGTTTCTCCCAATACTTGGCTGAGCGAGCCCGAGCGTGTCAAGACCGACCCCGAGAAGGGTATCTATGTGTACCAGCTGCGCAAGTTTATGCGTTCCAACGCCTCCACCTGCATCAACCAGAAGCCCATCGTTTCCCGCGGTGACGTGGTGAAGCCCGGTGATGTGCTGGCAGACGGTCCCTGTACCGATGGCGGTGAGCTGGCTCTTGGCCGCAACGTGCTGGTGGCTTACATGTCCTGGTACGGTTATAACTTCGAAGACGCCATCATTATTTCCGAGCGTCTGGTGCAGGAGGATGCCTATACCTCTATCCATATCGAGGAATTCGAGGAGAAGGCCCGCGATACCAAGCTCGGGGCGGAAGAAATTACGCGCGATATCCCCAATGTGGGTGATGATGCCCTCAAGAACCTTGGCAGTGACGGTGTGGTACGCATCGGTGCTGAGGTGAAGCCCGGTGATATTCTGGTGGGTAAGATTACTCCCAAGAGTGAGACTGATCTTGCTCCGGAAGAGCGCCTGCTGCGCGCCATCTTCGGTGAGAAGGCTGCGGATGTGAAGGATACCTCTCTGCGTGTGCCCCCGGGCACGACCGGTGTGGTGATGGATGTCCGCGTGGTGCGCTCTGCCGCTCCCGGTTCTCCCGCCGTGGATTTGGAGAAGGAAAGCCAGAAGCAGCGCAAGAAGGTGGACGCCGAGTACGAGCGTGACCGTGATAACCTCATCGAGCAGCTCACCAGCAAGCTTTCCGACCGCCTGCTTGGCGAGAAGATTCCGCTGGAGGTGACCCGCGCCGGTACCAATGAGGTGATTATTCCTGCCAACCGCAAGATTACCAAGACTTTGCTGCGCAAGCTCGCTGTTTATCACGACCAGATTGAGATGAACGAGAGTCCGGTCCGCAACCAGATTTTCGAAATCATCAACAGCTATGAGCCCCGCTTCGCTGAGCTGGATGACGAGCGTGATATCAAGCTCGACCAGATTGAAGCCGGTGCAGAGATGGACCCCGGTGTTGTGACTGAGGTGAAGGTCTACATCGCCACCAAGCGCAAGCTTGGCGTGGGTGATAAGATGGCCGGTCGTCACGGTAACAAGGGTGTGTGCTCCCGAGTGCTGCCCGTGGAAGATATGCCCTACCTGGAAGATGGTACCCCCGTGGACATCATCCTTAACCCCTTGGGTGTGCCTTCCCGAATGAACGTGGGTCAGGTGCTGGAGGCTCACCTCGGTGTGGCCGCCAAGGCTCTGGGCTTCAAGGTCGCTACTCCCGTGTTCGACGGCATTGATGAGGCACAGATCTGGGACTACATGAGCCAGGCCAAGAAGATGCCCGGATTCTCCTGGGTAGGTGATGGCAAGGATGGCAGTGTGGCCGGTAAGAGCCGCCTCATCGACGGCCTCACCGGTGAGTACTTCCACTATCCGGTCGTGGTAGGCTACACCTACATGCTCAAGCTTAACCACCTGGTAGCCGATAAGGTGCACGCCCGTGCCGTCGGTACCTACTCTCTGGTGACCCAGCAGCCCCTCGGCGGTAAGGCCCAGCACGGTGGTCAGCGCTTCGGTGAAATGGAAGTGTGGGCTATGGAAGCATACGGCGCAGCATACACGCTGCAGGAGCTCCTCACCGTCAAGTCTGACGATGTTCAGGGCCGTACCCGCATCTACGAGAATATCGTCAAGGGCGATAACTCGCTGGAGGCCGGCACTCCTGAGTCCTTCAACGTGCTTATCAAGGAAATGCAGGCTCTCTGCCTCAACGTGCAGCCCACAGAGAAGCGTGACCGCGAGAACGCACCGCAGACCACGGATGACCTGTTCGCACTTCTTGCCGGTGATGATGACCTGGAAGAAGAGCTGATTGGTGATGACGACGATTTCGATGATTTCTCTGATGATGAGGATGATGAAGATTTCGTGGAAGTCGATTCCGATGAGGATGACGATGAGTCCGATGCCTGATATGATGTAAACCTGTAACCGCTGCCCGGGTGGCATCCGCCCGGGTGGCAACAAAACCTCAAATTAAAACCATTTATATGTCTTACAACGACCTTAACAACGAGAAGGCCAAGAACTTCGACCAGGTTTGCATCACCGTGGCCAGTCCGGAGGATATTCTGAACTGGTCCAGCGGCGAGGTCAAGAACCCCGAGACAATTAACTACCGCACGTTCAAGCCGGAGAAGGGCGGTCTGTTCTGCGAGCGCATTTTCGGGCCCACCCGTGATATGGAGTGCTCCTGCGGCCGCTACAAGCGTGCCAAGAACAAGGGTATGGTCTGTGACCGCTGCGGCGTGGAGGTGACTACCTCCCGTGTCCGCCGCGAGCGCATGGGTCACATTAGCCTGGCTGTGCCCGTGACTCACATCTGGTTCTACAAGTGTATGCCCAGCCGCATCGGTCTCATGCTGGACCTGACGGCCCGTGATTTGGAGCGCGTCATTTACTACGAGGATTACATCGTGACGAATCCCCGTGGCGTGAACGGCATCGAGCGCGGTATGATTCTTACGGAAGACGAGTACGATAATCTGGTGGAGGACTATGGTGATGATGCCCCGGAGGCAGCCATGGGTGCCGTTGCCATTCAGACTCTGCTCAAGACCATTGATCTGGATGCTCTCATTGATGAGCTGCGCCAGGAGATGGAGAAGACGAATTCCAAGCAGAACAAGCGCAAGCTGGCCAAGCGCCTTCAGCTGGCTCAGGGTTTCCGCAGCAGCGGCTGTCATCCCGAATGGATGGTGTTGACCGTACTGCCGGTGATTCCCCCGGATCTGCGTCCGCTCGTTCCGCTGCCCGGCGGCCGTTTTGCCACCAGTGACCTTAACGACCTGTACCGCCGCGTTATCAACCGTAACAATCGACTGCGCGAGCTGAGCGCACTCCAGACTCCGGAGGTGATTAAGCGCAACGAAATGCGCATGTTGCAGGAGGCTGTGGACGCACTGTTCGACAACGGTCGTCACGGCCGCCACGTGACCGGTGCCGGCAATCGCCCGCTCAAGTCTCTGTCTGACATGCTCAAGGGTAAGAGCGGTCGCTTCCGTCAGAACCTGCTCGGTAAGCGTGTGGACTACTCCGGCCGTTCCGTGATTGTGATCGGTCCGCACCTGAAGATGAACCAGTGCGGTCTGCCCAAGAAGATGGCTCTGAATCTCTTTGAACCCTTCATCATCCACCGTCTGAAGGAACTTGGCTACGTGCACACCGTGCGCTCCGCCAAGAAGATGATTGACCGCAAGGAAGCCGTGGTGTGGGATATTCTGGAAGAGGTGACCAAGGGGCATCCCGTGTTCCTGAACCGTGCTCCTACGCTGCACCGTCTTTCCATCCAGGCTTTCGAGCCTGTGCTGATTGAAGGCAGCGCTATCCGTCTGCACCCGCTGGTGTGTACGGGTTATAACGCCGACTTCGACGGTGACCAGATGGCCGTGCACGTTCCCCTGAGTGTGGAAGCCCAGCTGGAAGCCCGCCTGCTCATGCTGGCTCCCAACAACATCTTCTCCCCCGCCTCCGGTAAGCCCATCTGCACTCCCACGCAGGATATCATTCTGGGTTCCTACTACCTGACGCACACCCGCGCCATGGAGGTGAAGGAAAACCAGGACAACCAGCATCTGCTGCCCCTCTTTGAGTCCATCTCTGAAGTGGAGTTCGCCATTGCTGCCCGCAAGATTGGCTACCACGAGTGGATTCGCCTCAAGAACCCGGACTACGGTAAGGAAGGTGAGGCTTTCGAGAAGCTTTCCTTCAACCGCGAGAACGTGGACCGCAAGACCATCGTTACTACGGCCGGTCGTGTACGCTTTAACGAAATCTGGCCGGATGAAATCGGCTACATCAACCGCAACGTCGGCAAGAAGCAACTGGGTGAAATCATCTGGCGCTGCTACCAGGCCTGCGGTCAGAAGCGTACCGTTGAGACCCTGGACGCCCTCAAGTCTCTGGGTTATAAGGAAGCAACCCGTTCCGGCTGCTCCATCGGTATTGTCGATATGGTGGTACCTGAGGGCAAGGATGAGATGATTGCCGATGCCTACGACCAGGTTGCCAAGGTGACCGAGCAGTATGAGGAAGGTCTTATCACCAACGGCGAACGCTATGAAAAGGTGGTGAACATCTGGTCCTCCACGACGGATGCTATCCAGAAGGAGCTCTACACTAAGCTGGAGTATAACAGCGGTTCTGCCGTTGCCAGCCCGCTCTACATGATGGTGGACTCCGGCGCCCGTGGTAACAAGGCTCAGATTAAGCAGCTCTCCGGTATGCGCGGCCTTATGGCTAAGCCCTCCGGTGAAATTATCGAACGCCCCATTACCTCCAACTTCCGTGAGGGTCTGTCCGTGCTGGAATACTTCATTTCCACCCACGGCGCCCGTAAGGGTCTGGCAGATACCGCTCTGAAGACGGCTGACTCCGGTTACATGACCCGTAAGCTGGTGGACGTGGCTCAGGACGTTATCGTGCGTGACGTGGACTGCGGTACCGAGAACGGTATCACCATGACCGCCATTTACGACGGTGAGGAGGAAATCGCCTCTCTTGCCACCCGTATTTACGGCCGCGTGACCTGTGATGATATCTACGATCCGACCACGCGTCAGCTCATCGTCGCCAAGAATGAAATCATTACCGACGAGGCTGCCAAGAAGATTGAGAACGTGGGTATTGAGAAGGTTAAGGTGCGCTCCGTGCTGACCTGTGACCTCTCCAAGGGCTGCTGCGCCAAGTGCTACGGCCTCAATCTTGCCACCGGCAAGAGCGTGAAGGTGGGTGAGGCTGTGGGTATTATTGCCGCTCAGTCCATCGGTGAGCCCGGTACTCAGCTGACCATGCGTACCTTCCACGTGGGTGGTACCGCTACGGCAGCCGCCAACCGTCCGGAGTATGTGGCTAAGACCGCCGGTCGCGTCATTTACGACGAGAACCTGCGTGACCGCTGCGTAGAGGACGAAAACGGCAACAACGTTGTGCTCTGCAAGAACGGCGGCGTGAAGGTGTACGATGCCGAGGGTAAGGAAATGGAGTCCTACTCTCTGACTCTGGGTACCGTGCTGCGCGTCAAGGACGGCGACAATGTTGAACCCGGTCAGACCATCGCAGAATGGGATCCCTTCGCCATTCCGGTGATTGCTGAAGTGGGCGGCACGGTTGAGTACCAGGACATGATTGAGGGTATTACCTGCCGCACGGAGGTGGGCCACACCGAATCCGGTAAGGGTACGACCGTCATCATTGACCACCACCAGAACCTGTCCCCGCACATCATCATCCACACGGCCAAGCCCGGCAGCGCCAAGGATAAACCCAAGTCCTACGCCATCCCCACCGGTGCCTACCTTGTGGTGAATGACAAGCAGAAGGTTTCCCCCGGTGCTCAGCTGGCCAAGACTCCCCGCAAGGTGCAGAAGACGAACGATATTACCGGTGGTCTTCCCCGTGTGGCAGAGCTCTTTGAAGCCCGTCGCCCGAAGGATACCTGCACGCTGGCAGAGATGGACGGTATTGTTCACATCGATGATACCATCATCCGCGGCAAGAAGGTTGTGACTATCTTCCGTGATGTTGAGGCTCGTGATGAGGCTCTTTCCACCAAGCGCCGCCGTCGTCCGAAGGATGAGGAGCGCGTGGAGGGTGAGGGCGCCGTCTCCTGCAAGCATCTTGTGCCCACGGACCGCCACATCATTGTGCATGAGGGTGACTTTGTGCGCGCCGGTGAGCCGCTGTCCGACGGTACGGAGGCATCGGATGAGATTCTGCGCATCTGCGGTAAGGAAGCTCTGCAGGAGCACCTGGTTAACAAGGTGCAGCAGGTGTACCGTGTGCAGGGTGTGGAAATCAACGACAAGCACGTGGAAATCATCGTTTCCCAGATGCTCCGCAAGGTGCGCATCAAGGATCCGGGTGATACCGGCCTCCTTTGGGGTGATGAGGTGGATCGCACCACGCTCAGCCGTATCAACCGTGAGACAATGTCCATGAACGGTCGTCCCGCCGATTGCGAGCCCATCCTGCTCGGCATCACCAAGGCCTCCCTGAAGACGGATTCCTTCATCTCCGCCGCATCCTTCCAGGATACCACGCGCGTGCTGACAGAGGCATCCACTCTGGGTAAGGTGGATATGCTGGAGGGCTTCAAGGAGAACGTGATTCTGGGTCACCTGATTCCTGCCGGTACCGGTTTCAACAAGTACCGCAATATCGTGGTGGAAGCCGCTCCGGGGGCTACTCCCATCCCCCGCGCCACTTATATGGATGACGAGGATTCCATGCCCATGCCGGAGGACACCATCTCCGTAGGCGCTGACGATTAATCCCGTCTCAGAATAAATCATTTCAACCCGGTATGAGTTTTTCATGCCGGGTTTTTTAATTTTTGGTTGCAATTTGCAGGTAAAAAATATATTTTAGTTCCGGAGGGAGACGGTATGCACCGAGTCTGCCCATAGACTGACAATTGCCATGAATAAGCGAAATATATCGAAAATCTGGCTGCTGATAATCGTGTTGATTGTCTGCGGCGTGGCCGGGGGAACCACGGCATACATTCGCACGGCCATCCACAAGATTCAGGTGGTCAATAATGTGCCCGTGCATGAGGTGGAGACCATCATTCCCGCCGTAACTCAGGAAAAAGCGCGCAATGTTATCCTGATGATCGGCGATGGCATGGGGGCGGAGCAGGTCTGGACAGCCTGGATGTGCAACTATGGCAAGCTGAATATGGAAAAATTGCCCGTCATCGGCTTTTCCCGCACTCCTTCGGCTTCTGCCACCGTTACGGACTCTGCTGCCGGCGGCACAGCCATTGCCTGCGGTGCCAAAACGGTCAACGGTTGGGTGGGGGTTGCCCCGAACAAGCAGAAGCTGACGTCCGTCATGCATTGTCTGGAGAAAGCCGGCAAACAGACCGGTTTAGTCGTTACCAAAGCCATTACGGATGCCACGCCTGCGTCATTTTATGCTCATAATACCGACCGCGATGCCGTTGAGGAAGTAGCGGAGGAGTTGGTTAACAGCGGTTGCAAGGTTATCATCGGCGGTGGTACGACTATTGTGTCTCCGCAGCAGATAGCCACTTTGCAGGGCAAGGGGGCGCTCGTGCGTCTGGAGGGCAAGGTGCATTGTCCCCCCGCTTCCCGTCGCGGTAACTTCCTGGAAAGGTCCGTGAGTGAAGCTTTGGCTACCCTGGAAACGCATCCTGAGGGCTTTTTCCTTATGATTGAGGGCTCCCAGATAGACTCGGCGGGGCATGCTACCGATTTGAATGAAATGGTGCAGGAAACGCTGGATTTTGACCGCGCAGTGGGTGTAGTGCTGCGTTGGATGCAGAAGCACCCGGATACGCTGCTGGTGATTACGGCAGACCACCAGACCGGCGGGCTGTCTCTTCTGGGCGGTAATGTCAAAAAGGGTGAGGTGAAAGGCTGCTATACGACCGATTACCATTCCGGTGTGTCGGTGCCCATATATGCAACGGGTGCCGGCGCGGCCGCTTTCGGCGGGGTGCAGGAAAATACCGAATTTAAGAATAAAATTCTCCGGGCCTGCGGGCTTCCGACTGAATAAAGAAAAACAAAAACCCCGGCTTCGGCCGGGGTTTTTGTTTTCTGCTGGAAGCAGGGAGGGAATCAGCGAATCATGAGCTCGTCTCGGGAAAGTCCGGTGAGCTCACCGAGTTGGCGCAGGAGGAAACGCATCACCATAATGAGGGTAATCATGAGCGGAACGCCGATGACCAGGTATCCCCACCAGGTCATGCTGCTTACGGCGTAGTTGTACTCCAGCACCTGCTTATCCGCCGGTTGGTTCAGAACCGGGAGCAGAAAGTACAGAGAAAGACCGAAATTGGCCGCTGCAGAGAAGAACAGGGTGCAAGCGGTGAAGGCGCTTGCCTTCCACAGCAGAGAATCATAAGCCTTCTCCAGCTGCTTCTCAGAAACGATTTTTTCGATGCGGCGAACGTCAAAAAGACTGTCGGAATACAGGAAAAGGCGCAGCATGGAATCGCTGCGGCGAGCCGTTACCAGCATGGCACCGCCCAGCAGCAGGGCAATGAGTGCTTCCTTTCCGGCGTACCACCAGGGAGTATCCGGGCGTATGGCGGCACCGTCGCCCGTGTTGGCGTAAATGGTGACCACCCCGGTGAGGATGGTGCCCATGAGCCCAAAGAGCGTGATGGGGTCTACTTTGCGGCGTTCCAGAAACATCCAGACACCGCAGCCCAGGGGGAGAGAGAGAGCCACCACCATGGCCCATGTGGTGCCCAGCTCCAGTATGCCCGGGCCGGAGGTGGAACAGTGGTCCAGTACCAGTACAGGCGCCAATACGCTCAACAGTACATTGAGCAGGCTTTTGCTTCCGTTATCCATGGGAAGGCCGTGTTATTTCATGGACGCAATGGCCGCAGCCATGTCCGGGGCGCGGAAGGTGGAAGAGCCGGCCACCAGACAGTCTGCTCCGGCCTCTTTGCAGAGCGGAGCCTGTGCCGCGCCGATGCCGCCGTCCATCTGGATGAGGAAAGACAGTGAGCGCTTGCGGCGTTCTGCATCCAGTACACGCACCTTGTCCAACACTTCTGCCATGAAGCTTTGGCCTCCGAAGCCGGGGACAACGCTCATCACCAGCACCATATCCAGTTCCTCCAGGTACGGAAGTACTTTTTCCACAGGCGTGGCAGGATTGACTGCCAGACCGGCGTGGCTGCCTGCGGCACGGATAGCTGCCAGAGTGGCATGCAAATCCACGGCCCCCTCACGCTCCACATGAATGGTAATCATGTTCATACCTGCCTTGATGAAACGGGGAAGGTAATGATCCGGGGCATCAATCATGAGGTGGGCATCCAGATAGGCGGTTTCCGGTACACTGTTGCGAATAGCCGCACAGATGTCCGGCCCGAAGGAGATGTTATCTACAAAGGAACCATCCATCACATCAAGGTGCAACCAGTCGGCTCCGGCCTCGAGGGCGCGGGCCGCTTCCGGTCCGATGTGGCGGAAATCACAGGCGAGCATGGAAGGAGCTATCAGCATGGTCGTTTAGTTTTGGGGGTAAAATTAACGGGGAAGCCGGAAACTGCGGCGAGGAAATACCAGCGGCGGCGTGATGAACGGTGAGTTTTTGGCATCGGTGCCGAAAAAACTCACTTCCAAGCCGGCCGGCGGAGAGTCGAACTCCTGGCACCCGCCGTATGAGAAAACGGCGCCGGGAGTCAGAATGGGCTGACGGTTAAACACGTTTTCCGCCTCCACAATGCGGGTGTTGCCGCTGTGGTCTCTCAGCACCCATTTGCGGCCTATCAGCCGTATGCTGCCGGAGGAGTTGTTGCGCATGTTCAGCCGGAACACCACACGGTAGCGAGGCTTGGGAAAACGCATTGTGCGGAGCCCTGCCACCGCTATGCCCATATCCAGATAATCCCGGACTGTCAGGACTCTGGGGTTAGTGTTCATAGCCTTCGCCCACGGCCAGCGTGGAGATGCGCAGAACGGTCTGGTGGATGGCATTCACCTTTTCGATGGAAGGCTGCTCACCGGGGGCAAGCCGCATCAGGTCTGCAAGCTGAGCCAGCAGCACGCACATCTGGTCCACATGAAGTTTTTTTGCCGTGCGGGGGTTCAGTCCCTGGAGAATTTCATTGAAATATTCCGGAGCCTCTGCGTAGAAAATGGCAATTGCCTGCTGCGGGTCAAACTTCGCCTCCACGGCGGCTGCTGCTGCATCCAGAGCGCGCACCCATCCGCCCAGTGCCAGCAGATGCGCCAAATCCGGGTCGCGCAGGGCAGTGAGCTCTTCGTTCACATCTCCCTGGGTGGAGGTGAGGATGCGTTTGAACTCCTCAAGCTGTCCTTTTTCGGCATGCTCCAACAGAGCTGCGGAGTGGATGTTCATCTTTTCTCCGACTCCCATCGCCTTGCCGTAGCGGGTCAAATCCAGCGCAATCGGCTTGACATCGTTCATGTGCCCGCTGCGTACGGCAATAAAGCCGTCCGCCAGCAGATAGCCCATTTCCAGAGCCAGAGAGCCCGCATCGATGGGCAGTTTTTCCGGACGGTTGCGCAGGACATAGGGCTCCGGGATGGCGGGCAGGTTGTCCAGCTGCGTAAAAATCTTGCTGATGGAGGGAGCGGTATACACATTGATGCCCAGCTCGCGATTGGAGTGAGAATCATCCAGCATGGAGTCATCCCGGAACATGGCCGGCACTTCACCCTCCTTTCGATCTTCTTCCGCTGCGAAAATATCACCGGGCGTGCCGTCTGTTGTAATGTCAACGGCATCAATTTCTTCTGCTTCAGGAAGCTCTTGGGCCGCAACGAGGGAACTGCACATGAGCGCAGCGGTCAGAAGAAGGGGGTGAATTTTCATGTTGCTAATGGGTGAAAGTGTGATATTTAGACTTGACTCCGAAACAAGTTTACATTACTATCTGCGCGCGTCAAGCAGCATCCGCTTTGCTGACGTGAAAAAATGGCGGCAAATACCGTTTTCGGGCCGCCGATTTCTGAAAAACAAACCGCACGTTAATATGGAAGGTAATTTTCAATACTGGTTCAACATCTGCTGGCTTGCAGCGTATTTCATTGTCTGGGTTGCACTGGCCGGCTATGGCTTTCACCGCCTGCTGATGGTATTTCTTTACTTCATTCACCGCAAGGATGTGCCGCAAGTGCCCGGTGAGTGGGATGAACTGCCGGTGGTGACCGTTCAGCTGCCCATGTTCAACGAGAAATTTGTGGTGGAAGGGCTTCTGCGCAAGGTGACCGCTATTGATTATCCCAAGGATAAGCTGGAAATTCAGATTCTGGATGACTCCACGGATGATACCTACGACCTCTGCAAGAAACAGGTAGAGTTGTACCGCGAACAGGGATTCGACATCGTCTGCCTTCACCGCACGGACCGCACCGGTTTCAAGGCAGGTGCTCTTGAGGCAGCGGATGAAGTGGCCAAGGGTGAGTTCCTGCTGATTCTGGATGCAGACTTCCGCCCTGAGCCGGATATTCTCAAGACGACCATGCCGTACTTCACGGATCCCAAGGTGGCTCTGGTGCAGACGCGTTGGGGCCACATCAACCGCAATCACAATTTGCTGACCCGTCTGCAGAGCGTGTTCCTGGACGGTCACTTTGCCTTGGAGCAGACCTGCCGCAACCGTTCCGGCCGCTTCTTCACCTTCAACGGTACGGCCGGTGTGTGGCGTAAGTCTGCCATTTATGATGCCGGCGGCTGGGAGCATGATACCATCACGGAAGATATGGACCTCTCCTACCGTGCCCAGATGAAGGGCTGGCGTTTTGTGTACCTGAATGATTATGTGACTCCCGCTGAGCTGCCGGAGGATATGGACGGCTTCAAGGCTCAGCAGCACCGTTGGACCAAGGGCTGCATTCAGGTGTGCCAGAAGATGCTTTTCGATATCTGGCGCTCCAATGCTCCGCTGAAGGCCAAGCTGGAGGCTACCACGCACCTTACCTGTAACTATTCATACTTGGTGCTGGTGCTGCTTTGCCTGCTGGTGCTTCCCATCGGCGCCGGTGCCATTGCTCCCACGGGTGCCTGGGCATGGGATTCTCCCCAGATGCTCATTCTGACCTTTGCTCTGTTCTTCCTGGCAACCGTATCAGTCTGCGCGTTCTATGTGCTGGCGGAGATTGTGGTGCGGCCCCGCAGATGGTGGGCTGTGTTCTTCCTGCTGTTGCCGCTGCTGGCTTTGGGTATCGGTATGGCTGTTAATAATGCCAAGGCCGTGCTGGAGGCTGTGTTTGGCCAGAAGAGCGAGTTTGTGCGTACGCCCAAGTTCGGTGAATCCAATCAGGGTGCTCTTTCCATTGAGAAGCGCGCTGCCGGATACAAGGCTCTCAAATCTGTTATTGTCCCCGTGCTGGAGCTCATGTTCGGTTGCTTCTTTGCCTGGATTGAGCTGAATAATCTTCTGTGTGCCAACTTTATCGGTTTTGTGCTCACCGCTCCGTTCCTCGGCTTCTTCTACACCGGCTTCTGCTCGCTGGGTCGCCTGATAGACGGCGTGATTCAGCGGCGCAAAGCCCGTGCCGCCGCGTGATGCACGGCCACATACCTAACGTCTGCCCCGTATAGAAAAAACTGATATGATACCCTTTCACAAGTCCGGAAAAGTTCTTGCCTGCATGATGCTGGCTGCCTGTTCGCTGCTGGTATCCTGTACCAAGAAGTACTATGGCCGGGATATTCCGCCGCGTGCCGTTGTGCGGGATGGTGTGGCCATTACTCTCTGTGACCAGAAGCTGACGGTTTTTCGAGGCGGGCGCAAGGTGAAGGATTACAAAATCAGCTCCTCCAAGTTCGGTATCGGCAGCACAACCGGCAGCCGCCGCACTCCCCTGGGCATTCATGCCGTGTCGGACAAGACAGGAGCAGGGCAGCCCAAGGGAATGGTGTTCAAGGGCTGCCGCCCTACGGGTGAGGTTGTTGCGGTGGATGCCGCCGGCCGTGACCCCATCGTTACCCGTGTTATCCAGCTGGCAGGTCTGGAATCCTTTAACCGCAGCTCCCACCGCCGTCGTATCTATATTCACGGCACCCCGGAGGAGCGCAACATCGGCCGCCCTGCCTCGTACGGCTGCATCCGCATGAGGAGTGATGATGTGGTGGACCTCTTTGGCCGTGTACACCGCGGTATGCCGGTGGCTATTGAGAGCTGCACGCAGTCCACGTATATGAAGACAGCGGCAGATGCTACCAAGAAGAGCATTGAGCTGCCGTCTTCCATGATTGCCGCTCTTCCTAAGGATGGGACTCGCTTTTATCCGTCCCGCAGGCGTTACGGACGCCGCGGCTATGCTCGCGCCTCCCGCCTGGTACGGAGAGGAAAATACGGAAACAGCAGCCGGCAGAAGTCCGCTCGCCGCTTAGCTTCCCGCAAAAAGCGCCGTCGTTAAGACGGCGCTTGCCATTTAGGCTTGCCCAAGCCATGTGACTGGTGTAGAATATGCCCAGCATGAAAATAGCCGTTATCGGAAAAGGTGGGCGCGAGCAGGCGCTCGTGGAGACCCTGGCAGCAAGTCCCTGTCAGCCGGAGATTTTTTCATTTCCCGGGAGTGATGCCATTTGTGAGACCGCCACGCGCATTGATGCCGCAGATTTTGATGGATTGATGCAGTGGATGGTGGAGAACAAGGTAGACCTCTGTGTGGCCGGTGAGGAAAGCTATCTGGTCAAGGGCGAGGGCCTTGCCAATCGTTGTGCCGCCCTGGGCATCCCCTGCTGGGGCCCGCCCAAGGAAAGCGCCCAGCTGGAGGCTTCCAAGGAGTTTGCCAAGAATTTCCTGCTGCGCCACGGTATTCCCACCGGCGGGGCCGCCGCCGTGGCAGGGTATGATGAAGCCATTGCCGCTATCGGCGGAAAGTATCCCACCGTACTCAAGTTTGACGGGCTGGCCGCCGGCAAGGGCGTTGCCGTGTGCCCGGATGCCGCATCTGCGGAAGAGTTCCTGAAGGAGGTTTTCATCGAAAAGCGCTTTGGTGAAGGCCGTCTGCTGGTGGAAGAGTTCCTTACCGGCCCGGAAATCTCCATTTTTGGTGCTATTTGTGATGACAAGTACCTCATCCTCTGCCCGGCCCGCGATTATAAACGGCTCATGGATGGTGATGAGGGCCCCAATACCGGCGGCATGGGAGCTGTGGCATCCCGTCAGCTGGCTTCCCCGGAGCTGATTCGTACCATTGAGGAAACTATCGTGGCTCCGACGGTGCGCGGCTTGCAGGCAGATGGTCTGCCGTACCGCGGCTTCCTGTACTTCGGGCTCATGCTCACGCCGGATGGCCCGAAGGTGATTGAGTACAACTGCCGTTTTGGTGACCCCGAGTGTGAAGCGGTGATGCCGCTGCTGCGCGGTGACCTGGCAGAGTTCTGCCTGAGCGGTGCCCGCGGTGACTTCCGCCCGGAGCTCATTTCCTTTGATAACGGCTGGAGCATTTGCTGCATCCTGGCTTCTGCCGGGTATCCTGCTTCTTCCCACTCCGGGGATATTATCTCCGGTCTGGAGACCTGTGAGGCCCGCGTCTTCCACTGCGGAACGAAAAAGACGGCAGAAGGCTGGGTGACCAACGGCGGCCGTGTGTTGGCCATCGTGGCTCAGGGTGATACCTTGGAAGCTGCCCGAGAAAAGGCTCATGCCGAGGCCGCCAAGGTAGATTTCGACGGCTCACAGCGCCGCAGCGATATCGCCTACCGCAATATGTAAGCAAGCTTATTCGCACCCCGCCGTCCGCGGGGTGCTTTTTATATCCCGTAGAAACCGGGCTTCAACTCTCATTCTCACCCATTTTCATTTTTCTGACCATGGACAATCAATCCTCCGAATTTCTGACAGATTATCTCAATACCCCTTCACCCACCGGCTATGAAATGGATGCCCAGCGCATCTGGGCCGCCTATGTGGCACCGTATACGGATGAGCAGCACTGTGATGCCTACGGCTCCACCTGGGCACTGTTGCGCAGCAAATATGAGCAGGCTCCCACTCTCATGCTGGATGCCCATGCGGATGAAATCGGTTTCTCCATTCGCCATATAGATGACAATGGCTTTGTGCGCGTGGAGCGTCTGGGCGGAACGGATGCCGCCATCGGCCGTGGGCGTCGCATTCGCTTCATGGGGACGGATGGTGAGGTAATCGGCATCACCGGCAATACGGCTATCCATATTCGTGATGACGGGGACAAGGCACCCAAGGTGTGGGATCTGTACGTGGACCTGGGCTGCGACTCCCGTGAGGAGGTGGAAGCACTCGGCCTGCGGGTGGGTACACCCGGTGTGTACTGTGACGGCCCGCTCATGCTGAATGACGGCCGCCGTCTGGTCTGCCGCGCGCTGGATGACCGCCTCTGCGGTTATATCATTGCAGAGACGGCTCGTGCGCTGAAAGAGCAGGGGGTAACCCCGGAATGGAACATTGTTTTTGCCAACACGGTTCAGGAGGAAATCGGCTGCGTGGGTGCCGCCATGCTGGCCTACAATCTGGCGCCGGATGCCGCCATTTGTCTGGATGTGACTCATGCCACGGATTCCCCCGGGCTGGATAAGGGCCGCTACGGTGATATCCGCCTGGGCAAGGGCGGTTGCCTTTGCTACGGCCCTGCCTGCCATCCCAACATGAATGCTCGCTTTGAATATGTGGCGGATGCCGGCAATATCCCCATGCAGCGAGAGACGGTAGGACGCACCACCGGTACCAATACGGATTCCCTGTATCGAGCCCGCGCCGGTGTTCCCGCCGCCTGTTTCTCCCTGCCGCTGCGCTACATGCACAGCCCGGTGGAAACTGCGGATATGGCAGACGTGCAGAGCTGTATTGACATGCTGGTGGCTTTCATTAAATCTCTGAAAGTTTCCGACAATTTCCGCCATCAACTCTGAAATCAAAAAAAATGTGTCGGCGGCACACTTTTTTCTTGCTTCCATCGGTGCACATGGTACACTAATAGCCACTAGGTACACATCCTTTTATTTTCTAAAGATATGAACAAGACTCTCTTTTCCGTTGGTGCTCTCATTGCCGGCTGCCTTTCCCTTACTGCCTGCAGCGGCGGTGGCGATGGCGAAAACCAGAACGTGAATGCCATGTCCGGCCGCACGTTCCGTCTGCAGTCCCCCAGCAATGCTCTGGGTACCATGTTTATCCGTGTGGGTGATCGCATCGGCAGCAGCAACGATTGTAATGCCCGCTTCAGCTTCGGCAGCGTTGCTAACGCCAGCTCCCGCGGTACGATTAATGTGAGCAGCGCCGTTAAGGGTGAAAAGGGCTGGGATAAGTGCGAGTTTACTTTCCATATTGACGAGGCTGAAATCTCTGAAGAGGTGGAGTTCAAGTCCTTCTTCGCCATCTTCCTGAGCGATGCCGGCACCATGGGCAGTGAGGAGGATTCCGACGACAACAACAATAATAACAACGATGAGGGTGGTAACGCATCCTCCTCCGGTGGCGGCACCATCGGCGCAGATGACTATGTGTCCGGTATTGCTCCCACCAAGGTGATTCTCAACTTCGATTCCAACAACGGTGGTACTTACACCATGGAAGAGACCACCATCTATCTGGATGATGAGGAGGAGCCCGTTCAGACCTTCGTCATTACCAACCGTTTCACGGTAGAGGACTGATTCCGGAACTGAGTTCTTTTTCCGGCAGGCGCGTTCCCAATACGGAGCGCGCCTGCTTCTTTTTGCCTGTTAGCAGCGTTTTTAGGGCTGTTGTGCTGATAACTGCGTGGGCCGGGGAAAAAAAACAAGTTAAAATAAAGAAAAAATTATAAAAAGATAAACAAAAAAATCTTTTCTGTTCGCTTATATGGGTGTAGAGCATCTGCTCTGACTCTTATAAACAACTAAACAATAGAAAACAGATAAAGATGAAGAAAATCGTTCTTTCCGTCATGATGGCCGTTGCAGCTCTTGCATTCTGCGC
>JAZRBU010000027.1:0-77864 GCA_045635265.1 Akkermansia sp.
CGAAGCTGTGAACCCAAGTCCCGGTGAATGTCGGCCGTAACTATAACGGTCCTAAGGTAGCGAAATTCCTTGTCGGGTAAGTTCCGACCTGCACGAATCGTGAAACGAGTTGGGCACTGTCTCAACCAGGCGCTCAGTGAAATTGTAGAGCCGGTGAAGATGCCGGCCACCCGCAGAAGGACGGAAAGACCCTATAGACCTTAACTGTAAGCTGTCATTGTTTCTTCGGTCTCAATGCTCAGAGTAAGTGGGAGACTTCGAGGGTAGCCTTTAGGGGCTATCTGAGTCATCAATGAGACACCACCCTTTGGAACTGGAGAATCTAACTTCAAGCCTTGAAGCAGGCGGAAGGACCGTGTCAGCCGGTCAGTTTTACTGGGGCGGTATCCTCCCAAACAGTAACGGAGGAGTGCGAAGGTGGGCTCAACCCGGATGGCAACCGGGTGTCGAGTGCATGGGCATAAGCCCGCCTAACTGTGAGACCAACAAGTCGAGCAGATGCGAAAGCAGGCCCAAGTGATCCGGCGGGAGAGAGTGGAATCCCCGTCGCTCAACGGATAAAAGGTACCTTAGGGATAACAGGCTGATCACGCCCAAGAGTTCATATCGACGGCGTGGTTTGGCACCTCGATGTCGGCTCGTCGCATCCTGGGGCTGGAGCAGGTCCCAAGGGTCCGGCTGTTCGCCGGTTAAAGCGGCACGCGAGCTGGGTTCAGAACGTCGCGAGACAGTTCGGTCCTCTATCCTCTGTGGGCGTTGGAGAATTGAGGGGTTCAGACCTTAGTACGAGAGGACCGGGTCTGACGCACCACTGGTGCACCGGTTGTTCCGTCAGGAGCACGGCCGGGTAGCTAAGTGCGGAAGGAATAAGCGCTGAAAGCATCTAAGCGCCAAGTCCCTCCCAAGATGAGTTCTCCCTACAGGAGCGTGGAAGACGACCACGTTGATAGGGTGCAGGTGTAATTGCAGTAATGTATTGAGCCGAGCACTACTAACATCCAATAGACCTTATACACCACCCCGGTGACAAGCAATTTCTGCTTGAAACGCATGTAAGGAGGTGAGTGCAACACAAGGAAACGCAAAACAAGAAGCCACGCGGGTGTCAGCCTGCTACCAGCAGGCGGCAGCCAGCACACACAACAGCAACCCGCAAGCGCAGATGATAACCAGTCAAGCTGAAGTACGAAGTACGAAGTTGGAAGTACGAAGTAAGGCAGAAGCCTGGTGGTCATAGCCTGATGGCCCCACCCGGTCCCATTCCGAACCCGGAAGTGAAACATCAGCACGTCGATGGTAGTCGGACGATAGGTCCCGCGAGAGTAGATAGCCGCCAGGGCTCAAATGAAGCTCCTGAACCGAAAGGTCCAGGAGCTTCTTCTGTTTTCGGGGGGGTGGCATTCCGGACACGGGGGAGAGTCAGCGAGATTTGGCCAGCCGTCCGCCTTGCTCGAAGGGCGGGACTTAAGTCCCGCGCTACGAGATGGTGACTACTGGCGTTCCCGCCACCCGTCTACGCCCTTGCGTGGCTACGCCGAGGCAGGGGCCTCAAATGAAGGTCGCAAGGAGAAATCCTTGCGGCCTTTTCCGTTTGAAGGGCGCTTCGGGTTCAAACGCCTCGCCCAGCCGCCAACAGCCGCCAACTCAGCCCCGGTGACCAACTCCTGCAATCAGTACGAGCATGAGGATGGCTGTGACGGCGTAGACGATGACCCGTCTTCGACTGAAGGCTACGCCGAGGATGAGGAAGATGAGCGCCGCGAGCGGGAGATGGATGCCTCCAGCATGGAGTTCGCAGGCTACACCCCGGAGGAGATTGAGCGCGTGACGGGGATTAAGCTTGCTGATGATGAGGACGTGGTGACGAATGGCTGCAATCAGCACCAACATACCCCGGGATGCATGAAGTTCGCCGTGCTGAAGAAAAACAAGGGCAGCCGCAGCAGCAAAGGCACCCCGAAGCAATTCCGAATCAAAAGCAACACCCCGCTAAAAGCTGCCCGCCTGGCCAAGCCCCAGGCGCAGGTGGATGCTACCGAGCACGCCCTAAAGACCAGAGAGGGCGGTGGCGGTGTAGTAAAAGGCGCGGCATGGGTAAAAGGGAAGCGTTTGGACGTGAAAGGCGGCAGCTCGGATACCGGCGGAGCTTCGCACATGACGAAGCATTACAAGCCGGTGATACCTCACGAAGAAAAGCCGCGAAGGATACAATTCTGGGACGGAAACAGAAAGACCGCACAGAGGTGGCATCCGTAGGCAAAAAGAACAAAGTCATTCTAGCCGATAAAGGCGACCATCTAGAACCCGTCACCACGCGAAGGAAGACAGACAATGATTAAGACCTTGCGAAAAAGAAAAGCCCCGGACATGACCCGGAGCCTACTGACAGGTAACACGGCGTTCGTGCCCAGTTTACTTGCAGCGGCTTTTTGGCCACACCGTAGCAAGGTGCCGTCAGGACTTTCAAGGTAGCGTAGGAATGAAAAAAAGTCAACAAGAATTACGATTTACGAAGGACGATTTACGAATTTCAAGGAAATCAAGGCATGAAGTATAGAGCGCAACACTGGAAAGATGTGCCGGGGGTGAAGTACCCGGAGCCGCCGCCGGAGCCGGAACCGCCGGAGGGGTGGGTGAGCACCCGCGAGGCGGTGGCACGGCTGGGGATGGTGTACCACAACACGTCCACCACGAAGCTGCACCAAAAGGGAATCCGCTCGCAGCGATGGCTCGGGGCGAATGGGTACTGGCAGCTGGTGTGGTGTGCGGAGGATGTGGCGAACGCGCAGAAGGGGTCTAAAAACGCGCTGGAGGCAAAAGTGGCAAGTGTACCCGCAAGAGAGGGCATGCCCCCCTGCCAAGTGTATGCCAAAGTCGGCAAAAGATAATTTGAATGACGAAGTACGAATTACGAAGTACGAATTAGGATTTACGCGCCCAAGGGCGCAGGAAAGGAGAGAAAGAGATGAAGCAAATACGTAAGGAAGATTTGGTGCCGATGGATGCGCCCGGTGACGGGTGGCACCATATTGAGAGCAATGAGGAGCACCCGGCACAACGGCGGTCCGCCGACGCTGATGGCTCCGGCGTGACAAGCGAGATTGTGCAGGTGCTGGACAATGCGGCGATGGCGGCCATCGTGGCGGCGGGCTGGGTGCGAGAGCTGGCGGTGTTTGATGACGGCGCGGGCCATTTGCAGCTGGCGGCGCGGATTGAGTGGACGCCGCCGGGGCTTCCCGGTGCTTGGGGCGCGCTGCGCGTGGAGTTGATGCTTACGAACCCGGTGTATGCCGTACGCATCAGATTTCATAGACAGCAAACAGGTGGACACCACGGCACAATCCACAGCGGATTGGGATATGGTAGACGCGCAGATCCGCGAGCGTGCTTTCTTCATGGCAGGGGTGAGCAATGCGCGCATTCTCCAGGATTTCAAGGATGCGGCACGGGATATTGCCGCCGGTAAGCTTACCACGAATGAAGCCCGCAAGCGGCTGCGCGCCGCCCTGCGAGAGGCAGGCTACGAGCCCGCCGAGGATGAGCGCGGGGGCATTCACGACCTCTCTTCCCGCCGCCGTATGGAGGTGACGCTGCGCACAAATGTGGACATGGCGCGCGGCTGGATGCAGCGCGAGCAGATGAAGAAAGACAAAAGCCAGCCCGGGCTGCGTCTCTTCCGTGCCCGGCAGGTGCGAGTGCCGCGTAACTGGGCGCAACGCTGGGGGGAAGCCGCCGCCCGCATCGGCTGGGAGGGCGTGGCGCGCGGCGGCGAGTTTGTGGCGCTGATTGATTCTCCCATCTGGGTGGAGATATCGCGCTTCGGCGTGCCGTACCCGCCCTTTGATTTCGGCAGCCAGATGCGTGTGAAGGCGGTTCCCTATGAGGAATGCGAGAAGCTGGGGCTCTTCGATGAGCCGGGAGAAGATACACCTGCTGATGAGGCAGCGCCGGAGGATGATGCCCCGGAGGAATCGGAGCTGACCACGGAGGACGGGGAAAATGTGGATGATTACTTTCACGAGGCGGAACAGGCGGAGGATTTGGTCGACTGGTTCGCCGAACGCTCCCGCAACCTCCCCCCGCAGGAAGCCCACGCCGCACCGGCTCCCGGCAAGGCTCGCCATGACATGGAGCGGGTGAAGCAGGCTCTGGAATCTCTCAATGAGAATGTGAGCATCACGCTGCGTCCTTTTTCCTCCGATATCCGCAAGCTGCTCATTGAACTGACGCGCGGCGTGGCGCGCGTGGAAAATGGACGGCTTGTGATGATTGACAAGAATGGCTCGCGCCCCTATCCCTGGGATGAAATCGGCAAAATCATCACCGCTAAGGGCCCGCATAAAGTACCGAATCTCCAGGAAGATATCGCCCGCCAGATGATTAACGATAACAGCCAAATCAATAAAAGCGCACCGAATGACCCGCGGCGCCCGGTGGCGGAGATGCTGCGCGACCGCATCATCCCCACCGTTTCTGATGGCAGCGACCCGAAGATGACCATTCACCGTGCGCTGTCGTTTTCTGATGAAAAGAATTTCAGAGGCACCTTGCAAAAGATACTTGCCGTGGATGAGCACAATGAATCCTGGTATCGCGCCTTGCCGGGTTTTGTCGTGGACAGCTGGAACAATAACCTGGCAACTATCTACCGCTACGCCAACAGACGCTACAGCATTATTCTGCACATGAAGAAGTACAGAAGCCGCCGCCGCATTGATGGGCTGTACAAATATGTGAGGACGGACAAGCAGCCGCCGCTGGGTATCTCATCTGAGGGGGAAAGCTGGATGCCCGGGGATATCCCCCTGCGGGTGGTGAGTCGGCATCCCAAAATCACCAGGACAGAAGATGGGAGGGTTATCTATGAAATCTGGGTGGAAGAACCGTAAATCAGCGCCACTGCTTATACAACCTTTCCTCGTCGGTCAATGGGACAGGGTGTGTTGGGCTCTTCGTTTGAATCCCTGCTTCGTACTTTTCCCGGTCAAGTTTCATTCTGGCCTGCCAGACAGCACCCGCGCGCACCGCAGCCGCATCCTTGAATTCCTGCGGCGGGGTGTGGAGTTTTTTCTTTTCGGTGGGCTTGCCTTTCACGAGGTCATTTTATCATAGCAATCTCAATACATCAAGACCGATATGCTCAATTAAGGTTTACAGTAAAAAACATCCGCAAGTTGGCCGATATTGCGCCGCTGCAACGTGCGGATGTATTGAACGCTGCGGCGGGGCGTGTGCGCGGCACGCTGGAGGAGCATTCCCGCGCGCAGGGTGGGCGCAAGTTCTGGACGTAGGAGGCGGGGGACAAAAGTAGAAACGCCGCAGAGTCGACCACTCTGCGGCGTTTCTGTAGCGATTGAGGCTTCTGACGAAGCGCTCCGCTCCGACAGATTAGTGGCGGAGGGAGAGGCGCACGAGGAGATCCTTGTACAGATCGGGGTTGGTGCGCTTGGCGTAGTCGAGCATCTTGCGGCGCTTGGCGACCAGCATCAGGAGGCCGCGGCGGGAAGCATGGTCATGCTTGTTTGCCTTGAGGTGCTCGGTAAGGTGGACGATGCGCTTGGTCATCACTGCCACCTGGAAACCGGTGGAACCGGTGTCCTTCTCGTTCGTCTTGAAGTCGTTGACGTTAATTTCGCTCATTGTCGTATGTATCTTGTTTAATTGGTTGATTTTTCGTGGCTGCGGCAAATCGACCTACAAGGTGAGGGGATAATAGCATGCTTCACGGAAGATGCAAGCCCAAAGTGAGTGTAAAGTGATATTTTTTGTCGTAGTTGCTTTTGTTGCCTGATTTTGCGGTTGACTAAGGGCGGAGTAAGATGATACTATGCCCGCAGTCAAATAAATCCAACTATGCAATACGTGACTCAGTTTTTTGAATGGGGCAAGATGCTGTTACAGGCTGCCGACCTTTTACCTGATTTTACTTCTGCCCGTGGTATTTTCTGCACGATTGCGTGGACGGCGACGCTTCTTTCCGTGGCATCTATGGTGTTGGCGTTTTTCTTTGATTTAGGTGACAGCGATGTGGATGTGCCTGCTGTGGATGCTTCTGATGCCGCCGGCGCGGATACCGGTGTGTTCTCCGTTCGCGCCGTCATTGGCTTCCTGATGGGTTTCGGCTGGGGCGGTTACGGTGCCGTGCAGTCCGGTGCCGGGGTGGGGCTTTCCATTTTGGTGGGTTTCCTGGTAGGTCTGGTTATCTTTTTCTGTGTTGGACTTCTGCTGAAGTTTATTTACAGTCTGAAGTGTGATGGCTCATTGGATTACAATTCTCTGGTGGGCTGCACCGGCACGGTTTATCTGACGATACCTCCGCACGGTGAAGCCGGAGGGCAGGTGCAGGTTTCTCATCCCAGCCAGATGGTGACCATGGCTGCCGTACAGGAGGGAGATACGCCTCTAAAGGCTCAAACTCCCATTGTGGTGGTGGCTGCCACGACATATTGTCTGACGGTTCGCCCGATGATTTCCCCGAATACTCCCCAACAATAAACAAACATAACTATGATAAATACACTACTCATCCTCGCTGCCAAAGGCGGCGAATCGTCGTCACACAGCATCATTGCCATTGTTGCCATTGTGGTGTTCCTTCTTGGTACGGCAGCTCTGCTGTTCAGCCGCTACAAGATGTGCCCGTCTGACAAGATTCTTATCGTATACGGTAAGGTGGGAGCCGGTCGCTCTGCCAAGTGCATCCACGGTGGTGCCACTTTTGTGATGCCCGTGATTCAGAGCTGCGCATTCATGGATTTGAACCCCATCAATATCGATGTTCCGCTGAAGGGGGCACTCTCCAGCCAGAATATCCGCGTGGATGTTCCGTCCTCCTTCATCGTGGGTATCAGCACCACTCCGGAAATCATGCAGAATGCCGCCAGCCGTCTTCTTGGCCGTACTCGCGAGGATATCCGCAATCTGGCTTCTGAAATCATCATGGGCCAGATGCGTGTGGTGATTGCCTCTCTCACGATTGAGGAAATCAACGCTGACCGCGAGAAGCTCATCAAGGGAATTACCGGTGGTGTGGATGTGGAACTGCATAAGGTGGGCCTTTATCTTATCAATGCGAATATCACCGATATCCGCGATGCTTCCGGCTATATTGCAGCTCTGGGGCAGGAGGCAGCAGCCCGTGCCATTAACGATGCCATGATTAAGGTGGCAGAGGAAACCCGCCGCGGTGAGATTGGTAAGGCAGAGGCCCTGCGTGACCAGACGGTGCAGGTGGCTATGGCCAATGCCGCCGCAGTGGAGGGTAATAACGAAGCTCAGATGAAGGTGGCTGACTCTAACGCCCGTCTTAAGGTGCGACAGGCGGAAGCACAGCGTGTTGCTGAGGTGGCAGAGCGTGAGCAGGCAGCCCGCGCAGAGCAGGCCGGTTATGTTGCCAGCCGTGAGGCAGAAATGGAGCGTGCGGAACTTGAGCGCGCTACGCTGACGGCTAATGAAATTGTGAAGGCAGAAATCCAGAAGCGTAAGCAGGAGATTGCTGCTGAGGCTGCCGCCGCCGTGCTGGTCCGCGAGCAGCAGGGCCGCGCCGATGCTCTTATCATTGAGAAGGAAGCAGAAGGTAATGCCGCCATCAAGCTGGCCAAGGGTGAGGCAGATGCTCTTCTGCTCAAGAAGAAGGCAGAAGGTGAAGGTCTGGAGCTGGTGGGCCGTGGTCAGGCTGCTGCCATTCAGGCTGCCCTGGAGGCTAAGGCAAGCGGTTTCCGCCAGATTGTGGAGGCTGCCGGTGATGCCCGTTCTGCATCCGGTCTGTTGGTGACCGAGCAGCTGCCGCAGATTGTGGAGACACAGGCCAGCGCCATCCGCAACCTCAGCTTCGACAAGGTTGTGGTCATGGGCGGCGGCGATTCTCAAAGCGGTTCCGTGGGCGGCTTTGTGCAGAATCTGGTGACCGGTACGCTGCCGCTGCATGAGCTGGCCAGCAGCGTGGGGGTGGAGCTTCCCAGCTATCTGGGTAAGTCTGCGCCCGCTGCTCCGGCTCCTGCCCCTGCAGAGACGCCTAAGGCCTGATTCAACAGGTAAATCCTTATCCGTCCGCTCCCGCTGCATGCCGCAGTCGGGAGCGGTTTTTTATTTGACGCTGCGCGAACGTTTGTGTTAGATTGGGTGCATGGAAGTGACCATTCGCCGGGCTGAGGAAAGCGATTATGAGGCCGTGCAGTCATTTTATGACCGGCTGTCCGATGATTTGGAAAAAGAGCCCTACCACCCCTGCTGGCAGAAGGGTGTCTACCCGGATGAAGCCTACCTGCGCGGAGCCATCAGAGCAGGGGAGCTTCGGCTGGCAGAAGTGCAGGGGCAGATAGCCGCCTCCATGGTGGTGAATGCTCACGCGAATGAGGGCTATTTGCAGGGCGAATGGAATGCGGACGCAGCCCCCGGAGAATACGGGGTGATTCATACACTGGGGGTGGGCACGGCCTACCGCCGCCGCGGTATAGGTCGGCAGATGATTCAGCATGCTCTGGAGTTGTCTGCCGCTGCCGGGTACAAGGCTGTGCGGCTCGACCTCATCGACCACAATCTGCCCGCTGCTCCGGTGTATACCAAAGCCGGCTTCCGCGCATGCGGCTCCGTGCGTCTGTTCTATGATGCCGTAGGCTGGCGCACTTTCTATTTATTCGAATACGCGCTCCCGTGAATCGCGGGGGGAGAAGGTTTTTATCTCCGGCGCCGCGTGGCCAGTCCGACGAGCCCCAGCAGGGCCAGTGCTGCGCTTGCCGGCTCCGGTATGTTGTCCCGGCGGATATTCCAGCCAAGCAGTTCCAGCGTCCGTAAATCGCTTTGAGAGAAGCTTGAGTTGGCCGTGCCGCCGGGTCCCAGGACGTTGAGCCCGTCATCGTGGAAAATGTGTTCGAGCGTGTCACCCTCCAGCATGACGGCGCTTATGTGTACGCCGACCTCCCCTTCCAGGCTCAGGCGTCTGTCGGGGTCATACTGAATCTCAGCACCGGTGTAACTTTCGCTATTCGTCGGGTCTTTTCCCTCTGCGCATTCCCAGCCTGCAGCCTGCAATGCTGCCAGCGTACCATAACGGGCATTGATTTCACCATCCTGCACGGTGACGATGTTTTCCCCCTGCAGTGTGATCAGACTGTCCCAGGTGGAGACGAGCCCGGAAAGCTTGGCGACGCTGTTGCCGGAGGTGTCATAATCCATGGTGTAGAGTTGGGAATCCATACCCATGCCGTGCCCGATTTCGTGGGTGGCGATGTTCTGCAGCTGCTGTGCCGTGCGGGCAGTCTGGTCGTAATAAAAATTTCCCAAGGCATCAAAACCGTAACTTGTGATGACGGGGTTGAGAACAATGGCGATGTCTATGCTGTTATCCCCCATGGAAAGTATGCTGTTTTCCCAATAGGCACCATCTATCACCCAGGATGGTCTGTAGTAAGCCGTTTCATTGTTATCTCTCCATGCCCATTCTGCAACGCTGTAAATGTTCGCCTGGCTACCGTATTCAGATTCAAAATGGGTGGTTACTGTTTGGGTTGTGGCATAGCCGGCCATGGAGCCGGTCATGATTCCTCCAGCGGTGCTGCCGTCATCCAAAAAGAAACCTATACGAAGCTTTCTTGCGTGTTTTTCCAGATCATAGGGTGTAGAAATGGCTGTCGTCCAAGTGTTGACTGCATTGAGCATAGCCTGTTTCAGCTCCGTGCTCCAGTAATAGGTGGCACTGTCTTTCACCTGACCGGTCGTCCGTCTGCCGGAATCCATCCATTCTATTCCGGTTAACGTGCCGAACATGCCGGTCTCTCCATTGCCGAAGAAGTACAGGTCAAAGACGTCGTTCCCGGAGTTGTCGATGTCCAGCGCTGTGGCGACGGCTCCCGTACACATGGCCCAAATAGCGGCATGGCGAACAATCGAGGAGAAGCAGTGATTCATACCTACATAAAACCCTTTTTTGCGGTTGGAGTCAAGCTAAAAGACTACTTGTTAGGTAGGCCGCTGAAAAAAATACTTTTCGGCAGGAATATGGATAGCCCGGTTGACGGTGTTGCGAGAAGGAAAAATGGCGGCAAATGGCTTCATTTATGCTTATTTTTAGCGGGAAACGCAGAGATTATGCTTGCACATTCAGCACGTTAGTGTATACTCGCACGCGCAAGACGCCCGAAAATACACCTGTGTCTGCATACCGAACATGAACATGACAAATCCCAGAGTAGCTATCGTTGGCGCCACCGGTGCGGTGGGCGTTGAGATTCTTTCCTGCCTTGAGACCCGTAATTTTCCGCTGGCCTCACTCAAACTTCTGGCCTCTCATCGTTCTGCCGGTAAACAGGTAGCTTTCCGCGGAGAAATGCTGACGGTGGAGGAGCTGACGAAGGATTCCTTCCATGATGTTGATATTGCGCTTTTTGCTGCCGGCGGTGATATATCCCGTGATTATGCACCGGTAGCCGGTGAGTGTGGCTGCGTGGTAATTGATAATTCCTCTGCATTCCGTCAGGATGACCGGGTGCCGCTGGTGGTGCCGGAAATCAACGGAGCCGCCGCCTTTGACCACCCGCGCAACATCATTGCCAACCCGAATTGCACCACCATCATCACCCTGATGGCTCTTTACCCGCTGCACCTCAAGTTCGGTCTCAAGACCATTATTGCCAGCAGCTATCAGGCTGTATCCGGCAGCGGTCAGCACGGTATCACCGAGCTGGAGAATCAGGTGCGAGCCATTGTAGACGGCCATCCGGTAGAGATTTCCACCTACCCGCGCCAGATTGCATTCAATGTGCTGCCGCAGATTGACAAGTTTGCCGACAACGGCTACACCAAAGAAGAACTCAAGATGCTCAACGAAGGGCGCAAGATTATGGGCCTGCCGGAGCTGAATGTGACCTGCACCTGCGTGCGCGTGCCCGTGTACCGCAGCCATTCCATTTCCTGCATTGCTCAGTTTGAGAAGCCGGTGGATGTGGAATCTGCCCGCACCTGCTTTGAGGGTATGCCCGGCATTGCGCTCATGGATGATATTGCCAACAATGTGTGGCCCACTCCGCTGGATTCCACCAACGGTGATACCTGCTATGTGGGACGTATCCGCAAGGACATTGCCATTGATAACGCTCTCAACCTCTGGGTGGTTGGTGACCAGGTGCGCAAAGGCGCGGCGCTTAACGCCGTGCAGATTGCAGAACTTCTTGTGAAAGGCTGCTGAGTCATGGATATCAAGGCTCTTATCAAGGAAACAGCAGAGAAGGTAGAAGCCCGGCTCAATGAGCTTCTGCCCGGTGAAGACGTTGCTCCGGTGACGCTTCACAAGGCCATGCGCTACAGTATTTTTGCCGGTGGCAAGCGCATCCGCCCGCTGTTGTGCTTAGAGGCAGCCAAGGCATGCGGCGGTAGTGAGGAAGCTGCGCTCAATGCCGCCTGTGCACTGGAAGCGTTGCATACCTATACGCTCATTCATGATGATTTGCCCTGCATGGATGATGACGACCTGCGCCGTGGCCGACCCACGAACCACAAGGTGTTTGGTGAAGGCGTGGCTGTGCTGGCCGGTGACGCTCTGCTGACGGAAGCTTTTGCCATGTTGGCACGTGTACCCGCCAATGATCGCTACGATGCCAAGGACTACATCACCGAGTTTGCCTTCCGCACCGGAAGCCTCAATCTGGTGGGTGGTCAGGTGCTGGATTTGGAGGGTGAGGGACGCCAGTTAAACGTGGATGAGCTTCGCGCCATCCACCACGGCAAGACCTCCGCTCTCATCATTGCCTCCCTGCGTTTGGGCGGTATGTCTGCCGGTTGTACGGCTGAGCAGCTGGATGCGCTGACGGCTTACGGCCGTGATTTGGGGCTTGCTTTCCAGATTATTGATGATATTCTGGACGTGACCTCCTCTCCGGAGGTGCTGGGCAAGAGTATCGGCAAGGATGCGCGTGAGCAGAAGGCCACCTATCCTGCGCTGGTAGGCATGGAGAACGCCCGGGCAGAGGCCCGCGCTCTGACGGCTGCCGCCCGTGCGGATTTGGATGTATTCTCCGCCCGCCGTGCGGAAAATCTGCTGGCTATCAGCGATTATCTCCTCAAGCGCGATTATTGATATCCCGCTTCTGCATCAAATTTCAACAGGCGTTCCGGTTGCTGATAATCGGAACGCCTGTTTTTTTGCGTAAAAAGCTCAGATCAGGTTGGAAAGGGTGAGCCTACGCAGCTCTTCAACCGTGCCGCAGGTGGGGGCTCCCCAGTTGTGAATATCCCGTATGTTGGCATAGCCCCATGTGACCAGAATACAGTGGCAGCCTGCATTCTCTGCCGTCCGGGCATCGTACAGAGAATCACCTACCAAGGTGAGCTCAGAGGTAGAGACTCCCCAGCTGCGGGCAATGTGGTGCAGGGCATCCGGAGCGGGTTTGCGGCGGAACTCTCCCGTATATCCCAGAACCGGGGAGAACGGAATGGGGCGGAACAATTCCTGCACCATGGGCAGAGTGACCTCGTGCGGCTTGTTAGAAAGCACGCCAAGATGCGCCCCCACACTCACCAGCCGGGTGAGCATCTCCGTGATTCCTCGGAAAATAAATGTCCCTTGTCGCCAAGTGGCCGGATATTCCCGCTGGAAGGCGCTGTGGAGCGCTTCCAGACGGTCTTCCGGGGCAAGTGAGGCATCGGCGTATCCCAGTGCCGATGCACAGAGATTTCTGGCACCCCGTCCAATCATGTTTCGGATGTCCGCCAACGAGTGAGTCGGCATGCCGAGACTGGCCAACGAGCGGTTAAGACCCTCTGCGATACCCGGCAGAGAATCCACCAAGGTGCCGTCCAGATCAAAGACAAGGTGCCGTTTTTTCATCAGTGAATGAAGCCGCGTTCGGATGTTTTGAGGAACTCAATGAGCTTGAGCACATTCGGGTTTGCCCCGTAGGTTGCATCCGCCAGGATGGTGTCGATGCCTTCCTGGATATTGCCGCCTTTCTTGAGGAAGAGTTTTTTGTAGGCAAACTTCATGGCGCGTACATCCTCCTCTGAGAATCCGCGGCGCTGCATGCCAACCATGTTGATAGAGCGCACGATGGCCGGATTGCCTTCCACGATGGTGAAGGGCGGGACGTCCTGCGGAATGCGGGAGCCGCCGCCAACCATGGCGTGCTCACCGATGCGGACGAACTGATGAACGGCCGTGCAGCCGCCCACAATGGCCCAGTCTCCCAGCACGCAGTGTCCGGCAATACCGGAATATCCGGAGACAATGCAGTTGTTGCCCACCACGCACTCATGACCGCAGTGGCTGTTGATGAGGAAAAGGTTGTTGGAGCCGATGATGGTTTTGGTTTCCGGGAAGGTGGAACGATTGATGTTGCAATTCTCACGGAATACGTTGTTATCACCCACTTCCAGGAAGGTCGGTTCACCCTTGTATTTCAGGTCCTGAGTCTTGAGGCCGATGACGGAGAAGGGGAAGAACTCATTATTTTTACCGAACTTGGAGGGGCCGCCGATGACAACGTGATTGTGCAGCACGCAGCCGGAACCCAGCTCTACATGGGGCCCGACAATGCTGTACGGGCCGATTTTGACATCATCTGCAATTTCTGCAGTCGGATCTACAATAGCGGTGGGATGTATTTCTGCCATGTCATTATACTACACTTCCATTCTGCCAGCTTCAAGCTAAAAATGGTTAGAGAGTGCGCTCAAAGTTACATTTTTTCCGACTTTTGAGTCCCAAAATGAGGGTTCAGAGGTTGACACTTGTGGAGGAGTCGCGTATGATGGTGCGCGTGAGAGAGTTTCAGCAGAACAACCGGGACAGAAAACCAAAGTACAGTGATAAACGCAAGCCTGCGGCGCCTGCGCCGCGCGTGCGCTCATTTAAGACAGCCGAGGCCCCGGAGGGCAGTGAAAACTGGGTGCGACCCTGGGTGCAGCTGAAGTATTTTACCTACAATCCGGCCGTGTTTCCCCGCATGCTCGGAGCTGTTAGTCCGGATGCCGAGCCCGGCTGCCTAATCAATGTGTATGACAAGAACGGAGACCTCTTCGGCGGAGGCTTTTGGAATCCGCAGAGCCGGACTCCCCTGCGTATGCTGTACCACGGCCCGGAGATTCTGAAAGAACGGGATTTGGAGGAATCCCTGCGGCGCGCCGTCAGTTGGCGCCGCCAAGATTGCTCACTGGAGACGGTGACCAATGCCTACCGAGTGATTCACGGGGATTCTGACGGGCTGGGCGGACTCATTGCGGACCGTTACAACGATGTGCTGAGTCTGGAAGTGAGCTGCCTGGGGGTGTGGGTGCGCCTGAAAAAGTGGATACCGCTGCTGCATGAACTCTGCGGAACCAAGCGCCATGTCATCACCGTGGATGATGCCATTGCGCGTATGGAGGGAATCAATAAGGCCGACGCCCCGGAAAAAGAAGACGTTTACCGCGTCAAGATAGTGGAAAACGGGGTGAACTTTGAGGTGGACTTTGCCCAGGGGCACAAAACCGGTTTCTTCTGTGACCAGCGAGACAACCGCCTGAAACTGTCACGGCTGGTGGCAGGCAAGAGCATGCTGGACCTCTGTTGCTACTCCGGCGGTTTCTCCATTTACGCCAAATTACTGGGCGGAGCCCGGGAAGTAACAGCCGTGGACCTGGACGAGAAAGCCATTGCCATGGCTAAACGGAATGCCAACATCAACGCACAGAACGGACCGCTGAGAATTGATTTTGTGCACGCAGACGCATTCGTGTACGCCCGCCAGATGGTGCGCAACGGCAAGTTGTTTGACGTGGTGCTGCTGGATCCGCCGAAGTTTGTGTTGGGCCGTGATGAGGAAAAGGAGGAAGGACTCAAGAAATACAATGACCTGAACATGCTGGGGCTTCAGTGTGTGCGCAAGGGGGGATTGTTTGTGACCTGCTCCTGTTCCGGATTGGTGAGCCCCGCAGAGTTTGAAAAAACGGTTATCAAGGCCGCCCAGCGTTTGGGCAGACGCCTGCAGATACTGGAAATGAGCGGGCCCGGCTGGGATCACCCCTTCCTGTCCACATATCCCGAGGGCCGTTACCTGAAAGTGCTCTGGGCCAGAGTGGTGGAATGAGATTAACGCACGGTGTGCGGTATGATTCTTGTTTTCATTGGGTGAGTGGGTATTTCCAAAAAAGTGTTGACGAAAGGGAACCTATCTGATATAACGGTATCGTACTCGCAGAGGGTCGGAATGTGTAATTCCGGTGTTGTGCGTGGTAAAATTTTATAATCAAATATACAGAAGATACAGCACCATACTTTAAATGCCATGAGTGTGATTAAAAAAGTAAAGTCGTTTTTTACGAAGAGTAAAGGTGAGCGCCGAGAGGAGCGCCGTGAGCGGAAAGAGGTCGAGCGGAAGGAAGAAGTGAATCGTACGTACGAAGAGGAAGCGAGAATCCGTGAGGAGCGCGTTTTTAAGGCATTTCCGGATGCAAAGGTGGAGCTGGCCAGAAATGCTGTTTTTAAGGATACTAAAAAGGGAAAACGCTGTTTTGTATTGGGGAATGGTCCATCTCTTCGTACGGAAGATTTGACGCAACTGGTCAATGAGGACGTGATTACAGTGAATCAGGCTGCCCGTCATCCTGATTTTTCTGCGATGCGTACGAATTTCCATTTCTGGGCAGATCCCAACTTCTTTGTTGTGGATGAGAACCGTCCGGAAGATTTGGATTTGCTTGAAATCATGAAGAAGGTGAATACGGATGATAACAAGCCGATTTGCTTTTTCCCGTTCATGCAGAAGAAATTTGTTAAGAAACACAAGCTGGATGAAGTGTTGACGGTGCACTACTTCCATTCCAGTGCTCCTATTCCGGATGATTTTGATGGTGAAATTGATTGCAGCCGCGTTACTCCCGGGTTCCATACCGTGGTGATGTGGGGGATTTCCCTTGCCATATACATGGGTTATTCGGAAATATATTTGTTGGGGGTAGATACCACGAGTATTTTGGTCAACATCAAGTCATTCCTTCAGCAGAATGACTCCAGCGATTATGCGTATGATATCTCCGAAAATGAAAAGCTGCGCTTGGAAAGAATGTTGCAGCGTCAGAGTTTGGAAAATCAGGCTCGGTCGTTCTGGTTTACCCTCAAGCAGTATCGCAATCTGTTCAACTATTGCTCAAACCGTGGTATCAAACTGGTGAATTGCTCTTCTTCCACGCTGATAGATTCTGTGCCGCGTAAGAGCTTGACAGATGTTTTGAGCGGAAAATGAGGATTATCTTCAATGTAACTTAGAATCACGAAAATGAAAATTCTGGATTGTACATTGCGTGATGGTGGGTATTACACCCAGTGGGATTTTTCAGATGAGATAGTGAGCTCCTATCTGCAGGCGATGAATGTATTGCCCGTAGATTACATAGAGGTTGGCTATCGAAATCTTCCGGAAAAGGAATATCTGGGAAAGTATGGCTATACTCCTCTCAAGACAGCTGCCTGGCTTCGTGAAAACTGCACGAAAAAGATAGCACTCATGCTGAATGAAAAGTCTGTTCGGGAGAAAGATTTAGATGCCCTGCTCAATCCCATCGTCGGGTTGGCGGACATGATTCGTATGGCCGTTGACCCTCAGAATTTTGCTCGCGCTGTAAAACTGGCTCGTGCTGTTAAGGAGCGCGGCTTTGAGGTGGGGTTCAATGTCATGTATATGTCTAAGTGGCAGCAGATGCCTGAGTTCTTGAACGAGTTGAGTGCTGCCAACGACGTTGCAACCGTCTTCAGTATGGTGGATTCGTTCGGTGGCGTCATGCCGGAGGATGTCGCCAAGATTACCCGTATCGTCAAGGAGAAACTGACCTGTCCGCTTGGTTTTCATGGCCACAATAACCTCCACATGGCTATGGCAAATGCTTTGGCGGCCATCAATAACGGTGTAGAGTTCATTGATGCAACGATATGTGGCATGGGGCGCGGAGCCGGCAATCTGGAGTTGGAGCTGTTGCTTACTATTATGAGCCGACAGGGGATGCTTGTGGATTTCAATGTGCTGAGTGATGTAGTAGGCAATTTTGCTGAGCTGCAGAAGAGGTATGGCTGGGGCGCAAACCTGCCTTACATGATTTCAGGAGCAAATTCACTGCCGCAGAAGCAGGTGATGGATTGGGTCTCCAACCGCACATACACTTTCAACAGCATTGTGCGCGCCCTCAATAACCAGACGGTCGGTTTGAAAGATAATGCTAAATACAGCGTTTTCGAGAAGAAAAATGTAAAGGAGGTATTAATCCTTGGTGGCGGACAGTGCATTCCGGCTCATGCTTCTGCGTTGAAAGAATATCTGAACCAGAATCCTGAAACTGCAGTTATTTTCGCATCCGCTCGCCGAGTTAGCGATATGGAAGGAATTTCCAATCCTTGTTATTACTGTCTTGTGGGCAGTGAAGCCAAGCGTTTGCAGGCGAATATTCTTGATACTGAAAAGGAGCGCATATGCGTGTTGCCTCCGTATCCAAGACAGATGGGATCTGAAGTCCCGGATATTAAGCATGCACGCGTTTATGAGCTTGATGCGATTCGTTTCACGGAAGACATGACGGATTCCTGTACTGCTGTTGCGTTGCAGCTGGCTTTGGATCTGGGCGCTGAAACCATTTATATGAGCGGCTATGACGGTTATGTAAATGGTATCCAGTCTGAGAAGGAGCGTACTTTGTCGCAGGAAAATATCACTCTGTTCGACTTGTTTAAGACGGTGACCGGTAAAAAGCTTATTGCGCTGACGCCGACGCTGTACGCAGCCCTTGAAAAACAATCCGTGTATCAACTTATCTGACGTATGAATACTGACAAATCCATCACATTTTATCTTCCGACGCGTAAGGGAAGTGAGCGCGTCATCAATAAGAACACCCGTCCTTTTGCCGGGATAGAGGGCGGATTGTTAGCAAACAAGCTTAGACAGCTTAGCCGGAGTAAGGAATTGGATGAGATTATTCTTTCTACCAATGACGAGGTGTGTGCAGAAGTGGCTACCGCCAATATTAAGGACAGCCGTTTCCGCCTCATCTGGAGACCGGATGAGCTTTGCCAAAGTAGCACCAATTTACAGGATCTTATCTGCTATGTCCCGACCATTACCGAGGCTTCTCACATACTCTGGGGGCATGTAACGACTCCGTTGACCGGAGCAGAGCAGTATGATGAGGCTATTCGCTGCTATCGTGAAAAGTTGGATGAAGGCTACGATTCTCTCGTCGGCGTATGTGAACTGAGAAACTTCCTCCTGAACAGCCAAGCTCAAATTATCAACAATACAACGGATATTCCTTGGCCGCGTACTCAGGATCTTGAGGTTATCTACGAAATTAACCATACCATGTTTATCGCCTCACGGGAAGTATACCTGAAGCATAAGAACCGTTTGGGTATGCGCCCCGTTCTCCATGCTATGGATAAAATCCATTCCTTTGACATTGATTGGGACGAGGATTTCAAGATTGCTGAAGCTTTATACACGCGCTACATGAAATGAAAAAGGTAGTTACATTCGGTGAGGTTATGCTGCGTTTGCAGCCGGAGGGGCATAAGCGATTGGTGCAGGGGGGAGTATTGCAGACTTCCTTTGCCGGTGCTGAGGCGAATGTGGCCGTTTCCGTGTCTAATTTGGGTATCAGAAGTGAGTTTGTTACCAGTCTTCCGGCCGGCAATCCTCTCACGACGCGTTGCCTGAACGAACTGCGTGGATATGGGGTGGAAACGTCGCATGTTGTCCTGAGTGGCGCGCGCATTGGCACCTTCTATATGGAGTGCGGCTCTAACATGCGTCCATCTAAGGTTTTCTATGATCGGGAGAACTCATCCATAGCAACTCTGCCCCCCGGAAGTATAGATTGGGAAGAGGTGCTGCGAGACGCGACTTGGTTCCATTGGTCCGGCATTACTCCGGCTATTTCTGACAATGCTGCCAAGAACTGTCTGGACGCAATTCGTACAGCGAATAAGCTTGGTGTCTGCGTGTCCTGTGATATTAACTACCGGGGGACATTGTGGAAGTATGGAAAGACTGCATCTGAGGTGATGCCGGAACTTGTTGCGTGTACAGATGTTATTATCGGTAACGAGGAGGATTGCTACAAGGTGTTTGGTATTCAGCCTGCGGAGTTTGATGCAGAGAAAACAGGCGGTGAGATTGATGCTTGCTCGTTTATCTATGTGTGCAGTGAGATGCAGAAACGTTTCCCCCGGGCGCATACACTGGCTTTGACTCTCCGCGGTGCTATCAGTGCAGATCATAACACATGGCAGGCTGTGTTGTATCGTGATGGGCAGCTTTATAATTCCGCACGCTACAATCTCACGGATATAGTGGACCGTGTCGGAGCTGGGGATTCTTTCTCCGGTTCCCTTATTTATGCTCTTTCTTCTGAAATGGAGCCGCAGTGCGCGCTTGAGTTTGCAACTGCAGCCAGTGCGCTCAAGCATACAATTGTCGGCGACTACAATTGTGTCACCCATGATGAAGTGATGCATCTGGTCAAGGGTGGCAGTTCCGGCCGAGTGAGCAGGTAATCGGTTGAGCTAACGTAGCGTATATTTGATGTAATATGTCTGATACTCCTATACTTACCGTCATAACGGCCACATTCAATCTGGTAAAGGCAGAACGCGTGGAGCGTTTTCGCCAGTGTGTGGAATCTGTCCATCAACAGACTTGCCCCGGAATAGAACACCTGATTATTGATGGCGCTTCTACCGATGGTACATTGGAATTGGTGCAGGAATATGTGGATAAAGGTTGGGTGCAGTGTTTCTCTGAGCCGGATACGGGCATCTACAATGCCATGAACAAAGGCATTGCCCGAGCCAAGGGTAAATATATAGCATTCCTGAACTCAGATGACTACTGGCACGAGCCCCATGGGGTTGAGCTGGCTATTCATTTGCTGGAAATATCCCGCGGTACTTTCACGTTTGCACCTCACGATCGTACGAAGTTTGAGAAGCCGTTAGGCACGGAGTATCCCATGTTGCCAATTTTCTATCGTGGGATGCCTTTCTGTCACCAGACCATGATAACCCTGACGGAAACTATAAGGGAACTGGGAGGGTTTGACGAAAGTCTTCGAGTTTCGGCTGATTTTGATTTGATTACTCAGGTTATTCTTTCCGGAGGAAAACCCGTATACGTTCCTTTTAATTTCACCACTTACCGGGCAGATGGTTTTTCCGGACAGAAAGATACCTGGCGTGAGCTGTTGAGTGATAAGGAACGTGTGTTAACTCGCTATTACGGCAAAATCATTGGTGAGGAGGGTATCCGAAAGCTGATGAAGGATGAGGTGGACCCTCTTCTTTTCGATGCTTTGGAACACATGGTTCATCATACCATTTCTGCCGAAATACGGGATACTGTGAAACTGGATGATAATGGAGTATGGAAAGTGTGCAAGGCTCGTTATTTTAAGAAGGATGAGCCTGAGCCGGAACCTGTTGCTGCTCCTTCTCTTTCCGCAGAGCCTGCTGTACAACCTGAAGTAAAGGTAATACCCGTTGCGGAACAGTCTAAACCCAAGGAGAAATATACAACCTATATTCGTACTTTGTTTGGCTTGCCTTTGATGAAGGCAGAGCGTTGGCCTGAGAAAAAGACTCGTTATAAGCTTTTCAACTGTATACCGCTTGTGCAGGTGGATTACAGGGATGGGTGCATGCCGGAAGACGAAAAGATTACGTGCAAATTGTTCCGTTGCATACCGCTGTGGAAAATTACCAAACGGGCTCGTTATACGGTCAAGCATTATCTTTTTGGCTTTATTCCCGTTCATTCAGTGAAAAAAATCGACTGATAGTTTCTAGTTTGTGATGGAAAAAGATACCCCACTTATTTCTGTTGTCGTGCCAGTTTATAATACCGGGCATGTATTGGGACGGTGTCTGGATTCTATATGTACTCAAACGTACAGCAAGCTGGAAATTATCTGCGTTGATGACGGTTCTACGGATGATTCGCTGTCTATCCTCAGGCAATTTGAGGAAAGAGATGCCCGAGTAAAGGTGATATCTCAATCCAATCAGGGAATGTCTGCGGCCCGAAATGCTGCACTTGACGTAGCTACGGGTGATTGGATTGCCGGGGTGGATAGCGATGATTACATTGAGCCGAACACGTATGAGACCTGTTTACCGGCCATGTTGGCCGGGCAGGCTCAGGTCATTTGTTATGGTACTCGCATCATCGGTCATGATCCGTTGAGAGAGTCGTACCTTAAACTGAAATATGACGGGTTAGAGGAGGTGACGTGTGAGCTGCTGACCCGAACCCCCGTTTGTTTTTGGAATAAGTTATATAATCGCAAGTGGTTGGAGGTAGCGCATGTGCGCTTTCCCGTTGGTTTGTGGTTTGAAGATGAGGCATTTTTCCATCTGAATGCACCCCGCGCATCATTCATTTACTACTATCCGCAGGCTTTGTACAATTATGTAGTCAATGCGGGGGGCTCCATCATGGATAAAGCCGAGAGCGGGCATAGTCGTATTCTGGATCGCTTGAGAGTATTGGAGTTTATTCTTGAGCAGTTTAGACTCAATCCGGTGAAGAACGAATTTTCTGCCATACAGTTGCATATTGCATCTGCTCATTATTTTTCATATCTCCGCATGTCACGCGGACGTCGGGAATCCGGATGGAATTCGTCTTGGCAGATGTTCAGAAATCTTGTAGATCGTTTTTCTCTGCTTGCTTTGCCTGCGCCTCCGGAATTGGAGGCTGCTCGTTTGAGGGTCGCGTACTTTTATTACTGTCCTCCGGGTGTCGCCTGCCATATTGATGATTTGTATGCGCGGATGCGAAAGAGTGAGGAGCTTCTTTTGCAGAAGGCAACCGCTGCAAAACTTGGAGAGTTGCAGGAAAGCCTTGCTACTCTTCGGGCGGAGTCAGTTCGGCATCATAATACGCGCAAGATGCTGGAAGAGGTGAAAACCCGCCAGACTGAGATTGCCGCTTCTGTTGCTGAATTGCGTTCAGATTCAGTTAAACACCACAATACGCGCAAGATGCTGGAGTCTGCACAGGAGTCTCTTCAAGCGGTGAGGTCTGTGGCTTCAGGTTTATCTGGTTTTGTGGCAGAATTGCGTAACGATTCCATCAAGCACCACAACACGCGCAAGATGTTGGAAGGCGTGAAGGAAAGACAGACTGCTCTTTCTTCCGCGGTATCGGCATTGCAGACGGAGTCAAAAACGCATCAAACTACGCGGCAGGTTTTACTTTCTCTGCAGAAACTTTTGACTGAAACCCGGGAAGAGTTGTCAACGGCGAAGTCGGAATTCCAGCGTGTGCAACGAGAGGCGGAGTCCAAACACAGGGAGTTGCTGGGCTCTATGCAGCGGGATTTAGAGATACTTGTATCCCGAAGGGAAATTTACCTTAAATACTGTTGGTGCTGTTTGATGTGTCTTTTTACGTTTGGTGCCAAAAAGCGCTTTTATTACCAAAGGAAGCTAGAGTTGAAAAGATTGTATAAAAATAGAAAATAGACTGCTGTAGTCTAATCAAATCCCCTACTTCCTCGTTTATTGAAGCTGAGCTGCTGGGTCCGGCTCAATTTTCAGACATCGCTTAGTACATCTTCAAGCTTCTTACGGGGGATGCAGTCAATGACGGTTGTAGAGGAGCAGTTGACCAGAGTTGCTCCGAAGTATCGGCAATACTCCAGCATCCATTCATATTCTTTCAATGTTTGAAGGAATGCTTCTGCCTGAGCACGGATACCCTGCCTGAGTACCATGTTTTCCAGTCTGCCTTTTTCGTTAGCAGTAACTGCGTAGGCATAGTCACTGTCATCATTTTGCTTGAGTAGGGATTTCAAATTTACCATGATGCTAGTGTTGTCGCAGCCAAGCAGATATATTTCCCTGTAACCGGCAAAAAGAGCCATCATAATACACCAGATAACTACGGTGTAACCTCCGGGGACTACAGTGGTGAAATCCGGTGCCCTGCGGAATAAAGGATGTATGGCTGAGTGAGAGTAGAAGTAGTGGATGTCGAGCTCCTTCTGTAATTGAAATTTTTCTACGAAAGATTTTTGCCGGATAGGGAAGAAACAGGCCGGTCTGTGGTCTGTGGAATTGATGCTTTTCATGGTACGCAGCAATTCCATATCCCCCGGATTATCCGGATTTATTTCGAAAAACGCAGGATCTGCCCAGAAGTGAAAACGTGGAGAGAGTAAGTGAAAATTCGGGTGCCTTGCTGCCTGATTTACCGTAAAGACGTCTTCCTGCTGAAGTTTGGAGAAATCAACACTACGAAGGGAAGGTCCATTTCCAAGAATAAAACAACGTTTTCTTTTGGCGCAATTGCGGAATTGTTCGTTTTTCAACAAAAGCTGTTTGGCTTCGGGCATTTCACTGCACAGCTTTTTATAGCTGCGTATGTCTTTCCTCAACCAACGCCAGTTGTTGTATATCCACTCTTTTCTTTTGCTCATGAGGAATTATTGTATTGATGGACCAGACGAATGAGGTTAGCCAAGAAAAAGTTGTGGCGAATTATACGGCGTCACTCAGAAGGGAATAAGCTTCCGCTTTCTTTTGGATTTTATTTCGTTTTTTTGCAGAAAAAAATGCTCGGAGCTTGGAGATGAATGATTTTCTTCGGTAACGTTTTTTGAGTTTTAGACGCTTTTTATTCGGCAGGTATTGTGCCAATTGTGCATGCAGAAGACAGACAGGTTGAGTAAGCTGCCTGTCTGCAGATGAGGATTGCATGTAGCGGACAAATTGATATCTCAGCGTTTTAATTGCCGCTTGGGTATAACCGGCATCTTGTGACGCTAGAGCAAGAATATCTTCATGCCATTGTAATATGATGGTGAGTAATTCTCCGTGAACTGCTTCTTCGGAAGAAAGCCCTCCTTGACGAAAAATGGCAGAGACCTGATTAACTATGGAGTAGGGCAGGTTTTGTTTGTATAGACGGCCTATAAGATCAGCATCTGCCGCAATGGAAAAGTTGGTGCGGAAACCTCCCATTGTTCGCAGTGTTTCAGTGTTGCAGTACAGGGTTTGGTGGCAGTATGGTACCCCAAACCAAATAACGCTGAAATCCGGTTTGCGATAAAATTTGAAGTCTCCTCGCTCGTTGGCTACTTTTGCCGTGGAAACAGTGTAATCCGCCTCACCGTCCAGGATGGGGCGGCAGCAGGCTTCCGCTGCTTCAGGGCAAATTTCATCATCGGCATTGATGAAAACGCAGACCTTGCCCGCAGCCAGGCGCAGGCCCTTGTTCATGGCATCATATATCCCGTTGTCTGGCTCAGAAATGCAGCGGGTTATTCTGCCTGTTTCCTGTGCGCGACGCAACATGTCTGCAGTGCCGTCCGTAGAAGCACCGTCTATGACGATGTATTCCGTGCGCACAGGGTGGTTCTGCAACAGAGGCTGCACGGAGGATATGCAACGCTCAAGTGTGTCTGACGCATTGCGACAGACCGTGATGATGCTTAAATCCGGGGCAGCAGAAATATCGGCGCTCATATCCTTGTGCTGTTGTTGCGGAGAAGTCTCCGGGCTGTGCCCGCGGGCCTCTCTGTGTCACTTGAGAATACTACCATGATAGGATGGGGTAGGTCAACTTAAATTTGCCGCTCTCGCGGGCCCTGCCTCTATCTTTGCCCTTGCAATTCCGACCAAGTACGGTATAATGCCGAAAGAAACAGGTTTTTTCATGAATTTAGCAATCATTGGTACCGGTTATGTAGGCCTTACTACGGGCACTTGTTTTGCAGAGGTTGGTCACAATGTTATTTGTGTGGACAACAATGCGGAAAAGGTGGAGAAGCTTCTTCAGGGGGAGATGCCCATCTATGAGCCTGAGCTTGAGGAGCTTATTGTCTCCAATGTTTCTGCCGGTAAGCTGGACTTTACCACGGATTTGGCGTCTGCTCTGGAGAAGAGCGAAATCATTTTCATTGCAGTTCCTACGCCGCCGAATGAGGATGGCTCGGTGGACCTCTCTTATATAGAAGCCGTTTCTCATGAGATTGCAGATGCGTTGAAGCCGGAGTTCGGCTACCGCATCATCGTGGATAAGTCTACGGTGCCCGTGAGCACCGGTATCAAGGTTTCTCAGGTCATTGCCCGTTATGCGCGCCCCGGGATAAGTGTGGATGTGGTGTCCAATCCGGAGTTCCTGCGAGAGGGTAGTGCGGTTCAGGACCTCATGAATCCGGACCGTGTGGTCATCGGCTCAGATTCTCAGCGGGCCATGGATTTGATGAAGCGCGTGTATCAGCCGTTCAATGCCCCCATTGTGGAGGTGGATTTGCACTCTGCGGAGTTGATTAAGCATGCGGCTAACTCATTCCTTGCGCTCAAGATTTCTTACATCAACGCCGTCTCCGTGGTTTGTGAAAAAGCCGGTGCGGACGTGGAGCTGGTGGCAAAGGGCATCGGCATGGATAAGCGTATTTCCCGTGATTTCCTGAATGCCGGCCTTGGGTACGGCGGTTCCTGTTTCCCGAAGGATGTGAAGGGCTTTATCAATATCTCTGAGCAGCTGGGCGCACCGCTGGAGCTGCTCCGTGAGGTGGAGCGCATCAACGCCGCGCAGATGGAGCGTTTCTTGGAGCGCGTGCGGGAGAAACTTTGGGTGCTGCGCGGAAAGCGTGTTGCCGTTTGGGGGCTTGCCTTCAAACAGAATACGGATGATGTGCGTGAGTCCGTAGCCATCAAATTGATTCGCCGTCTGTGCGCGGAGGGAGCCGTGGTTTCTGCTTATGACCCCAAGGCTATGGAGACGGCTGCAGAAGAGCTCAAAGCCTGCCCTGTGCGCTTCTGTGAGGATATGTATGAATGTGTCCGGGACGCAGAGGTGCTGATTGTGGCAACGGAGTGGAAACAGTTTGCCAGTGCCAATCTGGTGAAGGTGCGTGAGCTGATGAAGTTGCCCATCATTTTTGACGGTCGTAACATTCTGCATGGTGAGAACGCCGTGCATGCCGGCTTTGAGTACCACTCTGTAGGACGCCGCAGCCTGTATCCGTCCTGCAACTGAGCTTTTGCCGCATCGCCGCATGCGGTGGTGTGAGTGCTGCGTCTTGTAGTATAGGCTCTTTCCTGTTTCGTGATGCCGGAGCAGGGAAGAGTTTTATTTTGTTGTCTGCGGGCAAAAAAAATAAGGCCATTCCTGATGGAATGGCCTGAGTAAACTGAAATTGCGGAAGAGGTTTAGCGGATGGTCTTCACCGTCACAGCTTCCTTACCCACGCGGTCGCGGAGGTAGTTGAGCTTGGCGCGACGCACCTTACCGCGGGTCACCACCTCAATCTTGGCAATCTTGGGGGTGTGGATGGGGAAAGAGCGCTCCACGCCTTCGCCGTAGGCAATCTTACGAACGGTGAAAGCCTCGTTGATGCCGGCGCCACGCTTGCCGATTACGATGCCCTGGAAGATCTGCACACGTTCCTTGCCACCTTCAATAACGCGGCAGTGTACCTTCACGGTGTCACCAACGTTGAAGGGAGTCACGTCCTTCATCTGCTCTTTTCCGATTGTGTCGAGAATGTTCATTCTAAATCTCCTTCTTGTTTGTAAATGGTCTGTGAGCCTCCCGGCTCGGGTGGGTGCGACAGTCTACACGATTTTTGCCTCCTTGGCAATCCAAATTTCGCTTTATTTTGAATTTTTTTTGCCATGTGTTTCGTAATGTGTTGAAAAATAGCATTTTGTAATGTAAGAAAAAATGTTTGCTCCGTGTGTGGAAACGGGAATCGGCAGGGAATGGACAAAATTTCGCTAACTTCTGATTGACAATCGGGTTGGCATGGTATATAACGCGCGCATTCTACCGCATACGCAAGCACATACAACGAGAAAGCAGACATGAAGAAATCGCGTACATCATCCATCAAACGCAAGATTCGAAATTGGACTTCCGCAGATTCTGCGGAGCTGTATTGTGTCAATGGCTGGAGCAACGGCTATTTCCATGTGTCCCGTGAAGGGGAGTTCATGGTCAAATTGCAGGATTCAGACGGTACTTCCAAGTCCGTGAGTCTGTACAATATCATGAAAGGTCTTGCTGAGCGCGGTACGGATGCTCCCGTGCTGCTGCGTTTCCGTGATTTGCTGCATGCACGCATAGATGAGCTTAACAAGAGCTTTATCAAGGCCATTAAAGAGGCTGATTATAAGGGTAAATACCGCGGTGTATACCCCATCAAGGTGAATCAGCAGCGCCAGGTGGTAGAGGAGATTGTCTCCCACGGCGCGCGTTATCACTACGGCCTGGAAGCCGGTTCCAAGCCGGAGCTTATTGCCGCCATGGCGCAGATGAAAGACCCGCAGGCATACCTGATGTGCAATGGCTACAAGGATGACGAGTTCATTGACCTGGCACTCATGGGGATGCGTATGGGCATCAACATCTGCCTGATTCTGGAAATGCCCAATGAGCTGCCCGCCATTCTGCGCCGTGCAGAGGCTCTGGGCGTGGAGCCCCAGCTGGGTGTGCGCGTGCGTCTGGCATCCAAGGGCAGCGGCCATTGGAACGAGTCTGCGGGGGATAAATCCGTATTCGGTCTGAATGCGGCGCAGGTTATCGATGTGGTGGATGCGCTGAAGGCTGCCGGCAAGCTGCATTGCCTCAAGGTGCTGCACTATCACCAGGGCTCCCAGATTCCCAATATTTCCGTGGTGCGCGGTGCTCTTACAGAGGCATGCCGCATCTACATTGACCTTGTGAAGGAGGGGGCTCCCATGGGGGCTCTGGATATGGGCGGCGGTCTGGCGGTGGACTATGACGGTTCTCAGACCAATTTCCACTCATCCTGTAACTACACCATTGAGGAGTATGCCCGAGACATCGTGGAGATTGTGGGCGAGATGTGCACGCGTGCCGGTGTGCCGCATCCCACGCTGGTGACGGAGTCCGGCCGCGCCATTGTGGCTTACCACGCGGTGCTTGCTTTCAATATTCTGGATGTGACCACCGCTCCCGGCATGGAAACCAGCATTCCCACGCTGCCGGAGGATGCCAGTGATGTGCTGCGCGCTCTGGATGAAACCTGCCGCATGATTTCCCGCAAGAACATCCAGGAGTGTTACAATGATGCCATCTACTACCGGGACCAGCTCCGCGCGGAGTTCTTCCACGGTAAAGCCAGCCTGCGTGAGCGCGGTATGGGTGAGGCTCTTTACTGGCATATCATGGGGGTGATTGCTCACCGCATCGGTGAGATGAGCGAAATTCCCGAAGATCTCAAGGAGGTATCCGACAACATGGTGGACTTCTATTACGGCAACTTCTCCGTTTTCCAGAGCCTGCCGGATTCCTGGGCCATTGACCAGCTTTTCCCCGTGGCACCCATTCAGCGCCTGGATGAGCGCCCCTCACAGAAGAGTGTGCTGGTGGACATCACCTGCGACTGCGACGGCAAGGTGGATAACTTTATTGACCGAGAGGACGTGGCCCGCTCTCTGCCGCTGCATGAGGTGGGCTCTCAGGAGACATATTATGTGGCGGTTTTCATGGTGGGTGCGTATCAGGAGACGCTGGGTGACCTGCACAACCTGTTGGGGGATACTAACGTGGTGAGTGTTCATCTGGAGAACGGTCGCCCCGTGTTCACTCAGGAGGAAGAAGGTGACAGCGTGGCAGATGTGCTCTCCTATGTGAAGTATGATGCCAAGGACCTGGTGGCACAATTCCGCAATCTGGCGGAGCGTGCGGTGGAGGAAGGCCTTATCACACCCCGCCAGCGGCGCGAAGCTCTGGAGGCCTACCGCAACGGCTTGAACGGTTATACTTATTATGAGCTGTAATATTCTCTAATAGTCAGGAAGTTAGGGGAAATATAGATTGCAGGGGCAATCTGCTTCTGCTAATCTGTGGGCTCAACGGGAGACGCTGCGTCAAGGTGGTGCAGCCGTTCCCACACAACCCCGAACCTGATAGAGAAATGAAATATAGCATGTTCCTCATTGTTGCTTCTCTGGCATTTGCCTCGTGCTGCCAGCAGCAACAGCAGACCCCGCCGCCGGCCCCCGCGCCCACGACGGTGATTATTGAAAAATAAGCTTGGTCTCACCCCCCTGTCGCACTCCCCGTGTATGCCGGGAGTGCGCTTTTTTTGCTTTGCTCTTGCCAAATCACGAGGATTGTGGTACTTGTCAGGTATGCGAGTTTCCCTGCTGCTCTTTCCTGTTTCTCTTTTCCTGCTTTCCTGCTCCTCATTATCGCCGGAGACGGTGACGCGACGGGAGCTGTTTACACCCACTGCCCGTCGCGCGGTTAATCCTGCAGACTGCGCAGATATGATGTACTGCGGCTCGGATAGTGACTACGATTATTTCATGCGCTGCGGCAAGCGCTTCCGCGTGCCCGTGGAGGAGCAGACCGTGCCTCAGTCTGTCCGCACGGCATTCAAGGATTGGCAGGGTGGCAAATTGTACCGTGAGTGCCTGGCAGAAGCGGTAAGCAGAAAACTTGCTCCCGCAGAGCTAGGAGCCCCGGATTCTCCGGGACTCCGGAACAATCTGCGCACCCGCTCCGCGGAGTAAACACCGCATCAGTAATCCAATTCCGTGCTCTGCATCACGTCTTCTTCGGCAATGTAGGGCACGGTTTCTATCATTACCCCGTCAAAGCCGGGCGGAATAAAATCCTCTGTCACAATGTGCCCGGCAGATATCTCCACCGTGTGTGGGGCAAGGGCGCTCAGTGCTGCCGCAGGGACGATGGCGATGGTCTCTGCCGCAGTTGCATGGGCGGCGTGAGCCCAGCGGGCGAGGGTGGGCGAAGCATAGGCCGCGGCGTGAGCCCGCAGCGCCGGCGGGGAGAGGATGGCAATGTCCGGGGCCAGTTTGCTCATCTGCTCCGCTGCGTTATCGGCACGGAAAAAACCGCATTCCTTGTCCAGCGTTCCGCCGGGGCAGAGAATGTTGTGCGGTAAGGCTGCTGCAGACAGCTGGTGCAGCAGGTTGAGAGAGGCGGTGATGAGGGTGCAGTGCTTTTCTCCCAGTGCCGCTACAAGAGCAGAGGAGAAGGGAGAGTCATCCAGCCAGAGGCGTGCCCCCGCAGAGATGTGCTGCGCGGCAATGGCGGCCAGCCGGCAATCCAGGCGTGCATTGCCGACGGGTAAATTCGCCTCCAGCGGCAGCAGGTAGCGAGCCCCGCCGTGGGTGCGCTCCAGCAGTCCCTGTGCCTGCAGGGCAACCAAATCGGTGCGGATAGTTTCATCTGTCACGCCCAGCTCTCTTGCCAAGGTAGCGGAGCGAATGCTGCCGCGCTGTTGCAGGAGGCGGAGAATATAGTCACGGCGTTCCCGGGCAACGTACATGGCAGAAGGGCGGGGTTAGCGGCGGCGCAGACGGGTGTCAAAATCCTCCAGCCGAGTCAGCAAAGCAGAGGCTGCTTCCTGCAGTAGGCGGGCGGCGCTCTCGCTCATCAGCTTTGAGCCACGCCCGGAGAGCGCCTGCACGCGCAGGATGAGGATGCCGATGCGCTTGCAGGCCAGTTCCAGTGAAAATTCTTTCTGTCGGCTCAGCAGGATGGTGGCCAGAATGTGGCTCACCAGCCCGGCGTAGTCGTTCACAAACTCTTCCACCGCCGGATTCTGCTGTGGCTTGCTCAGCAGGGTCTGGTGCACAATGGAGGTGAGGTGGGAGGTCTCCAGAAACAGCGGGTGGTGCAGGGCTCGCTTCACCTCTGCGGCGTAGGCGGGTTCCACAAAGTCCACCACCTCCCATTCGCGGGCCGTTTCCTGCGGGTCGGGCGGCATCTGGGCCTCATCTTCGGCTGCTTTCTGCGCCAAAATATCGTGGCGCCCCATGACATAGGCCAGCGAATTGTAACCGTTGAGCTGGTAGCGGTATTTCTCGCGTATGGTGGGGAAAATGGCCATGGCTGCCTCTGCGTGGTTGAGCCGTTTATCCCATTCACAGGCGGGAAAATCCGTGCGGCGCAAATCTGCCATGCCCGGGCCGTCAAAATGGTCCATATTCCACTCCACATGGGCGCGGAGAGCATCCATGTTCATGAACATCTGCGCGTTGGCCTCCGCCCAGCTCATCTGCCACTGGGGCAGAGAGATTTCAAACTCGAAGCTGCTCATTTCGATGAGCACGCGGGTCTCCGGCACCAGGAAGAACTCCAGTGAGAGCACATTGGAGATGGCGCGGCGGTTATCCAGCTCCGGCAAACGGCGGGAGAGGGTCATATCCCCGGCGCGGGTGGCGCGGGTTTCCTCCCGCAGCCCCTTGAGGACGGGGTGCTCCTTACCCGGGTGGGGAAGGGGGCACTTGTTGGTGAAATTCACACGGCAACCCGCTATGTCTGCCAGGCAGTTGCCTGTGAGCAGGATGTCGATGGGCTCCCCTTCATCAATGCCCCACAGACGCAGCTCCACATAACCCGGCGTCGTGTTGTCCACAACGCCGCGGGTTATCAGAGGTGCAATCTGGGCCAGCATGGTCGGAAAAAGGGGGGGATTATCGTTACAGCGTGGGGCGGGGGAGCTTCGCCGCCAGGGCGGCCACGGCCTCCGGGGCATTCATCAGCTCCACCACGGCATCCCAGCGGCCCAGCATGAGAGCTTCCCGCGGTTCTGCAGGCATGCGGACGGGATACGCGGCCTCCGCGCAGCTCAGCGTCATGCTGTCCAGGTCCACCGTCCAGACGGTGTCCGGTTTCTGCGTGGTCAGCTCCGTGGCTGCAAGAATATCCTCTCGTGCGGCGCAGACGCATGGCAGACCAATGCCGGAGCTGTTGCCGAAAAAGATTTCTGCGAAGCTTTCCGCCACGATGGCGCGGATGCCGGAGCGCTTGATTGCCTGCGGTGCATGTTCACGGGAGGAGCCGCAGCCGAAGTTTTCTCCGCCCAGAATAATGCTTGCTCCTGCGTGCTGCGGGGCATCAATGGGGTGGCCCTTGGAGCTGCCGTCATCGTTGAAACGCTCATCATGGAACATGGTGCCGGCCAGTTCATCGAAGGTCACACACTTGAGGAAGCGTGCGGGGATGATGCGGTCCGTGTCCATGTCTGCTCCGGGAACGGGAACGGCCTTGCCGGAAATGGAAATGATTTTGTTGAGGGGCATGTTCGGTAAAATGGGTTATCGGTTCACATCAGGCAATATCGAATACCTCGCGCGGGTCGGACACACAGCCGGTGAGGGCGGCGGCAGCGGCCATCAGCGGGCTCATCAACAGCGTGCGACCCGTGGGGCTGCCCTGGCGGCCCTTGAAGTTGCGGTTGCTGGTGCTGGCGCAAATCTGGTCACCCACCAGACGGTCCGGGTTCATGGCCAGACACATGGAGCAACCGGGAAGCCGCCATTCAAAGCCAGCATCGCGGAAAATCTGAGCAATTCCCTCTTCCTCACACTGCTGAGCGGTCATTTGAGAGCCGGGCACGGCCAGAGCTTTCACTCCGGGAGCCACCTTGCGCCCGGCAATGAGCGGAGCAACTGCGCGGAAGTCAGAAATGCGGCCGTTGGTGCAGGAGCCGATGAAGGCTACATTCACCGGCAGCCCCTTCATCGGCTGGCCGGGCGTGAGCTTCATATACTCCAGCGCTGTGGTGTAAGCCTTGCGGCCCTCGGCATCGCGGGCATCCTCCGGGGAGGGCACCGTGCCGGAAATGCCGATGCTCATGTCCGGGGAAATACCCCAGGTCACAGTCGGCTCAATCTCCTCTGCCGGTATGATGACCACGTCATCGTACTCCGCATCTGCATCACTGGCAAAACTCTTCCAGCGCTCCACAGCGGTATCCCAGTCCGCGCCCTTCGGCGCATACGGACGCCCTTTCAGGTAGGCAAAGGTCTTTTCATCCGGGTTGATGTAACCGCAGCGGGCAGCACCCTCAATGGCCAGATTGCAGAGCGTCAGACGCCCGTCCATCTCCATATTCTCAATGGCAGAGCCACCGAACTCATACGCATAGCCCAGACCGCCGTTAGCACCCAGCTTGCCGATGATATGCAGCGCTACGTCTTTGGCGGTCACACCGGGGCGCAGCGTGCCTTCCACGCGCACGTTGCGCACCTTCAGCGGGCTCATGGCCAGCGTTTGGGTGGCAAGCACATCACGCACCTGCGTGGTGCCGATACCCATAGCCACAGCACCCATGGCACCGTGCGTGGCTGTGTGGGAGTCGCCGCACACAATCGTCATGCCGGGCTGCGTGATACCCAGCTCCGGGCCGACCATGTGGACAATGCCCTGGCGGCCGCTGGCGAGGTCGAAGAGGCGGATGCCGTGCTCCTTGCAATTGCGTCGCAGAGCATCGAGCATCGTTGCGGCGCGCGGGTCGGCAAAGGGTTCACACTGATTGTCCGTGGGGATGATATGGTCCACCGTGGCAAAGGTGCGCTCCGGGTGCAGTACGGGTAGGTTCAGCTCACGCAGCATGGCAAATGCCTGGGGTGAGGTCACCTCATGCATCAGATGAGTAGCGATGAACAACTGCGTACGTCCGTCCGGCAGCGTGCCGACCGTGTGCGCTTCCCATACTTTCCGGTATAATGTCTTGCCCATAATAGTTGCTTATCCGAACTGTAACATGTTCCCCGCAATCCGTCAAGATGCCGAAAGTGTCGCGCGACGCGTCATGACAGGGAAAAACGCACTTTTTCCGCAAACCTGCCATTCCATTCCTCGTCCCGCTCCACAAAAGCCGCAGCCGGGCCTCATGCCCGCTGTCATTTTATCTCGCCTTTTGCTGGCTCGATATGGAAAAACCTATTTGCAATTTTTTTCAGAAGCTCTCGGTCTCGTGTGCGTAAAACAAAATCCCGCAGCTGCCGTGGGGCAACTGCGGGGAGGAAATATGATTTCTCTGCGGGGTTTTACTCGCCGAGCACTTCAGCGCGCTCTTCGAGGAGCTCCTGGCAGGAGGCATCAATCTTGCCGCGGGAGAACTCGTCGATGGGCAGACCTTCCACGATGGAGTAGGTGCCGTCGGCGTTCGTGCGGGTGGGCTGGGAGCAGATGATGCCGGCGGGCAGACCGTACTTGGTGCCGTCGGTGAAGGTGCAGACGGAGAACCAGTCGCCCTCGGGGGTGGGGGTGGTGAGGTTCTTCACGGTCATGAGGGCGGCGTTGGCAGCGGAAGCAGCGGAGGAAAGGCCGCGGGCCTTGATGATGGCGGCGCCGCGCTGCTGCACGGTGGAGATGAACTCACCCTTGAGCCATTCCGTATCCGTAATCATATCCGTGGCGGGCTTGCCGCAGATCTTGGCGTTGGTGAAGTCCGGGTACTGGGTGGCGGAGTGGTTGCCCCAGATGGTCATGTTGGTGACATCGGAGACGGCCACGCCGGCCTTGGCAGCAAGCTGAGCCTTGGCGCGGTACTCGTCCAGCATGGTCATGGCGAAGAAGTTCTCCTTCGGCATGCCGGTGGCGTTGTGAAGGGCGATGAGGCAGTTGGTGTTGCAGGGGTTACCCACCACGAACACGCGGCAGCCGGGGGCTGCGTTCTCTGCAATGGCCTTGCCCTGACCCACGAACACCTTACCGTTGATGCTCAGAAGGTCCTTACGCTCCATACCGGCCTTGCGGGGTACGGAACCCACGAGCATGCACCAGTCGGCATCCTTGAAGGCAACGGCGGGATCGTCCGTGGCCACGATTTCCTTCACGAGGGGGAATGCGCAGTCCTCGAGCTCCATCACAACACCCTGCAGCTTCTCCAGGCAGGGGGTGATTTCCAGGAGCTTCAGGATGACGGGCTGATCGGCGCCCAGCATCTCACCGGCTGCGATGCGGAACAGCAGGGAGTACGAAATGTTGCCGGCAGCGCCGGTCACGGTAACTGTAACGGGGGTCTTCATAACGGGGCATATTATGCCTGTCATCCCGGCGGCGGTCAATCCTAAAGTGTGTTTGCCTGCGGTGTCGCGTGTGCTTTGCAGTAATTTTTTTTCAAACAGGCGCATTTTCCTGTTGACGAAAGTAAAGAATACCGTTATACTCGCCCCGCAACAAGCGTTGGAGCGGTGGCTGAGAGGCTGAAAGCACCCGTTTGCTAAACGGACGTACGGCTTTAAACCGTACCGGGGGTTCGAATCCCCCCCGCTCCGCTGAAAGCCCTGCCGTGTGCAGGGCTTTTTTGTTGCCCCGACGCTGCGCTTCACACGCGCGCGCAATCACTCAGATACACATCGATATCGGTACGGAATAATGAGAACAATGATACGGTACATGCTGCTGGCGCTTGTAGGGCTGCTGGCGGCGTCCTGCGGAGAGCAGGAAACGAAGCAGAGCCTGATTATGGTGACGGAGGCCACGTTCCCTCCTTACGAGTTTTATCGCGGCAGTGAGATTGTTGGCATAGATGCCGACATTGTGCGAGAGGTTGCGCGCCGCAATAACCTCCGACCGGTGATTGAGGACATGAGTTTTGACTCTGTTATCACGGCGGTGCAGAGCGGCAAGGCGGATGTGGCCGCCTCCGGTATCACGGTGACGGAGGACCGCCGCAAGCAGATTGATTTCACCCGCAGCTATGCCACGGCTCAGCAGGTCATCATCGTGCCGCAGGACTCTGCCATCTGCGATGCGGAGGCGCTCAAGGGAGTGCGGCTCGGGGTGCAGCACGGCACGACGGGTGATATGTATGTGACAAAGCATATCGGCCAGCCGGAGCGTTTCTCCAACGGTGCGCTGGCCGTTGCGGCACTGGCTGCCGGTAAGCTGGATGCGGTGGTGCTGGACAGCGCCCCGGCGAAGGAGCACGTCTCCGGCAATCCGGAACTGCGCATCCTGCCGAATGCGCTCACGACGGAGGAGTACGCCATGGCCATCAGCAAGAGCCGTCCGGAGCTGCTGGAGATGTTTAACCGTACGTTGGAAGCCATGGAGGCAGACGGCACGCTGGCCCGTATCACGGATACGTACATGAATGCCGCTCCTACTAAGGAGGCTGCCGATACGAAGCAGGGACTGTGGACGCGAATCTGCGCGGCGTTCCACACCAACTTTGTGAAAGATGGCCGTTGGTCCTACCTGCTGAACGGGTTTATCGTGACCATTGAGATTTCTCTGGCTGCGGTGGCTCTGGGGCTTGTGTTGGGCTTTCTGGTGGCGGTTATCCGCAGCACGCATGACATGACCGGGCGTTTCCGTCTGCTGAATGTGCTGTGCCATGCGTACCTGACGGTGATTCGCGGTACACCGGTGGTTGTGCAGCTGCTCATCATCTACTTTGTGATTTTCGGCTCTGTGGATGTGAGCAAGGTGCTGGTGGCTATTGTGGCGTTCGGCGTGAACTCCGGCGCGTATGTGGCGGAAATCATCCGCTCCGGTATCATGTCCGTGGACCGCGGGCAGATGGAGGCCGGGCGCAGTCTCGGCCTGAGCTACGGCTGCACGATGCGCAGCGTGATTCTACCGCAGGCCCTCAAGAATGTGTTGCCCGCGTTGGGTAATGAGTTTATTGTGCTGCTCAAGGAGACGAGTGTCTGCGGCTACATTGCGCTGCAGGATTTGACCAAGGGCGGCGATATTATCCGCAGTCAGACCTATGATGCCTTCCTGCCGCTGCTGGCAGTGGCGCTTATCTACCTGATTCTGGTGGTATGTCTGAGCTGGCTGCTCAAGAAATTTGAACAGAGACTGAAGAAAAATGAGCGTTGAACCCATATTGGAAGTGCGCGGGCTCTGCAAGGCTTTTGCCGGAGTCACGGTCATGAATGAAGTGTCATTGCAGGTACGCAAGGGCGAGGTGGTGTTCCTGGTGGGGCCCTCCGGCGCCGGTAAGAGTACTGTGATGCGCTGCACCAACTTCCTGGAAACTCCGGATGCGGGTGAGGTGCTTTTCCACGGTGCTCCGGTGGACCGCAGTGAAACCGGGCTGAACGATTACCGCGCCCGGGTCGGCATGGTGTTCCAGCATTTCAACCTTTTCCCGCACCTGACGATTCTGGACAACATCACGCTGGCTCCGCTCAAGCGCAGGCTTATGTCCCGAGAGGCCGCGGAGCAGAAAGCGCATGAGCTTCTGCACCGCATTGGTCTGGAGGATAAGGCTGCCGCCTATCCGGCGCAACTTTCCGGCGGACAGAAGCAGCGCGTGGCCATTGTACGCGCTCTGGCGATGAACCCGGAGGTGCTGTTGTTTGACGAGCCGACCTCTGCGCTCGACCCGGAAATGGTGGACGAGGTGCAGGAGCTTATGCGTGCCTTGGCTCAGGACGGCATGACCATGATGGTGGTTTCCCACGATATCGGCTTTGCCTGTGATTTGGCTGACCGCATTGTCTTCCTGGAAAAAGGTCAGGTTGTGGAGGTTGATACGCCCGAAGAGCTGCAGAACTCTGCCAACGAGCGTGTCCGAGACTTCCTCGCCCGCCGTCAGTAAAAGAGCAATCATTGCTATATAATAAAGAAAACCTTGTGTTTCATGTCGAAATACAAGGTTTTTTGTTGCTCATGTTGTGGAGTTGCTCCCATAGTTTTCAAAACATCGGGTGATATCGTAAAACAAATTCCGCCCCCGGGTGGGGGCGGACGAAATCACTTTGTGACGGTATTCTCGCTTTTATTTAGCAAGGCGTGGCCTCGATGACGAGCACTTGGAAAGGCGCGAGCCGCAGGGTGGTGGGCTTGCCGGCCTGTACGGCGGCGGGCAGGGTATCGCCCTTGGGGGTGCTGAGGGTGTAGTGCAGCGGGGCACCGAGGGGCAGCTCGAACACGGCGGCGGGATCGAAGCTGAAATCCTGCGCGGTGGCGGCGGGATTGCGCAGCACGAGGATGCCCTTTTCCGGGCTCCAGGAGGCGAAGCCGTAGGCCTCAAGTGCGGCGGGGTCGCCACCCACCCAGTGGCTGTCTACCATGGTTGCGGCGTTGGCTCGGGCCCACTTGGCCGCAGCGGCCAGGGTGTCCCACTCGTGCGGCTGCATCATGGAGGGGGTGATGTAGAGCTCCTGCATCTGGGTACCCAGCCCCAGACCGCTCCAGATTTCATCTGCCAGGTCGTTGCCTTCGGTAGTCGTGAGCCCGCGTGCGCCCTTGTTATAAATCACGCCGTGGGTCATGAGCGAGTTGATGGGGAAGAGCGGAGAAATCTTCACGTTGTGTGCGAAAATCATGGCATCGCGGAAGGTAATCCACTGCTGGCGTGCCGTGCCTTCGCCGCAGAAATCGTGGTCCCAGTTGCCGCGCCACACGGAGTCTGCAATGCCGAACCAGAACGGGCTGGCCCAGGTGCCGGTGGTGAGGTTGATGAAGATATCCGGGCGTTCGGCGCGCAGTTCCTCAATGAGGGAGATGGCGGCCTCGAAATCGGAACCGAAGCGAGAGCCGGGGGCGGGCTCCGCCATGCCGGAGCAGCCGTCCAGCTTGAAGTGGTTGGCGCCGTTTTCGCGAATCATGTGCAGGCACATATCGCGGAAGAGTTCATAGTATTTCGGGCCGGAGAGGGCAAAGCCGCGCTCGTTGGTCTCGTAGGTATCACCGGCGGCGGCCAGACGGTTCAGCTTGGGCTGGCCATAGCCGCCCCAGGGGGAGAACCATACGCCCGGCTGGGCACCGTAGCTTTCGGCCAGCTTGCGGGCCTCGCGGAACTCGTTGGGCATGCCGGCGTGGAACTGCCAGAGGGTTTCGGTATCGTCCCAGCCATCGTCAAAGAGGAAGGAATCCATCACCGCGCCGCGTTTCACCACCAGCTCCTCGCCGAAGAGTCGCACGGTGTCCAGCACGTCCTGCTCGTTGTAGCGGGTGAAGTAGCCGATGTCGTACCATGTGTTGTAATTGAGCAGGGGGAAGTAGGCGCGGGCGCGTTCCTCGTTCAGGTAGGCCAGTTGGAACGTGCGACGCAGCTGTCCGGGCTGACAGAAGCCCATGACGGCGGAGATGCTGCTCGTGGTGCGGGCGGGCAGGTGGGTGGTGCGCTCCAGAGAGCACATGAAACCGGTTGGCGTGGTTTCTCCGGTGCTCAGCGGGCTTTCCACGCCGGCGAACAGGCGGTTGCCGGCAGCCACAATGGGAGCGCCCTTGACGCTGCCTTCCACGCGGGCTTCGGGGGCGGTCACGTTCAGGAGGGTCAGCTTGCGAGCGGGCATGGCAAACTGCATGGGGGTGATATTCAGGCCGGTGCGGAAGTAGGGCTGCCCCTCACGCAGCTCCACCCACCATTCGAGCTTGTAGCCATCCGTGGTTACGGCAAAGGGCAGGGTGGCGAGCCGTCCGGCGCGGCGCTCCACCAGGCGGCGGGCTGTGGCATCTGCGGCAATATCGGTGCTGCGCAACTCGCCGCACATCAGGTCCTGCGTGCTGAGCGGCAGGCACACATCGGTGTATTCCTTTTTGGAGCATGCCTCGTCGGTCTTGGCTTCCTGCAGCTGAATGGTGAATACCTCCTTGCCAAGGTCATAGCTGCGGCCGTTGATTTTGTCTTTTACGAGTACGCCGGCCAAGCGGCGGCCTGCGGTTTCGATAGTGATGCTGATGAATTCGTTCTGAATAATCATATAATTGCCGAATAAGTTCGCGGGGAAAGGGTAGCACACTTTGCCTGAAGGGGCAAGGTAAATAGGGGATTTGCGATGAAATCATTGTTGTAAAACAAACAAAAAACCTTGCGTTTCATGTTGAAACACAAGGTTTTCTGTTGCAAGAGCCGGTTGTCAGGGTCGAACTGACGACCGTCCGATTACAAATCGGGTGCTCTACCACTGAGCTAAACCGGCGAAGCGGGGGCATTCTACACGAAGAATGCCCCCTTTGCAAGACTTTTTTTTTAGAAGTTCCATCCGAGGTCTACACCCACGGTAATCTGGAAGTGGTCGACCGGGCCGTATCCGGTGTATTTGTCGAGTTTTGCCGCCGTGGAGCCGGACCAGGCGCACTGAATCCAGGGCTTGATTTGCCCCTTGGCATCGCGCCCGAACTTGCCGTTGACTTCATACGGGCAAAGAGCGGCTTTCAGGCGGTAGGCATCCACGCCTTCCACGTTGCTGCCCCAGTATTTGACAGAGGGAGCCACGCCGACGGAGATTTCCAGGTCTGTGCCGTAGTTGCCGCGTGTATATACGTCTGTAAAGCGGTATCCTGCTTCCAAATCAAAGAAGCTGCCGGTGAGTCCCCAGACGCCGAGCCCCCAGCTTGCGCTGCCGAAGAAGCCCTTCTGGTGGTCGTTGTAGGTAAGAGTGAGATCAAACTCCCAGGTGGCGCGGTGGTGCACTCCGTCATGAGCGCGAGCCATATAGCCTTCCAGACCGCCGCGGCGGAAGGTGGTGCCGAGCTCTACCAGCAGGTTGGGGAAAATCTCTTTGCCCATGGCATAGCGAGCGTTTGCCATGGGGGTGTCTCCCAGTGCGCTGCCGCCATTCCAGATGACGCCGAAACCGCCGCTCACGCGCTGCTGGATGCCGCGTCCGAACAAATCTTTGTTAGGGAAGGTGTAGCTTCCGGTAACGGAGCTGAATCCGTGGTCCGTCATGCCGTTGCAGAGCCCCATACCGCGCACGTTATAGTTACTGGTATAGGCGTTGATGGTGATGGAGCCGTTACGATCGGAGGATGGGGCATCCATCGGTGCGGCAGGAGTTTCTGCACTGCCGGCGGGAATATCGTAGGCGGGCGTAGTGGCACTTTCCTGTGCCGCAGGTTCGTAGGTCAGGCTTTCGTATTCAACGGGGCCATCCGGAATCATGGGAGGCGCTTCCGTTGCCAGCACGGGCAGACTTGCTGCCAACAGGGTGAATATCTGCTTCTTCATACGGGCAGTTTACCTGTTCCGGGGGCTTGTCGCAAGACAAAAATGCCTTTATCGCGTAAATAATCAGAAAAAGTTAAGAAATGCTCTTCTGCCTCCATACATGTTATTGCTGATAGGCGGTTTATATGGTGTATTTGTGAGAAAGGTGCGCCTGCTCGTTATTCTTCCTATAATGTTGCACGCAGAGTCGTCGGAAGTCTTAGGTTTGGCGTTGCTGCTGCGGCATCGCGTCGGGATGCTATTCGCCTGTTTTTTTGAGCAAAGGAGGCTCAATTTATGAGTAAAATTGCAAATGCCGCGAGAATCGAAAATTTCGATGCGTTGCGTAGTGTTGATGGGAATTTGCGATTGGTGATGATGATTCTGTGGAACACGTTTTCCTGACTTAATATTTCGGATTGCGCATTGTTTTGTGTGCTGTGGATGTGTTTGGTCAATTATGCTATGAGATACAGTCTTGCTTTGTGGGGTGTTTTATGAAATTGCTCGCAGAATGCGTGTTAGAATAGTGAAGCGTTTTGGCTTGAGAAAGTGTTAAGAAGTTAGTCAAAAAATGAAATAATGAGAGAAAATGGAAAGAATAAAACAAAAGAAACAATAAGTATTGCAGAAACTGAACTAAAGAAACAAAGGGGTCTTGATTTGTGATTTGGTGCTTATTTTGACGCTGGGTGTTTCAGAGCTGAATGGAGTGTGTTCAGAAGAATGGGAGGAAGTGCAATGGAGGGTGGAAGGTGAGTTTGTGGGGAATTTGAGGTGTCGATTTTGTTTGCGTTCGGTGGGGTTTTAAGGAGGGAGCTGCGGCGGATGTTGTAGGCGTGCTGAGAAGCGTGCTGATAGACGAAAATGAAAGAAAATATGACAAAATGCTACGAACAACAGCGCAATAAGTAGATAGTTAAGAAACGAAAACAAAACGCTAAATAAGTTCTTTTGGTGAAAGAATGAGCTTAGTGATCTTTTTTTTGCTTGGGTGAGATGTTGTGTTGTTGCGGTGAGTTTTTATGCCTCGGTTTAAGTGGGTGCCGGAGATGCTTTTGCTTTGGTTTTTCGCCGGGAAAAGGGGGAGATTTTGCATGATTGTGTTGTTGGGTAGATGTTGGTGCCGGGAGTGAAGGTTGTTTGGCTAAGGTTTGTAAATGAGGGCAAATTCTGAAAATGGGTAAAAGTTAGAAACGGCGGGTGAGAACTGATGCTGATTCGCTTGAAAAGTAAGAGAAAAATCGTATGCGCGGTGGAGTGATTTTTTACTATGTGTGTTCAGGTGGATTAAAATTTGCTCGTATTATATGAGGATAGAGAAAATTAAACGAGAGAAAAAACGATTAAATGCAAAAATGATGCTTATTTAATCCGTTATATTTTGCTTGTGGAACAAAGAGTGAGTCTTTTGAAGGATGCAGGTTGCTCAATAGTGGACAGTTTGGTGTAAAAATATAATAAAGTGTTGTAATACAACGGTTAAAGAGTAAATTTCAGAATTGGCATTCGCGGGAGGCCTTTTTTGTGCCGGAAATGGGTGAAAAGCAGGAGGAAATGCACTCCAGAAGCAGTTGTTGGGTGAGCAAAATGTTGGAAATTGAGCTGCTGAGCTCCGGAGAATACGCGCCGGAATCGCGGGCTTTTCTGAGCTGAAAATGGGTATACCATTTCAGCAAATCAAGCGGTGAAGCATGGAGTAGCTGTTGTTTTTCGACATCGAGAAGCCCCAGTTCCAACTCCCGTTCTTCATCGCTGAGCGAGGAATCGTTCAGGATGGGATGCTTGAGAAGCGCTTCCAGCAGGATGAGCAGAGGTCGTTCATCTGTGTGTTGCGACTGTTCAAAAATGGAGTTGACGAGTGCAGCAGCATGGAGCTTTTCCGTCTCGCTGCGGTAGGGGCAAGTTTGAATGCTGTGCAGGGCAATGTCTCGGAATTTGTTTTTCTCAGTATGGTTCATGGCGGGGTAGGGGATTGCAATTGAGAAAGGCAGGAGAAGAGAATGGTTCACTTTTTTTCATGAAAAAGGGCTGCAATGTAATCTTCACTTGCAATCCTATCGGATTTTGGTTACAATGCGGGTGTTAACCTGTTTTTCTATCATGAAAGTACTTATCACCGGCGGCGCCGGCTTCATCGGGTCTCACATCGCTGAGCACTACCAGGGCATTGCTGAGGAAATCCGCGTACTGGATAACCTTCGCACGGGCTACAAGAAAAACCTCGATGGTCTCAAGGTGACCTTCATCGAAGGTTCCATCACCGACCGTGAGGTGGTTGCCAAGGCAGTGGAAGGCGTTGATTACATTTTCCACATGGCTGCCATGGTTTCCGTGCCGGAATCCATGATAAAGATTCGCGAGACTCTTGATCTGAACGTGAATGGTCTGCTGACTGTTCTTGAGGAGGCTTCCAAGGCCGGAGTGAAGAAAGTGGTGCTTGCTTCTTCCGCTGCCATTTACGGTGACAACCCCATCGTGCCGAAAGTGGAGACCATGTACCCGGAGCCCAAGAGCCCCTATGGTATTACCAAGCTTGACGGTGAGTACTACATGGAGATGTTCCGCACCACCGGTCAGATTAACACCGGCTGCTGCCGCTTCTTCAACGTGTTCGGTCCCCGTCAGGACCCGAAGGGTGCTTACGCCGCCGCTGTGCCGATTTTCATGGAGAAGGCCATCAAGGGTGAGGATATCACCGTGTTCGGTGACGGTGAACAGACCCGCGACTTCATTTATGTGAAGGATATCGTCGGCGCTCTCGTCTATGTGGCCGAGCATCCGGAAGTGACCGGCGTGAACAACGTGGGTTACGGTGGTCAGATTACCATCAATGACCTGGCCAACATTATCATCAAGGCCGCCGGCTCCACCTCCAAGGTTCTGCACCTGCCGGAGCGTCCGGGTGATGTGAAGCACTCCCGCTCCTGCGCTGACAAACTGCGCTCCGCCGGTTGGGAGCCGAAGTACACACTGGAGGAAGGACTCAAGACCACGCTTGAGTATTTCAAGAGTGTGACGAAGTAAACCTGTTTTTCATTGCGGCGGGTCGGGCATTCCTGACCCGCCTTTTTTATCTGTTGCCATGTGCGGATTTGATGAGCAACCGCGGCTGCGTGCTGCCGATTTGGAGAGATTGGCAGATGCGCGGCGTGAGCAGTTGCTTGCTGCCGGTGAATCGTTGAATCCCGTCGTGAGTCGCTCCCGCAAGCTGGCCACCCGATTCTGGGGAAGCGCGTGGATGCGTCATCTTGCCGTTTGTGAATCCGGTGGATTATGTCTGGCCCCCGGGCGTACCCTGTTACGGCATGGTTGCGTGTTGGATATCCGGGTTGCTCCCGGATTGGTGTCGGCAAAGGTGAGTGCGGAAGAGCTGTACGAGATAGAGTTGCGTTTAGCACCTCCGGATGAGGAACGGGTGGAAGCATTGGCAACGCTCTGCGCCGGGAAAATAGATTCCCTGCTATCACTGCTGGAGGGCAGGGTGGATGAAGCCCTGCTGCAGCAACTATGCGACCCGGACAACGGATTGCTCCCGGATGCACGGGATTGGCACATCTCCTGCAGCTGCCCGGATTGGTCGGACCCCTGTCCGCATGCCGCCGCTGCCATGTATGCCCTGGGGGTTCTGCTGGACTCTCAGCCGGAGTTGCTTTTTACCCTCCGTTCCATTGATTCTGCGTCTCTTCTCCGCAAGCCGGAACATACATCGGATGCGTTCGATGCCGCCACTCTTTCTGCCACCTTCGGCATCGATTTGGAATTGGAATAACTGAGCTTTTCGTAGTTTTTTACGGAAGGTGGATTTCCTGCTTGCCAGGGTTGGTCGGGCTGTGTTAGATTGGATACATGAACATGTTCTTTAGAAGTATTCTTGGCGCCGGAGCTGTGCTTTTTGTTGGCATGGGCATGGCAAACGCTTTGGAGCTGGATGCCTGCTATGGGGACCACATGGTGCTGCAGAGAGGTTGCCCGGTCATTATTTCCGGAACGGCGGATTCTTCAAAACCGATTAAGGTTCAGTTTGGAGAACAGAGCGTAAGTGCTAAGGTAAAGGGCAAAAAATGGAGAGCACGTTTGGCACCAATGGAGGCCAGTGCAGAGGGGCGTCCGCTGACTGTGACCCAAGGAGACAAGAGTGTCGAGCTGCAGAATGTGGTAGTGGGTGAGGTATGGATTGCCTCCGGCCAGTCCAACATGCTTTGGCGCGTGAATCAGACTCCGGGCAATCCTCAGACCATTGCCAATGCCAACAATGACAATCTGAGATTTTTCCATTCCGAACCGCAGGTTCACACCAACAACGCGGTGTATAGCGAAGAGTTGCTGACCCGTCTGAAAGAAAACCGTATGTATGAGGGACAGTGGGCTGTCTGTTCCTCAACCTCCGTGCCGCGCATGTCTGCCGTGGGATACTATTTCGGTCAGAAACTGCAGGAACATCTCGGGGTGCCGGTGGGTATCATTCACTGCGCATTGGGCGGTTCTGAGATGCTGGCCTGGATACCGGAGAAAGTGGTGCGTAAGAAATACAGAGCCTGTTTGGGTGACGGGTGGCTGGAGAGCAAGTACATCTCCGCTTGGGTGCGCGGCCGCGCCCGCAAGAACATGGGGGTGGACCCCAAGTCTCCGCATCCCTACAAACCTGCTTATCTCTTTGAAAGCGGCCTTTCCGGCTGGACCAATTATCCGGTAGCCGGTGTCATTTGGTACCAGGGTGAGTCTGATGCTGAGTTGCAGGACATGAAGCAGAATACCCAGCTGCTGACAGACCTTATCAATTCCTGGCGTGATGCTTTCAAGTCTCCGAAGCTGCCTTTCCTGATGGTGCAGCTGCCGCGTATCAATGATTCCACGGCCCTGCGTCGCTATTGGCCGGAGTTCCGCACCGTACAGGCCAATGTCGCGGCAGAAATGCCCGGCGTGGAGTGCCTGGCGACCGTGGACCTGGGGTCCGTCAATTCAGATGTGCATCCTCCCCGTAAGGTAGAGGTGGGCGAGCGTCTGGCTGCTCTGGCTGCTGCCAAGGTATACGGGAAAGATGTGCCGTATTCCGGCCCGGCCATGAAGAAATGTGAAGCTTCCGGAAAGGAAATCAAGGTCAGCTTTGAGCATGCTGCCGGTCTGCGTACCACGGATGGTCAGGCCCCCCGTCATTTTGAAATTGCCGGCAGCAATGGGCAGTTTTTCCCGGCAGAAGCCCGTTTAGAAGGTGATGCCGTCATCCTGAGCAGTGATAAAGTGAGCTCTCCCCGCTGCGTCCGTTACGCATGGGCTACTTACCTGACACCCAATCTGGTAAATGATGCCGGACTCCCTGCCGTTCCCTTCGTGTACGAGGGTAACTGATGTCTGTGGATATTTCTTTTAATCCGTCTCCGGCACGTGTTCGGAGACGGATTTTTTTCAGGATAAAAGGCCGCAGACTGCAAGCAAAAAAAAACGCTGCCGAAGGTGTCGGCAGCGGCGGGAAAGTGGGGATTGTTCGTTTTTATCGGAATTTGCGGCGGTCGGAACGGAAGTCCCGTGATTCGCGGTAGTCTCTGTCGCCGCGGAATCTGCCGTTGCGGGAGGAATAGCTGCTCTCGTCACGGCGAGGACGGTAGCCGTTGCCTTTGCCCTGCCAGGAAGCAGCCGCGCGGCGGGCTCCGCCGGGGGTGAAGTCACGCCGGGAGTTGCCCTCGGGGCGTCCCTTGTCTTCCCGTACATTCACCTCATAGCCGCAGATGGAGCATGTGCTGAGGGCAGCGGTGAGTTGCGGAACCACCTCCGGAGCAACTTCGATAAGGGAGTGCTTGAGGAAGATGCGGATGTCACCGACAGTGCCTTTGGGGGCACCGCCTTCGTTGTAGAGCAGACCGGCAATATCCTTGGGACGGATGCCCAGCAACTTGCCGCCATTCATGAAGAGAGTGGCCGTTTCCTGAAGGTTGGACCAGTCCTGCCCCTTGTCAACGGGGGCGGCGTTGTCTGCCGCGCGGTGATAGCGGCTGGGGCGGTCCTCCGGGATGGGTTGCAGCTCACGGCTGGTTTTCTGCAGCAGCAGGTTATACATGGCAGTGAGCAGCTTGTCGGAATCAATCTCCAAATCACGCAGTTCCTCCGGCACATCGTGTGCCTGGGCTGCCAGTTCCAGAATATCATCCACAAGAGATTCGCGGCGCACCTGTTCCACCTGGCTGCCGGTCATCACCTTTTCTCTCTGCATACGCACACCTACAAATCGCTCAATGCGGGCCAGCAGAGAGAAATCTCGTCTGCCGATAAAGGTGACGGCGCGGCCCTTGCGCCCGGCGCGTGCCGTGCGACCGATGCGGTGCACATAGTCCTCCGGTTCACGGGGAAGCTCAAAGTTCACCACCATGTCCACATCATCAATATCCAGCCCGCGGGCTGCAATATCCGTGGCCACCAGCACATTCAGGCAACCTTTGCGGAAAGAATCCATCACGCGCTCGCGGAGCGTCTGGGGCATATCTCCGTGCAGGCGGTCCACGGCATACCCACGGGCCAGCAGGCCGTCCACAATATCATCTACCACGCGCTTGGTATTGGCAAAGACCAGCCCGCGCTTCATCCGGCCCATTTCTATGAGACGGCTGAGCACCTCAATACGGGAGGAGAACACCACTTCATACACGCTCTGCTCGCAGGTCGGGACCGTCAGCACCGGGCGTTCTATGGTAATCTCCGTGGGGTTTTCCGACAGGCTGTCGATGAGCGTGCGGATGGCCGGGGACATTGTGGCAGAGAAGAAAAGAGTCTGGCGAGGCGAGGGCAGCTGGGCCACCACGCGGTCAATGTCGTCTTGGAAGCCCATGTCGAGCATCTCGTCTGCTTCATCCAGAATGAGCATGGAGATATTGTCCGTCTTGAGCTCACCCTGTTCCATAAGGTCCAGAATGCGTCCGGGCGTGCCCACCACAAACTGCACGCCTCTCTTCAGCGCGGCCAGCTGCGGCCCGAAAGATGCGCCGCCGTAGATGGGGACAGCAGATACGCCGTCCAGGAAAAGTGCCAGCTTATCCACCTCTCGGCAGATTTGCACGGCCAGCTCACGCGTGGGTGCCAGACAGAGCACCTGAACCGCGCGGACCGTCGGGTCTATGCTTTCCAGGGCTGGTATGGAAAAAGCAAGCGTTTTGCCGGAACCGGTGTGGGAAAGCCCCACAATATCCGCGCCCTCCAGGGCTACGGGAATGGCCTGTTCCTGAATGGGTGACGGAGTTTCAAACCCGAGGACCTCAATGGCCTCCAGGATTTCCGGGCAGATACCGAGTTCGGAGAAAGTCATAGACGGCGGAGAGAATGCCGCAGATAGGTCTTAATGTAAAGCGAAAATTATTCAGGTGACACAGAAAGCATATACCCGGAAGCGGTACGGGGTGTAAAAATATAACAATTTCGTCTTATTAACTAAAATACGTTTGACAGTGCAGGTTGAGTATGTATAATCACCGCATGAGCGCGATACCTTGGGTCACAATGTTGGTTGCATCCGTTGCAGCAGATTACACGAACCCCATTCCCCAGCCGGGAGAACCCGGTTACAGACCCACCCCCAAGCATCACCTGCGAGTGCTGTTTGAGAATGATTCTGCTTTTGACGAAGACTGCAACTACAGCCACGGTACGCGCATTGACTATGCTCAGGCCATCTCTGAGAATCGCTATTACGGCCTGAGCATTGTGCAGAATATCTATACACCGGAGTACCATACGAACGGCAATGTCTATGGTCAGCAGCCATACGCCGGTTATCTGGCGCTCGGTGCGGCATACCTGCAGCGCGGGGAAAATATGGGCAATTCCGTTGAATTGCAGCTGGGTACCATTGGTAAGCCTTCCTTCGCAGAGAACTCTCAGTGGTTTGTGCATGAAGTTGCCGGAATGGAGCAGTGGGATGGTTGGGGAGATCAGCTGGCTTCTGAGATGACCATGCAGATTTCCGCCCGGCAGGACTGGCGGCTTGCGTTCTGTGAGTGTCAGACCAAGGCCGGCTATGAGACGGACGGCATTATCTTTACCCGTGAATCCCTGGGCACCGTATCCATTGCCGGCGGCGTGGGTGTCGGTTTCCGCTGGGGCCGCAATCTACCGGATTCCATGCAGGTGAACGGCAACCATGCGGCGGATTACAGCGTGGGACTCATCAACAAGCCAAACTATCGTCCGGAAGAAACATCCTGGTTTGTGCAGGCCACTGCATACGGCAGCTATGTCGCGCGGGATATGTTTATAGACGGCGGCGCCTTCCATCACTTTGACCGCATCTGCAGCCGCAAGCCCTGGCAGGCAGAGTTCCAGCTGGGGGTGGGCGTTGTGCGTAAGGGAATCAGCTATTATGCCGGCGGTGTGATGCATACCCGCCGTTACCGTACGCAGGATAAGAACTCCATGTACGGCACCTTCGCCATTTCCTGGAACTGGTAAGGCAGCATGAGCACATTGTTGAAAGCAGGTATCATGGTGTTGGGGGCCGCCTGCGTTCTGCTCCTGGCGGGGGGATTTCCCCTGATGGGGGCTCCGGAGGTGTACCGCAGCGGGGTCATGCTCCTGCTCGGTCTGATTGCTGCGCTGCTGAGTCTGTGGGGGGCCTGGCGCATCGCTGTCGGTCAGCGGGCTCGCTTGGTATTTGCGCTCGTGTTCCTCTTCTTTACCGTCATCGGGTTGGTGATGATGGGGCGCTACACCTCACAGGGTATTGAATTTGCCCGGCAGGGCGGTCCCATGTGGATGGGGGCTTTGGCCATGTTTTGCACGGCCCTCTCCGGGGTGGTGTTTTTTGCCGTATTCGGGTACCTGACCTACCGAGTGATGACCCGCCGCCTTTGGTTGGCCGGCATTCATGCGGCATTGACCCTGCTGACCATCGGGGTGTATGTGGATTACAAGTATGAAATCCGCACCATGTTGGCCTTACCGGCGGATGGAACAGTCACGGCGGATTCTGTCCGCACTCGTTCCGGAGAGGTGCTGCCGTTGGGCTTTTCCCTGAAGGTGGATTCTTTTTCCGTGGCACACTATGACAACGTGACCTACACGCTCTATACCATGGCGCAGGGGCGTCCCGTGCATCCCGTTCAGTTGGAAGAGCAGGGGGACAGCCTGGTGGCAGGGAATGAAAGCTGGGATAAGAATCTGTTGAAAACCGCTCCCGGTATGCAGCATCCCTTTTACCTTGTGCCGGGCACGCCTCCGCGTGTCATCCTGCAGAACCCTCCTGCCGTAAAGGATTACTGTGCCGCCTGCGTGGTGAACACCGACCACCGCGGCCGCCCGGAGCAGCGGCGACAGCAGTTGCGGGTCAATGACCCCATTTCCTGCAAGGGGTGGCTCATTTCCCTTGTGTCCTATGATTCTCACCACGGCAGAACCCTGGTGCGCCTGCAGGCCCGCCGCGCTCCCGGTCGCATCGCCGCCCTCAGCGGGATGGTAGGTATCATCATTTGCTCTGCCTGCTGGTGCTGGTGGAAAAAGGAAGAAACGGAGGCAGTGGCATGAGTTACCTGGTCTATATCCTGACGATTATGTGTCTGGTCGCCTGCATAGGAACGGTAGCGGCCGACTGCCGGGCAAAGGAATCCGCCGCGCGCCGTGCGCATTTGTCCGTATGGATGCTGGCGGTGTTGTTGTTTGTTGCAGACTGGATATTGGCTCAGGCTCCGCCCTTTGGCAACATGCGGCATGTGTTGGCATTCTTTCCTTTGGTTATGTACCCGTCTGCCGCGTATCTGCGGCGGTACCGCGGGCTGAGTGTGGATGGTTGGCTGGCGGCGGCTTCTGCGTTGGCTCTCGTTGGGGCATTGTGCATGCCTTTGCAGGCCGGCTGGCGGCAGATGCCCGCGCTGCAATCTCCCTGGTTTGCACCGCATGTGATTGCTTATGTTCTGTCCTATGGGCTGATGACCGTTGCTGCGCTGATGGTGCTTATCCGCCCGCTGCGTGGGGATAAAGCGGCGCAGGATGAACGTACGGCGGATGCACTGGTGAAACTGGCCTTCCCGTTCATGACCTTCGGGCTTTGGAGCGGCGCGCTCTGGGCAGATGCTGCCTGGGGCGCATACTGGTCTTGGGATATCAAGGAGGTCTGGGCTCTCATCACCTGGTGCATCTATCTCATCTATTTGCACACGGAACGGCATGTCTCCTTTGTATCGTGGCGCCGGCCTCTGGTGCTACTGGGATTTGCAGCGGTGCTGGTTACCTTCTTTGTGGTGAACCTGCTGCCCAATATCCAATCCCTGCACAGCTACGCGCAGTAGTTTCTACTGAGTGTTGCAAGCCCGGCCGCTTCAGGAGAAGACGGTGCGGTTTTCAATGACCATTTGTCATTCCTCCAGTCTGTATCTGATGGTGGTGCGCATGGTGGAGGCGATAGCGACGGTGCCTTTTTGGGCTGCACGGAAGCGCCAGTGCCGCAGAATCCAGCGGCGTGTGTGTTCGGCAAAGTCCGGATGCACCTCGGTAAGAATATCCACCGCTGTGGGGAGCCCCGCAGCATCAATGTGAATGCAGATGCCCACATCTCCTTCCATGCGGCGTTGGCGCATGCGGGCGGGATAGGCCGGGTGCGGAATCCGGAGCGGAACGGCAGCTGCAATGCTGGATTTTTTCTCCGGCGCGGCAGCAGCCGGGCGGGGAGAGGACGCTTTCACTTTACGCTGCGGGGGTGTTTCCTGCCATTCGGGAAAATCCTCATGGATGAAAGGAATTTCATCCGTTGCTGCGAGCTCGGAGTCATCCACGGGGTCCGGAATCGGGATATCCCAATCCATGTGATAAACGGGGAGAGAAAAACGGAGCTCCGGAGCCGGCGGCTCGGCTTGGCACACGGGTGGTGCCGCCGGTTCTGCGTTGGAGTCCGGGGGGATATAGTGTACACCGCGTAAGCCGGTATCCCGGCTGCAGCCGCGGAGCGGCAACTGCTGCAGAGCCGGAATAATCGCTGCGCCCAGCAGCATGCAGGTAATCAGCGCGCTGCACCGGGCTCTCCGTATTTTGCTGCGGAGAAGCCGGGCGGCGGAAATGCGGCTGAATCTGCGGAAGCGGTTCATGGGGCGGCTGGCGCGGGGGCTACCCAGTACAGGTGGGCATCCGGCACCTCATAAGGAGCCGGTGTGGAAAAACGACAGTTTTCACAGTCCGGAAAGCGGATGTGCGGGTGGCAGATGAGCCGCACGACGTTTTCTTTCCAGCCCGGCAGCCAGATGCACAGCTCCGCAATGCGGGCGTCTGCCTCCGCCATGGCTGCTGCCAGCTCTTCGGGCGTGCGGGCCTGTTCACAGGCGGTCATGGCTGCATTCAGGGCGGCATCATTGATGCCGAATGGGGCATCTTCTGCACCGGTCCCGAAGAAGCGTCGGTAATCCGGGCGCGTTTCACCTGCCATGGCTGCCCAGAACAGGAGCTGGTGACTGCCGGCATCATGCTTCCTGCGTGCCGTCTGCCACGGGACTGCATCCGGTATGATTTCCGCTCCGCAGGCAGCGGCGCTTTGCGCCAGAATGGTCACCAGCGTGCTGATTTTTTCGGACGGGGAAAAAGTGAGCCTCACGCTCAGACGTGTGCCGTCTTCCGTCTGCAGGATTCCGTCACTTCCCTGCCGGGTATAGCCTGCCCTTGCAAAGGCTGCCCTTGCTGCAGACGGAGAGAAACTGAGGAACGGCGTCTGCTGCGGCGTGAGCTTACCGTAGCCGGTGGCAAAGGTACGCAGCCGCTCACCTTCACCCCGGAAAATAACCTGAATGGCGCGGTCCATATCCATGGCGTGCATGAGGCCGCGGCGCAGGTGGGGGCAGGGCAGGGTGCGGGCGTTGAGCGCAATACCATAGGGAGGCATGGGGTATTCTGCATGAAACACATGGCGCTGCAGATGCGGCGGAGCCTCTGCCGCGCGTTGTTGCCATGCCACAATGTTGCGGGTCTGCAGCATATCCAGCCTCCCGTTCATCAGCAATTCCCATGCCTGGGCCTCATCTGTGGGGAAATGGTGCTCCACGGCATCTGCATTGCAGGTGTAGCGGTAATAGCGCTTGTCTTTTGCCCACCAGTTCTGTACCCGTTTCAGCTCTACCATGCGCCCCCGTTCTACCTTGCCCACCGTGTAGGCTCCCGTGGTGGGGGGCGGGCGGTGCGCGTAGCGTTTCCTGTAATCGCGGCCGAACTCGGCGTAAAATCCGGGTTCCGCCGCGTGCAGCAGGGCTGCCGCTTCCGTAACCGGATGCAGCACGTCCTTACGCAACGTGAGAGAGATGATGTCATCTCCCTCCACACACAGCTCCTCTGCCGCGGCTGCCAGCTTTTCATGCTCCGCGCATCCGGTTTCTGCCCGCAGCAGAGCCCCCAGAGCATAGTCTGCTGCGCGCACCGGCCTTCCGTTGGAATAACGTGCATCCTTATCCAAACGGAACCGGACCGTGCGCCCGCAGATGCTCCATTGCGCGGCGGTTCCGGGGATGGGGTTTCCGGTGACCGGGTGCGGACGCACCGGCGGCACCTCTATGGCGGTGAACAGATTGTAATGGAAAAACTGCGGCTGCGGGCTTCCGAAGGCGAGAAAGTTGGCCGGGAAGGGCCCCACATTACAGCGGCGCACTCTGCCTCCCTTTTTTGCCGCTGCATCACCTATTTCCGGTTCCTGCATACCGTCATGCAGGATGGTGCCGTCCGGGGGAGCGTTGCCTCGGATAATGCGCAGCCCCGTCACCCGAGCGGCGCGTTCCCACATGTCCGGGGGATAGTCCGCCGGCTGTGTGCTGAGCTCCTGCGGCAGCGGGGCGTTGTCCGGGCGGTGTGCAGCCTGCCACCCCGCCCAAATGAGCAGGGTAAGCAGGATTACCGCCGTGACAATTCGTCCCGTTTTCATCAGAATGTGAGCGTACAGCCGCCGTGAATGGATATTCCGGCGCAGATGATGGAGTTTGCTGCCTGATCCCAGGCACTTTCAATGATGTATTTCTGATTGGTGAGGTTTTCCACCCGCGCGTGAAGCGTCAGATTATCATTCACCTTGTAGCGGGCATACCATCTCAGGGAATAGAAGGAATCCAGCCGTGTGGCTACCGTGTTGCCGGCAAAATTGCTGCGCCCGGCGGCCGCCGTGAGCCCAATTCCGGTGGTCAGGCCCTCCAGCGGTGAGGTGTGGATATCCCCCGTCCAGGTCTGCCGCGCAGAAGCGGGAATTTGCCTGCCATCGGATGTTTTGGGTGAGGTGAGAGTGCAGGCAAGCTTGTATCCCGTATCCCAATGGTTCTCCCATTTGCCGGTGATGGCTGCTTCCACACCCTGAGCCGTTTGGTGTCCGGATGCATTGCCGTAGGTATAACCGTCTCCCGTGAACACTGTTTCAATGGCGTCCTCCACACGGGTGTGAAAGAGAGTAACGGTGAGGGTGTGTTCCTCTGCTACATCATGCTCAATACCTAAATCTGCTGAAACCGCCGTTGAGCAATCAATGTCCGGATTCCCGCGGTAGATGGTGGGTCCGTATCCGTAATCTGAGCCGTAGTACACACTGTTGCTGTGCTGGAAGGAGCTTGGTGCCCGGTAGCTCTGACCAACGGAGCCGAACAGACGCGTTTTGTCCTTGTTAAAGCGGTAGGAGCTTGCGAGCCGTGCATTGATGAGGGAATCAAAGTTGTTGCTTTGGTCGCAGCGCAGCGCCAGAGAGTTCTCCCAGCCCTTTCTCGGTTTGTAGAGGTGCTCGGCAAACAGCCCGTAGGTGTTGTCCAGATTGTTGTTGGTGTTGCGGTCGGATGTCTCGTATACGCTTGAAACATCGTATTGGTTGCGGATCCAGGACATCCCGGCGGTGGTGGTGTTTTTCTTATCCCATTTGTAGGCATTGCGCCATTCCACCTGCACGTTTCTCAGGTCGGAGTACCACCCGTGCCCCAGCATGTAGTCTGAACCGTAAAAACCTGCCATCAGGGAGCTTTTCCAGGCATGATTGAGCTTTACTTCTCCTTTGGCCGTTACCATGTTGGTGCGGAAGGTGTAGGGAGAGACTCCGTAGAGGGACCCATAGTGGTAGGAGGCGTCTTCCCGTCGGTAGGTGGCAGTCACCGTGGCATCCTCATTCACCTTGTAGTCCAGGCGCATAGCCTGAGCAAAATTTTTATAGCGTCCGGCGTGTTTGCCGGGCAGGCTGCGTCCGTCCGCCAGCGTGATATCGTTGTTCGTATGCTCATAGGTGGAGGAAAGAAACCATGCCAGGTCATCTTTTTCCCCCTGAGTGGTGACGTTGCCGGTGTAGGAATCATGACTGCCGCCCTCGTTGAAGAGGGAGAATGCCGGCTTGTCGCTGTCGCCTTTCGGGGTTTCCATGTAGACGACACCCGACATGGAGGTGCCGCCGTAGGTAGCCCCCTGTGCTCCGCGCAGCACTTCCATGGTGCCCAAGTCAAACAGATTGGTGCGTGCCATGACATTGGAGCTCAGAATGCCGCTGCCGGAAAGCCCGGAGAGCCGCATGCCGTCAATCATCGGCATGAAACTGTCTCCGCTGCTCAGACCGCGGATGACGACATTGCAGATGTTGCCGCGCTGGTTTTCGCCGCCTCCGCTCAGGTTGTATACCCCGGGCACGGTGGTCAGGGCATCTGCCGCTGTGTAGATGCCGGCCTCCCGCAGTTCCGGGATATCCAGCACGGTGACGGAGGCACCGGTTTGATTATAGGCAACGGTGTTGGCTGCATGGGCTGATACGGTGATGGACGGCAGCTCTGCCTGAACTTCATCCGCTGCAGAGGCGGCGGAACTCACGCCTGCCAGTATCAGGGCAGGCACAACAATGCGGAAAGCACCCCTCAGGGGCGCGTTGGTTTCTTGTATCATGGTATTGGCCGGGACGCGGGGCAGTGCATCGCCGCCCCATAGGTCTGGCGAACTCCCCGGGCTGGCATTCCGACTCAGCCCCACCTTCCGGCAGCGGCAATACGGTTGCGGCACAGCGACGGATTCTCACCGTCTTTCCCATCTATTTCCTGCGGCTTCCCGCCGCCTCCCGGGTGTTCTCCCACGCGCAGACAGGCACGCAGGTACGCCCGATATCTAACCACATATTCTCCTGCTGCGCAAGTGCTTTTTCCGTTTCACCCCTCCGGCCGGGACGGATGGGCGGCCTCAGCAGACTTCAATCAGAAGGTATGCGAGGATAAACAGCACCCCGACGGTGCCGATGAGAACCCACATGGGGCGGTATTCGTCATCAAAGAAGCTGTGCCCCATCCGTGTTTCCCCGTTCATCCCGCTCTCTCCACGGCGTATGCTCAGAATCAGCTCTGTCACGCAGACGATGACCATTACCGTCAGAAAAAAGAAAATAAGGTAGTCCTTCATGCCGTGAATTTAGCATAAATAATTCACCCTGCAAGTCATTTTTTTTTGAGTATTGCAGGAAGTTACACGACCTCGTGGCTATTCCGAAATGAGCTTGACGAACGGGGCCATCGGCGTCGCATTTGATTTTACAACTCACCCCGCACCGAATTTATGAAAAAAAATATGGACATCGCATTTGCAATGCGATATACTGCAGCTGCACGGGTTTTCGGACCGAGCCATTCCGTCGCGCGGGGAAGCCGGCAAGAAAACCTCTGTGTGCAACTTATAACCTCAAACACGTAGAATACAAAACACAATGAAGAAGACAATCATTACTCTGCTTGCTGCGAGTGCCTGTGCCATGGGTGCGACAACGTTGCAGGACGGAGTTCAGTTTACAGACGCGACATATACTGCTCCCTCCACATGGTCCGAGGCCGGTTTGTCCGTGACTCTGTTGCTGGATGTGACAAAATTTGCAGAATTATTTGATGATGCAACATCCTCGGCTCGGCCGGTGTTTGTTTCCATGAGCGGTACCGGTAGTAACATTGTCGGCTTAGAGGCTCATGAAGACGATCGTATTACCGGCGCTTCCGGTGTGACTGCTGGCGGTACCTACAATAACCTGTATACCTTAAACGCGGGTAACGGAGACAGCATTTCCTCAATTATATGGGGTAATGTCGAAGCTGCTGCTTTGACAATGGCTTTGGAAACTTCTTCCACGGGTACGTACTGGTCTCTGACTGTGCTGAACTCTGATGGTACCTATAGCAGCACATACGCCGGGTTTGCCGGTTTGAGATGGTCTAACATGGGTGATATCACAAAAGTAGCCGTTGACACGGACGTTGTTACCACAGCGTACGCATTTGACGGGCACTATCAGGGAGATGCCGCATATGCTCTCAATAAAGCTGCAATTGAGGCTTCCCTTCCCGCACCCTCCGTTCCCGAGCCTGCCACGGCTACGCTGAGCCTGCTGGCACTGGCCGGTCTGGCAGCCCGCCGTCGTCGCAAGTAAATTACCTTTTTCATTGAGTTAAAACAAAGCCGTTGCTTCATCAGAGGCAACGGCTTTTTGCTGGTGCGACCGACGCGATATGCGCACTGCGGTGAAAGTCCGCGCGGAGCCGCGATGATGCGGAATCCCAGACCTGAAGAACAACTGCGGGAGGTAACGAACCGTGGAAGAGGAAGTTCGAGGGGAAATCCCGACTGTACGAACAGAAACTGCATATAAGACCGGATGGACGGACGAGGTTGCCACATGTGCCGAAATCCAACACGGCACAGAAAAGCCCGAAACTCATCACAGGGCGGTCCGCTCTCACCACTGCTCGCCAACGTACTGCTGGACGTCCTTGACAGGGAATTGGAGAAACGCGGGCTGCATTTTTGCCGCTATGCAGACGACTGCATCATTTTCGTGAGAACAATGGAAGCAGGAGAACGAGTGCTGGTAAGCATCAGTCTCTACATCATAGGGTTGGAGGGTAAGCTGAGAATAGCCCCGGCAAGCGTGAAGAAGTTAAAGGCGAAAATACGGAAAATAACCGGAAGAACGCGTCCGACTCCATTACGCGAAGTAATATCAGAACTCATTCCTGTGATAAGGGGATGGACAAATTTCTACAAACAGGCTGCAATCAATAAGCTATGTCAGGAGCTCGATGAATGGACACGCCGCAGACTGAGCTGCCTGCGCCGCAAACAGAGCAAACACCCCAAAGGCATACGCCGATTCCTGGAAAGTCTCGGAGGAAAGCGAAAGTTATGGAGCGGAATAGTAGCAATGGGGACGCGGTGGTGGAGGATAGCTGCTCGCCCCCCGCGTACATCATTATGAATAACGCATGGTTGCGAGCAGAGGGATATATCTCGTTTTATTAGCTCCTTAAACGCTGATTGGAAACCTCCGTATGCCATAAATGGCACGTACGGTGGTGTGAGAGGGGGCGAAAGCTCCCCTGCTCGATTGACGATTCTCCGGTTGAATGACTCGGTAAAATCCACTTGACGGCGATGCTTGGCTCTGCTAGCATGGGAGTATGAGAGTTGTTGAAGCACGAATCGAAATTCCCATGGGAAGCCGTAATAAGTATGAGGTGGATGAAAAGACCGGTAAAATCAAACTGGATCGGGTGTTGTATTCCTCTGTGTACTATCCGGCGGAGTATGGATTTGTGGAGGAGACGCGCTATTTGGACGGCGACCCTCTGGATATCCTCGTGTTCACCTCTGCACCCACCTTTCCGGGCTGTTATGTGGATTGCCGCATCATCGGCGGTATGGATATGATAGACTGCGGAGAGCCGGATGTGAAAATACTTGCCGTCAATGTGGGGGACCCCCGCTACGAGCATATTAACAGCGTGCAGGACCTCTCTCCGCACTACCTCCAGGAGATTCAGAACTTCTTCCTCACCTACAAAACGCTTCAGAACAAAAAGACAGAGGTGGGGGATTTCTTCAGCGTGGAGAAGGCCATCACCATTCTGGACGAATCCATAGCCCGCTATAAGGCAGAAAACGCGGAATAAGAGAGTCTTTTCGCCGGCGGAATCACTATTTCTCATTGCCAAAACGGTGCAGGCGCGCTATACTGGCGGCGTATGAAGAGTTTTGATTCCATTGAGCAGAAGATGCAGTCTGTAGGGTTGTCACAGGCTGCCGTGGATGCTTTCCGTCACAGCGTGGAGGTGTTGACCTCTGACCGCTCGATGATGATTCCTGAGTCGGAGATTGTACCGGCGCAGGATGTGGCAGAATGGGATGCCCTGGTGGCCGCTACGCCGGAGGCAGACGCCGCCCTGCTGGCACAGGCCGTGCTGGTGAAGCTCAACGGCGGACTGGGCACGAGCATGGGGCTTCAGAAAGCCAAGAGCCTGCTGGAAATCAAGCCCGGTGTGACCTTCCTTGATTTGATTGTCCGCCAGGTAAAGAGCCTGCGGGAGCGTGCCGGATATCCGGTCAATCTCCTGCTCATGAACTCATTTTCTACCAGTGAGGATACCATGGCGTACCTTTCCCGCTACAGTGAGGGCGGGTTTGCAGACCCGGCTCAGGTGGAAATGATTCAGAACCGCGTGCCCAAGCTGCTCACGGAGACCCTTGAGCCGGTGGAGTTCCCGGAAAACCCGGATTTGGAGTGGTGCCCGCCCGGTCATGGTGATTTGTACCCGGCCATGGTGGGGTCCGGCTGGCTGGATAAGCTGCTGGAAGCCGGTGTGAAATATGCCTTCGTTTCCAATTCCGACAATTTGGGAGCACAGTTGGATACGCGGTTCCTGCGCTGGTTTGCGGAAAGCGGTGCCCCCTTTGTGATGGAGGTTACCCGCCGCACGGAGGCAGATAAAAAGGGCGGACACCTGGCAGTCCGCAAGGCAGACGGCCAACCGCTGCTGCGTGAGGTGGCCCAGTGCCCGGAGGAAGATGTGCCTTCCTTCCAGGATATTGAAAAACACCGCTATTTCAATACCAATAACCTCTGGATTCGTCTGGATGCGCTCAAGGCTCTCATGGAGGAGCATGGCGGTGTCATGCCGCTGCCGGTCATCCGCAACGTCAAGACCGTGAACCCGCGGGATGCCTCCACCCCGGCAGTCTACCAGCTGGAGACGGCCATGGGGGCGGCTCTGGAGTGCTTCCCCGGTGCCCGTGCCGTGTGCGTGCCGCGCTCCCGCTTCTTCCCGGTGAAGACATGCTCGGATTTGCTGCTGTTGCGCTCTGACGCTGTGGTGATTGACTCTGCCGGAGCCATGACTCTTGCCCCGGAGTGCGGGGGCGTGGCTCCCGTGGTGTTGCTGGACGGCAAGACCTATAAGCTTGTGGATTCCCTGGATTCTCTCGGCGTGCCTTCTCTGAAGAATGTGAAACGCCTGGTAGTGAAGGGCGCCCACCGCTTTACCGATGGTGAGCCCCTGAGCGGTGAAGTGGAAATCTGCTGAAACGCAATGAACGGCGAGCGCAGCGAGCTGCCCTGATGATAAGTCGCGTTATACTCGCCCCTGTCCATGCCGGTGTCGCCACAGAAGCTTGCCGAACTGCGGCAGCGCATGCAGCTGCTGGGGGTGCGGGAGAATGACCTCTCCGAAACCTTTGTGCGCGGCAGCGGCAAAGGTGGCCAGAAGGTGAACAAGACGAATAATGCCGTCTGCCTCGTTCATCGCCCCAGTGGCATTGTTATCAAGTGCCACCGGGAGCGGGAACGGGAGATTAACCGCTTTTTGGCCCGCCGTGCGCTCTGCGATGAACTGGACCACCGTCTGACCGGCGCGCCCGGTGCCCATGAGGCAGACCGTTTACGACACCGTAAACGAAAATCCGGGCGCCCTGCAACCCGTGGACTGCACATAGATTACAAAAAAGTATAATTTTTTTTCTAACAGAACACCATAGTCAGTGGTCTAACCCACCTAGCCGGGCAGACCACCGGCAATAATTATCATGAAAAAGCACCTGAAAACAATGCTGATGTTTGCGGCTGCTGCTGTGTTTGCTCTTGGCAATGCAGCCAGTGCTGCCGTATATGTACAGATTAACGGGGGCCCCGTTCCTCCTCCCCCTCCTCCTCCCATTCCCGTTCCTCCTCCCCCTCCTCCCATTCCCGTGCCGCCGCCTCCCCCTCATCATCACCACGGCCCGCACCACGGCCCGCACCATGGCCCGAAGCATGGTCCCAAGCATGGTCCGCACCATGGCCCGAAGCATGGTCCGAAGCATGGTCCGCAGCACGGCCCGCAGCATGGTCCCAAGCCCGGTCACCACTAATTGTTAAGCTGCGATCGGGACTGATTCCGGTCGCAGAGTTTTCTACAGGGCAAGTCCGCTCACAGAGCCGGATTTGCCCTGTTTGTTTTGCAGCAAAACGAGCGTGCGTATATCTTACCATTCCTAAATACCAAGAGTAGTTTTGTTTTTTTTGTAATTTATTCATTTTCAGATGCTCGTGTAAGGCGCTTGTGATAGGGCTTGAATTTAGGAAAAGTCATGATAGGATGTGCCGACCATGAAAAGCAGAGACACCAAACGCAGGAGAAAAATGAAGCGTGCCGCCCTTGTTGTGGGTAACTTGGTAGCAGCCGGCAGCCTGAGCATGTGTTCCTCTGCTGCACCTTGGCAGAGTGCGCTGGTGGAAGAGGTCTCGGACGTCTCTCAGAATGTGCAGGCATATCGGTTGGCTGCTCAGAATAATGACCGCGATGCTCAGTTCCGGCTCGGTTGCTGCTATCTGGATGGTCTTGGTGTCCTGCCGGATCGCACATCTGCCGTGTACTGGCTGAAACTGGCTGCAGAGCAGGGCCACCGTGATGCCCGTGAGCTGCTCAAGCGCATGGGCTGATGCGCTGTTCCGTCCTTGTTGTCTGATTCTGTCACCCCCTACCTGTTTCGAAAAAAGGGGTTGACACGGAGATTGTTTCCGTGTTACAAAGAGTCCACTCTGAGCGGCGTGTTGTTTGCGTCCTCAAGATGTAGAACCGTAACCAGAAATAACCCACCATGAAGAAAATTATCCTTCCGGTAATGCTTGCAGCCGTGGCTGCGGCCTTTGCCGCCGGTAGTGAGAGCCGCGCTGCGGATACCGCTGCGACTCTTGATATTGCGGTGGTGCCCGGAGCTGTGGATGGCATGGCAGAGATGCGTCATCATCATTGCCCGCCGCCGCCTCCTCCTCCCCGGCATCATCGCCATCACCGGTATCCCCGCCGCCATTGGGGCCCGCCGCCGCCGCCTCCTCCTCCACCGCCACCACCACCTCCTCCACCTCCTCCCCCCCCTTATGGCGGAGTGCAGATTTGGTGGTAAGAGCACTGATTTAACTCTCCGGCAAGGTCCAATTCTGCGGCCTTGCCGGATTTTTTTTGCTTAAAATGAAAAAAAATTGCTTTTTTATAAATAAAAACAGTTGGATAAACGCTTTTACAGCTGAAGAGACAGATTCTCTTCATAGTATAAGCCATGAAAAACAAAATCACAACGGTTATCATGATGACGGCGGCTCTGCTTTTTGCAGGAGCCGGCGCAGCGGAAGCCTCCATGGCCATGCCTTCCGATATTGAGTCGCAGCTTGTGGCAGAACGTCACCACGGCGGCGCTCGCGGCGGTCATGGCGGACATCGTGGGCATGCCGGTCCTCGTGGCCACCACGGGCACCATGCTCATCATCAGGCTCCCCGCGGTCATCATGGCCCCCACCATGTTCACCCTCGCGGCTGCCATGGCCCCCGTTATTACTACGGATGTCCTCCCGGATATTACTACGGCTACGGATATCCCGGTGCTTACGGGTACTATGTCGGTCCTCGTTGGGGTATCTCGGTATCCTGGTAATGCTTGTATTGTCGTTACCCATTCAGGTGGAATTGCTTCGGCGATTTCACCTGATTTTTTTTACATGGTAGAAAAAATGTAAAATAATAAACAAAAGCGCGGCAGTCATGCGCTGTCATGGGTGTAAGAGGAATGAATCTTACGCATCTGACAATCTAACTCAATACTCACTATATGAAAAATATGAAATTACTTCTTCTCGGTTTTCTGAGCTGCGTTACACTGGTAACTCTTCCGTCCTGCGCACCTTTGTCGCCTCCTCCTGTTGGAGGAGTGTCTAATGTTGATCGGGCCGGAAACCGTGTGACGGATGTCGTTACGGTGACCAATGAAGTGTATTCCATCCCCTTGTTTGATGGACACAGTGTAGAGGTCCGGTCCATGATAACCGGCAGAGAATGGGTACGCAGATTCGCGCATGAAGCTCTGGAGGGCCAGTACTATCTGATTTGGAGCAACGATACCCACACGCGGGTTACCTATCCGGAGGCTCTGCGCCACTGCCGCATCATCAATTTCCGCTCTTATTGATTTTATACCGGAATGCCGTTTATGAACAGATTGATGCGGAACGTGATGATGCTGTGCCTGCCGGCGTGGGCTTCCTGCCTGGTATCCTGCGTTTCCCCCTCCGGCGGCCCGGAAAAACAGCTCCCGGTACGCTCTGCCTGCGGGTATGATGTGGTGGAGGTGGAAAACCCCAACTACATGGTGACCATGGATAACAGCCGAGTAGTCACCGTGCGTTCTCTGTACAGCGGGTATTCCTGGGTACAGCGCATCCCCCGCAGTTCCGGCGGCATTTCTCAGTATTATTTGCTCTGGGCAGACCGCACCTGTTCCGGAATTTCCGGAGCGGAGGCGGAAAAGCACCTCCATCATCTCCGCAGGAGCATCTGACCGACAGCAAACTTATTTCACCCCGGCAATCGTTCACTCGGTTGCCGTTTTTTATTCGCCCCGGCAACAGCTGTCATTTCCCCGCCGTGGTGCGGACGGAGACGGAGGCTGTGTTGGGGAGTATGTATTTATGGAGCTCTACCGTGGCGCGGACGGCGCCGAACTCTTGTACGCAGCAGGCGGCGAATTTGTCTGCCAGCGTCTCCAGAAGGACGGTGGGTTCTGCCTGTGCAATGGCAATGAGCCGGCGTGAGAGGGTATCGTAGCAGATGGTGCGTGCAATATCCTCTGCGGTGGCGGAGAAGGGGCAGGGCGGGGTGAGTGTGATGTTTGCGGTGAGCCGCTGGGGCAGGGCACGCTCTGCCTCCGGCACGCCGATGCAGCAGGTGAACTCCAGCGAGTGGATGCTGATGGTGTCTGCGGCGGGCAGGGGGCTTTTTTCCAGCAGGCGTTGCAGGTAGCTCAGGTCGGGTACGGTGATGTCCGGTGCGGCCTGGGAGAGCTGCTCTGCATTGTTGTAGCCGGTGAGGACGCCGATGCCGGTGATGCCGACGCAGTGGGCGGCGTTGATGTCGTGCTGCATGTCGCCGATGAAGGCAGTTTCTGCGGCCTTGAGCCCGTGCTGTCTGAGTACACCGGGGATGTAGTGCTCCTTGTTATGCACGCCGGAGTGGATGTGCTCAAAATAATGGTGCAGATTCAGAAAGCGGGATTGCTCATCAAAGGCCTTGGGGTCCATGCTGGTGAGCACGAAACAACGTATGCCGCGAGAACGGCAGAACTCCAAGAAGTTGCGTGCGTGCGGAATCTCTGTCACCTGCAGCGCTGAGGCATCAAAGGCGTGCCGATAGTGGTTTTCCAAATCTTCCAGCTTTGCCTCCGGTGTTTTCACGGCATAGTAGTCCGGGTAGGGAAGCTGGAACTCTGCCCGGAACTCCTCTCTGCTGAGGGTGGGGCGGTTGTATTGAGTCAGTACATAGTTGGTGGCCTCTATGGTGAGTGCCAGGTCATCGCAGAGCGTGCCGGACCAGTCGAAGATGAGGTTGCGGAACATATCGGGAAAATTAGTCTTTGCGCTTGAGCTTCTGCCCGCTCCGTGTGGTGGTGGTCGGAGTGGTGGAGATGTGGTAGCGGTCCTGGTATTTGCGAATGGCTTTTTTAAGGGCGGGATTCACAAAGGGATTGTCTTTTCCGTAGCGTGCCCAGGGGCCGCCGGGAACGAGTCCGAATTCCACGAACCTCCAGTGCACGGTGGCCGTGCCGCCTTTGATGCCCAGATAATCGCGGACGGCGGGAGAGATGTCAATACCGGCACATTTGTTGGCGGTGTTTCTGGGGCGCGCGCCGCCGAAGACGTATTGCCAGTCATCGGTATTGAAAGGGCCGCAGTCTTCCCACTGCGCAAAGCAGTAGCGCCCGTTGTAGTAGATTTGTACCCAGGTGCCGCGGCAGACGGATTCGTATTTGCCCTCCTTATCCCGGCGGTACCAGGGGATTACCTTGGATGCTTCCGGCTTGGGGCCGCCCTTTTCAATGTCATTGTAAGGCAGTGCCACGTAGAAGGGGTTGAGCTGCGGGGTGAATGCTTTGGGGGCGTATGTCACCGGGTCACGGTTAGCCGGGTTGGGGTCATCATAGCCGCCGTAGTTGGCGTTCCATTTGCTGTCCCAGCTGCTGGCGGTATTCGGCACGGGATTGCGTGCGGTTGCCAGCTCGCCGATGTAGAAATAGGTGGCTGTGATGTCAAAATGCCAGGGGTATGCACCGGGTCTCCGTACCTGTTTGCGGGTTTTGGGGTCCGGGAAATTGCGGCGGTGGCTCTGGTCAAACGTGGGACGGATTGGGCCGTGCTTGATGGCTTCCGTGCGCAGATGTTCTTCCGACATGCTGCGGCGGGTATCAGAAGCCACGCGGGGGGTGAGGCGGCTGCCGGAGACGGAGCGGCGCACCCGTTGCTGGGCATCCGCCGCTGCGGCGGACACAAGCAGCAGAAGCACGCAGAGATGGCACAGAATGCGAGACATAAATCCGTTTACCAGTTGTGCAGTACACTTGGCTGAGCGGTGGGCAGTTTGTCCGGAGCGTCCAGTGTGTAGTGAAGCCCTCTGGATTCCTGGCGGCGCAGGGCACAATCCACAATCAGAGAGGCTGTGAGTGCCAGGTTTCGCAGGTCCAGAATCTCCGGTGTGACGCGGTAGCCCCAGTAGTATTCATTGATTTCCCGGTTGATGTTGCGCAGGCGGGTTGCTGCGCGCTGCAGGCGGCGGTTGGTGCGCACAATGCTCACATAGTCCGTCATGGTGCGGCGCACCTCATCCCAGCAGTGGTAGAGGATAGCCTGTTCATCCTGTGCAACGCGGTCGCCGTGCCACCACTCCGGGATGGGGTATTCCTCCATCTTGTGTGCCAGCGGCAGGCGGGTGAGCATGGTGTTCAACGCACGCTTGGAGACAACCACACATTCCAAAAGGGAGTTGCTGGCCAGACGGTTGGCGCCGTGAAGACCGGTGCAGCCGCTCTCACCTGCGGCAAAGAGGCCGCGCAGGGAAGTCTGCCCGTTGGTATCCGTCTGGACACCGCCGCACTGGTAGTGGGCAGAGGGTACCACGGGAATCATGTCTACCTCAGCATCAATACCGTGCTTCTTGCAGGTTTCGTAGATGTAGGGGAAGCGTTCTGCCATGAAGCCCTTGGGTTTGTGGGTCATGTCCAGATACATGCAGGGGTGACCGGTGCGCAGAATCTCACTGTTGATGGCGCGGGCCACGATGTCTCGCGGTGCCAGGCTCTTGCGCTCGTCATACTTCTGCATGAACTCCCGCCCGCTGGGTCCGCGGAGGATGCCGCCCTCGCCGCGTACTGCTTCGGAGATGAGGAAGGTGAGTCCTTCGCGGTCACTGCTTTTGGGATTATAAAAAGTGGTGGGGTGGAACTGCACGAACTCCATGTTGGAGATGTTTGCCCCGGCGCGCCAGGCCATGGCCACACCGTCACCCGTGGCGGTGGCAGGGTTGGTAGTGTACATGTATACGCGCCCGGTACCGCCGGTGGCCAGCATGATGCGGTCACAGCGGAAAATATCCACATCTCCCGTTGCGGGATTGAGGACGTATGCCCCCAGCACGCGGTCCTCCGTCACGCAGCCCAGCTTGGCGGTGGTGATGAGGTCAATGGCGATACGGTGGTCCAGCAGCTCGATATTGGGATGCTGCTGAGCCGCTTTCAGCAGCTTGGAGCTGATTTCCAGCCCTGTGGTGTCCTTGGCATGCAGAATGCGGCGTTTGCCGTGGCCGCCTTCGCGTCCCAACTCAAATTCGCCGTCTTTTTCCTGATCGAAGTCCACGCCCCAGCTCAACAACTCACGGATGGCTTCCGGCGCTTCCGTTACGATGGTGCGCACCACCTGTTCATCACAAAGCCCGGCACCGGCATCGAGCGTGTCGGCCACGTGCTCTTCAAAGGTGTCATTTTTGTCCATCACCGCAGCAATGCCACCCTGGGCTTTGGCGGAGCTGGAGACGAGAGGGTCGCTCTTGCAGAGAACGATCACTTTACCATGTTCGGCTGCGCGCAGGGCAAAGCTGAGTCCTGCCACGCCACTGCCGATAACGAGAAAGTCTGATGTAATCATTTTTGACGCGGATTCCGCGCTGATTGTAACACAAGCAACGCGGCACGTCACGCAGAATATCTGTTATGCTGCGGGAAAAATCAGCAAACGGTGCCCAGGAGATCGCCCATGCGGGCGAATGTCTCGAAGCCGTTGGCGGTGTTCTCCAGCAGGTCCTGCGCTATCTGCACCCGCCCCGGTTCGAAAAAGGTCATCACCGTGGAGCCGCCGAAGGCAAAATAGCCGTGTTCCGCGCCCTTTTCCACGGGCTGCCCGGGGCTGTAGGTCTGGAAAATGGCACCCACGCCGGTGGCACCCACGGCCAGGCAGAGCACGTCCCCCAATTCTTCCGTGTGCAGCACGGTCAGCTCTCGCTTGTTGGTCCAGAGCCAAGCGAGATTGTGGCGCAGGCAGTAGGGGGAGACGCTGGCCAGCGGCCCGGGAATCCGCACGGGGGCTTCCGGTACGCCGGCGGTCGGGAAGTGGAACCGGTGGTAGTCCACCGGGCAGAGACGGGAGAGCACAACGGCACCTGTGGCATATTTTGCCGCCAGTTCTTTACTGCCCAACAGGGCAGGGAGGTCGAAACTCTGGTTTTTCACAAACACGTTGCGGATTTGGGAGGCATCCTGCCAGGCGCTGTGGCGGCCGTCTGCGGGCAGCGCCACTGTAGCCCCTTCACACACGGGGCGGGCACCGGGTTTGAGCTTGCGGAAGAAGAAATCGTTAAAGCAGCTGTATTCTTCCAGCGGAAGAGCAGCTTCATCCATGTTGATGTTGTATTGCTGCACGAATTCCGGCAGACTGCGGGCACTGCGGCGGCTGTTCTTCATGGCGCCGAGCAGGCGGGAGAAAAAGGCGCGTTTGATGAGCAGGTGCAGTGCCAGCTTGCCCGTGGTGGTGCCGTATACCCACCGCAGAGAGGCTTCCCCAAGCACTTTTTCCCGTTCTTTCTGCCCGGTGTAACGATTGATGAAGATGATGCCGTCGGTGTCCATATGTTGTGCCGGGAATTCTGGCAGATTATGCCCCGCATGTCAAGAAAAGAAACTCCGGCGCCGTCTGTGCGGAGCCGGAGGGGAAAGGGAATGGTGCCGGGGGCTGTCAGTTCCCGCCGCGGGAGGCCGTATAGGCCCGGTACACCGCACCGGCGGATTTGTTCTTGGCGCGTGTTATTTTGTTCTCAAACAGGCGGCGGCGCAGAGCCTCTCCGGTGGGGAAGGTGGATTCCGGTGATGCAATCACATGCACGCGGGTGCCCACAGCGGTCACTTCAAAGAGTTTGACTGCCATGCGGTGCGGGGTGCGGATGCAGCCGTGGGAGAGGCGGCGCCCGGCAATCACCTTGCCGGTGTGCATGCCCACGCCATCACTGGTGAGACGCTGCCAGTTGGGCATGGGGGCGCCCACGAACTTGCCGCCTGCGGGAACGGCGTGTTTGAAGGCGTCTGCATCACCGTTGATGCATCTGCCGTTGGCATCGTACATCTTGCCGTAGCGGTTGGAGGCGTAGGTCTGCTTCTTCTGGGTCACCCGGAAGTTGCCGGTCGGCGTATCCCGCCCGGGAATACCGGTGGATACAGGCCAGTCCGCAGCTACCTGATCACCCACATAGAGTCTGCCGCGCTGCTGGCTGAGGCAGATGTAGATGGGGCAGGAGGAATCTGCCCGTGCCATGAGGGCGTCATCCATGAAAATATCCATGGTTTCCGGATAATAGCCGTTGGTGATGAACTTCTCGTAAGCTGTCAGCTCCGGAATCTGGTTTTCCGGCGGCGTTGCGACCGGAGTGGTCTGACAGGACGGCAGAAGCACCAGCAGTGTAGCCGCCAGCAGAGAGAGAATAATGCAGGGTGCGTTTTTCATGGCTTGCAACGTGGTTATTTAATGATGACAGGTGTTCCTACAGGAGTGTTTTCAAAAAAGATTTCAGCCATCTTGCGCGGCAGGCGGATGCAGCCGTGGCTTTCCGGGGCAGAGGTGACGATGCCTTCGTGCATCCAGATGCCGGTGTTGGTCAGTTTCATGCCGAAATTCATGGCTGCGCCCTTGTAAATGCCGCCTGCGGGCATGGGGTTACCGGCCGTGTAGTCTGCCACCAGCGTCTTGCCGGAGGCATCTACCACGCTGCCGTATGTGGAAGACTTGTGGTCAATATCTTTCTCCAGCACGGGGAAGGTGCCGCTGGGGGTGCCGTGACCAGCCTTGCCGGAGGAAATGGTGCTCCAGCCCACTTGGCGATTGCCGATGTAGTAATAAGCCTTCTGGAGCCCGGTGTCGATGACGATGAGGTGCTTACCTTCAAGCCCGGCGGGTTTATCCCAGTGTCCGGTGCTCACCGCTTCTGTAGGAGACAGCTTGATTTTCGGGCGGGCAAAGGCGTAGGGCTGAGCCGCGCGGTGGAAATTACAGTTGGACAGCAATACCGCAGAGGCGGCAAGCAGCAAGCCGGACGTACAGATTCTGGTAGGGGAAAACAGCATGTATCTTCTGGTCTTCGTTCATCATGCGCAGAGCCTTATCGCGTGCGCGTCCGCGTTTATGCCCTGTACTTGTCTTTTTGTCAAGCTCATTCCGATTTATTTGGCATATTTTTTGGAAAAGATTGCCTGAATGTTATCAACGTGGTACGATGCTCGGCATGATATTGGCTCTGGCACCCATGCAGGATGTGACTGACCTGGCTTTTATGCGGACGCTGGCGCGTTTGGAGACGCTGCCGGATTTGTTTGTAACGCCTTATTTCCGGAGCACGCCGACCACCTGCGCGCTGGCAGAGCAGAATCTGCGCTGTATTGAGGGGAATGAGACGGGCGTGCCGATTGAAGCCCAGCTGGCCGGGAGTGATGCCGCCGCGCTGGTGCGGGATGCCCGGCATCTGCTCACAATGGCGATTTCCGGCATCAATCTGAATGCAGGCTGCCCGTCGCCGCTGGTGAACCGTCATGGGGCAGGGGCTGCCCTGTTGCGTGAGCCGGAGCGTTTTCGGGAGGTATTGTTGGCTCTGCGTGCCGCCGTACCTGCCGGTCGCTTCAGTGTGAAATGCAGACTGGGGTGGGCGGATGATGCTGAGTTTGCCGCTCTGTTGGAGCTGCTGGCGGAAGCCCGGCCGGATATGCTGACAGTGCATGCCCGCACCCGCAGGGATTTGTATGGTGGGAAGCCGCGTTTTGAGCATGTGGCACGTGCGGTGCGTTGTATGCCGTGCCCGGTTTTAGCCAACGGAGACTTGGATACGCCGGAAGCGGTGGAATCTTGCCTGGAGCAGACCGGTGCTGCCGGGGTGATGCTGGGGCGCGGTGTGGTGCGCAATCCTTTCCTCTTCCGTATGCTGCGGGGAGGTGCTGCGCCGGATGAAGCCGAGCGGCGGGCATATTACCGTATTCTGCTGGAAGAAACGGGGAAAATCCTTTTCGGGATCCGGACGGAGAAGGGTCATTGCAACCGTATGAAGAAATATCTGGCGTTCTGTTACCCGGATTTTTCTGCGGAGCAGGAATACGCGCTGCGTCGCTGCGTCTCCACGGATGACATGCTGCGCCTGCTGATGGCGTAAAACAACAACGGCGACCGGGTTGGCGGTCGCCGTGATTCAGCATCAGTTGCTTGCGCGTGATTTGATGTCCATTATCAATTGCGCGTTGCTGGGGCAGCGGCGCAGGAAGAAGAGCAGGCGCTCCATGGCATCTGACGGCTTGTAATTGGCCAGCCCACGGCGGATGAGACGCACTTTTTCCAGCATCAGTTCCGGCAGGATGAGCTCCTCCCGGCGGGTGCCGCTCTTGAGGATATCTACAGCGGGGTAAATATACATTTCCGCAATGCGGCGGTTGAGTACCAACTCCATGTTGCCCGTTCCCTTGAATTCCTGGAAAATGAGCTCATCCATGCGGCTGTTGGTTTCCACAAGTGCTGTTGCCAGAATGGTGAGGGAGCCGGCGGTGCGGGTGTTTCTGGCGGCGGCAAAGAGACGGCGGGGCGTCTCCAGTGCCTTGGCGTCGATGCCGCCGCTCATGGTTCTGCCGCTGCCGCGCTCCGCGTTGTTGTAAGCTCGGGCCAGACGAGTGATGGAATCCATGAGGATGAGGACATGCCGCCCGTTTTCCACGAGCCGCTTGGCGCGTTCAATGCACATTTCCGCAATGCGGCAGTGCTCACGCACCGGGCTGTCATTGCTGGAGGCAAAAATCTCCGCTCCCGGGAGCTGGCGCTTAAATTCCGTCACTTCTTCCGGACGTTCATCCACCAGCAGCACCATGAGGTGCAAATCCTCGCCGTAGTTTTCCATAGCACCCTCTGCAATATGCATCAGCAACGTTGTTTTGCCGGTGCGGGGCGGGGCAACGATGAGACCGCGCTGGCCGCGAGCCACCGGTGCCATGAGGTCCAAGGTGCGTGTGGTGTGGCGGGATGGGATGGTCTCAAAGGAAAGCCGGTGCGTGGGATTGACGGCGCGCAGGTCTTCAAAGTGCGGTGCCGCTGCCGCCTGCTCAGGCGGTAACCCGTTGACCAGCTGGACGGAGATGAGCTGGTGCCCGCGTTCATAACGCTGGGCCATGCCGCTCACCTGCACATACGGGCGCAGACGGTGGGTGGTAATGATATCCTCCGGCACATAAATGGCTGTTTCCGACGGTGCCCAGTTGTTGTCTGCCGTGCGGATAAAGCCGAATCCCTTCTGCGTAATCTCCAGAATGCCGGTCAGCGGTTCCGGTTCACCCACAGGAACATAGGCGCGGGAGGGTGCCTGTGCATTCTTTTCACGTTTGGTCACCTCCCGGTATTTGGCGATGTTGTTGCGGCGCGCTTCGAGCCGCTCCTGCTGCCGCATTTGGGGGCGCTGCGGTTTGCCCTGGCGGCGCGGCTGGGATGCGGAGAACCGGCGGTTCTGTTGAGGTTGCTCGTGGCTGCCTTCCCGCTGTTCCGTGGGACGGCGGGTGTAGTGCTTGCGGAACACACGCGGACGTGCGTTGTTGTGTGTATCGTCTTGTTCGCGCATGGCGGCGAAAGGAGATGAAGTGTAACTTCAGAAAACGGCGGGCTGACCAATCCGGCGGCCTGCCCGCCGCTTTTTTTCTGTGAAAAAGAACAAAGGTGAGAGAAGAGGCAGAGCGGCAAATATCAGAGCTGCTCCAGCACGGCTTCGTCAATTTCGAAGTTCGAGAACACGTTCATCGTGTCATCGTAGTCATCCAGCAGCTCGTAGAGCTTCATGACTTTTTGGGCTGTCTCCACATCACTGATGACGGTGGGATTCTGAGCCACGGAGATGAGTTTCATGCCGGTCACGCTCTTGCCGGCGGCTGCCAGAGCCTCAGAGACGGCCTGCAGGTCCGTGGGGCCGCAGATGAAGGCCCACTCGCCCTCGCTCTCGCCTTCCTCAAACTCATCTGCGCCGCAGTCCATGGCCAGCTCCATGGCGTCGTCCTCCGTCAGCGCGGCATCATTGATGCGTACCTCGCCCTTGCGGTCGAACTGGTAAGCAACGGAGCCGGGGGTGCCCATGTTGCCGCCGTTGCGGGAGAAGATGGTGCGCAGCTCAGAGGAGCACCGGTTCGTGTTGTCCGTGGCCACTTCCACAATCAGAGCCGTGCCGGCAGGACCGTAACCCTCATACGTCATCTCCTGAATGGCTGCACCCTGCAGCTCACCGGTGCCCTTCTTGACAGCGCGGTCAATGTTGTCCTTGGGCATGGATGCGGCCTTGGCACCTTCGATGGCGGCGCGCAGACGCGGGTTTGTGTCCACATCACCGCCGCCGTTCTTGGCTGCAAGGGTGATTTCGTGGGAGTAACGGGCAAATATCTTACCTTTCTTCGCGTCGGCAGCTGCCTTCGTGAACTTAATCTTGGACCATTTGTTATGACCTGACATAATCTCTGGATTGGTGTGAAACGTAATCCGGCAGGACAATCGCGGGTGATGCGGCATGCGGTGTGCCCACCGTGAACCCGTCTTCCGGCGGGATGGTGTTTTCCGGAACCGGCTCCAATATGAGGTGTTCCGGGGGTGCGCTTACCGCCGTTTTCCGCCGTTCGGCGGAGATAAATAGGGTTCAAAAGTAGTCGAGCTGACAGGATTCGAACCTGCGACCTCTTCGTCCCGAACGAAGCGCGCTACCAGCCTGCGCTACAGCTCGATGTAATATCGACGGGGCAATTCTACATATTTTTTTTCTTTTGGCAAGCATAATCTTGCATTTTTTGTGTCACAAGCTCATTTTTGTTGACACGGCAGAGGGGCTCCACCTTGCGGCGGAGCCCCCGAATGCGCAGGTAGTAAGCCCTGCAGGAGAGAGAAAAGGTTGATTTACTGGTTTCTGGACTTGTAGGTCTCGCGTGCTTTCAGCTCGTCTGCAGTGTTCTTTTCCACTTTTTCGAGTGCCTGCTTGGCAGCCAGAGCCACATCAGAATCCTTATCAGAGTTGTAGCGATTCAGTAGGTTGGTGACCCACTTGAAGTCCCGCAGAGAGCCGAGCATCTTGATGACGTCCAGCTTGGCTGCGCGAATTTTCTTCAGTTCATCATGCTGTTTTTTGAGTTTGTCCAGTTCCGGACCTTCGCCGATGAACAGAGAGCTGTCGGGATCTACCTTGTTGATGAGGTCCTGAAGAGCGGTGGTGTCTGCGAAGGGCTCCTCATAGAACATCTTGAGAAGTTTTTCTGCATCGGCATCCGAGCGTTCGCGGTTCTGGCGGAAGATGCCGGCAATGACCTGCTTGATGACATCCTCATTGTCTGCGTTGCCCTTGGCCTGCTCCTGCAGTTCCATCACGTAGTCCAGAATGTCGTCATCACCCCAGTAGCTTACGAAGGTGAGGCCGTTTTTGCCCTTGCCCCAGTTGGCTGTGTCCTTGAGCTCGTTCTTGTAATGAGCCAGAGCCTTGTCAGAGCATGCCTTGGCCATGATGAGACAGCACTCACCATCCCGCATTTTCGGGGAAAGTGCATCAAAAATCTGGTTGCCGATGGCGGCTTTTTCTGCCTTCTGGCTGTCGTCCATCATGCGCACGATGTTGTCCAGACAGATGCTGATGGTGTGAGCCACCTGCTGGTCTACATCTTCATTGCTCAGAATAGCCAACAGTTCAGGTACATCATCCTTGCCCACGCGCAGACCGATGCATTCCCACACGGCAGCCAGGGATTTGGCCTTGCCTGCCCACTGAGGTTTGGCACTGACCGCATCGGCAAGTTTACGCAAGTGGGTGTTCACTTCGTTGTTGCCGGCAACGGCAATGCGCTGCAGAAGCCAGCGGAAGAGACCGGAGTCAATCTTGTCACACTTCTTGGCAACGATGTCGAAGATATACTTGCAGATTTCGGGGTCGTTTTCAGCGGCGAGCCCCAGCAGCAGGCAGGAGGTGTAACCCACGGTCTTGATGGGGTCGTTGCCGTAGAGGTTGGAACCGGTTTCACTCTTCGCAAACGGATCCACAATCACATCCATGAGAGCTTTGGCATCCTTCTTGGTACAGGTGATATCCACGTTCTTTGCCTTGGCATCTGCCAGCGTGTCCACGCCTTGCTGGTTGATGGCCTGTGCACGGTGCAGAAGGGTTTTGATATAGGCGCGGTGCTGCTGGATGCGTTCCTGCTTGGCGTTCTCGTTGATGACGTACCAGGTACAGCAGCCTGCGGCTACCATCAGCACGCCCACACCGATGATGAACGGAAGTTTTTTCCACACGGGAACGGCATTGGCCTGGCGTTCCAGCTCTGCCAGATAGGCATCGCGTGCGGCGGCTTCTGCTTCTGCCGCTTCCTCCTCGGGGCTCAGTGTTGCTTTCTTCTTTTTCTTCTTTTGGGGGGCAGTGCCGCCGGCAACAAGGGCACCGGTCTTGCCCGCAGGCTTGGAAGACTTGATTTTTGCTTTCGGAGCCGGAGCTCCGGCAATGAGCTGCTCAACGGCGGCAGCGCTTTCCTGCGCTTCCTGCTCAGCACCGGCAGTAGCGGGGGCGTTCAAGGGAATTTCTACTGCTTTTGCGGAGGGCTCCTGGGCGGCGGCTGCAGCTGCCGCCGCTGCCTGAGCGGCCTCATATTCTGCCATTTGGCGGTTATACTCCTCCATCTGGCGGTTGTATTCTTCCATCTGGCGCTGGTATTCCTCCTGTGCTTTGCGGGCTGCTTCCGCTTCTGCTGCCTTAGCCTGAGCGGCGGCCTGCTTGGCGGCGGCTTCTGCCTCTGCTGCCGGAGCGGCGGCTACGGGCGTTGCCGGGATTTCTTCAGCCTTGGGCGCCGGTGCTTTTTCTGCCGGAGCAGCGGGTTTTGTCTTGGGGGTGATGGCCTTGCCGTCTGAGCCTTTGAGCTTGACGCGGTTGGCAGGTGCGGGGCCGGAACTGACGAGAGAGCGGCGCGGCGCGGTAGGCGCTGCGTTGATTTTCAATTTAGGAGTGGCCATGTCTTTACGGAAAAATTAATGTATAAATACGTTCTATTTCTAGCACATTTTTTTTCGCATTGCAACAACGGAAATGGACAGGCTGCTTTTTTTCCGCGGAGCGGGAGTTGTCAGGGGTGTTTTCTGTGACTCAATTCCACGAACTTGAAGGCAAACAGACCGCTCAATACTGCCAGAGAGATGCCGTAACAGACATAGTCCGCCGTGCCGACAGGGAAGACTCCCCCGGAATTCCTAGGCTGCAGTACTGCGGCAAATGCAGCTGCAGCGGTGAGCAACATCAGCCCGCCGATGAGACGCCCCCCGAGTCCTCGGCAAACCAGTGCCGGCACTGCCGTGCAGCCCGCAGCAATGAGAAGCAGGAACCCTCTGCCGCCACCCCAGAAAAGATCCGTGCTGAGCAGGGTGAGGATGACCGGGAGCAGGCAGAAGATGCCGGTGAATCTGCGTCCCGGGAAAAACAGCTCCGCTATGCGGCAAAGTACCATGAGCCCGATTCCCGTATACAGCTGGTACGTCAGCAGCGGGCGCAGCGTGCTGAGATGATTGGGCTGTGCGGCGGCGGCTTCCGGGATGAAGTATTCCGGCACAATGTACAGGAGCGTGCCCATACAGCAGGCCACAAACGGCCAGCCGCTCCAGAGCGCGGCGGTGGCCGTCTTTCCGGCGCAGTGGGAGGTGCAGGTGTCGCCTCTCCCAGCCGAAAGAAGGCAGCTGCGCAGAAGCTGTGCCGCCATGCCGACCAGGGCAACAAAAAGTCCGGCACAGAAGATGCCGAAGGGGATGGCGGCTCTTAGCTCCCACAGCGGGATGCTGCCCAGAACGGTGCCGCCGGCAAAGGGGGTGGCCTGCGCCGTGTTTTGCAGAGCTGCCGTGGACAGAATCAGCGTGCCTGCCAGCAAAAGAATAAAAAGACGGTGTCTCATACTGTCTAAAAAGATAACTGCCGCAGTAGGCTTCTTCAAGCCCGTACTGCGGCAGCGGAAAAACAGTTGGCCGTGCGGCCGGATTTACAGGGTGATACCCAGCTGCTCCGGCAGGGCAATGCGGGGACGCTCCGTCAGGATTTCCCCACCGTGGGAACCCACGGCCACCATGTGCTCAAAGTGCGCGGACCAGGAGCCGTCTGCCGTGACGGCGGTCCAGTCATCTTCCAATACCTTGATGCGGTAGGTGCCCAGATTAATCATGGGTTCGATGGCCAGAATCATGCCTCTCTTGAGGCGGGGAAGGGGATACCGCGGGCGATAGTTGGGAATCTGTGGTTCCTCGTGCAGATGCCGTCCTACGCCGTGCCCTACATAGTCGCGCACGATGCCGAACCCGAAAGGCTTGACGAAGTCTTCAATGGCACCGCATACCTCCATGAGGGAGTTGCCTTGTTTGGCCTGAGCAATGCCGCGGAAGAGGGCTTCCTCCGTCACGGCCAGCAAGCGGCGGGCTTCCTCGCTCACATTGCCCACGGGAACCGTCATGGCGTTGTCACCATACCAGCCGTCCACAACGGCGCCGCAGTCCAGACTCACGATGTCGCCGTCCTGAATGACGCGGGAACCGCCGATGCCGTGGACAATTTCCTCATTGACAGAGATACAGAGCTGCCCGGGATAACCGCAGTAGCCCAGGAAAGCGTTGCCGCATTTCTCTCGGCGGAACAGCTCCGCTGCATAGTCGTCAATCTCCTTGGTGGTGATGCCGGGACGGATGATGGGCATGAGCTCCATCAGGATGCGCGCCGAAACTTCGCCGGCTTTGCGCAGTTTGCTGATTTCATTCGGGTTGCGTACAGGGATGCGTTCTGCCATGGTCTTGTATGCTTGTCTTGTTGCCGCTCATTATAGCACTCCGTCGCTGAAACTCAATCTTTCATCCTGTCGCGTAGGCGTTTTTCTGTTCAAAAGGTGTGTTTTCTGTTGTCGGAATGCTTTTGCGGTTAGTCTGTAACACAATTGTAACACTGGGGGCGCATTTTTGGCTCGAATTCCTATCCTGCTCGTGCTACATGAAAAACATCAGCAAATTTTAATACCTGATTAAACTCTAACCGATACATTAAACTATGGCAATCCACATTCAGATGAGTGAAGAGGCAGAGCGCGAGATGCGCCGCGCATCGCTGCGCAACAAGCTCTCTTCTTTGTTGGCCTGCATCCTGTTCGTCGGTGGCGGCGGTCTGATTCTGACCCTCACCGTGGTGTTTATCGCCGCAGAAGATCCGGCAGAGTTCCTGGCTTATGTCCCCACGGCACAGGATGCCCCCCCAAAAAATGAGCCCACCACGCAGCAGCTTTCTTCCAAGGCTTCCTCTCCCTCCACAGACGTGTCACTCTCGGTGATTGTGTCTACCTCTGCGGCCCCGGTGGCCATGGCAGAAGTAGATATCCCCATGGATGACAGCATGGACGTGGGTGTCTCCATGGATTTGGGCATGGGCCTGGGCGATGGCTTTGGTGACGGCTTGGGTGAAGACGGTCTAGGCCTCGGCTCCGGTTCCGCCGGCGGTTCTGCTCTGGTCGGTACGTTCTATGACCTCAAGCAGACCAAGAGCGGCGCTCCCACCGGGCTTGTCTCCGGCGGCGCCGGTGAAGCTAAGGTGCTGGAGGTGCTCAACGGCTTCCTCAAGAGCTGGTCTGAAACCACGCTGAAC